>NZ_JAWLID010000016.1:0-69983 GCF_033042495.1 Vibrio sp. EA2 | reverse complement strand
GCGACACTAGCTCAGTTGGTAGAGCGCAACCTTGCCAAGGTTGAGGTCACGAGTTCGAACCTCGTGTGTCGCTCCAAAATTCTAAAGCCCAGCATATTTATGCTGGGCTTTTTTCATTTCTATCGTGGGTCAACGTAACCTGTTTATACTCTACACAAATCTGGCACTTTCCAACAGAACTTCTCTGCTTACATAGATGCGCATCTGAATCCAGTTCTATCGCTCTATAGGATGAGCTTTCAGTAAGGTTATTTTGTCCGCATTTTCAGCTTGTTGCGTGTTTTTCATTTAGACCTGCTACCTTATATAGAAGATAGTTACAAGTTTTGTGGCTATTAAAAAAATATAATTGCGTTTGAGGTCAATAAATCAATGATTAAAAATTATTGCCAGAAGATTTTATTTTGTGATAAATTCGCGCGCAATCTCGGAGCGTAATTTACGCCTTTGGTTCTCTGGGGGATACGCGTAGTGACCATTCAAGCTGATTGTGACACTACGTAGGGTAGGTATCGGCAAAGCCTTTTGTTGATAGACGGGATACTAATGCTGTAAGTGCAGCATATTAATGGGAAACCCAACATTGAAACCTTTGAATAAACATACACTAATCAGCTTCATACTGCCGAAATGTCCTGTTTTACAAAACAGGTGCATTACGGAACCTTGATTAAGTCCCAGCGCATATAGAAGTCACGAATGTCGTGACAGGATTATCTGTGTTTGTCATCTAAGCCCATGACAAATGCGGAGGTTTACTCATTTCTCCTGTAACTTTTTTCCAATGATAATTAATACAGGATGAAGATTAATATAATTCAAGGGATTACCTAGTATGACTACCGCCTTTGAAGTCGATAACAATATCGCAAACATTTTTTCATCACAGGTTCCAGTTGTTGAGGGAACATACGACTTAACGCCAGATCAAGTATTGCTTGACCAGGCTGCACACGAATCTGAGGTGCGTTCTTACCCTCGTCGCTTGCCGATTGCTATTAAACAGGCGTATGGCTGTTTAGTAGAAGATACCCGAGGCCAAATCTTTTTGGATTGCCTTGCGGGGGCAGGTACGTTGGCATTGGGTTACAACCATCCAGAAATCAATCAAGCGTTAAAAGATCAGTTAGATTCTGGTTTGCCTTACCAGACGCTTGATATTGCTACCTCGGCGAAAACGAATTTTATTCAGTCTGTGAAGTCTTTCCTTCCACAGGAGTTGAGTGACAACTGTGTGATTCAGTTCTGTGGACCTTCTGGTGCCGACGCGGTAGAAGCGGCGATTAAACTGGCAAAACAGACGACTGGTCGTAACACCATGTTCGCATTCCGTGGCGCTTACCATGGTATGACGAATGGTACGATGGGCATGATGGGTAACTTAGGTACTAAGGCTCGTCGTACAGGCCTGATGTCAGATGTGCATTTTATGCCTTTCCCATACAACATCCGCTGTCCGTTTGGACTTGGTGGTGATGAGGGTGCCAAAGCGAGTATTCGTTACATCGAACGTCTATTAAACGATGACGAGTCAGGCATCATGAAGCCAGCCGCGATCATCGTTGAACCTGTTCAAGGTGAAGGTGGTGTAATGCCAGCGCCTGCATTCTGGCTGCGTGAATTACGCCGTATCTGTGATGAGCACGGTATTCTGTTGATCTTCGACGAAATTCAATGTGGTGTTGGTAAAACTGGCTACAACTTTGCTTTCGAAGAAGCGGGTATTGTTCCGGACGTGTTGTGTTTGTCGAAAGCGATCGGTGGTGGTATGCCGATGTCGCTGCTCGTGATCAACAAGCAGCACGATACATGGAAGCCGGGTGAGCACACGGGTACGTTCCGTGGTAACCAGCTCGCGATGGTAAGTGGTGCTAAAGCGCTAGAAATTATCCAACGTGACAACCTTGTTGAGCACGCAAACATTGCTGGCCAGTACCTTCGTTTTGGTTTGGAAGGCATTCAAAAACGAGTCAATTGCATTGCGGAAGTCCGCGGCAAAGGCTTAATGCTAGGCGTTGAAATCAAGAACCCGAATGGCAAGTTGAACAAGTTCGGTGAGCCTTTAGCTGACGGTGAGTTGACGCTTGGGATTCAACGCGCTGCGCTTGAGCGTGGTTTGATGGTTGAGAAGGGTGGCCGTGAAGGGGCAGTGATTCGCTTCCTGCCGCCACTGATTATTTCGTTCGAACAGATCGACTTTGCGTTGCGCGTTTTTGAAGATGCGATTTTGGCTGCGGGTGGTCAACATATTGAAGTCACACCGCAACAAGAGTGGAAAAAGCACTTCATTCACACAGGTGAATTAGGCAGTGCTGAGTTCGCATCAGTGATGAACCACACAACGGCTGCGATGAAGTCTGTATTTGAACAGGTGAGTGCGCCATATTCAGGTATGGATCCTAAAGCGCTTGAAGAAGCAATTCATGCTGTTGATCTCGACCATAAAAATGCGCCACTGAAGTCAGTGATTGATGATGCTGCCGAGCTTGTTGCGAAGAATGCGATCTTCACACAGCACCCTGACTGTATTGCGCACTTGCACACACCACCGTTGATGCCTGCGATTGCGGCTGAATCTATGATCGCGGCTCTGAACCAATCAATGGACTCTTGGGATCAGGCTTCATCGGCCACTTACGTTGAACAAAAAGTGGTGAACTGGCTGTGCGACAAGTACGAGTTGAGTGAGCAAGCTGACGGTATCTTCACCAGTGGCGGTACGCAAAGTAACCAAATGGGCTTGATGCTGGCACGAGACTGGATCGCAGACAAATTGAGCGGTCACTCTATTCAGAAGTTAGGTCTTCCTGAGTATGCTGATAAACTGCGTATTGTGTGTTCGAAGAAATCACACTTCACGGTTCAAAAGTCTGCATCTTGGATGGGACTGGGTGAAAAATCGGTCATGACTGTCGATGCTAACCCGGACGGCACAATGGATGTAACCAAGCTGGATGACGTGCTTACACAAGCGAAAGCGGAAGGTTTAATCCCATTTTCGATCGTTGGTACCGCTGGTACAACCGATCACGGCGCGATTGATGATCTAGACTTCATTGCAGACATGGCTGAAAAACATGAACTGTGGATGCATGTCGACGGTGCATACGGTGGTGCTTTGATTCTTAGCAGCCAAAAAGCTCGCCTAAAAGGTGTTGAGCGTGCGCAGTCTATCAGCGTTGACTTCCACAAGTTGTTCTACCAAACAATCAGTTGTGGTGCGCTTCTTGTTAATGACAAGTCAAACTTCAAGTTCCTGCTTCATCATGCAGATTACTTGAATCGTGAGCACGACGAGCTACCAAACTTGGTGGATAAGTCTATCGCCACAACGAAACGCTTTGATGCATTAAAAGTGTTTATGACGATGCAAAGCGTAGGGCCAAAAGCGCTAGGCGACATGTACGACCATCTGCTTGATCAGACGCTGGAAGTAGCAGATATGATCCGCGATAACGACAACTTTGAGTTGTTGGCGGAACCATCACTGTCTACCGTTCTGTTCCGCGCGAAACATGAATCCGCAGATCTTGATGAACTAAATAAAGCGTTGCGTTTAGAGGCGCTGACTCGCGGAACCGCAGTACTGGGTGAAACCATTGTTGACGGTAAAACCGCACTTAAATTTACGATTTTGAACCCGTGTCTAACGACGGCGGACTTTGAATCTTTGCTCTCAAAAATCCATATGCTAGCCGTTGAGCTAGTTTAACAAAGGTAACGGAAAACTATGGCAATTCTACAGATTGGTGCAGGCGGCGTTGGCTGGGTAGTTGCACACAAAGCAGCACAAAACAACGACGTTCTGGGTGATATCACAATCGCATCACGTACCGTAGGTAAGTGTGAGAAAATCATCGAATCGATTCAGAAGAAAAACAATCTGAAAGATTCAACTAAGAAATTAGAAGCTAGAGCAGTTAATGCTGACGACGTAGATTCTCTTGTTGCTCTGATTAAAGAAGTGAAGCCTGATCTTGTGATCAACGCTGGTCCTCCGTGGGTAAACATGCCAATCATGGAAGCATGTTATCAAGCAAAAGTGTCATACCTGGATACATCAGTAGCTGTTGACCTGTGTTCTGAAGGACAGCAAGTACCTCAGGCTTATGATTGGCAGTGGGGTTACCGTGAGAAGTTCGAAGAAGCGGGCATCACAGGTATCCTAGGTGCTGGTTTCGATCCAGGCGTAGTATCGGTATTTGCAGCGTACGCAGTTAAGCACTTGTTCGATGAAATCGATACTATCGACGTTATGGATGTAAACGCGGGTGACCACGGTAAGAAGTTCGCAACCAACTTCGACCCAGAAACCAATATGCTAGAGATCCAAGGCGACTCTTTCTACTGGGAAAATGGCGAGTGGAAACAAGTACCTTGTCACTCACGTATGCTTGAGTTTGAATTCCCTAACTGTGGCTCACACAAAGTGTACTCAATGGCGCACGATGAAGTTCGTTCAATGAAGGAATTCATCCCTGCAAAACGCATTGAATTCTGGATGGGTTTCGGTGACCGTTACCTGAACTACTTCAATGTAATGCGTGATATCGGCCTGTTGAGCCCAGACCCACTAACGCTGCACGATGGTACAGTAGTACAGCCTCTGCACGTATTGAAAGCGCTACTACCAGATCCAACTTCTCTTGCACCAGGCTACACCGGTCTAACGTGTATCGGTACTTGGGTACAAGGTAAGAAAGACGGTAAAGAGCGCAGTGTCTTCATCTACAACAATGCTGACCACGAAGTGGCATACGAAGATGTAGAACACCAGGCGATCTCTTACACCACAGGTGTACCAGCGATCACTGCGGCACTGCAATTCTTCCGTGGCGAGTGGGCGGATAAAGGTGTGTTCAATATGGAACAGCTAAACCCAGATCCGTTCCTGGAAACCATGCCTTCTATCGGTCTGGATTGGCATGTTCAAGAGCTTGAAGCAGGTCAGGGACTTCCAGTTATCCACGAACTTAAAAAGTAATATTTAAGCTCGTAACAAACCTGGAATTAACTTAAATCTAAGCCGATGCGATTGCGTCGGCTTTGTTCGATTTTATAGTGCCTTCGTTTAGGCGAGGGGACTCAAGGTATTACAATGCAACACAACGAACTAAAAACCCCGTACTTCATGATCAATGAAGACAAGCTGGTAGAAAACCTAGAGAAAGCAAAACAGCTGAAAGAAATCTCAGGTGTGAAGCTGGTTCTTGCACTGAAGTGTTTCTCAACTTGGGGTGTTTTCGACATCATCAAACCTTACTTAGACGGAACAACAAGTTCTGGCCCGTTTGAAGTGAAGCTTGGTCATGAAACGTTTGGCGGTGAAACGCACGCTTACAGTGTGGGTTACAGTGAAGACGACGTACGTGAGGTTGCTGACATCTGTGACAAGATGATCTTTAACTCGCAATCTCAGCTTGCTGCTTACCGTCATATCGTTGAAGGTAAAGCGTCAATTGGTCTGCGTTTGAACCCAGGTGTGAGCTATGCAGGTCAAGACTTAGCGAACCCTGCACGTCAATTCTCTCGCCTTGGTGTACAAGCGGATCACATCAAATCAGAAGTCTTTGACGGTATTGATGGCGTGATGTTCCACATGAACTGTGAGAACAAAGACGTCGATGCGTTTATCAGCCTGTTGGACTCAATCTCAGAACAGTTTGGTGAGTACTTAAACAAGCTAGACTGGGTAAGTATGGGCGGCGGTGTGTTCTTTACGTGGCCAGGTTACGATATTGAAAAGCTTGGTCTTGCGCTGAAAGCATTCTCTGAGAAACATGGCGTACAAATGTACTTAGAGCCTGGTGAAGCGATCATTACTAAGACAACGGATCTGGTTGTGACTGTGGTTGATATCGTAGAGAACGTTAAGAAAACGGCGATTGTTGACTCTGCAACAGAAGCACACCGTTTAGATACGCTGATTTACAACGAGCCAGCATCGATTCTAGAAGCGTCAGAGAATGGTGAGCACGAATATGTAATCGGCTCATGTTCCTGTCTAGCGGGTGACCAGTTCTGCGTGGCGAATTTTGAACAGCCGCTAGAAATTGGCCAACGTCTACACATTTTAGATAGTGCTGGTTACACCATGGTGAAACTAAACTGGTTTAACGGTTTGCGTATGCCTTCAGTTTACTGTGAGCGTTCAAACGGCGAGATTCAAAAGCTTAACGAGTTTGATTATTCAGATTTTAAACGTTCGCTTTCACAGTGGTCAGTGAAATAAGCGCTACTCGCTTTCTTAACCATATCAACGACAAAGAGCAGCTGTGAAGCTGCTCTTTTTGTACATTCTCTGTAGAGTATTAGTCTTCAATAATCACGCGAGTGTCTTCACTTAGTGCTTCTAGCTCATTCGCAACATCTTCAATCTCCATTTCACTTGGCAGCTTAATTGCGATTTTTGCACTAAACAGACTTGAGCTCACACCACCGCCACCAGCGATAAAGACGCGTTGGCAATCCATATCCAAAATCGAAATACCTTGATCATCAAGTACGTGGGTTATCTCATTGACGATACCCGCTCTGTCGTTAGCATCGAGTCTGAGCTGGAAGATGGTATCTGAACTATGAGAGTGAGGTTCTGAATCGACGAACTTAACCACTAGAGTCTGACAGGCTGAGAAAGCATCTTTAACGATATCGGCTTTATCTTTTGGTAATTCAATTTTAATCACCCCCGCCACTTGGTCTTCAATAAAGTTAACTTTACTGATTAACCATTTACCGCCATTTTCATGAGTGATGGCAGCAAGTTCCTTGATGGTCGCAGGTGAAGCTTGACCAGCAAAATTAACGATAAACACAGTGTTCATATGGTCCCCTCCTGGAAAAAGGTTTGGACGCGGCACGGGCCAACGTAGCGCTTAAGTTATTGGAATAAATCCTTTTATTTAGTGTAGATGTTAGGTGGGGTATATGTTTGATGAAGGTCAATTTTTTAGGCTAATTCTGCTGGCGAATAGTTAAAACTGTGTTTGAACCACAAAAAAGCAGCCTTGTGGCTGCTAGTTACGTTAATAGTGGTTATTTTCGCTAACGTGATCTTAGAAAGTCACTTCTAATTCGACACCATAGAACTGGCTGTCGTAACTGGCACCAGCGTTCATAGCAAAATTTGCCACATCCTGATTACCGAACCAAGGGGAGGAGCTAAACTGAAGTTCTGCACTACCACCCCATGCGTCGGTGACCCAGTAGTGGACATGGCCGACAGGGTTCAGGAAGAAAAGTGATATATCGCCTACGGTCTCAGAGCCTAATACTTCGCCACCATTCGTGAGTATGCCTTGTTCTGCCGTGACCATCATCTCGCCAACAACGGCGCCAAAAAATGGCGTAATGAAAAGGTCCTGCCATGAAGGAACTTCAGCGAAGGCTTCGACACCATACTCCCAGAAGAATGCGGACATCGTCGCGGAGTACAAGAATGACTCAAATTCGTTATAGCCAGAATGGCGAGCCGCGGTATAGTAAACACCGCCAAAATAGGGATGCATAATATAGTTGAGAACATGTTCATCCCGGTCCCAAACCGGCCCATCAGAGACATTATCTTTCCACTTTTGGCCCAGCTTACTCATATCTCGGTCTTCTTCATCCCACTTGGTGATGCTTTCAGGAAGGAAAGTCATCAAACCGACGGTCGCCACGCTCAAGCCCAGAATGGTATACGTTTGACCCATCAGGTAATCCCAATCTTTATCTTGAGGGACAATAAGGTGTTTAGGTTGAAGACCTGCATCAAGGTTTAACGCGTCATCGCTATTTTGTTCAAAAGCGAGGCTACGGTTCTGATTTTCAAAAGTATAAAAATTGGTCACGGTGCAGTAACCAGAAAGGCAATCAGGCGCGTATGAAAACTCAGAATGTCTGGCCATATCGTATTGGCTTGCGTTTGCAACGCTTGTTGTTACAAAGCCGAGTCCTGCTAGCGTCTTCTTGAATATGGATAATTTTGACACAAAGGTCTCCGAGTAATTGGTTTGATGAGCTAACTCAAATTATCTATTAAAAGAAAAACCATTGAAATACTTCAGCTTAATTTATATCAAAATGATTTCATTGCTCGGGCTTGTATTTGACCCGGTTGGATATCATCTATAGCCGTTCCGATTGGCAATACGTACACTGTTTCAATTTTTATTGCTGCTGTATTGTAAGCTTTGTTCTGGTTACTGTCGGTGAACCATGCAATTCAAGCGAATTTGTGTATAGTTAACACCAGTACAATCAAAACTAATTCAATAAATAGAACATGATATGGGTACAGCATACAAGAACGGAAAGGTACTCATAGTGAGGAGTCAGTTGTGAAAATAGCAATGCTGAGTACCGGTGAAGAAGTCCTTCATGGTGATATCGTTGATACAAATGCGGCTTGGATGTCTAGTTTGTTTTATCAGCAAGGGTTTGGTTTAACTAAACGCTCTACAGTCGGAGATAAGCAATCAAGCTTGATCGAAGAGTTTCTAATGCTGAGCTTCAATAATGATGTGGTTATCGTCAATGGTGGCTTAGGCCCAACCACTGACGACATGAGTGCAGCGGCAGCAGCGAAAGCGGCGGAGTGCAAGTTGGTGTTGTTTAAGGAGTGGCTGGAACAGCTAGAGAGCATGTATGCTCGACGGGGCAGAACGATGCCTGACAGTAACCTTAAACAAGCCATGCTACCTGAAACTGCTCAAATACTCGATAACCCAATTGGTACTGCGTGTGGCTTTAAAATGTTGATCAACGATGCCATTTTCTATTTTACGCCTGGCGTACCCAGTGAATTTAAACTGATGGCTGAGACGCAGATTCTCCCTGATCTGAAACGTACTTTCCCTGATGTGAAAGGGGCATCGTGTAGCCGTATTTATACCTTTGGTCTTTCAGAGTCGGGCATCTCAGACAAGTTGGACCCGATCAAGTTACCAGAGGGGTATGAGCTTGGTTATCGTTCCTACTTACCTTTCATTGAAGTGAAACTGTTTGGGCCTAACGATCAGTTAGATCGGCGTTTAAAGCTAATGCAGCTCATTAATCAACACCTTGAAGCTAATACGGTCAGTATCGATATGCCTATGATGGAACATGTCGGTCAGTTGCTGGTGGACAAATCGTTAACGCTGTCAGTCTCTGAAAATAGCAGCGCAGGGTATTTGAGTTATTGGCTAAATAGTGATGAAAACGCCGAAAAGCGGCTTGGCCACAGTTGGGTTTTATCGGGTAGCAATCAAGGTATCAAAGACGAAGGTGACCCGCTGGCTGCCACATTTGCACTGGCGGGCGTCACTCGTGAAAAGTGTCAAACTGATTTAGCGTTGGTCACGGGAAAAATCGATGATGGGGTGTTTTCTGTTGCGCTATCGACAGCAGTAGGCGAGTGGGGCGTTATCTATAAGTTGTCGAGAAAATATTCGCGCGATGACGAAGTTAAAGTCATTAGCACCGCAGCACTGGACCTGTTGCGCCGTTACTTAGAAGCTAAGCCCATGTTTGGGCAGTATGCATTTTTAGAGAAAGTAAAAGAGATGCACCTTCCAGCCAGTGCCATTTAGATTGAGCTTCTACTCAGCTTTTAGATAAACAAAAGCCAAGGTGATTTACCTTGGCTTGTTTACATTCGATGTTTTCTAATGACGTTAGGCGCGCTGTTTTTCTTTCATCGCGTAGTTAACGCCACTGAGTGAAACATTGGATTTTGCTTTACAGATACAAGGCAAGATTTCTTCGCCTTGAGTGTAAGCCATAGCAAAACCAACATACTCAACTTCACCAGACTCTAAAGTACAGCGACATGCACCGCAGTGACCGTCACGGCAGTTATACTCCGGTAACAAGCCAGCTTGTTCCATGGTCTCCAAAATAGTGTTGGAGGGATTAGATTCAATGCTGATAAGTTTGTTGATTTTGATTGTTGGCATTACAGCTCAAATCCTTCAAAGTCGTCTGCATTTACTTCGTTGTCAATCTGACCTACTAAGTAAGATGAAATCTCTGCTTCTTGAGGGGCAACCTGAACGTTATCTGAAGACAACCAAGCATTAATCCATGGAATTGGGTTACTTGTCGCTTCCGGGTACGCTGCTGGTAGGCCTACCGCATTCATACGAATGTTGGTGATGTACTCAACATACTGGCTCAGAATGTCTTTGTTCAGACCGATCATTGAACCATCTTTAAACAGGTATTCTGCCCACTCTTTCTCTTGCTCTGCTGCTTCTTTGAAGAGTTCAAAACACTCTTGTTTTGCTTCTTCTGCGATTTGCATGAAAGTGAAATCATCCTGACCGTTACGCAGCAGGTTAATCATGTGCTGAGTACCGTTCAGGTGAAGCGCTTCATCACGAGCGATCAGTTTGATGATTTTCGCGTTACCTTCCATCAGCTCACGCTCTGCGAAAGCAAATGAACAGGCGAAACTAACGTAAAAGCGAATCGCTTCTAGTGCGTTCACTGACATCAGACAGATGTACAATTTCTTCTTCAGTTCGTACAGGCTGACTTTAACGGTTTCACCGTTTAGAACGTGCTCGCCTTCGCCGTAGCGATGGTAATCATTCGTTGCTTGAATCAGGTCATCGTAGTAGCGAGCGATGTCTTTCGCACGTTTAAGAATGTGTTCGTTCTCTACGATGTCATCGAAGACAACCGCTGGATCATTCACGATATTACGGATGATGTGCGTGTATGAACGAGAGTGAATCGTTTCAGAGAAAGACCAGGTCTCAATCCATGTCTCCAGCTCAGGAAGAGAAACAAGAGGAAGCAGTGCAACGTTCGGGCTACGGCCTTGGATTGAATCGAGAAGCGTTTGGTACTTCAGGTTAGAAATGAAGATATGCTTCTCATGATCTGGCAACTTGTTGTAGTCGATACGATCGCTAGACACGTCGACTTCTTCTGGGCGCCAGAAGAAAGAAAGCTGCTTTTCGATCAGTTTTTCAAAAATCTCGAATTTTTGTTGGTCGTAACGAGCAACGTTCACGGATTGACCCAGGAACATCGGCTCCTTTAGCTGGTCATTTTTTTGCTGATTAAAAGTACTGTAAGCCATAATGCCTCAATTCCTTTTAAACCTCCCCACATAGGGGAGGTTTTCGGTATTCTGTTTCTAAGTATTGTCAGGGTGGTGCAGATTAAATCTTACAACCGCCGCCTGCGCAATCTTCTTCTTCCGGTTGAACAGCGTCTTTCTGTTCATCCTTCGCACCATCGCGAGTGTTATGGTAGTAAAGCGTCTTCACACCAAACTTGTACGCAGTGAGTAGGTCTTGAAGAAGTTTCTTCATTGGCACCTTACCTGTTTCGTAGCGCGATGGGTCGTAGTTAGTATTCGCCGAGATAGCTTGGTCAACGAATTTCTGCATGATGCCCACAAGGTGTAGGTAACCATCATTAGAACCAATGTTCCAAAGTAGCTCGTAGTTATCTTTTAGCTCAGTAAATTCTGGCACAACTTGCTTCAGGATACCGTCTTTCGACGCTTTTACTGACACAAAACCACGAGGTGGCTCAATGCCGTTTGTTGCGTTAGAAATCTGAGAAGAGGTCTCAGAAGGCATTAGCGCAGTCAGCGTTGAGTTACGAAGACCATGTTCCATGATTTCTGTACGTAGGCTATCCCAGTCGTAGTGAAGCTCTTCTTCACAAATCAGGTCGATATCTTTCTTGTAAGTATCGATTGGCAGTAGGCCTTTCGCGTAGTTGGTTTCGTCGAACGAAGGACATTTGCCTTGTTCTTTCGCCAGCGCGACTGATGCTTTTAATAGGTAGTACTGCATCGCTTCAAACGTACGATGAGTCAGACCGTTTGCACTGCCATCTGAGTATTTCACGCCGTTCTTCGCTAAGTAGTAAGCAAAGTTGATCACACCAACACCCAGAGTACGACGGTTCATTGTCGACTTGTATGCTGCTGGTAGCGGGTAATCTTGGTAATCCAATAGAGCGTCTAGCGCACGAACAACCAGATCAGACAGCTCTTCGAAATCATCCAGAGACTTGATGGCACCTAGGTTGAATGCAGACAGCGTACATAGTGCTATCTCGCCAGAATTGTCTTCCACGTTTGACAGTGGTTTCGTCGGCAGTGCGATTTCCAGACACAGGTTAGACTGACGAACTGGCGCTACTTCAGAATCGAATGGGCTGTGAGTATTACAGTGGTCCACGTTCTGGATGTAGATACGACCGGTAGACGCGCGTTCTTGCATTAGCAGAGTGAACATCTCAATCGCTTTTACGGTTTCCTTCTTGATTGAAGGATCGTTCTCGTATTTCACGTACAGACGTTCGAATTCTTCTTGGTTTTCGAAGAATGCGTCGTAAAGACCTGGTACGTCTGATGGTGAGAAGAGCGTGATGTTGCCACCTTCTACTAAACGTTGGTACATCAGCTTGTTGAGCTGTACGCCGTAGTCCATGTGACGAACACGGTTCTCTTCAACACCACGGTTGTTCTTAAGCACCAATAGTGAACGCGCTTCACCATGCCACATAGGGTAGAACACAGTTGCAGCACCGCCACGCACACCACCTTGAGAACAACATTTTACGGCGGTTTGGAAGTATTTGTAGAAAGGAATACAACCAGTGTGGAATGCTTCACCACCACGGATCTCAGAACCAAGAGCACGGATACGACCTGCGTTGATACCGATACCTGCACGTTGAGAAACGTAACGCACAATAGAGCTTGCCGTTGCGTTGATGGAGTCCAGGCTATCGCCACACTCGATCAGTACACAAGAGCTGAACTGACGGGTAGGTGTACGCACGCCCGACATAATCGGCGTAGGTAGAGAAATCTTAAATGTTGACGTCGCATCATAGAAACGCTTGATGTAATCAAGACGCGTTTCTTTTGGATATTTAGCGAATAGACACGCTGCCACCAGAATGTACAAGAACTGAGCGCTTTCGTAGATTTGGCCCGTTACGCGGTTCTGCACAAAGTACTTACCTTCCAGCTGTTTTACTGCTGCGTAAGAGAAGTTCAGGTCACGCTTGTGGTCGATGTACGAATCCAGTACGTCTAGTTCTGCTTTTGTGTAATCTTCTAACAGATGTCCATCGTACTTACCCATATCTACGAGTTTAGCTACGTGATCGTAAAGCTTAGGTGGCTCATATTGGCCGTACGCTTTTTTACGTAGATGGAATACAGCTAGACGGGCTGCCAGGTATTGGTAATCCGGTGTCTCTTCTGAGATAAGATCGGCCGCAGATTTGATGATAGTCTCGTGTATATCTGACGTTGTAATACCATCATAAAACTGGATGTGAGCTCGTAGCTCTACTTGAGACACAGAAACGTTGTGCAGACCTTCTGCAGCCCAAGTGATAACGCGGTGGATTTTATCCAGATCGATAATTTCTTTACGGCCATCACGCTTGGTGACGGTAAGTTGTTGGTTCATTCTGCTTTATTTCCCTAAGAAAACTGATAAAAGCCGTGTTTTTGTCTATTTATGTGCAAAGCTTGCGAGTCTTGCGGTGGCTTTGTGATCGAAGTTTATCTATATATTGTAGCTTAAACACAACATATAGGGGTTCATCTGTTTGCGGGTTACAAGATAGTGCTATTGCTCAGATTGATCAAGGTACATATTTGGGATGACTTGTGGATAACTGCCCAAATAAAAAAAATCAGTAAGTGAATACTAACCGATGAGAAAAGGGCGGACTTGAATAGGTAAAATTACAGATTTGAGTTTGGTTTATAAATAACCATATAGAAAAATATTTTCCTTGATCTTTGGACATTTTTATTTGCGATAATCAGGTTGGTTAAAATGCTATCGACTGCACAAATCTTATGCACAAAAGCGGTAACTTTGTGCTACCGCTTTAGGTAATTTTCCTAACTAAATGGTCAATAAGAACAAGGTGCTTTTGACGCTATGCCGTCGAGTATTTTTTAGTATGAACGATGTAGTTTACATCAACATTACGACCAAGTTTGTAGTTGTCGTTAAGTGGGTTGTAATGCAAACCTGTGATACCTAACTCAGTCAGATCGGTTTGGTCTATCATCTTCATCATTTCCGCTGGTTTGATGAATTTCTCGTGGTCGTGTGTGCCTTCCGGAACAATCTTTAGCAGCTTCTCTGCACCAACGATGGCAAACAAGTACGATTTAATGTTGCGGTTCAAGGTTGAGAAAAACACATGGCCGCCAGGTTTCACCAGGGCCGCACAAGAGCGGATAACAGAAAGAGGGTCAGGAACATGCTCCAGCATTTCCATACAAGTGACGACATCGTAAGTCGCGGCATGTTCTGCAGCATGGTCTTCGATGGTACTTTGGATATAGGTTAGCTTCGTGCCCGTTTCCAGAGCATGCAGACGCGCGACTTCCAGAGGTTCTTTACCCATATCTAGCCCGGTTACGATCGCCCCTTCTTTTGCCATACTCTCTGCGAGAATACCACCACCACAACCAACATCGAGTGCGCGTTTGCCAAACAAGCCATCTGCTTTTTCGAGTACATAGTTCAAACGAAGCGGGTTAATTTGATGAAGTGGCTTGAATTCACCTTCTAAATCCCACCAACGAGAGGCCATGTCCTCGAATTTCTTAATTTCACTAGGGTCGACGTTTTGTGCTTTAGTCATAATGGTTGTACTGCATTCAATCTGAGTCCTTTAGAGGGCGTCAGTATACTCCAACGTTTTGTCAGGATTAAACTGATTAATCCTCGTTTTGTTCGCCAGAATTCTATTTTTGCTTAATATTGACCGAAATATAGTCACTTTTCATAAGGATATCGGATGAGTGTGCAAATTCTCGACATTTGAATCTCAACAAAGCTCACAACCTGATAAAAGGAGAGGGAAAGGGATGCCGAAGTGATGAAATGTGTGTTATATTTTTCGCCTTACACGTATCGTAATTACGATCAGATAATAGAGGGATAATGGCTCTATGAGCGATTTAGCTAAAGAGATCACGCCCGTAAACATTGAAGACGAGCTTCGAGGTTCATATCTAGACTACGCGATGTCAGTAATCGTGGGTCGTGCTCTTCCAGATGTGCGTGATGGCCTAAAACCAGTACACCGCCGCGTTTTGTTCGCGATGAACGTACTAGGCAACGATTGGAACAAACCATATAAAAAATCAGCCCGTGTTGTCGGCGACGTAATCGGTAAATATCACCCACACGGTGATAGTGCTGTGTACGACACAATCGTACGTATGGCTCAGCCGTTCTCACTTCGTTATATGTTGGTTGACGGCCAAGGTAACTTTGGCTCGATCGATGGCGACTCTGCTGCGGCAATGCGTTATACCGAAGTACGTATGGCAAAAATTGCCCACGAACTTTTGGCTGACCTAGATAAAGAAACCGTAGATTACGTACCGAACTACGATGGTACGGAGCAGATTCCAGCGGTTCTTCCTACAAAGATTCCGAACCTATTGGTCAACGGTGCTTCTGGTATCGCGGTAGGTATGGCAACCAACATTCCGCCACACAACCTTGGCGAAGTGATCGATGGCTGTCTTGCATACATCAATAATGAAGCGATCACTATTGATGAACTAATGGATTACATCCCTGGTCCAGATTTCCCGACGGCGGCGCTAATTAGCGGTCGCAAAGGCATTGTAGACGCGTACAAAACCGGTCGCGGTAAGATCTACATGCGCTCTAAAGCGGAAATCGAAACAGAGAAGAACGGCAAAGAAACGATCGTCGTTACCGAAATTCCTTACCAAGTAAACAAAGCTCGTTTAATCGAGAAGATTGCTGAACTGGTTAAAGATAAGAAAGTAGAAGGTATCAGTGCGCTACGTGACGAATCTGACAAAGATGGTATGCGTATCGTTATTGAATGTAAGCGTGATGCTGTAGGTGAAGTGGTTCTGAACAACCTTTACGCACAGACTCAGCTGCAAACGACTTTCGGTATCAATATGGTAGCGCTGAATAACGGTCAGCCTCAGCTATTCAACCTGAAAGACATGTTGAAGTGCTTCGTGGATCACCGTCGTGAAGTCGTGACTCGCCGTACTATTTTCGAATTACGTAAAGCTCGTGAACGTGCTCATATCCTTGAAGGTTTGGCACTTGCACTGGCAAACATCGATGAAATCATCGACCTAATTCGTAAAGCGCCAACGCCAGCAGAAGCGAAAGCTGGCCTTATCGCTCGTGGTTGGGATCTTGGCAACGTTGCAGCAATGCTTGAGCGTGCAGGTACTGACGCAGCCCGCCCTGAGTGGCTAGAGCCGCAATACGGTATCCGTGACGGCCAGTACTTCCTGACAGAGCAACAAGCGCAAGCCATTCTAGACCTACGTCTACACAAACTGACTGGTCTTGAGCACGAGAAGATTCTGGCTGAATACAAAGAGCTTCTAGACGAAATCGCTGAGTTAATGCACATTCTTGCAAGCACTGAGCGTTTGATGGAAGTGATTCGTGAAGAACTAGAAGCGGTTCGTGACGGCTTTGGCGATGCACGCCGTACTGAAATCACAGCAGCTAGCCATGATATCGATATGGAAGAGCTGATCGCTCGTGAAGACGTTGTTGTGACTCTGTCGCACGGTGGTTACGTTAAGTATCAAATCTTGAGCGACTACGAATCACAGCGTCGTGGTGGTAAAGGCAGAAGTGCCACTAAGATGAAAGACGAAGACCATATTGAGCGTCTTCTGGTGGCGAATACCCACGATAATATCTTGTGTTTCTCTACTCGTGGTAAGACATACCGCTTGAAAGTATATCAATTGCCACTTGCGAGCCGTACTGCTCGTGGTAAGCCTATCGTTAACATTCTTCCGCTGGAAGACGGTGAACGCATCACAGCTATCTTGCGTGTGGATGAATTCTCTGAAGATAAGTTTATCTTCATGGCGACTGGTGATGGTACGGTTAAGAAAACGCCGCTGAACCAATTTGCTAATGTTCGTTCAAATGGCCTGATTGCGGTGAACCTGCGTGAAGACGATTCGTTAATCGGTGTGGATATCACCAATGGCGAAAACGAAATCATGCTGTTCTCTAAAGCGGGTAAAGTGGTTCGCTTTAAAGAAGCCGAAGAGATTCCAGTACTTGATGAAAATGGTAAACCTGTTCTTGATGAGAACGGTCAACCAGAATTTAAGTTTAAAGGTGTTCGTCCTATGGGTCGTACCGCCTCTGGTGTTCGTGGTATGAAGCTGGCTGAAAACGACCAGGTTGTCTCACTTATCGTTCCGGCAAACGAAGGCGATATCCTAACGGTTACAGAAAACGGTTACGGTAAACGTACAACGCTTAATGAATACCCGACCAAAGGTCGTGGCACTCAGGGTGTGGTATCTATCAAAGTTTCTGAGCGAAACGGCCCGGTAGTTGGCGCTATTCAGGTTGTGGAAGGTGATGAAATGATGATGATCACCGACGCAGGTACACTAGTACGTACTCGCGTAGGTGAAGTCAGCCAGGTTGGTCGCAACACGCAAGGTGTCACACTGATCCGTACAGCAGAAGATGAATCTGTGGTTGGCTTACAACGCATCGAAGAAGTCGAGGATGAAGAGCTACTCGAAGGAGAAGGCGCTGAAACGGCTGAAGTTGAAGCTGAGCAACAAACTCCAGATGCGCCTGCAGCGGAAGAAGATGAAGATTAATCTTTAATTCTGTATCTTTTATAGCTAAAAGCCGAGTTTTATACTCGGCTTTTTTGTACTTGAATCAACGCAACCACGACAGTAAACCAGTACACTAGGCTCTCGTCTACGCTTAGGTGTTCTTATGTCTGCTTGGTTCTTTATTGCCATCACATTGATGAGCTTGTTTATTGTATTTTTGTCTTTAAGTGCTTTAAAAGTAAAACCTGCGCAATGGTTCGGTTTTTGCGCCTTGGTATTGGTACTAACCAGCTCTGGTTTTTTATTTCTGCGTCAGACTCCTCCGAAGTCTATACAAGCAGAAGCTTCACGTATGATGACAGCCCGAGATATCGTGGAAGAAATACAAGAGCAATTGCGACAAGAACCCAATAATAGTGAATTGTGGTTTCAATTAGGGCAGGGGTATTTAGTCGAAGGCGAACTTGATGGTGCATTGATTTGTTTTGATTACGCGATTCAGTTGAGTGATCCGGTAAGTGCCACCCTGCTTGCAGCAAAGGCGACCGCACAGTATTACCTCAACAACCAAATGATGACAAATGAAGTCACCGTACTGCTTGAACAAGCGTTGCAGCTGGAGCCACACAACAATGCCGCTTTATCTTTAATCGCCAACGATCATTTTGTTTCATTTCGCTTTCAGGAGGCGATCGACACTTGGGTGCTATTATTAGATTCAAATGATCCAAATTTGGACAGAGTGCGAATCATTAATGCAATCAACAAAGCGAAAGCGTTATTGTAAGCGCAGAATTAAATCAGTACAAAAAGGCAGGAAGTCGGAATGAAGAAAAAAGCGTCAAGCCTATTAGTTTTGTTTGTCGGTTTGTTGTTGGTAGGTTGTAGCTCTTCTGAATATCCTAGCTCCTCAGCTTCCGTTTATTATTCGTCTGGCTATTATGATCACTGGTGGTACGATCAACATGACTACTGGGTATATTATTATCCAGGCTGCTGCGATGACGAGCTATCGAAAGAGAAACTTGAAAAGTGGTGGAATGGTTTAGATGAAGACCAACAGCAGTCGATCAAAGACAAAGTCGAAGGTTGGAAACACGATGATATGCCCGCCAATATCGGAAATATTAAGCGCCAGCTAAACGAGCATTGGCAATCGCTTCCCGACGACAAAAAACAACAGCTTCAAACTAAGTGGAACAACCGTCCGGAGCATATCAAGCCTCAAACATTGCAAGGCCAACAGTTAAAAGATAAGACATTAAGCAGGAAAGCATTACCACAAAGAAAGGTGCAACGCCCTGTTACGAAACCAAAACTGAAGCGGCCGATAAACAGACCCCATATTCAAAAAGTACCGAAGATAAGAAGGTAATAAAGTTCACATTTGGTATAGCTACACAAAGGGCGCGAGAATGCGCCCTTTGTTCCTTTCTTTGTTACTTTATCTGCGTTAGTGACTTAAATAATCAGTATAAAGCCTAATACTTTGACTCGCGATCTGCGGCGGCTTTCTCCCAATCTGGAACCACGGTTTCTAGGAAGTCTTTCTTATCTGAGTTCATCTTCTCCATATCCATTCCCAATGCTTGTTGTGCTTTGGCTTTGGTTGAGATATCCGGAATCTGAACGGGTTCAGTAATGCCTTTTTTCGCCAGTAGACGAATCAGCTTAGTACGTGCATCTGCAGCACGGTCAACAGCAGTACCTAATACCTCCAGTGCGACCTCTGGTGCATGCATATGAACGCCATGGGAGGCAATAGCATAGTCCCAACGCCACTGAGCATGGCGGATATCTTGAAGAATCGGTTGCATCTCTTCTTCTGTTGCACCCGCTTTCCAAGCTTCTCCTGCTTCAAAGTGTGCGGCTACAATTTGTTTTTCTGCGGTAAGTTTCATGTTCAGCACTTGAGCTTTACGCGTAGAAACAATGCCTTGAAGCTGTTCTTTAGTTTGGGTATGGCATTGTGCGCAGGTGTCGTCAAAGCGGTCGAATGGGTTACCCACTTTGTGGTCTGTGTAAACAGTGCCGTCCTCTTTGGTGACTTTCGGCATGTGGCAATCCACACACACGACTTTGTTTTTTCCATGAATACCCGCACTCCAGGTTTCAAAGCCTGGATGTTGTGCTTTTAACATGGGTGTTTTAGATACGGCATGTGTCCAGTCTTTAAAGTTCAGTGCGTCGTAGTATCTTTCCATATCATTAACGGTGGTGCCCATATCCCATGGGAATTTGACTGATTTTGTTGGACCGGTAAAGTAATACTCGACGTGACACTGGGCACAGACAGACGCCTGCTTATCTAAACGAGATTGCTGATCAAAGTTTTTTCCGATGGTATCAAAAGCCCGCTCTACATACGGTCGAGTTAATGCGAGTGCAGGCTCGCCGTTCTTAAACGCTTCTGATCGCGTATCGTGGCAGTCTGAACAGCCGATTGGATTGGCGATTTCAGCCCCCAGGCGCGCCCATTTGCCTTCGAAATAGCCATCTTCGCCTCGCTCTTCGATTACGCGTGCCACATCCGGGCTTTTACAACTCCAACAAGCCATCGGCATAGGGCCTGAATCTTCATCGGTTGGTGCACCAGTACGCAGTGTTTGGCGCACATCATCCAACGCGTAAAAGTGACCTCGAGCTTTGTTGTAATCTTTTGCAAATCCATAGCCTGCCCAGAGAATAACCATATTGGGATCTTCACTGAGGGCATCTTCAATATGTTCGCTTTCTGACGTTGCTCTCCACGAGTGGTATTGATCTGGGTGGTTTTGTTCAAAGGTGTCATTGCGAGGATCCATGAGATCTTCTGCCGCCAACGAAGAGCCGGCCAAAAATAATTGGCTGGCGAGTAAGGTCGCAACTGCGATAGGTGCGCTCATCCAGTGTTTTATGCTCACGGTATTATCTCCATTCTTTTTATTAGCAGCGTTGTGAGAGGCTATTCCAAATAAGAATTGGAGATCTACCGCTAATATTAAGGCTTAAATAAAGAGATGAAATAGTGGGCGGAACTTGTCTTGTTTTAGATCAATTTACACTATTGATCTCAATCACGCTTGAATTCATATACCTCTAAAGTGGTAGTTGTAAATTCCTTTTTTAAGCAATGTGTTATCTTTTAGCTATTTTGAAATAGAGTGATTGAGTTCGCTTTTTTGATTACTAATATTACCCCTTAGTAATATTAGGGGTAATATAAATACAGGTTTAGCGTTGTGGCTTTCCGAAATAAGAATTGATGTCATTTGAAGGTATGAAATATATCTTCAGAGGAAATTAATTGTTGCTCGAAAGATAGTTGAGATGAATTATCAATTATTATCGAGCTAAGGAAAGAAAATATGGGCAATATAAAATTGACCATAGAGACAATGCTGAAGCTTCTCTTCGTTTTTGCCATCTATGGTTTTTCCATCGCCGCCCATGCGACTTCTTCAGAGCAAATTGAAGGTGTTCAAGCCGAACGCCATCAAGTCGAATTGATCCGTGACCGAGACTATAAATGTCTTCAATGTCATAAGGACGCGAAAGAAACTCTGAACTTGTCGCATGACCCGCAGGCATTATTGAGTCAAGGTGACCAGCTAAATTGTACCAACTGCCATAACAATATCGGTCCTGAACATCGCGAAGGCGCACCGGATGTAACCAAGTTTTCTGCTGCACAATCTAAAGCGGTGCACGATAAAACGTTCCTCGACCCGAGCTTAATTCTCAAAGCCAATAGCCAGTGTGTGGATTGTCACGCACCTATCAAGCTAAGAGAGAAACATTGGACCCATGATGTTCATGCGAAAAATCTGACTTGTTCAAATTGTCACGATGTTCATGCAGCGAAAACCAAAGTACTGTCTTACGACAGAAAGCAGTTAATTAAGCAGTGTGTTGATTGTCACTCGGAATTTGCCGTCGAACCTGAACTTGTGAAAGAAGAGGAGAGATAGCATGAAATGTTCTAGAAGAAATTTCCTCGCCGGCAGCGGCGCGTTGATTTTAACCACTGGTGTTGCGGGGACTTCCGTTGTGAGCTCTTCTCTTTATGCCAGCGACAGTGAACAAGCTAAGCGTATGGGGATGGTTCACGATGAAAATGCCTGTATTGGCTGTACCGCATGTACCGATGCGTGCCGCGAAGTGAATAACGTTCCGGAAGGAGTGACTCGCCTTAAAATCCATCGCAGTGAACCCATTGGTGAGTTCCCTGATGTGGAATATCAGTTCACTCGTGAATCGTGCCAGCACTGTGAAAACCCGCCTTGTGTGTATGTGTGCCCGACGGGAGCAGCGTATAAAGACGAATCAACAGGGATTGTGGATGTCCATAAAGAGAAGTGTGTCGGTTGCGGCTATTGCCTGGCAGCTTGTCCTTACCAGGTACGCTTTTTCAACCCGGTCGACCACTCTGCGGATAAATGTAATTTCTGCCGCGATACCAACCTAGCGCGAGGTAAACAACCAGCTTGTGTCGAGTCTTGTCCAACTAAAGCATTGATATTTGGTGACTTGAACGATCCAAACAGTGAAGTGAGCAAAGCCATTGAAAACCATGTTGTGTACCGTGATAAATCTCATCTAGGTACGAAACCTAAGCTGTACAAAATTCCGCATAGTAAAGGGGAGGTGTCATCATGAACGGTTTCGAGAATGCTTTCCACTTTGACTCATTAGTCTGGGATTGGATCATCGCGATTTACCTGTTTCTCGCAGGCATGTCGGCTGGTGCAGTCATGATTTCGATTTACCTCAAACGTAAAGTAATAGAAGGAGACCCGGCAAGTAATGGCATTCTGAAAGCGATGGCTTGGTTAGCACCATTTGGTATCATTTCAGGCTTGGTCATTTTGATCTTCCACCTAACTAAACCACTCGAGTTTTGGAAGATCATGATCTACTACAACCCGACCTCCGTGATGTCGATGGGCGTCATCTTGTTTCAAGTTTACATGATCGTCCTGTTTGTTTGGATTGGTGTGATCTTCCGTCATCAAATCATTAACTTCTGCGAAGGTAAATTACCGGGCCGGTTGTTGGATTTTGTCGATGGACTATTAATAAAGGCAGGCAAAGTTAGTAACCTCATTGAGCTGTTCTTAGGCTTTCTCGCGGTACTGCTTGCGGCATACACTGGTTTCCTACTGTCGGCATTGAAAACCTATCCGATGCTCAATAATCCTGTACTGCCAATCTTGTTCTTGTTCTCAAGCTTATCTTCGGGAGCCGCTGCGTGCCTGATGTTCGGCATACTGGTATTTAAAGAGTCAGCGAGCAGCCCGAGCGTTTCTTGGGTGCATGGATTTGAACGGCCAGTCGTATTGTTTGAGTTGTTTGTACTGGTGACCTTTTTTACGGGTTTGATCTTTAGTGGCGGTCAGAACGAAGTTGCGGCTTGGAATGCGATATCCAGTGGCTTCTGGGCACAATGGTTTTGGCTTGGTGTCATACTCATCGGGATGTTAATGCCGCTTACATTGAATTGGTTAACGCCTCAGAAATTACGCCACAAAGGCAGTTATGTGTTTGTTGTAACCGCATTAAGTTTAGTGGGAGTACTGATGCTGCGTACCTTCATTCTCTATGCCGGTCAGATGACCGTGGTGTAAGGTGAGGTGATGGAGGCTGATCTGGGATTCTTCTTACTGATTTTGGTCGCAGTGGCGTCCACATGTGCTGCATTGCTGCATTGGTCTCGTCGTGTGATGAGTAAGAAGATGGTGCTGCCACATCAAGTGGCGATATCACATGTTATCAGTTTAGCCTCTTTGGTTTGCCTGGCCCTTCTGATTGTCTGCTTCGTTAAAGATCAATTTGCATTAGAATATGTGGTCACTCATTCCAATAGCCAGTTGCCAGTGGCTTTTAAGGTGGCCGCTGCATGGGGCGGACATCAAGGCTCAATGCTGTTTTGGGTAGTAACACTGAGCTTATGGGCATCTTTTATCGCGCTCAAATTGCCAATTAATGTCCAATATACCGCTGACTGTCTTGGTATCATGAATGTGCTTATCGCGATATTCGCTTGGTTTACTTTAACGACGTCAAATCCATTCGAGTACGCTCAAGTACTGGCAACGGAAGGGCGAGATCTCAATCCGATGCTGCAAGACGTTGGGCTCATTATTCACCCACCTTTGCTGTATCTAGGTTACGTCGGGTATTCGGCCATTCTTGCTTTTGCTCTGGCTGGGTTAATGAGTAAACGTCCGCTGAATGAATGGTACAAGGTTGCCCATGGCGCGTCTTTTTTTGCCTGGGGTGCCCTCACAGTCGGTATCTTGCTTGGTTCCTGGTGGGCATACAATGAGTTAGGTTGGGGCGGTTGGTGGTTTTGGGACCCAGTAGAAAATGCTTCATTGATGCCTTGGCTAACAGGTACAGCTTTACTGCATAGTGGCGTATTGGCAAAACGCAATAATCGCGCGATTTGGAGTACCTACGCGCTTGCATTTACGACGTTCAGCTTGAGTATTCTCGGTACGTTTGTGGTGCGCTCGGGTGTCCTGACCTCCGTGCATGCGTTTGCCGTTGATCCAACAAAAGGCTTGCTGTTGCTGACGGTTCTGAGCCTGCTCGTGATCAGCACATTTGGTGTGCTTATTATGCGAGGCGATCAAATTCCTCGCTTTAATCTGGTTTCTTTGACCAGTCGAGCTTATACCGCCTACATCGCCATTGGGGTGTTGGTGATTTCCACAGCGATTGTATTTCTTGGAACCTTTTATCCGATGATTTATCAACTTCTTGGTTGGGGCAACATATCTGTCGGAGCGCCATATTTTAATAGTTTGGTATTTCCACTGAGCTTGAGCACGCTTATCGCTCTCGCCATCATGCCTATGTTGAAATGGACCAAAGGAATACAAGAAAACGCGATTCGTTGTCTCGTGCTTGCCTTTGCTTCATCGGTCGTGATCAGCATGGTTTTTGTTGCTAATGTTGAAGAGCTTCATTTGACGACTCTGATTACCTTAGCATTAGCAACTTGGGTTATCTCCGCTCATTTATTGATGTTGATGCGTGTTGAAAACAAGACCAAACTGGTACCGATGCTTTTCGCCCATGTCGGCTTTGCGCTGGCGGCGAGCGGCGCTGTTTTTAATAGTGACTATTCGTACGAGTACAACTTACGTGTCGAGCCTGGTAGCTCACATCAAAGAGCTGGTATTACCATCGACTATCACGGTATAGAGTGGCTCGTAGGCCCTAATTATACTGCAGAACAGGGCCAAGTTAACCTACATCTGCAAAGTGGAGAGACGCTTACCTTCAAACCGGAAAAACGTCATTATCCAGTGAGGGTAATGGGCATGACAGAGCCAGCGATTCAATCGTTGTGGCATGGCGATTACTATATCACTTTGGGGGATAAAGTTGATAAACACGCTTACGCAATGAAAGTTCAGTATCGAGCAGGTATTTGGTGGATATGGTGCGGAGGCGCATTCATTGTGATAAGTGTCACGGGGACTTGGATGAATCAGACAAAGAGGCGTGTTTATGAGATCGACAAGTATGCTTAAACTGGCCGGTCTCATATTGCTCGTGGCAGCGTTTGCTATTGTTGCGACGCGTGCTCTATCAGATAGGCCAAACATTGAAGTGCCACAAAAGAGCGGAGTTGCGATCCCTTCTTTTACCGCTCAATCATTATTAACAGGACAGCGCGTGACGGAGGCGGTATTGGATAACAGAGGTTACGTGCTGTTGAATGTTTGGGCCTCATGGTGTGGTGTTTGTAAACAAGAACATGACGATTTAGTCCAGTTGGCACAACAAGGTGTCCCCATTATTGGTCTTAATTATCGAGATAAAGATAGCGCAGCAAAAAGTTATTTGAACGCTAAACAAAACCCTTATAGCGAGGTGATCTCTGATCCAAACGGCCAACTTGCGGTGGAGTTAGGTGTGATAGGGACCCCTGAAACTTATTTAATAGATCAAAGTGGCAACGTGGTGATTAAATATAGAGGCAAGCTCACCACCGACAAATGGAACTCACTGTTTTCGGAGTATTTTAATGTCTCACTTTAAATATAACTGTATCGTTGTAATCTTTTGTATGCTATTTGCTGCAGGAATAAAAGCTGAGCAAATAAAACAGCATGTAGATCTATTTGAATTCCACTCTGTTGAACTGCAACAAAGGGCTACGATGTTAGCTAAAGCTTTGCGCTGCCCGCAATGTCAAAACCAAAATCTTGTAGAATCAAACGCACAATCTGCCAAGGATTTGAGATTAAAAGTGTATTCGATGGTAAACAATGGCAGCACTGATCAAGAGGTTAAAGATTACTTGGTCAAGAGGTATGGGAATATCGTTCTCTACCAACCTCCATTTAATTATTCAACAGCAGTCCTATGGATCTTTCCGTTATTATTTTTTATCTGCTTCGTTCTATTTTCTGTCAAAATCAGCAAACGCCAATAGTGTGATGATAGTTCCACAATTAAATTCTGAATGTGCAAACATCAAGCAGAATGGTATGATTTTTTTCTATTTTTAAGCTCTAATTAATTAGCAAACTCTGTTGTTTATGCTGGAGTAATAGCAAAAAACTAAATAGGTGCATGCAGTGGATTCAGTTATATCACAGTTAAGAAAGGACTTTTATGCGCACATTCGCGCTATGCAGGCACTAAAGCTGCCACAAGTTACTTCGACTCTCGCTGTTTTGACCGAAGAAGAGATTCAAGAACTCGAAACAGTATGGATAGAGTTTGCCGTTTGGAAGCGTCGCCAGACACACTAACCTGCTTCTTTTTAACGAGAATTTATCAACCCCAGACAAAATTTGTCTGGGGTTTTTTATTGTAGTTTTACGGAAATGTTATATTATAACACTTCGTCAGCGTGGCAGAGGGCACCCATTGTCCTGTATAGCTGAGAGGAAAAGATCTAAGATATAGTGATCTATGCATTGAAAAATGTGGTATCAATCCCCATAGTTGAAGAGCATGAGTGCATCCCATGAATGTAATAGCGAAAGTGCATCAAGAATTAAATCGAGTGAGTGTAGATATGGCTGAAGTACGTGCCAGAGTAGATTTTAAAGTCGGGGTTAAGAGTGATATTGATGCTGAAATCCTGTCTTTCCGTGGTTTGAAAACGGATAAAGAGCATGTGGCAGTTATCTTTAATCAAGCAGACAAGGTTCAGGAAACGCCATTAGTGCGTATGCACTCAGAGTGTCTGACCGGCGATGTTTTTCACTCTTCTCGTTGCGACTGCGGTGAGCAGTTGGAAGAAACGATTCAGATCATGGGCGAGTCTGGTGGTATCATTCTTTATCTGCGACAGGAAGGCCGCGGTATCGGTCTTTACAACAAGATTGATGCTTATCTATTACAAAGTCAGGGTATGAACACCTACGAGGCTAATAACCACTTGGGCTTTGATGACGACTTACGTGACTTCACTGAAGCAGCTCAAATGTTGCAAGCTTTAGGTGTTAGCAAGATCCGTCTGGTAACGAACAACCCGAAAAAGATTCGTGAGCTCGCCGAATACGGGGTCGAAATCGTTGAAGTTGTCAACACTTCTGCTCACATTAAAGATGGTAACGAAAACTATCTAAAAGCAAAAATATCTCATGGCAAACATAACCTAAAGGTTTAGCCTTAAAGATAGAACTGTTAATTCATGTTAAAAGCCTCACATTGATGAGGCTTTTTTTCATCTTAAGTTGCAAATAAATTGTAAATTTGTATTATCTTGTGACTAAAAGTGCAAATGAGAATAATTAGCGCTACCAATACAAAGACAATTTGCTCAACAAGGATGCTTCTAAATGAATGCAAAAACAGTGTTAGTTCAAGCTATTACTGCTTCACTTCTAATTTCCAGTGGTACTGCAGTGGCTGATCAGGTAACTAAGCAAGGTGTTGTTGAACACTATGCAGACGTTGCACATGCGGTATTCTCAGATTCTTTAAAAACGGCTAAAACGTTAGACGTGAAAATTGATGAATTCCTCAATTCACCTTCAGCTAAGAAGCTGGAAGACGTTAAACAAGCATGGCTTGACTCTCGTGTACCATACCAACAATCTGAAGTATTCCGCTTTGGTAACGCGATCGTCGATGATTGGGAAGGGCAGCTTAACGCATGGCCGTTGGATGAAGGTCTTATCGATTACGTCGCTACGGATTACCAATATGAGCTTGGTAACGAAGGCGCGGCGGCGAATATTGTGGCTAACACAAGCCTGACGATTGGTGCTACCAAACTCGACGTATCAAAAATCACACCTGAACTGATTGCCGAGCTAAATGAAGTGGGGGGTTCCGAAGCGAACGTAGCTTCTGGTTACCACGCTATTGAATTCCTGCTTTGGGGCCAAGATCTTAATGGTACTAACGCGGGTGCTGGTCAACGTGCTTACACTGACTTTGTTGTTGGTTCTGATTGCACCAATGGCCACTGTGAACGCCGTGGGGAATACCTCAAAGCGGCTGCTGATCTATTGGTTCAGGATCTGGAGTGGATGGAGAAACAGTGGTCAGCGGATGTGAAAGACAATTACCGTCAGGAGCTACTTGCCGATTCAGCAGACAATGGCCTGCGTAAGATGATGTTTGGTATGGGGTCGCTATCTCTTGGCGAGTTGGCCGGTGAGCGTATGAAAGTAGCGTTGGAAGCGAACTCAACAGAAGACGAGCACGATTGTTTCTCTGATAACACTCACAACTCTCATTACTACAATGATCAGGGTATCTACAACGTATACATGGGGCTTTATAAGCGCCAGGACGGCACGCTTTTGACTGGACCAAGTATTGCAGATCTCGTGTCACAGCAGGACAAACAAGCAGCGAAAGAGATTCAGAAGCAATTTGATGACACGCTTAGCCAAGTGGGTAAGTTGGTGACGTCTGCTGAAAAGAACAACCAACACTTCGACCAACTGATTGCTGCAGATAACGCCCAAGGCAACGCGTTAGTGAATGAAACCATCATGTCATTGGTGGCTCAAACCGGTTCGATTGAACGTGCTGCAGGTATTATTGGCATTGATAGTCTGAGTCCAGATACAGCCGACCACGAGTTCTAAGAAAAGTAGAAGAATTAAGCAAGGGCTCAACTTATCGGTTGAGCCCTTCGCTGTTTGAGCTCGTTGTTATCCATTTCCTTAAGAGCAATGATATGAAGCCATCAATCCCTAGTTATCCCCATCTAGCACTACTGTTTACTGCTGCACTTTCTGCTTCCGTGTCTGCCTATGAGGTGCGTTCGGGCGGAAAGACCAGTGTAAAAAAAGACGGTGCGAATGCCTATTCTCTTCCAGCGGCCAACTTGCCCATGAGTAAACGACTGGATTTTAGTGTCGGAAATAGCTTTTTTAGAAACCCCTGGGTACAAGCGCCCGCTACGACGGATGCGCGAGATGGACTCGGCCCATTATTCAATACTAACGGTTGTCAAAACTGTCATATTAAAGATGGTCGGGGTCACCCTCCAGAAAAAGGGGATCTCCATGCCGTTTCAATGTTGGTGCGTTTGAGCATTCCAGCGGTGACACCAGAGCAAAAAAAAGCGTACATCATTGATGGTGGTATTCCTGAACCAACTTATGGCGGCCAGCTACAAGATTTTGCCCTTCAGGATCAAACACCGGAAGGTAAAATTGCTATCACCTATACCGATGTACCAGTGCAATTTAACGACGGCACAAAGGTGACACTAAGAAAACCGGCCCTAAAGATCACCAACTTGGGTTATGGTGAGATGCACCCGGATACTCAGTTTTCTGCGCGCGTAGCCCCACCAATGATTGGCTTAGGGCTATTGGAAAGCATCCCTGATAGTACCTTACTTGCTTGGGCGGATGAAAATGACAGCAACAAAGATGGTATTTCAGGAAAAGTAAACAAAGTTTGGGATATCGCAAAAGGGGACTTTGCGCTCGGTCGTTTTGGCTGGAAAGCGGGTCAGCCAACATTGATGCAACAGAATGCTGCCGCTTTTAATGGTGATGTCGGCCTCACAAGTCATTTGTTTCCAACAGAAAACTGTACTGCAAAACAAACCATCTGTGATGAACTGCCAAACGGTGGTGCGCCAGAAGTTAGCCAGAACATCCTCGATTTTGTTGAATTTTATAGTCAGCACTTGGCCGTGCCTATTCGCCGCAATGTGGATGATCCACAAGTTCAACTAGGTCAGAAAATTTTTGCTTCTACTGGTTGTGAAAGTTGCCATAAAACCAACGTAAAAACAGCAAAGCGGGCTGAATTACCGGCGCTTTCCGAACAAGAAATTCATCCATATACCGATCTACTGTTGCACGATATGGGGGAAGGGTTGGCAGATAACCGACCTGAATATCTGGCAAATGGTCGTGAGTGGCGTACCCCTCCACTTTGGGGGGTAGGTTATACCGAAGAGGTCAACGGCCACACCTACTATTTGCATGATGGTCGTGCACGCAATGTCATGGAAGCGGTACTTTGGCATGGTGGGGAAGCAGAAGCTGCAAAACAGAACGTATTGGCGTTAAGCAAGAACGAGCGTGACGCGCTGGTGGCTTTCTTAGACTCTTTATAAGGAATCGATCGTGAATAAAAAAATACCAGTTAGTGCAGTGGTTGCTGCTCTGAGTCTGACGGGGTGCCAATCGACATTGAGTTCAGAAGCCAGTCAGGCCGAGAAAACAAGCCACATTTCGCAAAGTGTGTATGAAGTCGAGTATCAATCTGCTTACGCCTTTTTAGCTCAAAGTTCGTCTTTAGAACAAGCTTTCAGTGATTTTTGTGCTTCTGAGGCTAAAGACTCGTCCGCTGTTAAACAACAATGGCATGAAACCATGCGCGCCTGGATGGCTCTACAAGGTCAGCAGCGCGGGCCTGCGAGTGCGTTGGAGCAAAGCTGGAATGTTCAGTTTTGGCCAGATAAAAAGAATACCACCGGACGAAAAATGTCGGCACTAACCAAATCGGATCAAGTCTGGAGTGCACAACAGATCTCAACGCAGAGCGTGACGGTACAGGGCTTGGGGGCACTTGAGTGGTTACTTTACGATAGTGGTTCGACACTGGAAACGAACAGTAATACTTGTTCCACTGGCGTTTCGATTGCGAAAAATCTCAATGCTAAAGCCAAGCTGATTGCGCAAGCCTGGGGCCAGAACCCATGGAAAGCAATGCAAAACACGCAGTGGGAGTCGGAGTACATTTCACTCCTGTCGAACCAGCTTGACTACAGTATGAAAAAGTTAAGTCGTCCGATGGCGAAAATAGGTCACCCGAGACCGTACTTTTCAGAATCTTGGCGTTCGGGCACCTCACTGGTGAATCTGAAAGCAAACGTGCAAAGCATGCAAACCTTATATTTTGCCAACGGAAAGGGTTTGGATTCACTGTTACGTGAGCAGGGCAAATCGTCACTTGCAGATCGAGTTACTCGTCAGTTTGCGATGACACTTGATAGCTGGCCTGAAGAGAATAGTTTATTTACCGCACTTCAAACGGTAGATGGCTACCGAGCTGTACTGGCTCAGTACAATAAGTTAGAGCAATTGAAGTACCTCATTCATGAAGAGGTAGCAATCGAACTCGGCGTGGTTATAGGATTTAATGCTACCGATGGTGACTGATCAAACAAGACGCACATTACTTAAAGCCGCTCTATTTGGAGCGGCAGCCCCATTACTGCCTTTTGGTTGTGCTAGTACGACTCCACGCAAACCCGCTCTGATTGGATGTTCAATTATAGGCCGTGATAAATATGCTGCCGTTGTCGCTGACGAACACGGTATGCTGATTTCTAAGCTGCCTATCCCAGAGCGTGGTCACGGAGTCGCAATCAATCAACAAAATCATGCGGCAGTGTTCGGTCGTCGGCCGGGTAACTTTTTTATGGTGTTTGACTATCGAACAGGGCAAGTGATAAAGCTGCAATCTGCACAAGCAAACCGTCATTTCTATGGTCATGGTGTTTACTCCCACGATGGGCACTACCTGTTCGCGACAGAAGGTGAAAGGGGAACAAGCCGAGGTATTATTGGCGTTTACGATGTGCGCAGACAATATCAGAAGATTGATGAGCTATCAGGTTTTGGTATCGGACCACATGAGGTCATTATGATGCCCGATGGCGCATTAGCGATAGGTGTTGGTGGTGTACATACTAATGGGCGTCAGCCTTTAAACCTTGGCACGATGACGCCAAGTCTGAGCTACCTTTCTCAAGATGGACAACTGCTTGATCAAGTTTCTCTACCGGATCATAAGTTGAGCATTCGTCATCTAGCGCATGATGGCTCTGAAACCGTATTATGCGGCCAGCAATATCGAGGTGAGCCAGATGAATACCCTGCGTTGATTGCAATGCATACGCGCGGTGGGGAAATGTCAGAACTACAAGCAGAGCCTGAGGAGTGGGCTCGGTTCAATCATTATGTTGCCAGCATTGCTGCGACTGAGGATTGGATATTAGCCACTTCTCCTCCGGGTAGCTGTTATGGCATTTGGTCTAAATCGACTGGCAGATTAGTGGAACTGAACGCATTACCCGATGCATCCGGTGTTGTGATCTATGGCGATGAGTTTCGCATCAGTTCTGGCGCAGGCAAAGTCATAGAGCAACAACCAACAGAATTCAAAAATACATTTTCCAGCGGTATACAGTGGGATAATCACTGGTCTAGGGTTGTATAAAAAGCGCGCTAATTGATAGTTTTATGTGAAACTTATCGGAAAAAATATTGTCGAGTTCTTATTTTTAAAGCAGCAACCTGTGAGATATTTGCCATACTTTCTATTAAGGCAAGTAGGTAAGGGTTGTATCAGTGTTTGCTAAGGTTTTAATAATGACGGCACTTTTAGTGCCGTTTTGCAGCTTTTCTACTGCGGTTTCTCTTGATACTGCTGCACAAGTAGAGCAAGAGGGGGCGGTTAAACAGCTCTCGATTGAAAAAATGATCCACTATCCCTCAGTGGTGGATCAACTGTACCAGACCAACAATTACCGTTTGAATTGGCAAGATGAAAGTGATGTAGAGCAGTTCATTTTTCAATTGAATATTGTTGCACTTGCTGACGTTACCAAAGAGTTTGACAACCAACTTCATAGAATCAACCAGATAAGATGGCAAGGTGACAGCCTCGATTTTGATTTGGTGATGACCGATTCACTGCTGATGTATCTCAGCTATCTAGAGCAAGTACCTCATGAAGGGGTTAACTGGCTGTTTGCCAATAAAACGCAAGTTGAACTTCCTCCTCCAAGTATCGATACTTTATCGGTTCTTAGCAATGAGCTCACGGTTGGTAAGCTCGATCAGTTCTTATTGAGTCTGCGTTCTCCTCTGCAAATGGATCGAGACTTCAACTCGGCTTACTCTACTTTATCTGAGCACGCGCAATACCAATACCCGATATATCAACAACAAGGGTTACTTCGTACCGGTGATCCAATCACAAACAAAGCCGCTTTGACCGAACGTGTTGCAATCGTTGGTGTGGATGTCAGCTATGTTGATCTTAACGATCCGTTGTATGACGAGGACCTAGAGTTAGCAGTAAAAGAGTTTCAACGTATACATGGTTTGAAACAAGACGGTATTATTGGCCCAAATACCATTCGCTGGATTAACTTCTCTCCTAAGCAGCGTATGCATTTACTGGCACTGAATTCAGAACGCTCAAGAATATGGGCGAAAGAGAGAGACAACGTCGTCTTTGTTAATGTGCCAGGGTATCAAGTGACCTACTGGCATGATGGTCAACCACTGTTTGAGTCTAAAGTCGTCGTCGGTAAGCGCTCGAGAAAGACACCGATCATGACGGTCAACATGGATTCGGTTATTTTGAATCCGACATGGAATGTGCCATGGTCAATCATGGTGAGAGACATCATTCCGAAAGTTAAACGCAACCCGATGTACTTGATTCATAATAACATTCAAATCATTCGCTCATGGACCTCGCGAGAGATCATTGATCCGACCACGATCAACTGGGCTACAGTTAATCCAAGAACGTTCCCGTACCGGATGCGTCAGGCTTCTGGATCGCAAAATGCGTTGGGCTTGTATAAGTTCAATATGCCAAACCCGCAAGCCATTTATTTGCACGATACGCCAAGCAAGAACTTGTTTGAACAAGATCGTCGCGCCTTCAGTTCTGGCTGTGTTCGCGTGGAAAATGCTGATCAATTAGCGGAGCTGCTTTTCAAAACACAGGGGCTGGAAGAGCGCTTTGCGAAGAAACGAGAAAGTGTTAGCCGCTCTAATACGTCGGTTCCGTTAGGCGAGCGTATTCCGGTTCACATCATCTATCAAACTGCGTGGTTAGAAGAGGGGACGCTTTATTACCGTGACGACATTTATTCTTACGATAATCAAGGGTAATGGCAGGGTAAACCTTTAAGTAAATTTACACTTCTGAAAATTTACTTTTTGTTCAATTAGTAAGCCAAGCATTGTGGTCACTTACGACATTCCGGACTGATTTATGCAATTGACGAAATGCACCAGTTTGGTTAATGTCCGCTGCTCGTGTAGTTTTTGAGCAGTATTTCTATATGGTAAGTTGTAATTTTTCCCGTCGTGATTTTCTTAAATTGAGCGCTGGTGGTGTTGTGTTAGCTTCTGCTATGCCAGCGCTATCATGGGCGTCACTCCCAGATGAGCCTCGTGTGTTAGCGATGAATAACCTTAATACTGGAGAGCAATTAGAGACGTGCTACTTTGATGGAAATGGGTACGTTAAAACTGAGCTCAAAAGGTTGGATCAATTCTGTCGTGATCATCGACGTAATGAAGCTTTTCCAATGGATCGCCGTTTGTTTGATCAGATCAGCCAAATTCAAAAGCTCATTGGTACAGAGTCTGAAGTCATTGTAATCTCGGGTTATCGTTCGCCAAAGACAAACTCCGCATTACGCAAGGGCTCTTCCGGTGTTGCGAAGAAAAGCCTTCATATGGAAGGAAAAGCCATCGATTTTCGTTTAGACGGGGTTAAGTTGTCCACCGTACGTGATGCTGCTTTAAGCCTAAAAGCGGGCGGCGTCGGCTACTACCCGGGCAGTAACTTTGTTCATATTGATACGGGTGCCGTTCGTTCCTGGTAATTGAGTTTGTCTGAGTGACCAGAGAATCAGGAGTTGCCTGACTTCTACAAGTCTTGAAGTCACTTTGGCTTAGTGTCATAGTTGCGGCAGTTTTAACAACATTTATGTGGTGATAGGTTATCCATGGCTCTGAAATACCAAATTGTCCCGGTGACAGCTTTTTCTCAAAACTGTTCTATTGTCTGGTGTGATGAAACGATGAAAGGCATCGTGGTTGACCCGGGCGGTGATGAAAAGCAGCTTGCTGTGTTAGTCAAAGAGTTAGGCGTTGATGTCGTTCAATTGGTTTTGACACACGGTCACTTGGATCATGTCGGTGGTACTCAGCCACTAGCGGCTTTGCTTGGTGGAAAGGAAATTGTTGGTCCCCACAAAGCAGATAATTTCTGGTTACAAGGGTTGGAAGGGCAGAGCAAAATGTTTGGCTTCCCGCTAACGGAAGCGTTTGAACCTGATCAGTGGCTGGATGAGGGTGACACTGTCACTTTTGGTAATCAAGTGCTGAAGGTGATTCATACTCCGGGTCATACCCCAGGTCACGTTGTACTTTACAGTGAAGAAGCCCGTGTTGCATTTGTTGGCGACGTCCTGTTTAACGGCAGTATTGGTCGTACCGATTTCCCACAAGGCGACTTCAATACATTGATCACGTCTATCAAAGAGAAGCTTTGGCCACTTGGTAACGACGTCACTTTTATTCCTGGTCATGGTCCGCAATCAACCTTTGGTCATGAACGTAAAACCAACCCATTTGTTGCCGATGAGATGCCGCTTTACTAGGACCTGTTAGCCTAATAACCATCGTCAATTATCTAATCATTGAATGAGTTACGTTGGTAAAGCAGAGCTATTTTTTCTCAAGCAAGTCTGGCTCGGCGGCCGCTAAATACCGCCGAGTTAATCCGACGAAATCTTCCGCTCCTCTGTCCAGATCACTGGTTGAGATAAACACGTCATAACCGTAGAATTCTCGTTGATATTTCATTCTGTTTGCCAGGATTGCGAGCAAGCCTTGGTAATGTTTCCCATTACTACTAATATAGGGTCTTGGATCGAGGACCATATCTTCAAATTTCTCTTCGCATTGATTCTGTTTCGCGCCTAAATAAAGTAAAGCACGCTGGCTTAGCAAGATTTCTGTTGCTATACGCGGGCAAATTGCATCGAGGTAGGGAGAGTAGTGCTTTAAACGCAAGCCTATCCAAGGCAATGGCTGATACCAACCATCTTGCTGGTAACTACAAATACCTATCGATTCAACATTGCACCAGCGGACTACCCAGCCACCTTTAAAAAGGTGTTGCTGAAAATGGGTTGCCGTTAGCGTAAATGAAACTTGGCTTTTCTTGATCATCATTACCGCAAACCCGACAATCACGGCCATTAATATCACAGATAACATTGCTTGCTTCCATCCTGGTGATATTAATACCAGAAACAGCGTTATCAGAGCGACAAGAAACAAGGTTATTCGGGTAAGAATAGAGCCAGGCTTAAAATGTGAATTAGTGAGATGCAGCGTTTCCATGCTTTTAACCCCATTGAATTGGCAAAATTACCCAAGTGACTTTTATTATCGCGTCCTAATCTGGTTTTGTTTCTGGGTTATTTAGGGGGCGATTACTTCACTTTTTTAGTGTGAAACAAAGTGACTTAGTGGACAAAAAACCTCTGTTTTTATACCCAGTATTCAATAAAACAGTTCACAAATCATCTGTATAAATAATAGACGTACTGGGTTTTGAGGGCATTTTTCATCGCATTTAGGTGCTAAAACCTACAAATTGTTTGCGAATTTTGGTATAAAACGCGCTTCAAATTTTCATCCCTGCTGAGATGCAGTGAACTGGAGACATATTCAATGAGACTTGCTCATAAGCGTAAAGTGCAAATGAAATTGCAAAAGCGCATTAAGGCGACAGTAGCAAACATTGCTGCAGTACAAAAAGCAGCGAAGCCTGTTGCTGAGAAAGTAGCAGTAGCTTCTGTTACTGAGAAAGTAGTAGCTGAGAAGAAAGTAGCGGTAGCGAAAACAGTAGAAGTTGCTCTAACTCCAAAACAGCAACAAGTGCTAGATATCGTTGTGGCAAATGCCGACGGTATTAACCCTAAAGGCATCGGCCTTGCTGCAGGTCAAGAAGACACGAAAGCAGCATCTTGGGCGACTGGCGCACTGAAGAAGCTTCTTGAAGAAAACCTGGTTCAAAAAGAGCAATTGGCAGGTAACAAAGTTATCTACAAAGCGATTTAATTTAAAACCCCTTATCTTAGTAAGATACGGTTCTCTAATACCTCGACTATTATTGTCGGGGTATTTTTTTATAAGCTACCTAAAACTGCGTCAACCTATTTATCCATCTTTGATTTGGCCAAGTCTAGCGGCGTCAAAATGTTGTTTGTCACATTTCCTTAAATACTTTGTAAATTTCTTGGAAAGATACTACGTACGTAGTCTTTTCACTCTATGTGTTTGGGCTTCACGATAACATCCTGTTTTAAAAAATTATAAATTTTAGTTAGGGTAACTTCCTACGTAGAAATACGTACTACCAATAGCTAATGCGAGATGTGTTAGCGGTAAAAGTTGCGTATTCCTGCGCATTTCGGAATCAACATTATTGATACACCTTTAGCATCAAGTTACGCCGTGTAACTCAAATTGATGCTGTGTTTATTCAAGAGCCAACGTAAACACGCTCGTTTGCTGTTACCTGGATGTAATACAAATCCTCATGAAATGGATGATAACAATAACCTTGGTGACAAAGGACGTGAACGATGAGTTTAATCCAAAAATCTTTAAAACGTGTGTTGAAATCCACTGCGTTGGTTGCTGCGATGGCCTTCGCGGCAACTTCTGCAAACGCTGCTGAAAAAGTATATCGCCTCAAACTCGCAGAAACATGGGGACCTAACTTCCCTATTTTTGGCGATACGACGAAAAATATGGCGAAAATGGCTGAGGAAATGTCAAACGGTCGTCTACAGATCCGTATTGACTCGGCGAACAAGCACAAAGCTCCTTTTGGTGTGTTTGATATGGTCAAATCAGGTCAATACGACTTAGGCCATTCAGCGTCGTATTACTGGAAAGGGAAAGTGCCGAATACGCTTTACTTCTCTTCAATGCCTTTCGGTATGTTGCCAACAGAACAGTATGCTTGGTTCTACTATGGCGGTGGTATGGAGCTGATGGAGAAAGTGTACGCGCCTCACAACATGATGTCTTTCCCTGGTGGTAACACAGATACCCAAATGGGCGGCTGGTTTCAAAAGGAAATCAAGACACTGGATGACCTTCAAGGTCTGAAAATGCGTATCCCTGGCTTTGCCGGAGAAATCCTGGCTGAGTTGGGCGCAAAGCCAACCAATATTGCACCAGGCGAGCTATACACGTCTCTTGAGCGCCGTACCATTGATGCACTTGAGTGGGTTGGTCCTTCTCTAGACCTGCGTATGGGCTTCCACAAGATTGCTCCTTATTACTACACCGGCTGGCATGAGCCTGCGACAGAACTTCAGTTCCTGGTTAACAAACGTACGTGGGAAAAACTACCTGACGATCTGAAAGCGATCTTAAAAGTGGCAATGAAAACGGCGGCTTACGATATGTACACTCAGTCTAAACACGAAAGTGGCAAAAACTGGGCGACGATTAAGTCAGAGTATCCGAACGTAGAAGTGAAGGATTTCCCGCCGGAAGTGATGGCCGCAATGAAAGAAGCAAATGATCGTCTTCTGCAAAAACACGCGGAGGAAGATGCACTGGCGAAAGAGATCCAAGACTCTCAAGCTTCTTACATGGAGCAAGTGCGTCAATGGACTAACATCTCACAACGAGCGTATCTAAACAGTCAAGCTGACTAATACTACAGCTCCCAGCCCAAGCCAGAGAGGTTTGGGCTGACAGTGAAGCTCAACAAAAATCATAATAAATGCTCCACAAAATAGTGGAGCTCAACCATACGTTCCACGGAGTTAGGAATGAGAAGCCTTATTTATATTGAGCGGATATTCAATCGCTTCAGTGATTTTTTGGGGTGGTTGTCCAGCATCCTCTTCATCTTACTGCTACTAAATGTGGTATACGACGTTGTCATGCGTTACGTGTTCAACGATGTCTCTATCGCCTTTCAGGAAATGGAATGGCACCTCTTTTCCGCCGTATTTTTGTTGGGTGTGCCATACGCGATTAAAGCGGGTGGTCACGTTCGAGTCGATATTTTCTATGAGCGTTTATCTTACAAGGCGCAATCGGTCATCGACATCATCGGCACACTGTTTTTCCTGCTTCCTTTCTGCTTATTGGTCGCGTGGTTTGGTATCGACTTTGCTAAAGAAAGTTATGCGCTAGGAGAGACATCCGGTGACCCAGGTGGTTTGCCTTATCGTTGGATCATCAAGGCAATGATTCCATTGTCGTTCTTTTTCATGGCGGTGAGTGGTATCGGCTTGTTACTGCATTCAATCAATAAAATCGTTAATCCTCATTTTATCTATGCCGGCAAAAGCGGTAAGTCGTAAAAGGAAGTTATTATGATCGGTATAGTCATGTTTTTTGTAGCCTTATTTGCGCTACTTCTAGGGTTCCCTGTTGCTTTTACATTTGGCGGCATTGCGTTGATCTTTGGTGTTTGGGCAGAAGGCATCGAAATGTTTGCGTTTATGCCATACCGCATTCAATCGATTATGCAAAATACGGTGCTGATGGCCGTACCGTTATTTGTGTTTATGGGGCTTGTCCTTCAGAAAACTAAGCTCGCAGAGCAGTTATTAGAATCTATGGGCCGTCTGTTTGGTGGGGTTCGTGGTGGTATCGCGATTTCTACTGTATTAGTTGGTGCATTGCTTGCCGCATCGACAGGTGTGGTTGGAGCATCAGTGGTCGCGATGGGCCTGATCTCACTGCCAGTGATGCTAAAGTACAATTATGACAAAGGCCTGGCGTGTGGCACCATCTGTGCGTCAGGCACACTAGGACAAATTATTCCTCCTTCCATTGTGCTGATCCTTCTAGGGGACGTATTAGGTGTGCCGGTCGGTGACTTATTCCAAGCGGCAATATGGCCGGGTATCACTTTGGTTGCTGCGTACGTGATATACATCCTTATTTACGCCAAATTGAATCCAGGCGCCGCTCAGCCTATCGAGCGGGATGAGTCTGTCAGCCGTAAAGAAGAAGTCATAAGCGCACTAAAAGCGGTGCTGCCACCACTGGCTCTAATCATTGTTGTATTAGGTTCTATTTTTGCGGGTATCGCAACTCCAACAGAATCGGCGGCTTTGGGTGGTGCTGGCGCGATTGTACTGGCTTTGTTGTATAAACAGTTTAGCTGGTCGATGGTTTATGATGCGTCAAAAGAGACAGTAAAAGTCACGGCGATGGTCTTCGCTATATTGCTTGGCGCAACCGCCTTCTCGATGGCCTTTACATACACTGGCGGTGATTACTTAGTCGAAGAGTGGATGCTGAATATCCCCGGTGAGAAGTGGGGGTTCCTGATCATCACCATGTTGGTTATTTTGGTTTTGGGCTTCTTTATTGATTTTGTCGAAATCTGTTTCATCATTGTTCCTATCCTTGCGCCTGTCGCGGAACTGTTAGGCATTAATATGACCTGGTTTGCGATTCTGGTTGCGATGAACTTACAAACGTCCTTCTTAACTCCGCCATTTGGTTTTAGTTTGTTCTACCTGAAAGGGGTGGCTCCGGCAGGGGTGACAACGCGCGATATTTATAAAGGGGTGATGCCGTTTATTGCCATTCAGATAGTCGTACTTGCATCGTTACTGTTCTTCCCTGAGTTTTATGGAATGGGCTAATCGGAGATTTTGTGACCTGAGAGTTTCCACCTTTTGAAACAAGTTGTTAAGCTGCTTATTCGTTGACGCTTAGAGCAGCGTTTCATGGAGGGAAGGGATGCCTCTCAAAGCTAAATTAATTCTGCTGGCACTGATACCTGTGGTATTGGTGTCAGCCAGTATCAGTTGGATTTCTATCTATCAGGCTAAGACGCTCGGTCAGCGAGAGGTAGAACTCTTCCAACAAAACCTCATTCAGTCGAAAGAAGCCGCGTTAAAAGACACCGTCGATGTTGCTTTTGACTCCATCATTCACATCTACAACGACACAACGATTGAAGAAGGTGTTGCCAAAGCACGCGTTAAAGCCATTTTAAACCGCTTAACCTATGGCTCCGATGGCTACTTCTTTGCTTACGATAAACATGGCACCAACCTTGTCCATCCCGCACAGCCCGAGTTGGTCGGCAAGAACCTCTTAGGTCTTCAAGATACAAATGGCGATCGGCTTATAGAGGCATTGTTATATCAAGCGCAAACGGGCGGCGGTTTTCATCAGTACTTGTGGCAAAAGCCTTCAACAGGAGAGGTCGTTCCCAAGCTCAGTTATGCCGGCTGGTTAGAAAAATGGGAGTGGATGGTCGGGACTGGATTGTACATTGAAGATGTCAGCCAGGAAGTAGCAAGCATGCGCGCGACAGTAAATAAAAATATCGAAACCACCTTCTTTTCGGTGGTTGTTATTCTGGTCGTCACCGTAGCGGTGATTATTGTCTTAACCCTGGCGATCAATTTGCATGAACATCGCTTGGCAGATAAACACTTGAAAGAACTAGCGTATAAAACCGTGATGTTTCAGGAGGATGAGAAGAAGCATTTGGCGCGAGAGCTGCATGATGGCATTAATCAATTGTTGGTCTCAAGCAAGTGCCATTTAGATCTGATGAGTCATCGCTTAGAAGATGAAAAGCTCAAGCAACACTTAGATAAATCTCAGAGGTCTCTGGTTACGGCAATCAATGAAGTCCGACATATTTCTCACCAGCTGAGGCCCAGTGCATTGGACGATATTGGTTTAGAAGCCGCGCTCACGACCTTGCTGCAGGATTTTCACTCTCACTCTGGTATTGATATCGATAGCCATTTTGATACCCAGCAGCACAAACTGACCTCGGAAGTCGCCACCACTTTGTATCGAGTTGCTCAAGAATCATTGAACAACATCGAAAAACACGCGAAAGCGAAAACAGTCACGGTCACTTTGCAAAAAATGGGCAATATGCTGCAATTACTGATACGTGACAACGGCGTCGGCTTTGTTGTTAACCAAGCTATTCATCGCCAAGGGATAGGGCTGCGAAACATGCAGGAACGCGTGGAGTTTATTGGGGGAGAGTTTGAATTGATGAGCGAGCTTGGTTTAGGGACAGAGATTACTGTGTTGTTAAATTTGGACGAAGACGTTTATGGATAAACCAATTAGTGTATTGATCGTGGATGATCACCAAGTGGTATTAGATGGCTTTATGGCACGACTGGAGTTAGAACAAGATATTAACGTCATTGGTACGGCTAGCAACGGCTTAGAAGCAATAGAAGTTGCCAAACATCTTCATCCAGATGTCATACTTATGGACATTAGTATGCCAATCATGAACGGCATTGAAGCGACAGGTATTATTAAAGAGGAATTGCCTGAGAGTAAAATCTTGATGCTAACCATGCACGATAACCGTGAGTACATCATGAAGGTGATGCAAGCGGGCGCAGTCGGGTACATGTTGAAAGAGATTTCAGCAGAGAAAATGGTCCAAGCAATTAAAACGGTGAACCAAGGTTCCACCTACTTTTGTGAGTCAGTGACTCAGACGTTATTCACACAAGAAGTAACGCCTATCAATCAAAGGACTAATCCACTTAGCCGCAGAGAAGAGGCGGTACTCAAGCTTGTCGCGCAGGGAAACAGCAGCAAAAAAATCGCCACTTTACTTAATATCAGTTACAGAACCGTCGAAACGCATCGTCACAATATTAAGCATAAACTGGATCTGCATTCGACTGCCGAATTGGCCAAATATGCGTTTGAGACAGGACTGACTAAATGATCAGTGCTCACCACCAGCGAGCACTTTTAGATAGAATTACTCTGCTTTCGGGAATGTACCAGTAATGCTGCCAATCTCAAGCATTGGCGCGACGTCGATGTCTTCAGCATTCATCATGGTAGAAATGCGCTGAACGGATGATAGTAGCAGGGTTTGTTCCCACTCTTCCAACTTCTGGAATCGATTAATGAAATGCTCTTGCAGTGGCGTTGGTGCTTGTTTTAATGCTTCTAGCCCTTTATCTGTCAATACGGCGTGCACTTTACGCTTATCCTCAACACTACGACGACGTTCTACCAGTTGGTTACGCTCTAATCGATCGAGAATGGTGGTCGCCGTTGCTTGACTCATATTGGTATGGCTAGACAATTGCTTGATTGTGACGTTATCTAACTCGTAGATAGCACGCATTAAAATTACCTGAGGGGCAGTCAGGCCAGACTCTTTACTCAGTTTTTTTGAGTGTAAATCAATTGCGCGGATGATCTGACGAATCGAGACCAATACTTCTTCGTACTTTTCCAATTTTTTCATCCAGTCTGTAGGAACATTTAACGGGGCGACACTAACTCAAATGCTCTGTTATTTAAAGGGCTGCGTAAAAAAATTCCCTTGATACCCTTTCTAACCGTACTTGGTTATTCCAATTTCCATTTATCGCTGGGTGCAGAGAGTCAGTAAGCCCTAAAATTATTATAGCAATAATTGTTTGTGGTCTAATTATTAGTGCAGCATGTTGCATGATTTTGGTAAGAAATTTCCGATTGAAATGTAATAAACTGGGATTTTTCATGGAAGATCTAGACAAAAACACCTCAAATGTTAGGATCTTAGGCCTTCACGGAATGTAAAACGTATCGTGTTCGAACGAATTTTGTTTGGTGCGTAAAGATTACAAGAATAAAGAGAGGAACGATGACAAAAGGTGTCGATAAATACAGTATCGATAGTACCGACTATACGGTAGGTCAGGATAACGTTCAAAAATGGGGGTTTGACGTACATAACCCTGTTTTTGGAATTAGTGCAGGTTTAATTGCGCTGTTTCTTGTTGCTGCATTAGTTCTAGATGCACACACTGCTAAGACGGTACTTGATGGGATCAAATGGCAGATCATTGGTTCATTTGATTGGTTATTCATTATTTCAGGTAACATTTTTGTTATTTTCTGCCTGGTTCTCATCGTGTCACCGATGGGTAAAATTCGCCTGGGTGGTAAAGACGCCGTTTCTGACTACTCCTTCTTATCCTGGTTAGCGATGTTGTTTGCTGCGGGTATGGGTATCGGTCTGATGTTCTGGAGTGTTGCAGAGCCTGTTGCTTACTTCACTGGTTGGTATGAAACCCCGCTAGGTGTGGAAGCGAACACGCCTGAAGCTGCGAGATTGGCACTGGGCGCGACTATGTTCCACTGGGGTCTGCATCCATGGGCTATTTACGGTGTTGTGGCGCTTTCCTTAGCATTCTTTGCCTACAACAAAGGACTTCCACTGTCGATGCGCTCGATCTTTTACCCATTGCTGGGTGACCGTGCGTGGGGCTGGGCTGGTCATATTGTTGATATTTTAGCGGTACTTGCAACCTTATTTGGTCTGGCGACATCTCTGGGTCTGGGGGCGCAACAAGCCGCAAGTGGTATTCACCATGTATTTGGTATTGAGGCTGGAATAGGCCTGCAAGTCGTTGTGATTACGGTGGTTACATTACTCGCTGTGGTATCCGTTATTCGTGGTATCGATGGTGGTGTAAAAGTCATCAGTAACATCAACATGCTTGTCGCTTTCTTACTGCTTATTTTGGTTGGTTTGATCGGCTGGGCAGCAAGCTTGGGTTCAATCCCAACTACACTGATGGCATACGTAGAAAACATCATTCCACTAAGTAACCCGTTTGATCGTACCGATGAAGCGTGGTTCCAAGGTTGGACTGTATTCTACTGGGCTTGGTGGATTTCTTGGTCACCATTCGTCGGCATGTTTATCGCACGTGTTTCTCGCGGCCGTACAGTACGTGAGTTCATTACCGCTGTTCTACTTGTACCAACTGCAGTCACAGTTATTTGGATGTCTGTATTTGGTGGCTTAGCTATCGAGCAGGTGGTTGATAAAGTAGGTGACCTAGGTGCGAATGGTCTGACTGACGTATCACTGGCTATGTTCCAAATGTTTGATTCATTGCCATTTGGTAATATCTTGTCGTTCATTGCTATTGTTCTGGTATTGGTCTTCTTTATTACCTCTTCAGACTCAGGCTCGTTGGTTATCGACAGTATTACTGCAGGTGGTAAAGTGGATGCTCCAGTACCACAACGTATTTTCTGGGCGTTGATGGAAGGTGCAATCGCTGTTGCGTTGCTGTGGATCGGTGGTTCGGAAGCGGTACAAGCGCTCCAAGCTGGTGCTATTTCAACTGCATTACCATTTACGATTATCTTGCTTGCGATGTGTGTGAGCTTGCTGATGGGTATGAAAACCGAACGTCAATAATCGGTATTAATTATCTCTTTTCTAAAAAGCCAGCTTAGCTGGCTTTTTTTGTGCCGATTTTCTGACGAAGGACAAAAGAATGACACGGTTAAAACTCATATTTTACAATGATTTAGATTTAGATTTGGTTGATTAAAACTTGGTGATTAGTGACAAAAAAATGTGTACTATTCACGCTTCTAGGTTGTCCTTCCAAATTAAATAAAAATTATGAAACTTACACTTAAACAAAAACTTATCGGCGCGAGTCTTTCGGCTGTCATCATAATGGCCGCAGCATTGACTTGGCTGTCCGCTGGTCAGTTGTTTGATCAGACTTCTGCTGGTGTCTATTCAAGAGCACAAAGCCTGAGTGCCGTTGCATCAGAAGGAATTTCTGACTGGGTTACGATCCGTAAAGAAATTGCTACTGCATTTAACGATTACTCGGGTGAACAAGACGTGGTTCCGTTTCTGCAGCAAGCACGTAAAGCCGGTGGCTTTGATGATATCTTCCTTGGTACACCACGCGGAGATATGTACCGTTCTCACCCAGAGCGTAACCGAGCGGATTATGATCCACGAACTCGTCCTTGGTACAAAGATGCCAATGCCGCTGGTAAGCAGATCATCACTGGAGCATATCAGGATGCGATTACCAATGCTCTGTTAGTGACTATTGCTGAGCCAGTGATGAAAAATGGTCAGTTTATTGGTGTCGTAGGCGCTGATGTACTTATTGATCAGCTAATCAGTGATGTTATCAACATTGATGCGGGTGAAAACTCTCGTGCGATGTTGATTGATATGAATGAAGGGACGTTTCTCGCCCACCCTGATAAAAGCTTAACGCTTAAGCCAATCACCAGTTTATCAAAAGACTTTTCTCGACAGGCGATCGAGCGTGCTGCTGACGAAGGTAAAATTGAAAATACCTCGATAAAAGGGGTAGAGAAACTGTACTACTTCAACAAGGTACCTGGCACGCATTGGATGTTCGCCATCGAGATGGATAAAGCAACAGAAGAAGCGGGTAATGCGCTGTTGTTACGTGATTTGCTGATCGCGGCAGTGATGATTACTATCGCAGTGATTGTGGCGGTATCTTGGTTAGTGGGTTTCCTATTCCGCGACCTAAATCGTGTATCTCATGCACTGGAAGAAATTGCTTCTGGCGAAGGTGACCTGACGCAGCGTCTGGAGCCACGCAGTGACGACGAAGTGGGTAAACTTGCGGAAAACTTCAACCGCTTTGTTGGCAATATGCATACCATGGTAACGAAATTAAGCCATGTATCCTCATCATTGTCTGATCAGGCACGTACCACGGCTCAGCAAGCGGAAGAACGTAGTCAGCGTATCTCTTATCAGCAGGATGAAATCAACATGGTCGCAACTGCGGTTAACGAAATGGCGGCGGCAACTCAGGAGATCGCAGGTAACGCAGATAGCACGGCGAATAACTCCGAAGAAGCAGTGCAGGCTTGTGCTCATGGTTCTAGCCAAGTCGTACAGACACAAAATTCGATTCAGAATCTTGCACAAGAAGTCCAGGTCGCGACGAACGTTATTCAGGATCTGGAAGCGCATGGCAATAGTATCAATACCATTCTATCGACCATTCAAGACATCGCAGAACAAACGAACTTGCTGGCACTTAATGCGGCCATAGAGGCAGCGCGTGCAGGAGAGCAGGGACGTGGTTTTGCCGTCGTTGCGGATGAAGTTCGTGTATTGAGTCAACGTACACATGCTTCAACAAAAGAGATTCAAGAAACCATCGAGATGCTTCAAGGCACAACGCAGAAGGCGGTCGGGATAATGGGTGATAGCCGTCGTCTGGCTGATACCAGTGTTGATGATGCGAACTCAGCGGCCGTAAGTCTGACTCAAATTCACAGTGCAGTAGAGCAAATCAGCGACATGGCGACACAAATCGCTTCAGCTGCAGAAGAACAAGCGTCAGTAACCACAGAAATTACGCGTAATACAGAAGGGATTCGTGATGTTTCTAACGAGCTTTCAGCAGAGGCCCATCAAGCAGCGGAACAGGCCGCTTACTTGTCTGAGCTATCACATGAGCTTGAGCAGGAAATCAAACGCTTTAAGCTTTGATTCTCTTAATTGTTAGCACGCAATAATTGAAAAAGGAGCCATTTGAGCTCCTTTTTGTTTTTTGGTTGTATGACTAAAGCCAGAATTCGCTTATCGTTTGACTCTCATCGTAATAGTGCGCGATTTGTGCCTGTAGCAGCTCGGCAGTTGCTATTGCATCAGTCAACGCATGATGAGGAGTATAGTCCGGTAAACCATAGCGGCGCCGTGATTGAGCTAATCTCAACGACTCTGGTTTTTTACCTTTTATCTTTTCCAACAGATTTCCCGGACGCTTTTTCTGAATATCCTCTTCGATTTGAAAAGTATCCAAAACAGGGAATTCGATGCCTTCACCGATACGATCTCGCAGTCCTTTATCAAGAAATTCTCGTTCTATACGACGATAATGCACTACAACGATCTTGCCGCTTAAGCAGGGGAGCAGTTCATTAAGAATCTCACCCAAATCAGGGGCATCAATAAGCTCGCTATGGGTAATACCATGAATGATGACTGAGTCTTCATCCAGCTTTTGTTTTGGCCTTACTTTCCAGTGGCGTGCCTTTCGCAAATAAATACGATTTAAATTGAAAGGGACCAGACCGATAGTAATGATATCGTTTTTATCAGGGTCTAAGCCGGTGGTTTCGAGATCCAATGCAACAAATTCAACCTCGGAAAGTGGCGTGTCCGGCGCAGGCAATTCAGTGCCATAGAAGGCAATTAAGTTTTCATCCTTTGCCATCTCAACTTTTTGTTTAAACTTTGCGTGCCATTGAATCGTCGGCTTTTGAAAGAGCTTTTTTAACATGTTACGCCTCACTTAAAGCTCTTGTTTGCTTGATACCGGAACTTAAGGAAGTTTTGCCCATTACTCAAAATTTGGAAGGCATCCTTAAGGTTACGGCGTTCAAAGTCTGACAAGCTTTCCGGTTCAATATTGTTGTCTGGGTCAATGCCCATTTCAACATCGTACGCTTGGTGACGAATCCTTACCATAGAGATGAACTCTAGCGCGTCTTTTAAATCTTGCGCACGACCTTTAGGTAAAATACCGGCATCAATAATGTCATCAAGGCGCTCGAATGAGTTCTGCGTACGAGAACCGACAGCCAGTGCGTGTACCCTGATTAAGTCAACCAGAGGTGCCGTCCCGCGACGTTTCAAGTTAATTGAGTTTTTATGTTGTCCATCTTTCTCCACAACAAAGCTCTTAAAGAACCCGAGTGGAGGCGTGCGGTTTAGGGCGTTACGAGCGAGACATGCCAGGAAGCGGTTATTCTTACGCGCACGACGAACGATAAAACTCGTCAACTGTTCAGCCCATTTCAATCGACCATAGACGCCGTCCAAATCAAAGAAGATGGAAGCGTTGAGCAGTGCTTTCGGGTTTGGGTCGTCAATCCAGTCGGCAAAACAGTCTTCCCATTGTGAACGAGTCATTCTCCACATCGGGTTGGTTGCCATGATGTCGCCGGTGCAATATTTGTAGCCACACGCATCTAAGCCGTCGCTGACAAACTGGGCCAGTTCCTCAAAATACTTACCATGTTTGGTCTCTTGATAACTTTCGTCAAGAATGATGGCATTGTCCTGATCGGTAACCAGAAGTTGCTCATCACGTCCCATGGAACCCAGCGCAAGGAAACAGTAAGGAATGGGCGGTGGACCTAATTTTTCTTCGGCCATTTCCAGTAAACGCTGTTTGAAGCTTCGACCAATAACTGACATGGCACTTCCCACCATGTGCGAATTCGCGTCTTCGTTCACCAGGCGCACAAAACTGCTTTTTACTTCTCCTGCCACGGCGGCCAAGTCTTCAATCGTGTGCTGGTGGAAAATGCTACTAACGAGAAGCAACGAGTTTTGCGACTCATAACGGACGATGTCTGTTGTCTCGATGATACCGATCGGTTGTTGATCTTTAACCACAGGAAGATGGTGTACGTTATAACGCAACATTTTAAGCATGGCTTCATAGACGTAAGCGTTATGATCGAGGGAGATAACTTCGGTTGTCATGACCGTCGCAACATCATCTAGTGGAGACAAACCCTCGGCCAGAACACGTGCACACAAATCTCGATCGGTAACGATACCTAAGACTGGCGACTGAGGATCGTCTTCGTCTTGTACAAAGTCAGGGTCAATGATAAGTAACGATGAAACATAATCATCGGCCATGATTTTTGCAGCCTGCTGAATGGACTGACCGCGTTCAATTGTTGGAGCATCACGTGTTAGTAGTGTCTTAACTTTGGACGTCGTAAGATCGTTGGCTTCTTTATTTTCTGAGATAGCCATGCGTAAACGCGCGCTGTTTTCCACCTCGACAAAGTCAGCAAATGAGTCATAGTTATCGTACATTTCCTGGAACACATCGCCTGGAATGCAGTATATCAAAGCGTCATCGATCGCTTTTACTGGGAAACGAACTTTGTTATTGGTCAGTAGCCCCATCTGACCGAAGAGATCGCCTTCGTCAAGACGGCTATAAAGCTCACCTTTACGTCGGTAAACTTCAACCACGCCACTTCTTACCACGAAGAGCTCTTGAACTTCATCGCCAAAGTGGATAATCGGAGTATCTTCTCGGTAGTAGGAAATTTCGACACTCTCGGTCACTTTGCTCAGAGCTTCCTCTGGGAGTTCATTAAAAGGTGGGTACTTGGCGAGAAAGTTATAAATCTCGAGAAGTTCTGCATCCATGTGGTTGCCTTTTGATTTTCAAGTAATAAAGTAATCTTAACTTAGTTTTAAAACAGAGTCTTACTCGATCGTCGTTTTGAGCGATTAATCATAAGATTCCGACATGTAACACGACAACAATAAGCGCATTCGGCTAATATCGAAGGTCTCGGATGAGTTTAGATATCGGATTACAAAACATCTATTGATTCTCATGAAAGGAAATCGAATGTTGAGAAGTTTATTACTTGTACCGCTTTGCGCTTTTGCTGCAGTAAGCAGTGCTTCAGAGGCGGAACAAGCGGAAAAATTTGGTTATGAGCACATTTACCTCAACGTCGGGGCGGGGACAACCAATGAGGAATGGTTAGAGAACTCGAATGTTACGACGATTGATGTGGGTGGTAACTACTTGTTTACGGATAACTGGCTATTTAACGTAGACTATGCGGCGCAGTTTTTTCACCCAGACACTTATACGTTGAGAATAGATCGTTTGATGTTTGGTGGTGGTTACCGATATGGCGTCACTCAACAATTTGATCTCTATGGCATTTATCGATTAGGGGCAATTAAAGCAAAAGCGACAGATGACGATACGGATAAAGCATTGCTGTCAGAAACGGAGTTTATCCAAGCTGTCGCTATTGGTGCTCAGTACCTTGTGGGTGAAAAACTGATTATTAATGCTGAGTTAGAAGCGAATCGCAGCGATATTGTTGATGAGAATAAGTATAAAATTGGTTTCAACTATCAGTGGCATGACGTCATTGGTACAGGCCTTTACTACCAGTACCGAGATACGGAATACTCGGGGGCACCCTCTGATTACATCAATGAGGTGGGTTTAAGCCTCAGGTTTGTTTATTAGCGTAAAGTCATAATCGAATACAAAAAAGGTCAGCGAGTGCTGACCTTTACTTATTTATTGCACTGTTTATTAAAGTACAGCGGCAATGCCCTTACATAGTGGGCTCATGTTTGACTTAGTCATGCCAGCTACGCTGATTCGGCCAGAGCCTACAATGTAAATGCCAAATTCTTCTTTCAGGCGGTTTACTTGCTCTTTAGACAGGCCAGAGAAAGAGAACATGCCGTTTTGACGTTCGATAAAGCTAAAGTCTGCCTCTACACCTTCTTCTTTCAGTGTCGCTACAAACAGTTCACGCATCTCTTGGATACGATCGCGCATTTCTGCTACTTCTGCTTCCCATTCTGCACGAAGGTCTGCGTTGTTCAGAATGTGCGTAACCACTGCGCTGCCGTGAGCTGGTGGGTTAGAGTAGATAGAGCGAATGATAGCTTTAACTTGCGAGAATGCGGTTGTTGCCACTTCTTCAGACTCAGCGACAAGAGTGAAGGCACCGACACGCTCGTTGTAAAGACCGAAGTTTTTAGAGAAAGAGCTAGCAACTAGGATTTCTTTGTTGTACTTAGCAAAAGTACGCAGACCTGCTGCATCTTCTTCAACACCTTTCGCGAAACCTTGGTAAGCAAAGTCAAATAGTGGTAGCAATTTCTTCTCTGCAACTAACTTAGCCAGAGTTTCCCACTCTTCTGCCGTCGGATCGATACCAGTAGGGTTGTGGCAGCAGCCATGTAGAAGAACGATATCGCCCTCAGATGCCGCTTGAAGATCGTTAAGCATTGCATCGAAGTCTTTATCTTTCGTTTCTGCGTTGTAGTAGCTGTATTGAGCTGTTTCGATACCTGCAGCAGTGAAAACACCGTTGTGGTTTGCCCAAGTTGGGTTGCTGATCCAGATTTTTACATCGCCTAGCTGACGTTTAATGAATTCGCCTGCCACACGCAATGCACCTGTACCACCTGGTGCTTGAGCGGTTTTTGCACGTTTGTCTGCAACGATCTCTGCATCGTCACCGAATAGCAGTTTTTGTACCGCCAGACCGTACTCTGCCGTACCTTCGATTGTTAGGTAAGATTTGGTTTTTTCAGTCTCAATAAGTGCTGCTTCAGCTTTTTTAACTGTTGCAAGAACAGGGGTTTCGCCTTGCTCATTTTTGTAAATACCTACGCCAAGATTGATTTTTTCTGCGCGAGTATCTTTTTTAAATTCTTCTGTAAGACCAAGAATAGGGTCAGCCGGAGCGGCTACTACTTTTTCAAACATAATCTTCATCCATGTTAATCGAAGGGTGTGCCCGTATTTATACCTTTCAGCATTACTTGTTACAACACTTACTGGCAAGAAAACCTAAAAAATATCCAATTGGAAATGGAAATGTAGCAAAAGCTGTTTTTTTGCAATGCAAAGTGTGCTGATAAGGGCGTTTCAAAGCGAGCTTTATCGCGAATTGATGCTGTTTTATCCACTTGATGCAATCGTTTTCTAAAGCAGGGCAAAGTAGAGGGTTTATTATTGAAAAGTTACACGATTCCATTAGCTTAATTTGGCTTAAAAGCCTGACCTACTCTTTACTAAACAAGAACACAGAAGCAAAAACAAAAGAATAAACAACCATGTTTCCTGACTACGTTTTTTATTCATCCTTTTAGAATACTTTTCAGTTAAAGTAGTGTTTGGCAGTATTGGGACTGAAACGCGCGCAGTTAGGACTTTTTGCGGTGGATATGTGCGCCATCATATTCAGTGAGTTCAATCGATAGCTTCTTATGATGGTGCACAGATAAAATATGGCCTGAGGCGGTTTATTTGTCTTCTTTTTCTTCCTCTGCATTTTTCTCGTTGAGGTATTTAACAATTGCCTCTTTGGCATGTTCTTCGGTTGCTTCTTCACCGGGGGGTACAACAAGATCGGCCATTTTGTGCATACCCATTGCGTCTTCAGCAATATGTAACCAGTCTGGATGCCAATAATAAGGATCGGCCGCCCCAGGGTGATCCCAGCTATGGACTCCTTTGTGTGCCCCTCGATATGAGAGGTCATCCATGGTAAATACTTTCATCATTTCCTCCATAAAAAACGTCATTCCTTTGAAAGTATGGAACATAATTGTCTATTTCGGATCGAGAATTCGTATAACCAACAGTGATTAATTATCTTGTGAGAACGATAATTCCGCTAACAGAGCAATAGCGAAACCATTAATTCTACGGCTGGCAGACAGACAAAATAAAAGACCTCCACGTGGGAGGTCTTTTTAATTCTGTTTCAGCGAAGAGTGATTAGAAGTTTGCTGAACGAGGCGTACGTGGGAATGGGATCACGTCACGAACGTTGCCCATACCAGTTACGTAAGAAACCAGACGCTCGAAGCCTAGACCAAAGCCAGCGTGTGGCACTGTGCCGTAACGACGTAGATCGCGGTACCAGTTCATGTGCTCAGGGTCGATACCCATTTCGCGCATACGTGAATCTAGAACGTCCAGACGCTCTTCACGTTGAGAACCACCGATGATTTCACCGATGCCAGGTGCCAGAACGTCCATCGCTGCTACTGTCTTGCCATCGTCGTTCATACGCATGTAGAACGCTTTGATGTCTTTCGGGTAGTTCTTCACGATTACTGGCGCTTTGAAGTGCTCTTCCGCTAGGAAACGCTCGTGCTCAGAAGACATGTCGATACCCCATTCAACTGGGAACTCGAACTCGCGGCCAGAATCCAGCAGGATTTGGATTGCGTCAGTATAGTCTACTTGTGCGAAATCAGAAGAAACGAATTGCTCTAGACGAGTGATTGCTTCTTTATCGATGCGTTGAGCGAAGAACTCAAGGTCATCACGACGCTCTTCAAGCACCGCTTTGAATACGTACTTCAGCATGTCTTCAGACAGTTTCGCTACGTCATCCAGGTCTGCAAACGCAACTTCAGGCTCAACCATCCAGAACTCAGCCAGGTGGCGGCTTGTGTTTGAGTTTTCAGCACGGAAAGTTGGACCGAAAGTGTATACCTTGCTGATTGCACAAGCGTAAGCTTCCGCGTTTAGCTGGCCAGATACGGTAAGGAAAGTCTCTTTACCGAAGAAGTCCTCGTTGTAATCCACTTTGCCAGCGTCTGTACGAGGTAGGTTTTCCATGTCTAGCGTAGAAACGCGGAACATTTCACCCGCACCTTCTGCGTCAGAGGCTGTGATTAGTGGTGCAGATACCCAGAAGTAACCTTGCTCGTGGTAGAAACGGTGAATCGCTTGAGATAGGCAGTTACGTACACGAGCTACCGCGCCAATCACGTTTGTACGTGGACGAAGGTGTGCTACTTCACGCAGGTACTCGATCGAGTGACGAGTTTTTGCCATTGGGTAAGTTTCAGCATCTTCAACCCAACCAACCACTTTAACGTCAGTTGCTGCCAGTTCGAAGTCCTGACCTTTTGCAGGAGACTCAACAATCTTACCCGTTACTTCAACAGAGCAGCCTGTAGTCAGCTTTAATACTTCGTCGTCGTAATTATTAAGATTATTAGGGACCACGGCCTGAATCGGGTCGAAACAAGAGCCGTCATAAATGGCAAGGAAAGAGATTCCAGCTTTGGAATCACGACGTGAACGGATCCAGCCACGAACAGTCACTTCACTGTCTACTGCTAGCTGACCTTTCAAAACGTCTGATACAGGCGCGTAAGTCATGTTTTCAATATTCTCCATAGAGGTAAAAATTCAACTCAACACTTATTAAACTACTTGTTCCATAATGTTTTTGTTTAAAAAACAAGCAAGGCGCTGAGTTGGGTCGCATTTTACAGATTCAACGGGACATATTACCTGTCAATTCGTCAGCTTCAACCTTTATATTCATTTTGAAGGTCAGAAATGGATGATTTCGTCTTCCTAATGTTGTTCCTCAAGCGTGAAGTGGTTCTCTAAATGCTGAAAATGTTCAGACAGACGTCGCAAGTCAACGCCGATACTTAGTTTGAGGGGGTTATTCTGTAAACTGCGTTGAGACGTTTGGTTGTGAATATGTAATTATAATGTGGGTGGTATGTAATCAAAGGTTCGGCATACAGCAAAAAATCAACACTCAGTTGCTACGCGATGAAATAAAGGTATTGATTTATGACTCAATAAAGGACTAATGCTTGTCTCTTGGTAGCGATTTCCTTAGTATTGCGTGTCTTTTTAAAGCCTGAGAATCAAGATGAAAACAGAATTATACAAAGAGTTTATGTTCGAAGCGGCACACCACTTGCCGCATGTGCCAGAAGGTCACAAGTGTGGTCGTTTGCACGGACACTCTTTCCTTGTTCGTCTTTATGTAGAAGGTGAGGTAGACCCGCATACGGGCTGGGTTGTGGATTTTGCAGAGATCAAAGCCGCTTTCAAACCAATTTACGATCGTTTAGACCATTACTACTTAAACGATATCGAAGGTTTGGAAAACCCAACCAGCGAAGTGCTTGCGAAATGGATTTGGCAGCAACTGAAACCAAGCCTTCCGCTATTAAGCAAAGTAGAGATCAAAGAAACTTGCACAGCAGGTTGTATCTACAAAGGCGAGTAATCGCAACCAGCGCTCAGAAACAAAGGCAAGCCCATCGCTTGCCTTTGTTGTATCTGGACGACCCAAATTATGGATATGCTAAGCGCAAATACAAAAAAGCCCGAGCAGATAGCTCAGGCTTGATGTACAGAGAGTTGGGACTAGCAGATAACTTTTACTGCCAAACCACCCTGAGAGGTTTCGCGGTATTTGGCGTTCATGTCTTTCCCTGTCTCTAGCATGGTTTCGATAACCTTATCCAGAGATACCGTCGGAGCAGAAGAACGACGTAGCGCCATACGAGTCGAGTTAATCGCTTTTACCGCCGCGATACCGTTACGCTCAATACATGGAACCTGTACCTGACCGGCTACTGGGTCACAAGTCAGACCAAGGTTGTGCTCCATTGCAATCTCAGCCGCCATACACACTTGCTCTGGGCTGCCACCCATCAGTTCAGCAAGGCCTGCTGCAGCCATAGAACATGCCACACCAACTTCACCCTGACAGCCAACTTCTGCACCAGAGATTGAAGCGTTGCGCTTGTACAGGCCGCCGATTGCACCTGAGGCGGCAAAGTAACGGATGTAGTCTTTCTCTGATACGGTTTGAATAAACTTGTCGTAGTAAGCCAGTACTGCTGGGATAATGCCACACGCACCGTTCGTTGGTGCTGTAACCACACGGCCACCTGCTGCGTTTTCTTCGTTGACTGCAAAAGCAAACATGTTTACCCAATCAACCACAGACATCGGGTCGTTGGTAGTTTTCTCAGAAGTAAGCAGTTGTTGGCGAAGTGCAGCTGCACGACGAGGCACACGCAGTGGACCCGGTAGAATGCCTTCTTCGTTCATGCCGCGATCCATACACTCACGCATGGTGCGCCAGATGTTCGCAAAGTAGGTACGAGTCTCTTCATCAGAATGAAGCGCTTGTTCATTTTTCATGGTAAGCGCACTGATAGACAGGCCACTTTCTCGACACTGGCCTACCAGCTCTTCTGCCGTGGTAAATGCGTAAGGAACCTTAATTGGGTTCTCGACTTCTTTACCAAAGTTTTCTTCATCAACGATAAAACCACCACCAATAGAGTAGTAGGTTTTTGAGTATGCTTTTTCTTCGTCAATCCAGGCGTGGATTTGCATACCGTTTTCATGAAGATCTAAGTTAGTCTTATGGAAGTTCATTCCACCTTCACGTGGAAATGAAACTGTATGACAGTGCATGCCAACAGGAAGACGTTCAGTTTCTTCTACTCGAGCGATAAAGCCCGGAATAGAATCGATATCAACTTTCTCAGGGGAGTTGCCTGCAAGACCCATGATAATTGCAATATCTGTGTGGTGACCTTTCCCTGTCAGTGATAGTGATCCATAAACGTCCACGGTGATTTTAGTGATGTCGCGTAATTTTCCCATTGCACGAAGATCATCAATAAATTCTTTACCCGCTTTCATTGGGCCTACAGTGTGTGAGCTAGAAGGACCAACACCGATTTTATAGATATCAAATACACTAATCATATCGATTACCTCAGAAGAAAGCCTCCCAAGGGGATTTGGGAGGCTTAATTTTTATCGTTATATTTTTCGATTAATCACGCTGGTATTTCAGCTGAGATTAAAGCGCGCCGTAGATTACAGAACTAATCGCTGCAAGACCACAAATTGCTGTGAAAATTTGCACAGGTGTTGACGTTTTGTACTTCGCCATTGCTGGCACTTTTTGCATTGCGAAAACAGGCATCAGGAATAGGATTGCCGCAATCATTGGCGCACCCATTGTTTCAATCATACCCAGGATGCTTGGGTTAACGATAGCAACTACCCAAGTCGTCAGTACGATGAAGATCAGAGAAATTTTCTCGATCTTGCTAACCTGTGTATTAGAGCGAGATTTGATAAGACCAACCAGACCTTCATGAGCACCAAGAAAGTGACCAAAGTAGCTTGAAGTAATCGCTGCGAATGCAACCAGTGGACCTAAGTAAGAGATCAGTGGTGATTCGTGAACGTTCGCCAGGTAAGAAAGAACCGAGATGTTTTGTGCTTGTGCAGTTGCTAATTGCTCTGGAGACAGAGAAAGAACCACAGAGAACACGAAGAACATCACAAAGCCCATCAGCATCATCGCCGCGCCGCCAGTGATAGCGTCAGTTTTCTTCACTGCATTTTCACCGTACACACGACGTTGCTCTTTCGAGAACTGAGAAATGATAGGGCTGTGGTTGAATGAGAATACGATGATTGGAATTGCTAACCAAACGATTGAAGGCATGTCACCCCAGTTTGGCGATACTTCGATCATCGACGTGTTCCAGTCAGGGATCAGGTAGAAAGACAGCGCTAGCAGGATAAATACCAGTGGGTAAACCATTGCTGACGTTGCTTTCAGCATTAACTCTTTACCGAATACCACACCAGCTGTCATTGCTGAAATCAAAGCACCAGACAGCAACCAGCGAGGAATAGATTCCATGCCTACTTGGTTAACCAGGAATGAGTCAACCGTGTTGGTAATACCGACACCGTAGATAAGTACGATTGGATAGATAGCGAAGAAGTAGGCGAAAGTAATAAGGTTGGCGCCAGTCTTACCGAAGTGCTCTTCTACTGTGTCAGTGATATCCGCTTCAGGGTTCTTTGCAGAAAGAACGAAGCGAGCCAGAGATTTGTGTGCGAACCAAGTCATTGGTGCCGCAATTAGGGCTAGGATTACTAATGGCCAAAAGCCACCCGCACCGGCTTTAATTGGTAGGAATAGTACACCTGCGCCTACTGCTGTACCGAATAACGACAGACACCAGGTGAAGTCTTTGTAAGAAAACTTACTAGACGATTGTGCGGTAGCAACCGCAGAATTGATTGAATTCATTTTTTGTTTACTCATTTTGGGAACAGGAAATAAGTCGGGTGCAATTTTGCAAGATTTTACATTGAGAAAATTAGATCTACGTCATGTATTGCTCGGGCTTATTGAACAATATATCAAAAACCTGTTTTTCATCACGAAAACGACGTGCTACTAGTGATTATTGCTAATGTTTAAAATTAGAAAATCTAATGCGATAAGTAATTTGTGTGTATTTTGATCAAGGCAACCGTTTGCTTTAGAAATGATAAATTAATCTAATGTAAATGAGCTGTTATTGAGGTGGGATACTGAGCAGGGATCTAAGGTGAACCAGCAAAATTTGCACACTGTTACTTCGACATGATGTGCTTTTGCATCGACTCAATAATTTGAGCCGTCATACCCCAAATAAAGTGCTGGCGATAAGGAATGGCGAACACACGGTGATTGGTTTGCTTAAGTTTGAATTTAGTGCTGTAGAGTTTGTTGGGATTCAGAATATGATTGGCTGGTACTTCGAACACATACTCGACTTCATTTGGGTCAATGTGAGTCGTATAGTCCGGAGAGACGAACGCCAGGAAGGGCGTGACATTAAAGCGGCTAATTGTAGGTAGTTTGGGTAACTGGCCGAATACGTGAATGTACTGATTGTCGATACCCACTTCTTCTTTGGTTTCACGAATGGCAGTATTTACTAAGTGAATATCTTCAGGTTCAAATTTGCCGCCGGGGAAGCTGATTTGGCCCGGATGATGGCGCAAGTGCTCTGCGCGTTTGGTCAAAATGACCTGTAACCCTTCTGGTCGTTCAACAAATCCGATCAACACCGCCGCGTCACGCAGTGGCTTGTCTTTTAAAAAGCTTAAGCGCGCGAGTGACTCTTTGTGATAACCAGTGGGCAACTGCAGTTGAAAGTTTTGCAGCAGTTTCGTTTTATTGATGACCAAGTTACGTCCTTCTGTCTGACACCTATTGATAATTATAGAGAAGTTTGGCCTTCTCGTTGAGTATCTTATTGAGGTTATATCGGTACTCACCAAGAGTAAATCAGACGTTAAGGTAATAAATGCCCTGAGGACGAACACGCCTCCAAATATGGAGGCGTCGCGGTATTACCTGGAGAAACTAGCTTTGGTGTTACTTTAATGCCGGCAGAATTTTCGACAGCTTGTCGAGTGTTTCCTGATACTCGGCTGCACATTCACTGTCTGCGACCACGCCACCGCCAGCCCAAGCGTACAAGTTACCTTTTTCTGCAACCAAAGTTCGAATGGTAATGCTGGTGTCCATGCGACCATGGCGAGATATGTAACCAATACTGCCGCAGTAAGCACTGCGTCGATGAGGTTCTAGCTCTTCAATGATCTGCATCGCACGCACTTTAGGTGCGCCAGTGATTGAACCGCCAGGGAAGCAAGCTCGCAACAAATCCGCAGGAGAGTATTGCTCATCTAAATCAGCACGGATAGTACTCACCAAATGGTGCACCGCCGGAAAACTCTCAATATCAAACAATTTTGGCACATGAACACTACCCGGTGAGGCAACGCGTCCAATATCATTTCGCAGTAGATCGACAATCATCAGGTTTTCAGCCTGATCTTTCTCCGCCGTTTGTAAGTCATGGGCGTTGGCCTCATCTTGCTCAGCATCCAGGCTGCGAGGTCGCGTACCTTTGATCGGCTTGGTTTCGATGACGCGATCTTTCAGTTCCAGAAAACGCTCTGGTGAGATACTCAAAATAGACGATTCAGGCATACGAATAAACGCAGAAAAAGGCGCTTGGTTGGCGGATTCCAGCTTCAGATAAGCTTGCCATTCACTGCCCGCGTAAGGTGCATTAAAACGCTGCGCTAAGTTGATTTGATAACAATCGCCACTCAGCAGGTACTCCTGCACGCGATTAAAGCGAGTGCCGTACGATTGCTCGGTCATATTGGATTGCCAAGGTCCGGTCAAACTGAAATCTGCATCCTTTACTTCGGCTTGTGTATCTAGCCAATCCCAAGCTTGAGCAATATTTTGCCCGACCATACAAGCCTTCTTGAGTTTGTGGTCGACAACTAATGCCCATTCATAGAGGCCAACCGCCATATCGGCAGTCTGCAGATCTTTTTCTGCGAGCTCTGGCATGGCTTCAACGCGGCGACCTAAATCATAGCTGAAGTAGCCCAGCGTTCCGCCGACAAACGGCAGGTCCCACTCTGAACCGAGAGCAACACTTGGTAGCCATTGCTGTTGCAACTTGTCCAGTAGCGTAAACGGGTCATCACTCGAGGTGTAAGCGTCTGTTGGCGTTTTGATGTGTGTATTGTCGGCAATGGTTTCTAGCGTTGCTACCGGGTTCGCAACAAGCACATCGAAACGGCTATCGATGTGAGTCTGGGACGCGGAACGCAACAACATCGCCCAAGGCTGGTGCTGAATACGCGAAAAAAGGTGAAGCGTTAAGTCTGGTGCGTAATCCAGCGCTTTAAAATCAATGAATTGATTATCCATGTTGTTCATTTGTGTAATTTGTGACAAAGAGATCGTTCACTGCATGGCATGTCATGGGCAGCAAGAGTATCATATTCCACCGTATAGCCAAACTTCCTCTATACAAAGGGTTCAGAGGCGGTTTTACTATACAAGAAGGCGACTTCAGTAACTCGTGTATGTCGATATCAGCCATTCGACAACTGTTTATAAAATGTGTTTATAAAAATGAAGCTCAAAAGAGCAACTCGCTCAACAATCACGATTGAAGCCAAGCCAGTAATGGAAGCATAACTATAACGAGGCATGTAATGACGGTAATTCGCAAGCAGGATGTCATCAGCAGTGTTGCTGATGCGCTCCAGTACATTTCTTACTACCACCCGCTAGACTTTGTTCAAGCCCTTGAAAAAGCCTACCACCGCGAAGAGAGCCAAGCCGCGAAAGACGCGATTGCGCAGATTCTAATTAACTCCCGCATGTCGGCAGAGGGCCACCGCCCAATCTGTCAGGACACGGGTATCGTGACGTGTTTTGTCAACATCGGCATGGGCGTGCAGTGGGATTCAACGGACATGACGGTTCAGCAAATGGTAGACGAAGGCGTTCGACAAGCCTACACGAATCCAGATAACCCATTGCGTGCATCGGTTCTGATGGATCCTGCTGGTAAACGTATTAACACCAAAGACAATACGCCAGCGGTAGTACACATCAATACGGTACCGGGCGATAAGGTTGAAATTCAGATCGCGGCGAAGGGCGGCGGCAGTGAAAACAAAACTAAGATGGTGATGCTAAACCCATCTGACGATATTGCCGAGTGGGTAGAAAAAACACTACCAACGATGGGCGCTGGTTGGTGTCCTCCGGGCATGCTTGGCATTGGTATCGGCGGTACGGCTGAAAAAGCAGCGGTACTGGCAAAAGAATCGCTAATGGAGCATATCGATATTCAAGAGCTTATCGACCGTGGGCCACAAAACGCAGAAGAAGAGCTTCGTCTTGATATCTTCAATCGCGTAAACAAACTTGGTATCGGTGCGCAAGGTCTTGGCGGCCTGACTACCGTAGTTGACGTTAAGATCAAAACAGCGCCAACGCACGCAGCGTCTAAACCAGTGTGTCTGATCCCGAACTGTGCTGCGACTCGTCACGTTCACTTCACGCTAGATGGCTCAGGCCCGGCAGACTTAACGCCGCCTAAGCTTGAAGAGTGGCCAGATATCACTTGGGAAGCGGGCGCGAATACTCGTCGCGTTAACTTAGACGAAGTGACACAAGCAGATGTTGAGCAGTGGAAGACCGGCGAGACCGTACTTCTTTCTGGTAAGATTCTTACTGGTCGCGATGCGGCACACAAACGCATCCAGACTATGTTGCAAAATGGTGAGGGTCTACCTGAAGGTGTCGATTTCAAAGGTAAATTTATCTACTACGTTGGCCCTGTAGACGCTGTGGGTGATGAAGCCGTTGGTCCTGCTGGCCCGACAACGTCAACTCGTATGGACAAATTCACCGACATGATGCTTGATGAAACAGGCATTATGGGCATGATCGGTAAAGCGGAGCGTGGCCCTGCGACCGTTGAGTCTATCAAGAAGCACAAGGCGGTTTACTTGATGGCGGTTGGCGGCGCAGCTTACCTGGTTGCGAAAGCAATTAAGAAAGCGCGCGTCGTTGCGTTTGAAGATCTCGGTATGGAAGCGATCTACGAATTTGAAGTAGAAGACATGCCAGTGACAGTCGCGGTAGACTCTAACGGTGTGAACGCTCACCAGATTGGTCCTGACACTTGGAAAGTAAAAATCCAAGAGATGGAAGCTTAATGTAAATGGCACTTTGAGGACGTCTCAGTCTTGAGAATGTGACAAGGTGCTGATTTACCTAGCAAACAATTGACAAAAGTGCAGCGAAAACTGCACTTTTTGTCTATATACTAGGTATATTAACCTTTGGGCATAGCAACAGACGTTATGCGAACAATAATAATTAGGAGACGGCATGCCTCGTTTTATTCAAATTCTACAAATTATTCTTGCTGTTGTGGTGGGTGGCTTTGTTGGCTATGACTTGATTCTTCACGGTATCAGTATCTTTGATGAAAAATATGTCACGATCACGTGTGTACTGTGGGTAGTACTAGAGGTGGCGCTATTTGTTATCTACAAACTGATTGAAGAAGATTAGAACGTTTAAGCTTAAATCGTTTGATCGACAGTTAGAATACCGAAGCCTCTGAGAATTCTCAGGGGCTTTTGTGTTCTTGGGCCATGCCTTTTGCTGTGAGTCGTTTGTTCATCTTTGATTAATGTATGTAAAATTAGACTCATACCTTTGTCGTTTACTAATGAGATAAATAAAAAGTATGAAAAGAATAACAAAAGAAGTGAATGACTTTATCAACCGCGGCATGGACTCGAATGTCCGAATCGCCGTTACTGGCTTATCCCGAGCGGGCAAAACGGCGTTTATTACTTCTCTGGTCGATCAGCTGCTTTATACAGCGACGCACGATAACTTGCCATTACTGGCCGCGGCCAGAGACAAAAGATTGATAGGCGCTAAACGTGAGCCTCAATCGAATATGATGGTTCCCCGTTTTGCTTACGACGAAGCCATCGCTCAAATTCATGCCACGCCCCCAGAATGGCCGGTACCAACGCGCGATGTAAGTGAAATTCGACTGGCGCTGAAATATAAGCCGAATAAAACCACCAAAAAGTTATTGAGCAAAACCGCGGTGCTCAACGTGGATATCATTGACTACCCGGGAGAGTGGTTGCTTGATTTGCCGCTTCTGGATATGGATTTCGCTACCTGGTCGCAAACGCAGTTTAATGCGCTAAAAGGTCAACGCAGTCAGTTGGCAGAAACGTGGTTAGAAGAACTGGAAAACCTGGACCTTAACGAGAGTGTTAATGAAAAGCAGCTCGAGAGTATTGCGCATTCTTACACGCAATATCTACATGGTTGTAAAGACTCAGGGCTGCATTGGGTTCAACCAGGGCGTTTTGTTCTGCCGGGTGAGTTGGCCGGAGCGCCGGTTCTGCAGTTTTTCCCTTGTCGGGTTGAGAAAGATACTAAGCCGATTAAAGGCAGTAATCTAGCGATGCTAGAAGCGCGTTTCCAGGAGTATCAGCAAAAAGTAGTGAAGGCATTTTATAAACATCACTTTGCGACGTTTGACCGACAGATCGTGCTGGTGGATTGCTTGCAGCCTTTAAATGCCGGAGATGAGGCGTTTTACGATATGCGTCAGGCGCTGGAGCAAATCATGCATAGCTTCCGCTACGGCCGCAGCAGTTTTATTCGTCGACTTTTTTCACCAAAGATCGACAAAGTCCTCTTTGCGGCAACCAAAGCAGACCATGTTACGCCAGAGCAACACTCGAATCTGGTGTCTTTACTTCAACAGATGGTACATCCTGCCTGGCAGACCGCTGCGTATGAAAATATCGAAATGAGTTGTATGAGTATTGCCTCGATTCAGGCGACAACGCCGGGATTTATCGCTTCCGGTGATAAGAGCATTCCTGCCTTGCAAGGCACAACGCTCGAAGGTGAGCAGATGACGATGTTCCCGGGGGAAGTGCCAAAGAAATTACCCAATGCGGCGTATTGGCAAAACAGCGGTTTTGATTTCACTTCGTTCCGTCCAATGCCGTCAGCAAGTGATGAACCAATGAAACACATACGTTTAGACAAAGCACTGGATTATCTGATCGGAGATAAGTTGAAATGAGTGAATTCAAACAAAAGCAGGTTTTCTCCGACAATGTACTAGAGAAAGAAAAGGACTCTGTATCTGAGGATCTAACTTCTCAACAAGCCTTTAGTGATCAAGAAACTTTTGTGCCCGTCACGGTGCAAGAAGAGCTGCCTGAAACAGAGCAGGAGTTACAGCTTGAGCATGTGATTCGCCCTAAACCCGGACGAAAGTGGTTAGCGACAGGGCTACTTACCGCGTTTTCAGGTCTGGTCGGGTGGCAGGCGATCGATTCAGTTGTCACGGCGGTTCAAACATCCGACTGGCTTGCATTGGGATGGGCAGGTTTTATTACGACCATTGCCTCATTTGGTATTGGCGCGTTAGGCAAAGAGTTGTGGAAGCTGCGCAAACTAAGAAATCACTTCAGTATTCAAGAAGAGAGCGAGTTGCTTGTTGGCAGTGATAGCGTGGGCAAGGGCAAAGCGTTTTGTGAAAAAGTGGCTGAACAAAGTGGCGTTCTGGCTGAAAATCCAGGCTTTGACCGCTGGAAAAACAGCGTTAACCCTGCGCACAGCGACGCTGAAATTCTCGATATGTACGACTCAATGGTGGTTAGCCAGCAAGATAAGCTCGCCACTAAAATTGTGTCTCAACATGCCACCGAATCCGCTGCGTTAGTTGCAGTCAGCCCTCTCGCCGCTGCAGATATGTTTTTGGTTGCTTGGCGTAACTTCAAAATGATCGACAATTTATCGAAAGTCTATGGCGTCGAACTGGGCTATGCGTCGCGAATAAAACTGCTTAAAGCGGTGTTTGTGAATATGGCTGCCGCCGGTGCGAGTGAGTTAGCGATTGATGCCGGTATGGATTTGATGTCGATGGATCTTGCGGGTAAAGTTTCAGCACGCGCAGGGCAGGGGCTTGGTGTCGGTATTCTCACCGCTCGCTTAGGGTTAAAAGCGATGACACTGCTTCGCCCGTTACCTTGGTATCCTGAACGTCAGGTCAAACTAGGCACAATTCGTAAAGCGGTAGTGGCGAAAGTTGCATCAATCACAATGAAACCGTAACCAATATCACCTTTGAAAGGTAGGATTGCTTGACGCGATAACAAGCTTGATAGAAACTACTGTCAACTTTTCCTGACAGTTGTGAATTGGGATATTTTCAGTGCGTCTTGAAGTCTTATGTGAAGATAGACTCGGTCTTACCCGAGAATTGCTCGATATTTTAGCGTCTAAAAATATCGATTTACGCGGTATTGAAATTGATATCATCGGCATCATTTACTTGAACTGCCCGGACATTGATTTCGATACCTTTAGTGAATTAATGGCCGAAATCCGCCGTATTTCAGGGGTTAAAGACGTACGTAAAATCCAATTTATGCCAATGGAGCGCCATAACACAGAGCTTCTTTCGCTGGTGGATAACTTACCCGATCCTGTCTTTGCTATCGACCTTAAAGGTGCGGTAGATATGGCGAATATGTCTGCGCTCTCTTTACTTGGTTTGCATAAAAAAGAGGTGATCGGCACTCCAATTGGTACGCTACTGCCGAGCATGCGTTTTTCTCGCTGGTCTGAAGGTGTGAATGCGAGAACTCGTGAAAATCTGGTTATTGATGGCTTGGATTATATTCTCGAGTTGATGCCGGTTTACATCAAGGATGAAGCTCAGAACTCGACACTGGCGAGCACGCTGATCACTATTCGTTCCAGCCAGCAAGTGTCAAGAATTGAAGAAGCGGTGCCACTGCATAACCCGCTTGGTTTTGAACATTTTGTTGGTTTATCTAATCGCCATAAAGCGTTAATGAATCAAGCCAAAAAGTTAGCAGTACTTGATCAACCTTTATTGATCGAAGGTGAAACTGGCACCGGCAAAGAAATGTTGGCAAAAGCGTGTCACAGCCGATCTAGCCGAGCGAGCAAGCCTTTCCTCGTACTGAGCTGCGCGTCTATGCCGGATGATGTAGCTGAAACTGAATTGTTTGGTCATGCGCCAGGCTCATTTAACCACGAGCAAGGGCACAAAGGTATTTTTGAGCAAGCGAACGGTGGCACCGTCTTCCTGGACGAAATTGGTGAGATGAGCTCCCACTTGCAAATCAAGCTGCTGCGTTTCCTTCAAGATGGTAACTTCCGTCGAGTTGGCGCAGAGGATGAAATGCACGTTGATGTGCGTATTATCGCCTCTACTAAGCACAACCTTGCTGAGCTGTCGGAAGCGGGGATGTTCCGTGAAGATTTATACTATCGCCTAAACGTACTGACGTTGACCATTCCTCCTTTACGTAAGCGCTCCAATGATGTGGCTCCACTATTAGATCTGTTTGTGACTAAGCACGCACAACAATTAGGTATTGATAAGCCGGACTTTGACGCGGATTTGGTCGATGGATTAGCCAATTATCAATGGCCAGGAAACATGCGTCAGCTCGATAATATGGTTTTACGCGCATTAACCGAGATGGATGGGCATTTATTGAAGGTTGAACACTTTAATTTGCCACAACCTCAATCGGTTGGTGGTGGTAGTGCGACACTCAATTTAGATGGCTCTTTGGATGAGATCATGCGTGACTATGAGTCCCAGATCCTTGAGCGTTTGTATCAGTCATTCCCATCAAGTCGAAAGCTGGCGAAGCGTTTGAATGTGTCGCATACGTCAATTGCTAATAAACTGCGTGATTACGGGATTCGTAAGAATTAATCCTGAACGAAGAGAAAACGGACGTTGTCATTTGTAATGGAAGATAAAAGTTCATCCGTCGCCGTTCATAAGTTGGACGGGAACTTACTGCTGCGCACAGCTGAAATCGCTGACGCAGATATGATCGCCGAGTACTTTCAGGTGAACCGAGAGTACTTAAAACCATTTGAGCCAACCCGTGAAGAGGCATTTTTTACCGTCAATGGCTGGCTACAGAAGCTAATTAAGCTAAACGAACTTCATCGACAGGGGCTTGGCTATTACTGTCTTCTCATTGATACCCAAAAACAACGCATGTTAGGGACAATATCCTTCAGCGGTCTGGTTCGTTTTCCATTTCATTCATGCAGCGTTGGTTACTCTCTTGCCCAAACGGCGCAAGGTAACGGATACATGCGTCGTGGTCTTAAAATGGCTTGTGATTACATGTTCGACGTGCAAAATATGCATCGAATTCAGGCAGGGTACATGCCACACAACAAACGCAGCGAAGCGGTTCTGGAGCATGTTGGCTTTAATAAAGAAGGCTATGCGAAGGACTATCTTCTGATAGATGGCGAGTGGCAAGATCATATCTTAACCTCACTGACTAAACCTGACTGGCAACCAAAGGCTCGATGATATGGAAAGACTAGATAAGCAGCTAAAGCTATTAATAGAGTTGGATCAGTTGAAAAGTGTGCTTCGTCGAACCCGTGTGAAAAGCGCGGAAGGGCGTCTGGAAAACAGTGCAGAACACAGTTGGCACGTAGCCCTGATGGCCGTCTTGATGGAGGAACATGCCAATGCCCCCGTCGATATTTGCCGAGTCATGAAAATGCTGTTGATCCACGATGTTGTAGAGATCGACGCGGGCGACACCTTTGTTTATGATACGTCCGCTTCTAAAGAGCAGGCGGAGAAAGAAATCAAAGCCGCTGAACGTTTGTTTGGTATGTTGCCTAGCGAACAAGGCCAAGAGTTATTGGCACTGTGGCACGAGTTCGAAGCCGCACAGACCGATGATGCAAAGTATGCAAAAGCCCTCGACCGTTTAATACCAATGCTTCTGAATTATCATAATAACGGTCAAAGTTGGCAAGAACATGGCGTAACGCGTGAACAAGCGCTTACTATTAACAAAAGAATTGAACTTGGCTCTGTCACATTGTGGGACAAAGCGAAAGAAATAATTGAAGATGCCACCGATAAAGGTTGGCTGAAGTCGTAATAAAGGAGACTGAATGTCTTATTTGCCTTTGGACGAATACCAAAGAAAATGGATTTTTACTCACCAGTCGATGCCGGTACCAGAAGAAGACTTAGCGCAGATAAAGCCGATGAGTCAGGCTCGCTCCGCTCAGTTCTGGAAAGAGAACATCAGTGCACAAAGCCCTGATATGGACCGTTTGAGCTCTCAAGATTGGCCGATGAAAGAGTCCAACTGGTCAGACACTGTCGACTGGATGGCTGAGTGGGAATCGGATGAGCCAGAAATGCCTGCTGAAGTGGAAGCACATATCGACTGGCAAGACGATGTGACGGTTTATTTCTGTTACGAAAAGTACAACGTCATCGAAACTAAGTGGTCTATCTTCAAAAAGCATTGGAAGAACTTCCTATTCTATGATGATGGTCCCATGCTGATTGGTCGCCGTCGTTCACAAGCACTTTGGTTTGATTCCAAAGGTAACGTGAAACTGGGTGAACGCCACTAAGCCACTTAGTGTCATTTATATCTTAAGCCACCAACTCGGTGGCTTTTGTTTTTCAAAGATTGGAAAGAGGGCTAAGAACGCCACTTGCTCCTCTCTCTATGACATGGGTATAGATTTGTGTGGTTTTGACATCCGAGTGACCTAATTGCTCCTGAACCGTTCTGATATCGGCACCTGCCTCGAGTAGATGCGTTGCAAAGCTATGCCTTAGCGTGTGGCACGTTACCGATTTTTCAATATTCGCATCCAAAGCTGAACGTTTAACGGCTCTTTGAATCGCACTCTCATTGATATGATGTCTTCTTAACTCACCCATTTCCGGATCAACACTTAGTTTTGCTGACGGAAATAGAAAGTGCCAGTTAAAGTCCAACTGTGCGTTTGGGTATTTACGCTGTAGCCCCTCTGAAATATAAACACCTGCGTAGCCAGGCATGTGACAATCTTTATGATAATAACTTCTAGCGAGATCCACTTGTGCTTTTAGGGGAGAATGTAGCTCTTTTGCTAATGTTACCGTACGGTTCTTTCCACCTTTCCCTTGCCAGACACGAATTGCACCATAATCATAATCAATGTCCTGAATTCTTAATCTTAAGCACTCCATCAATCGAAGCCCGGAGCCATAGAGCAGAAGTGAGTGAAGCTTGTATTTGGGATCGACATGTTGAATAAACCTGCGGACCTCGTCTCGTGTTAATACCACAGGAAGTTTTCTCTCAGTCAGTGACTTTTGAAATCGCATCTCTAATGAGAGCGGTGTCTTGAAAAAATCTCGGTATAGAAATGCAATCGCATTGAGGGCTAAAGTTTGTGTTTTCACTGCGACTTTATCTTTGGCAGCGAGGTGGCTAAGAAATTTAACCACATCGTCTTCTGATAACTTAGATGGATGTGCAAACTGATGAAAAGCGATATAACGCTTGATCCAAAATAGGTAGCTTTCGATGGTCTTATTCGAATAATGCCGCATAAGCATATATTCTTTAACACTAAGTAAAAATAGGGACTTCATTACGAAATGTTTCCTGTTTATTCATACAGGCTTATTAAATTAGCATTCCGTAGTTAATTAACCTACTTTTCGCTGCCTAATTGCGCGTATCAGCACTTATATTCATACCTAGTTTCTTTATTTTTCATAAAGATAAGTGCTATTATCCATAAATACTATATAAGAAAGAAGGCGTTAGCATGTCTTAAAGGCTGCATAAAGCCGTATAGAAAGCGTTACACGGCTAAGGTGGTTCAATGGAAAATTATCACGAATCTTTTAAAAAATATGAGTCTGCGCTTTTAGAGTG
>NZ_JAWLID010000015.1:0-70644 GCF_033042495.1 Vibrio sp. EA2 | reverse complement strand
GGCTAATTATTATCGCCATTGCGTGGCTAAACAGGTATTCGGATATGTTGGTCATAAGCTATTTCTTGCATTATGGCGATGGTCAGTCAGGCGTCACCCAAACAAGGGGCGCAAATGGATCGCACATAAGTACTTTCTAAACTATCAAGGGCAATGGATTTTCCATGGCTGCTTTAAAAAGGATGGACTGTATGGCGTGATCCGACTGTTTCAAATCGGTCAGGTGCCAATTAAGCGACATGTAAAAATCATGAGTCAAGCGAACCCGTTCGATCCTTTTTGGGAAGGTTTTCTCAATGAACGTAAGGTGAAAAACACAGGTCGCAACTCATGGTTTGACCCTGTTGCCACTGCTTTGTGAGTTGCTGGGTTACTATAACGCCTTAGTGGAGGCTTGAGCCGTATGCAGTGAAAGTTGCACGTACGGTTCTCAGGAGGGCGGCATCTGGTAACAGGTATCGCCTATCCGACAGAGGTGTGCTGAAACCGATCACAGTAAACACACCTTTGCCCCTTTCCTTGTTTCAGAGCTAATTTCTAGCTGCTCACTATGCTATAAATTATCTAATGTCATTTTTGAATCGAGAAGTAAGTTATGAGTAAAAAACTGTTGTCAGAAAAAGACCTTTTAGAAGGATTAACAAGTCATACTGCGCACACCGATGAATTCGCGACTACAAGTGAAAAAGATTGGGGGGCTTATTCGGAAGGTGCGGATAAGACGGATATCGACTTTCTAGTTGAACGACGTGATGTTTTTGACTCTTCCCGAATTGAATTTGAGGAAGATGAACAAGACCGAAAACTAGTTAAGCAAAGAGAAAACTCCCCAGAAATTGACGTTGATATTGATGAGTTGTGAACCAGTATGTTTGTGTTTCGGAATTAATCACCAGAATCAAAAATGCCCCAAGTGTATCAACTTCTCATTTGTTTGAATTGCCACCCGACCGAAAAATAACAAAAGTTAGATTTAGCGATGATATGAGCGTAAAAGCTACGCTTTAGTCACTTAAATTGAATCATTTAGGGCTGGAACTATACGAACTAGCTAAAGAGCAGAGTAAATATTTAATAGTAACTAAGAATAAGCCTAACTGTTCTTTGAGAGATCCAGAGCTATGGTAGATTGATAGAACGGAGCTGAGTAATCCTGAAAGATATGGTTGAATTGCTCACGGCTATCAAGCACAAAAGCAACTCGAACGTGGTCTAGGTTGTATGTCGTCAAAACAGAGCGTAACCAACCCGCCAACGAACTCTCCAAAAGCGCTCTACAGCCTACGAACCACACCCATGTTTGCTGATCACTTCGAATAACATCTAAGATTTCTGACTTGTATCGATAACCATCTCCCATTGAAGTTAGGTCGATGTACACAACACTAGCCCCCAGTCCATGGTTAATGCGATTGTACGTATCTTGAAGTTCTTTACCGCATTCACTATCAAATGTGTGAAACCTCATCACGCCCAACTCCCAATAGCCGTGTATTAAGCGTTCTGGTGTACCTACAGGCCAGCTATCAAAGGTGTATAAATTATCTTTACGCATCTACGAAACTTATTGTTATGAACGGATTAGAGAAGTGAAGGCCAATGGTTGGACACATAAGCCAATATCTTAAGTGATTGACACCAGCTCATGCAGCGTATCTCTGTCTGTCAAAGTAGACTTAATGAGGGTGAGGTCATTGAGTACCTGGTGTTTACGCTTCTCATTATAAAACACCATGTAGTGCCCGATTTCAAGCTCTGCTTTACGGGGTGTGCTGTAAGCTTTTAAGTAAATCTCCTCGTATTACAGACTTCTCAATAGCCGCTCAATAAAAAGATTGTCAATCCAGCGACCTTTCTGTCCATGTTGATCCATATCCCCCTGATTGAGCAACTTCTGTGTGAACTCAGTGCTAGTAAACTCGCAGCCCTTATAGGAGTTAAAGATATCGGGTGGTCCGTAGTATTGGAGCACCTCTTCGAGAGCCATGATACATAAAACTTGTACCCATGGTGTTCGATAACCGCGAGGACAACACCTTACAGTGATACCAGTCGATAATGACAGCCAAGAACAGGAACCTTTTTGTTGGTAGTTCGTTCATTTACAAGAAAGTTTGTCACTTTTCCTCTGTCGGTTTAAGTTGACAGAGGTGATATGAACTGCCTATAGCAAACACACCTTTGCCCCATTGCGTGTTTCAGGACAAACCTTACGCTGTAGCTAATAACTCAGTATGCTATAGATTATCTAATCTCATTTTGAATGGAAAGACGAGTTGTGAGCAAAAAACGGTTATCTGAAAAAGAACTGGTCGAGGGGATGACACCCCATACTTCGCATAGTGATGAACTAGCTGAGGTAACATTGGATGAGTTGGGCCTTGAAATTTCCGAAAGTGATTACAAGGCCGCGTTGAAGCGAATTGAATCACTGTTTGATGCAGCCGAACCTAGCACTCCTGAAGGTGACGAGCTTGAAAGGCTCGCTGCATTGGTTGAAGAATATGAGGAAAAACACTTCCCCATTTAATAACTGTGGATGTAATAGTTCTAAGAAGGCTTTGCCCCTTTCCTTGTTAACGCATTTACTCAGTGGCAGATCGTGCCACTAAAATCGCAGTACTTAAGCTCATGGTTGCCAGTCGAGAGGAGGTGAAAGAAAACTCCCACTTTCTGTCATCCTTTAACATTTCTAGCCCAGAGCAACGATTGAATAATAATGCAAGCTTACTTGAGGTTAGTGTGAGAGAGTAATAAAGTCTCATGCCAAGTAATAAAGATTCATACTGAGTATTAAAGTATCATACTAAAATGGCAGCGATCGCAGTCGATACGCTGCCATTTCTAAATCGAAAATGTCGGGTGGACGACACTTGTTACCAAGTGCCGTCTCCCTAAGAACCGTACGTGCAACTTTCACTGCATACGGCTCAAGCCTCCACAGAAGCACCGTTTGATACCCAGCAACTTATAAAGCAGTCAGAGCAGGATCATCCCAAGAGTTGCGAGCTAGCCTTTTGAATTTTCTCTTCGCCAAGTATTCTTGGTATTGAGGGTCAAACGGTGTTGCCGCACAACGGATTTTCACATGTCTCTCGATAGGCACTTTGGCTATTTGGAAGAGATTGAACTAGCAATCCATATCCATAATCTTCTGCCAACCGTGAAACTGCCATTGGCCTTTTCGGTTGATGAAGTATTTGAGGGCGATCCACGTTCTAGATTTTGTTGGATGACGCCTTTTGGCCCAGTGCCATAACGTATGGAATAGTTTGTAGCCTACATATCCGAATACCTGTTTCGCAACGCAGTGTCGATAGTAATTCGACTACCCCCTGAGTTTCGGATTTATCAGTTTGATAAGATCATTCACTGGAAGGGTTAAGTGCTTTTTGATGAGTTCACGCAGATGACTTAAAAACATCAACGTATTGGATTTGCTCGGCTTAATGAGCAGTTTTCCTTTGTATTTCTTATGGTTAAACCCTAGGAAATCAAACCCATCGTTGATGTGGGTAATATGCGTTTTCTCTTCGGAGAGTGTTAAGCCTCTTTCCGCTAAGAACTCAGCGATCAGCGGTTTGATATCGTTCTCCAACACTTCCTTTGAAGTGCAAGTGACCACGAAATCGTCGGCATATCCAATAAAGTTGGCTCTTACACCCTTTTTGAGTGCGGCAGACTTAATGCGCTGTTCGAGACCAGAAAGCGTCATTAACATCAAGGTTGGGGATATAATCCCGCCTTGAGGCGTGCCCTCATCAGTATCGTAAAACAGCCCTTTGTCTACAAAGCCAGACTTTAACCACTGCTCCAACATACGCTTATCAATAGCGACATTGTCCATAAGCCATTGGTGCCCGATTTTGTCGAAGCAGGCTTTGATATCACCTTCAAGAACCCACTGTGCTGACTGTTTTTGGCTCAAGCAGATAAAACACTGCCCGATTGCGTCAGCGGTGCTGCGTCTTGGTCGAAAACCGTAGCTGTTAGGGTCGGCAAGACTTTCTGACACTGGCTCTAGTGCTAATAGGTGAAGCGCTTGTTGCGCTCGGTCGATCATGCATGGGATACCCAGTGGTCGAAGTTTGCCATTCTTTTTGGGGATATAGATACGCTTGAGAGGTCAGGCTTGATAAGCCTTCCGACTCAAGTGATTAACTGCTTTCATGCGGCGTGTATCTGTATTCCAGATGACACCATCTATTCCAGAGGTTTTACTGTCTTTGTTTTGAGATACTCGTTTAACAGCAAGAAGTTTTGCTGAACGAGAATGAGTCAGTATCCACTGCAAAGCTTTCACTTTGCCGTGCTTACCTTCTCGGGTTGCCTTTGCGATACGCATCTGAAGCTTTAATACATGTGATTCAACAGATTTCCAGTCGATTGACTGCCATTGAACACTGTCAGGAGAGGCGCTAATCTCTTTTGAAATCATCATTTGCATTTCTCCTTGAATAAAGTTCTTCAAATTCTCTCGCAACGGGAGACCAGTCGGAAGTGGGCTCACTTTCGTGATCAGACACAGGTCTGTATCTGCATCATTACAATGCAGCCTTCGCTTTTTCCAACGTCCTCTACCTGCAACACTATCGGCCACAGAGGCTTTTCCCTAGGGAGTGGTACAGGCTTACCGTGTTCCGTATGTCGCGCAATGTCAGTTTAGATGCCCGCTATAGTGCGGAGAGTACAATGATCACGAAAGAGCATGGGGCAATCTCTTTCCGACTCTCTTGCCTTTTGGCCACAGCGTATTAACCACTTCCGCTAGTTCATCGTATAACGCACCTTCCACGGATTCACTTATGTTCATCATGCTGACTGCCTAGCACTTACCCGCTCACGTGGTTGTCAGGAGGGTCGTCCCCTCACGGTTCAGGCCCCGATTGGTACAACACCAACCTTCGTTACATTGTCAGGCTCGCTACTTAATTCAGAGCCTTAGGCTCACCTGGTGATACAGGTGGTTCACTCATTAAGCGGTGAACAGCGCTTCATACGACTTCACGTCGCACGCCCCTTTTCGAGTTTGGTTAGTGTGGCCGTACAGAAGGATGTTAGAACCGGTTAACCCGAATGCGAAAATCTCTACAGTAAAACAACGTGAAACTGAAGAGGAGACCCTTTACTCCATTACTTACAATGGTCACCCTATTGGTGAGATCTTAGTTAAAGACGGAGTCATCACGGTTTCTTCCATGCATACGGATCATACACTCACTGGCAGCAAGAATGACAACGGCACTTGGACGGTTCGTGACACTCATGGCAATGTTCTTGGCGATGTGAAGCGTATTGATGATGGTAAGTGGGTGGTGCGTGAGGAGATTGACCGTATATCATATATCGTTGTGTATCATAACGGTGAGTGGAAAGCGGTACCCGTGGCAGATATCAAGCCTCAACTGAAAGAACGCATTAACAAAGAGCGTATCGATCGTGTTAAACAGCGCGTTAAGATGAGCCGTCCGAGTTAACTTGTCCCCTGCATATGAATAAAAAAGAGGTCGAACCCTTGCTGCCGCTTATTTTGGGATGGTTCGACCTTAAAACCCGCATAAGGGGTGGGGGTTATTGCTGTTGCTAGCAATGAAAAAAAACACTAGAAACTGATACGTCTATCGAAATTGCTCACCTCCTTCCATTGAGATAATGCCGCCCCTTCAAAAGCGAAGGGGCAAACAATCGGTTACCACCACATGTCTACTTGAACGCCTACGATAAAATCGTAGTCATCTTCACCAGCGTTTGAAGAAACGCCTGGGTTACCTTTAAGGTATGTCGCCAATAGACGGATTTCTGGAGCTGGACCGAATCCAGTTCCGACTGTCCATGTTGGAGCGATGGTTGCTTTATAAGTCGCATTGCCGCCATTGTCGCGGTTCGCACTGTTGTCGGTGTAGCCAAATTCAGCGGCGATTGCGAAGTCATCAATAGAAGGCATGGTGTAAACAGGACGAACCATTGCATACCAGTATGAGAAGTCATCTACATTGTCTTCATAGGATGTTTGCTCGTAACCCACAGCTGGGAAGAATAACCAGTTTTCACCAATATAGCCGCCGTATGCTTGCGCGCGAACTGTTCTATCACCGTCTTTTACCGCAGACATTAATGTTTGCTCAGTAGAACCGTCAATGAAGCCAACGCCGCCTGGACTGTATGCGTTATAGTTGGTAAATGTACGACCTAGCATGGTTGAACCACCTAGACCTTGACCGTATTGAACTCCTACTTTAGAGAAGCCGTTTCCAAAGCCAAAGAAGTTAGAAGGAGAGTATTGAACGTGACCTTCGAAACCAGATTTCGCGAACTCATCGCCGTTAACGTTCTCACCCATCTGTTTTGCCATACCTTCGATACGCCATTGACCATAGTCTGCACGAACGTGGAAAGCATTTAGCATCTCGTTGTCACCAACCGAGTTGTTACTAGCGATATAGGCAAAGTCCCATAGACCACCACCTAATTCAGTACCTTTAACACCGATACCAGTACCGGAATAATCAGTGTAGAAGAAGTCAGTCATGAAGATATAGTTGTCACGACCGTAGTAACGCTGACCGCCCCAAAGCGTACCAGTGTTCGTTACACCATCAAATTCAACGAATGATTCGATCAAACCTGTCGCTTTACCATCGATATTCGCATAGCCGTTACTGCCATTACCGTTAGGGTTGTCCTGACCTAGACGTGCGTTGATTCGAACACTTTTACCGTCTGAGTCTTCCGTTTTTTCCCAGTCCCAGCGCTGCATAAACGCCAGCTCCCAGAAATCGTCAGCTTCTAAGCCTAAACGCCCCAATGTCTCCTTTTGCCCACCCCATAGGTGCTGTTTGAAATTTTCTTTGGCACTAGTGAAGGCACCTGCACGGAAATAACCGTGAAATTCAAAATCTGAGGTTGGTTTTTCTGCTAAAGCTGGCATTGAAGATATTGCAGCCACTCCTGCAATAAATAGAGCTTTGCTTAATGCTGTTTTTTTCATGTTGTTCTCCAACTAATTATATGAATAGCATTGAGTACTTATCGTGTATGGTAAGAGATAAGTTGCCATTGATAATAAGTAGAGAATCTATATATTTAGGTGATATTGATCACTTGTGAATAATGAATTTTGTTGACATTTGTCACGATAAAAAAAGAATGAAAAATATGAAAATTGGAATGAGATATTACGTAATAGTTACGTTTTTTTGATTATGGTGTTTATCTATCTATTACTAGCTGTATTGGTACATTTTTACAATATTTACCAATTGGATTTAGAAATTTATCATTTTAAATGAAACCCAGTTTACCTCACATAACGACCATGGATTAAATTGTTGTCGTTAATTAGAATTAGGAGGTGAATATATAAAGAAAAAACAAGTTATGTGATGGTTTTATTGCTTCTACAAAAATATGACGTGATAGATTTAACCTGAGTTATTTAGCTTGATTAGTTTCCACATGGAGGAGTTCAATGAAACGTGTGTTTTTAGCTGCCGTCGTCGCGTCTTTGATAGGATGTACGTCTTCACAAGTTCAAACTAGTGAATCTAGCCCTTTAGGCATTACCGAGCTAAGTCGTCAAAAGGATTGTTGTACCACGCTGAGTAAAGTGAGTTATGAACCGATTACCAAAGCGGGTGATCTCACTGCGGTTATTGATACTAACTCACAGAAAGTAGGTTTAGTAAGTGGAGTCAGTTACGTGAAAGGCTATGAACTCCCAGTTTTTGATGGAGAGGCGAACTTAGAGGCTATCTCTCTAGTTGGTAATCAAGTCTTTGTCCCATCGATCCTTATTTTAGACAATGAATACAAAGCACTGGATGTACTCTCTAGTTCGGATTTGAGCTATCGCAACAGTGGAATTATGTACTCCACACACTACGCGATGGAAAAAACGATTTCCCAAAAATACCCGAATGGGAAGTCACCCCGTTACTTGGTCATTTTCACGACGGATAAAGACCTTAAGAACTCTACACTAATTAAACCTTCAAGTGACTCTGCGATTCGATCTGGGAGTGTAGAGGCAAATCTCGCGGCTAACACAGAGTGGAATATCCCACATGCAGCAGTTGGAACTGTGGAGCTTGAGCTCGACTATTCTGGTCCCGTAGTAAGACAAGAGTCAAAACAACAACAACAACAGCAAGACCGAGAAGCGGCACTCGCTGCCGTGGTGGTTACAGAGTTCGTTGAGTTGTTCGATGACAGAATTCGCGCAGCCGTTCGAGCCGGTGAGTTTGATCGTGCTTTGGATATAATGAAGCAAGCCGAAAAGCAAGGATCGCCCACGGCAAGAGAGACGTTTGTCGAAGCGATGAAGAATTTTGAAGGCTAGGCATATTGTCTTAGTGCTTCTGACTCCACTCTTTTTTTAAAACTAAAAGCCCGCAATATCAATTGCGGGCTTTCTTGTAACCAGAAAACCCCCAGCTTTGCTGGGGGTTCCGTTAAGCTTTCAGCTATAAGCCAGTTATCTAGCCCCTTTCAATTTGATACAAACAACTTGTGGTCTGGCAACTACAAGAGTTAATCAAGAATTGAAAGGGGGCCCCAATGGGGGACGAAAAGAGCTTAGCGCACACGAGATGGAATTGTTAATATCATATAGTTTTTGCACCGAAGTATAGAAGGCAGGTGTTCTACGGAGAGAAGCGAAGGGCAGTAGGCGAGATACTTCGAAAATTATGTGAGTGGAAAAATGTGAATATAATCGAAGCGGAATGCTGTCCAGATCATATTCATATGCTTTTGGAAATACCGCCGAAGATGAGTGTTTCATCGTTCGTGGGATATCTGAAAGGAAAAAGTAGCTTGATGCTTTATGAGCAGTTTGGGGACTTGAAGTTCAAATATAGAAATCGGCAGTTTTGGTGTCGAGGGTACTATGTTGATACGGTGGGCAAAAACACCAGCAAGATCCAAGGCTACATTAAGCACCAACTAGAGCAGGATAAAATGGGAGACCAGTTGTCGATCCCATATCCAGATAGCCCGTTTACGGGCCGCAAGCGATAGTCATATGCAAATGTCAGATCACTGAGCGCCTGTTAGGGCGCGGCTAGCATGAAAGCCTTACAGGCGCATATGAAAAACCACCGGCTATGCCGGTGGATTTTTTTTCTTGGTTAATTATCAATACTTACGAAAACCCTAAAGCAACGAAAACCCTAAAGCGCCATCAGATATTCAACCAGTTCATTTCGAGCTTGTTGGCTCGCATTGAAGTAGTTATCTGATTGAGTTTGGGCATCACCGCCGTGTCTTTGCAATACAGCATCAACGCTGGTCGCTTGTCCATCATGCATCAGCGTCAGCGCGTTGGCATCGCCACTTTTTACATAGCCGCTCAAACCGATTCCCCAGAGTGGGGCAGTACGGAATGGGCCTTCACCAAGGTCGTGAAGGAGTAAATCGGTATACGGATGAATCGTCTGATTCGATAGCTCTGGAAATTCACTGTCAGTACCAGTTTGCACTGTCATTTTGTGGCAAGAGTTACACCCAAATTCTTGGAAACGGTTATGTCCAGGCATGGTCGTTAGGTTTTGACGAGGCGTGGGTACGGCCACAAGCTTTGTATACACTACCATATCTTGAACATGATTATCTGCGAGCTCCATGGGGCCAAAGCCCTCGAAACTGGTGCCGATACCCATATCGTCATGCAACGCCTTAGCGATTTGATGCTCAACACTCATAGTCTCTGCTCGCCATCCAAAGCGGCCAACGTACTGTTGTCCTTCTACAGTCACGTAGTTAACTGTTCCTCCATTTTCCTGAGCCCATTGTTCAATAGTTTCTTGAGGGATGTTCTCGAGTAAACCTAAACCAAACATCTTAGGGGGGACAACATCCTGTCTTGCTTGCATATCTCCCACACCATTGAGCGTGTGACATTGGGTACAGCTTGGTTGAATGGGGTCAGTGGTTAATCCTGCCATTTCAGGGAAAGGTAGATTGCCGTTGATGGCTTGTGGACCCGGTAGGAACTCCTCGACGTGATCACCCGTTGTAAAGTTAGTGTGGATCAGGCGACGTCCGTCTAGCAATGATTGTACGTTTCCTCTATCAAGATTATATGCATGTTGCATAAAACTTAAGCGTTGCTGTGCACCACCGCTTGCAGAGAGCTGCGGTACAGTTGTGTCTCCACCGAGCTGAGCGAAGCTGTCATTAATGTTGAGTGGTCCTACTGCACTATCGCGATTGTTTACTGTCAACCCTTGCCCCAAGACGTATCTAAAAGTTTGTCCGTAGTAATTGACGTTATCGCCTGTTGTTTGAGCTCGGTCGAAGCTGATAGTGGTCTCAAACTCAATCTGCTCGCCAGCTTCAAATGGTCGATTGATATGAGGCCAACGTTGCATAACGGCGCGCCATGTCGTGGCTGTCGCTCGTTGGTCACGAGTTGCTTGGCACGCAGGGACAACTGATCCATCGTTTAACACCACATCCATAACATAGCCGTAGGAGAAGTTTGTCTCATCACCATAAATCTTGTGGTAACGCCAGTTAGGTGTTTGTTGGTTGCAAGACTTTTCATTGCCAAAAACATCGGTCATTGCGAGCGGTATTGCGCTGTTTAATGTCACAACAACACAAGGTTCAGTCGTGCCACAGGCTGATTGCCTTAAATCACTCGCGCTTGGCTGAGTATAGTCCTCTAATACAAAGGAACCGAAGCGACCTTCCCAATACTCCACATTAAAGTTGTTGAAGTCATTACCTGAGAGTTCATGTCGGACACGATAACGTTCCGCGATTTCGTTAATTACGACACCATCACCGCCCGAAACGGGATTCCGAGCGAACACAGAGTCCGTGAACTGACCCGTTTCACCTTGGTTATCACTAGCTTGGTAGGTAACCTGATAAGTCCCTTGTAATGACGGTGTGAATTGCCATGCACCTTGTGCTTGTGAAATAGTTTCGTTAAATACGATTTGATTATCTGGCGCGGTTACGCGAACTGAAAGTGTTGTGATTGAAGCCTGTTCACTAGTAGCAGTTGCAGAAATAGAAACGACTTCGCCGACGGTTGCATTGCTCGGTGAAGCGCTTGCGCTGATTGTAGGAGCGTCGGGTTCAATCGGGGGGGGGGTTGTACCGCCTCCATCGCCGCCTGCGTCTGCTGTAATGGTGTATTCAGGTGAAATGTACTGTGAGAGCACGTTGTCTTGGACTTTTAGCTGCAATCGATAGGATTCGCCTGTAACAATGGCTTGCTCTGTCACCGTCCTTTGCCAAAATCCATCGACGAGCTGTGCACTACCGCAGTAATCATCGACACACAAATAGGCCCACTGGCCCGTCCAACCACCATCTTCCGCATACGCAATCGCAGGGTTGCCTGATTCTATGCGGGTGTTGATTTCTGCGTAAGAGAGTGGACTGTATATGGCGACGATTATAGAGCTTAACCCTAATGCTTTTAGGTATTTGTGGTTAGGAGGAGAGTATTTGCTTTTATGCATAACATTAACTTCCATATTAATTGATGTTATTGGTTTGGTTTCCCTATTATCTCTAGCAGCTGATGAGATGAAGGGTATTGCGAAAACTCACTTGCCGTTTACCGAATTTAATTAACTTGAGATGAATTTGTTTTTCTTGTTACGCAGATGACAATTATCACATTTTGCTTTGTTAGTAAGTTATTTTTGGTCTTTTCATAACCAACGTATTTTTGTGATGTGAGTCATTGCTGCTAGGTATTTTTCGTTGGTTAGATCAACTTTGTTATTATCTTAGTAATCAATATCAATTATGATTTTTTCTGATTATATTTTTATATTTTTTTTGTGTGATTTTGTTCAAATAATATATCGACATTTTTAATCTATGCTCTTTCTCGATTCGTCATACATGGAGAAAAGTAATGAAACGAACCTATTTGTCATTAATCGCTGCAGGAGCAATGTCACTATCTGCGTCAGCATGGAGTTTGGACGGAGTGTTAGTGCCCGAGAGTGGTATTTTAGTCTCTGTCGGTCAAGACGTGGACAGCGTAAACGATTATGCAAGTGCTTTGGGAACAATACCGGCGGGTGTGACAAACTACGTCGGAATCGTCAATTTGGATGGTCTGAATTCCGATGCGGATGCTGGTGCTGGTCGCAACAATATTGCTGAACTTGCTAACGCTTACCCAACAAGTGCGCTAGTGGTTGGCGTGTCGATGAATGGTGAAGTTGATGCGGTTGCTAGCGGGCAATATAACGCTAATATCGATACGTTATTAAATACCCTTGCTGGTTACGATAGGCCTATTTATCTTCGCTGGGCATATGAGGTTGATGGACCATGGAATGGCCATTCGCCGAGTGGTATTGTGACTAGCTTCCAATATGTCCATGATCGCATCATTGCTTTGGGACATCAGGCGAAAATATCCTTAGTGTGGCAAGTGGCTTCGTACTGTCCGACTCCAGGTGGTCAACTTGATCAATGGTGGCCGGGCTCTGAATACGTAGACTGGGTCGGTCTATCTTATTTTGCTCCTCAAGATTGTAACTGGGATCGTGTTAATGAAGCCGCTCAGTTTGCGCGAAGCAAAGGCAAACCTCTTTTCTTAAATGAATCGACGCCTCAACGTTACCAAGTTGCCGATCTTACCTATTCAGCAGATCCAGCTAAGGGTACTAATCGACAGAGTAAAACCTCTCAGCAGCTGTGGGATGAATGGTTTGCGCCTTACTTCCAGTTTATGAGTGATAACTCAGATATTGTAAAAGGTTTCACCTACATCAACGCGGACTGGGATAGCCAGTGGCGTTGGGCCGCTCCTTATAATGAGGGATATTGGGGTGATAGCCGAGTTCAGGCGAATGAATTGATCAAATCGAATTGGCAGCAGGAGATTGCGAAAGGACAATACATCAACCACTCTGAGACACTGTTCGAGACATTAGGCTATGGCTCAACTGGCGGTGGTGACAATGGCGGTGGTGACAATGGCGGTGGAGATAACGGTGGTGGCGATAATGGAGGAACGAATCCACCAGAGCCTTGCAATGAAGAGTTCGGGTACCGATACGTGAGTGATTCAACCATAGAAGTTTTCCATAAAAATAATGGCTGGTCAGCGGAATGGAACTACGTCTGTTTGAACGGACTCTGCTTGCATGGAGAACTCAAGAATGACGAGTACGTCAAACAGTTTGATGCGCAGCTAGGATCGACATACGGTATCGAGTTTAAAGTGGCAGATGGAGGATCGCAGTTCATAACCGACAAGTCTGTCACTTTTGAAAATAAACAATGTGGCTCTACTGGCACACCAGGCGGTGGCGATAACGGCTCTGGCGGTGACAATGGAAGTGATGGCGACAATGGTTCAGGTGGCGGCACCGACCCCAGTCAATGTAGCGCTGATTTTGGTTACAATTATCGCTCGGACACAGAGATTGAGGTATTTCATAAAGATCTTGGTTGGTCTGCAAGTTGGAACTATATCTGCTTAGATGACTATTGTGTACCAGGTGATAAGTCTGGAGATAGCTATAGCCGTAGTTTTAATGCAACTTTAGGTAGTGACTATAAGATTACATTTAAAGTAGAGGACAGCGCCTCTCAGTTTATTACTGAGAAAAATATCACGTTCGGAAATACTAGCTGCGCTCAATAAATTACCACTATAAATAGAGGGGGTTAATAACCTCTCTATTTTTATTTAAATAAGACAATATAATTTTACTGGCATGGTTTCATATGATGTGTTATGAGGCACAGCTTATTTGTAGTAATACTTTTTGTTGTCAGTTCTTAATTCTACCTTACAACATTTCATACTCTTCATTCACGATGTGATCTCGCACATCGTTATCATTTTACATCAACCTAGAGCTAAATATCATAATAGCGCAATGCCATCCGCTTTCTAAAATCGCAATAAAAAAGGAGTGGATATGGACCATAAAACAACATTAGTCGAGCCTTCTGCCTGGGGCGACTACTCACTGTATTGTTTAGAAAACAGTAACGGTGTCCGCGTCGAAATTAGTGACTTAGGCGCATCCATAGTGAGCTTCAAACTCAAAGATAGATACCATAGAGAAAGAAACATAGTTCTTGGTTACAACCGTCCAGAGCATTACCTAGCGGGACAAGCGTACGTGGGCGGTGTTGTTGGACCTTGGGGTAATCGTATTGAAAATGGTCGCTATGATCACGCTGGAAATACTATTCAGTTGTGCCAGAACGAAGAGAGTAACCATTTACATGGTGGTGACTGTGAACTTCACAAACGTCGCTGGGACGTTACTATCCTGGCGGCTCAGGGGGTTACGCTTGAGACGCAGGTAAACAAAGGAGAGGGTGGTTATCCTGCCAATTTGAGGATTTGCGTAACCTATCGTTTAAGTGATGCTAATGAACTGACGGTTCACTATTGGGTTGAATCGGACGATGATTGTCCCGTTAATCTGACGCATCACGCTTACTTCAATCTAAGTGGAGGCAAGCACGATGTTCAGGGGCATATAGTGGCTATTGATGCTGACGAGTACTGGGATACTAATGCTGAACAAATCCCTACGCAATCACGTTCCGTGATGGGCACTGCGATGGACTTCCTTCAGCCGAAACGAATTGCTTTGGGCTTTGCCACAGAAGAAGCGGCGCTTGTCTCCGCTGGTGGCTACGATCATTGTTTTATTCTGAATGGTGAGGGGTTGAGACCCGTAGGGTGGGCATTTGAGCAATCAGGTGGGATTGTCCTCGAGGTGATGTCAGATAGACCCGCAATGCAGTTCTACACTGGAAATCACTTAGGTGACCATAAAAATTCATTCGGCAAACCGTTTGGTACACATATGGGATTTTGTTTCGAGACCCAAAGTTACCCAAATCAAGTCAATATGCCAGATATCGCTGATCAAGTACTAGTAACACCTAATCGTCCTTTTAACTCTACGACGGTGTTTAAAGCGAGCGTGGAGGGTCACGCGTAACATTCTGTTTTAAGACAATAAATAAAAAGGACAGTCAATAAACTGTCCTTTTTGTGGTCAATAATAAATGCTCAAGTTAGGTGGGTTTGATGTCTGTACTCGTGCTGATATCGAACCTTTGAATAATGTGAGTATTAATCTGTACGACGTTCTCTAGCTCTTGGCACTGCGCCTCTGTCTTCTGACACATGTCGCTGATTTGCACAGATTCGTCTTTTAGTTCATTCATGCTTTCAACGAGTTGTCGTGCCACTATGCTTTGTTCTTCGGCGGATGCGCTGACTTGAATGCTCATGCCGTTAACAATATTAATGTCTTCAAGTACCTTGGAATAACTGTTTCCAACTAAGGTAGCATCGTCAGCGTTTTGTAGTGAATGACTCACACATTCACGCACTTCTGTAGCGATATCAGCAATCTCAGCGTTTAAGTCACCCAAAATAGATTGAATCGTCAAGGTTGAGTTTTGAGTCTTCTCTGCTAATTGTCGAATTTCATTTGCGACTACAGAGAACCCTCTGCCGTGATCACCAGCACGAGCTGACTCGATTGCCGCGTTCAGTGCAAGAAGGTTAGTTTGCTCTGCAATGTTTTGAATAACATGTAAGACGGACTCAACCGATTGACTGCGCTCCAGCAAGCTGTCCATTTTCTTATCACATTGGCCAAGCTGTTCGGCAAGCGACAATATGGAGTTGATGCTGTTGTTAGTGACTCCCGCGCACTCATCACCGTTAAGTTTCGCTCGAGCAATGGCATCTTGAGTAGAGGTTGCGGCCGAAGCAACTTCTTGAATGGCGAGATTCATTTGCTCTAGAGAAACAGACATAGCTTCGATGTTTAGATTCTGCTTGTTAGTGACTTGCGCAGTGTGTTCTGTGCGAGTCGCAATAGTATGACTCGCTGACAATAAAGATTCAGAACCGGATTGGAGCTGAGACACGATATCAAGTAAGTGGCTCTGCACTTGGTTCGTTGCCGAACTAAGTTGCCCAAACTCATCTTTACTGACGGGAATATCTTCGCTAGTTAAACGCCCATTAGCGATACGAGTTAAAGAGGTGATGAGTTTGGACATAGCAGAGCGAATACGAAGCGTAAGCAGTGAGCTCGCGCCTATGGCAATGAGCAAAGCCATCGCTAGCAGACCTAATGTCATCTGTGTCGCCGTCATGGCGGATTGGCGTGAGCTATTTATCTTGTTCTGTGTCATTAAAACGAGATGAGCTTCCACTTCATTAAGCTGGCTCTTAAGGGAGCTGTTGGCTTGCATTAAGAGTGTTTGTTGCTCCACAGTCACGTTTTGTTGTTCTAAGTTATTTAGGTGCAGTGTCAGCACACCATCAGCGGAGTTTATGGCTGTAAAAAGCGGTTCAAGTATGGATGCTGCTTCTAGAGAAAATGCCGGGTTTTTCTTGGCGATGAAGTCGATTTTCTTTTCAAGCATACGGTTGTGTCGGTCTAGCCCGGATTTAACCACCCAGACTTCATCTGCTGTAGTAAGTAACAGTATCTGACGGATCAGTTTATCGGCGGAATTAAAATGAAACTGCAAAAATTGGATGTCTCGTTCTCTTACCCCTTCTGTTGCTTGCAGTTTATTAAGGTTGTTTCCTATGGTGTCTGCCGATTGACTGTATAAAACCGCACTAAGCTGAGCACCGATAGAGGCCTGCGCCGAGATATCCTTACTTGCGAGCTGTGCCTCCATCAGAGGTACGAAGTCGGCTAGGGTGGTCGATAGCGTGTCGAGTTTAACTTGCTCGAGAGTTGGCAACCAACTTACGATATCGAGCGCTGATAGCCAAATAGCAAGTGCCTCCAGTTCATTAATGAGTTCACTGCTGTCTAATGCCGTGGTTTCATTTTGTCGTACGCTTTCATCTCGGCGCGAGGTGTCTGGGTTGTATAGCGCGACTAAGTTAGATGCTTCTAAAAGACGATTCCTTAATTGGTTAAACTGATTGAGAGGGTCGATAACTTGAGATTCAACACTGTCGATTTGCTCGGTCATGTGTTGTGTATTTCGGTATGCGCTGGCAGACAATAAGAATACACTGAGAGAGATAAGCGCGAAGACAAATATAATTTGTTTTATTATAGAATTTAGCATCTGATTCCTTCCTATTATTGTCCTTTAATTGTAGTTTTGGTTCGATAATACCAAGTGTGATGTGAAGTATGATTAATTGATAATGATATTGATGGATGTCTCATATTCGACCAGTCTAAATTCTGAATATATTTTCAAGGATTGAAACAAAAACTATGGCAAGTATTATTATATCTCTCACCACATTTATTCTATTTATTTCCAGTGAGTAACAATATTTAGTAATGTCATTATGAAAAGTGCTATTTATTATCTGGTGTTACGCTGGTCACATTTCAAAGCTTGCCAAAGTTTCCATAACAACAAAAATAATATGTAACTCTCACGTGAAGCTTACCCAGTTCGAGAGTCATATTGTATAAAAATTAAAAAATGGAGTAATACCATGCTAAGAAACCACAAACTTAGTAAAGTGTTTAGTGCTACAGCGATTTCCCTATTTCTTTCTTCTACAGCATTCGCTGACACCACGGTTCGAATGATGCACATCGAAACGGACCCGAACGTGCTTGGTGTATGGGAAGAGATTGCCAAAGACTTTGAAGCAAAGAACCCAGACATCAAGGTTAACCTCGAGTTTCTAGAGAACGAAGCGTTCAAAGCAAAACTGCCAACGCTACTTCAGTCACAACAAAAACCTGACCTTTTCTATAGCTGGGGCGGTGGTAACTTCCAAGTTCGCGCCGAGTCTGGTTTGTTGGAAGACATGGAAGGTTACTCTGCAACTCTTAATCAAGAGCTGTCTGCTGCGGGCATGAATGCCTTCAAAATTGACGGCAAGCAGTACGGCGCGCCATACATGGTTAGCCAAGTGGGTTTTTGGTACAACAAGAAATTGTTCAAGCAAGCGGGGATCGATGGCGAAAGCATCCAAACATGGGATGAGTTCCTAACCGCTATTGAGAAACTAAAAGCAGCGGGTATTACTCCTATCGCAGTGGGTGGCGCAGACAAGTGGCCAATGCACTTTTACTGGAGTTATCTAGCAATGCGAGCGGGTGGTCAAGAAGCGTTTGCCGCAGCAATGCAAGACCAAGGCGACGGATTTGCTGGTGAAGCCTTTGTTCGTGCAGGTGAAGAACTTAAACGCCTGGCTGCGCTAGAACCTTTCCAGCCTGGCTTTATGGCAGCGGGTTATGGTGAGTCTGCAGGTCTATTTGGTGACTACAAAGCCGCTATCCACCTAATGGGTGACTGGGATTATAACTTCCAAGCACAACAAGCCGTTGATAAGAAAGGTGTGGTTGACTCAGACCTTGGCTTTATGAACTTCCCTGTACTTAAAGGTGGTGCCGGTGCGGGTAGTGATACGCTAGGTGGCATCAATGGTTTCGCTTTTGCTAAGGGCGCTAAACCAGAAGCTGCGAAATGGTTGGAATTCTTCCTTAACGAAAACAGCCAGACCAAGCTTGCGGAGATTGACCAGATCATTCCAGTTGCAAAAGGTGCAGACAAAGGTCTGAAAAACCCATTCAAGCAAAAAATTTCCCAAACGATTTCAAGCGCGCAATGGCACCAAGTGTTCTTTGACCAAGCTCTAGGGGCAGATGTTGGCGGTGTTGTTAATGACATCTCTGTTGGCATCGTTAACGGCGATGTAACCCCGAAAGAGGCTGCTGAGCAAGTGCAAGAAGCGTGGGAGATGCGTTAATTCAACGTAATGGATGACGTTTAACGTTATTTAGTGTTCGTAAAAGCTGGCTATACCGACCTTGTCGGACTTCGTTCACCTATTAGCCAGCTTTACCTCACAATTTAAGGAGTATGTATGAGTGAGAAGTTAGCAGCCATGGTTGACGATCCTCAAGAAAGTAAATCCGCTGGTTTTGGCCACTGGCTCAAAGAAAGAAATCACGGAAATCGATTGTTAACCCTAGTGTTTTTCCTGCCGCCCGCACTATTGCTGTTTACTGTTTTTGTCATGTTACCGCTCGGAGAAGCTGCCTATTACAGTTTCTTCAAGTGGAACGGTTATGGTGAACCAACACAGTTCGTCGAGTTTAAAAACTATGCACGAATTCTTAAGCACAGTGCGTTTGAAACCGCTGCGTGGAACACAGTAAAAATCATTTTAGTTTCATTGGTCATTCAGTTGCCTTTGGCATTGATTGTCGCCTTGAGTATTTACAAACAAAGCTGGTCAAACAGCGTCTTTCGCTTGATCTTCTTTTTGCCTTACATTCTTGCAGAAGTTGTCGCGGGTCTGATCTGGCGTTTCGTTTTCGACGGTGACTACGGAATGATGGCAGGTATTGCCGAATCATTGGGCACAGACCCTTGGTACATTCTCGCTGACAGAGATTGGGCATTTACTGCTATTTTGGTGGTCATTGTCTGGAAGTATTTTGGTTTCCACATGATGATCTATATCGCTGCACTTCAAGGTGTGCCTAAAGATCTGATCGAAGCCTCCAAGCTCGATGGAGCCTCAAAACTGCAAGCTATTTGGCATGTAAAGATCCCACTTATTATGTCGGGGATAAAGGTTTCCATATTCTTCAGTATCTTGGGTGCACTGCAAACCTTCGATCTCATTATGCCATTAACAGGTGGTGGTCCATCGCATAGCAGTCACTCATTGGTGAGTTATCTATATACCTTTGGTATTACACGAATGAATGTTGGCTTTGGTAGTGCTGTTGGTGTCGTATTGTTTATAGCCTGTGTCGTGTTCGCATTCACTTATCAGAACACAATCATGAAAGAAGACAAGAAGTAGGGGCTCATCATGGAAAAGATTAAGAATATTCAGTGGTTCAGAATGTCCTTCTTGATGCTGGTAGCCGGGTTTGTACTTTTGCCGATGGTGGCAACGCTATTTGGTGGCTTTAAAAGCCTCGGCGAGCTTCGTACTAACCCATTTGGTATCCCTGAAGTGTGGGAACTCGAACACTACGCGACAGTATTTGCTGATGGTAGCATTTGGATTTTGATGAAGAACTCTCTCATCATCGCTGCATTATCGGTCATTCTCACGCTACTCGTTGGAACAATGACGGCGTTTACGTTCTCGCATATTAAATTTGCTGGTTACAAGTACGTCTATAGCTACTTTCTAATGGGGATGATGTTCCCAGCGGCAGCGGCAATATTACCCCTGTTCCTGCGTATTCGAGACTTAGCGCTGCTTGATACTTTACCAGGTATCGTCATTCCGCAAGTCGCGTTTGGACTTGGGTTTAGCATCCTTTTATTTAGAACCTTCTTTGAACAGCTTCCAGCTGAGTTATTTGATGCGGCACGTGTTGATGGTTGTAGTTATGCCAAGTTCTACCTACACATCATTCTTCCGCTATCGACGCCAATACTTGCAACCGTTGGGGTATTTGTCTTGGTGGGCAGTTGGAACAACTATCTACTTCCACTGCTCGTTTTGAATACTGAAGATATGTATCCATGGACCCTCGGTATCATGAAGTATCGCGGAGAGTACGGTATTGCATGGAACAAGATCCTTGCGTATGTATCGGTAACGATTACCCCAGCGATCGTATTCTTCTTGCTGGCACAAAAATACATAGTTGCGGGTTTGACCGGCGGCGCGGTGAAAGGTTAATTAGGAAAGGAATTATCAAAAATGGCTTCAGTTTCATTTAAGAATTTAGAGAAAGTGTATTCTGGCGACGTTCGTATAGTAAAGAACTTCAACCTAGATATTAAAGATGGTGAATTCATCGTATTTCTTGGTCCATCAGGCTGTGGTAAGTCCACAACATTGAGAATGCTTGCAGGACTCGAGGACATCACCGGTGGTGAGATTTCGATTGGTGGTCAGGTAGTAAACAACCTAGAGCCAAAGGATCGTAATATCGCAATGGTATTCCAAAGCTACGCGCTTTATCCGCACATGACAGTGTATGAAAACATAGCCTTTGCACTCAAACTTGCAGGCGTTAGCAAAGAGGAAATAGCGAATAAGGTTCGTCCTGTAGCAGACATGCTTCAGCTCACGCCGCTACTCGATCGTAAGCCTAAAGCGTTATCCGGTGGTCAACGCCAACGTGTGGCAATGGGCCGTGCAATGGTTCGTACGCCAGAGGTATTCTTGTTTGATGAACCACTATCAAACTTGGATGCAAAACTGCGAAACGCGATGCGAAGCGAAATTAAGGCACTTCACAAGAAACACCAGAAGACCACCATCTATGTGACGCACGACCAAGTAGAGGCGATGACCTTAGCGGATCGCATTGTCATTCTTCGTGATGGTCGTATAGAGCAAGTCGGTACACCGAAAGAGATTTACCAAAACCCTGCGAATAAATTTGTCGCTGGTTTTATCGGCAGCCCAACAATGAATCTATTGCCAGCTGAACTTGCGAATGACGATAGTGGCTGGCACCTAGAGCTAGCAGGTCAGAAGTTATCTCTAGCAGGCGATGTTGATGCACAAGTAGAGAGAGAGAAAGTCACTATGGGGATTCGCCCAAGCGATGTTCATTTAACACCAGAGCTTCTTGAGCACCCAATAAAAGTGACAGCAACAGTGGAAAGCTATGAGTTATTGGGTTCAACCATTCAGGTAATGAACCGATTTGGAGACCATAGTCTGGTAGTTGAAGCACCTTCGACACAAGCGGTGAAAGAGGGGGATCAAATTGATCTATACCTAGATGGGGCACAGTTGCATGTGTTTGACACAAGCAAAGAAAAATCAGTGTATGTCGCACATTAATTGCCATTAAGCAGACATTAAATCTCAAGACTTGATAAGCAAACACTCATCGGATACCAAAGGCCCTCCGGGGCCTTTTTTTTACCTCAAAGAAAGGATTTTATATGAGAAAACTCATTACTCCTGTTATTGCCTCTGTGGCCAGCGTGGTCATTATTGCGGGGTGTAGCAGTCAGCCAAGCACAGTGACTGTGGACACGGCACCGAAAGCTTTACCTTCGGATATCGCAGAGAAACCCATCGAGCTATTTGTGGGTCAAGACCTCGGCGCGGTCGGCGGATTAGAAGACTACGACCAAGGTTATGTTGACTATTTTGGTATCCCAAGCGGTGTAACGGTTTATACCAGTCTAAAAGATCTTGAAGGTCTAGAGCATAAGGTGAACTACGGCGCGGGTGATAACCATGCAAACCTATACTTAGAAAGTGACGCGTTTAAAGGCGTTGATATCGCTATGGGACTCTACTTGGTAGACCAACTTGATGATATCAACGCGGGTAAGTTAGACAGTAACATATCCAAATTGGCTAACTGGATCAGTCAATCAGAAAGAACGGTGTACCTGCGAATCGGCTATGAGTTTGAGGGTAGTTGGAATGGTTACGCTTCTGATGATTATAAAGAGGCATACCGACGTATTGTGGATGGTCTAAACAAACTTAATGTTGATAACGTTGAATACGTGTGGCAATCCAGTGGTTATGAAGAGGATAGAGAGGAACTATTGAGCTACTATCCAGGCGATGCTTATGTAGACTGGATAGCCTACTCATACTTCAATCACGACCCAAAACTGGCGGGCCAAGAGATGCTACGCATTGCTCGTGAACGTGGCAAACCGGTAATGATTGCAGAGCTTACTCCGCGCGGTTATAACCTGATGCTGGATGATGGTAAGAAAACATGGGATAGCTGGTTCAAGCCTTTTTTGAATCATCTAAAAGAAAACCAAGACGTTATCAAAATCATCGCGTACATCAATGCCGACTGGGATGTACAGCCGATGTGGAAAGGTCAAGGTTGGGGTGACACACGCCTTCAATCGAATTTATATATCGCGAATAAATGGCGCAGAACCATCAAGAGAAAAGAGTGGTTGGTCACTTCAACGGTTGCCATTCCACCAATCTTTTTGCTTCCAGATGACTACGATGAGTTGAAGCAAGCACGAAATAAAGCCGCTGAGGATACAGTACCTCAAGAAAACCAATGGCAGGCTGAAGATGCGACGCCTACCGGTAATGTACGCATCTACCCAGATGGCGCTGCGACTGGCGGCAAAGGGATGGCATATATGTATCAGCAGGGTGACTCTTTGACCTTTAGTGGGGTCCCTCAGTCTAACTATTTTGTGATTCGTTATGCGTCGGAACGGTCAGGTAAGATTGGCCTGTTTGTCAACGGTCAACGAGCGTATGACATAGAGTTCGATTCGACAGGCTCTTGGGTTGGAACATACAACAAAGTAGAGATGCGAGTTGATATCCCAGAAGGGGCTGATGTAGCCATCCAGTGGGAAACTGGTGATACGGCATTAAACACAGACTATGTGGTTTTTGACAGACGATAATTGTCGAAAGGTCGCGGAAACTCTGATGTTTAAAGGCGCTGCGTTTACGTGGCGCTTTTTTGTTTTTTCGCAGTAAGGTTGAGGCTTGGGGAGGATTAGAGCTGATCTAAGGTGGACGACACCGTCCACCCTGATTGATTTAGAATTGATAGATTATTATGCAGCACGTTTTGATACCTCGTGACGATAAACGCGCATTCCCGTCTTTGTATTTTCATACACGGCTGATTCGTTTAGGTACGACCAAGCGTGGACATCTGTGTTAGTTTGCGCTGCTAGTCGTTCGATCACTGCGTCAATGTTACGGCCTGCGTAGTCTTTTGTTGGTACGAATAGATTCTTAATTACTGATAGCATACTAGCATTTCTTGTAAGTTTGTTACCAAAGTTGGTGTAATAACTATACAATGAAATAAAAATGTGATCAATGTCCGTAATTAAATTTCATAAAATTTTAATGATCGTAATTAATAGATCAGAATAAGAGCTTGGTTTACGAACGTGCAACATAAAAAATGGCTATCGAACAGAAGCTCGATAGCCATGGTTTAGTAATGAGATGCTATTGGTATTTCAATCGATCGCAATAATCAGTGAACTAAGGCTTACGCTTCGTGTTCCTCATAGCTGAAGTAGTCAAAATCCGCGGGCTGCATTCTGCCTGTAATGTCGCAAGCAAACAGCGCTGCAAAGCTACCTGTGAATCTAAAGATATCCGGTCCACCTTCGTCAGATAAAGGGGTACTGTTGAGCGCAGGACCAATAGTTAGCCAGTTTTCACCATCAAGTGAATAACAGAACTGATACCACTGGCACTTAAGCTCTAGGCGAAGATAGACCGCATCGCTATCACCAATACGGACCTCTTCACTATACTCGCTATAAACATCGTTAATATTTCCCGCAATCTGTAGCACTTTCTCGCCGGCATCGTTAGCAGTCATCTTCAAGAAATAGTGACCATTTCGAGCATAATAAGCACTTAGCCCCGCCATTTCGTAAGGCGTTGTTGGATTAAACTCCAACTTAGTTTCTACTGTTGCGTAGTGGCTTTGGAATCGGCGTGCAACCAAGCTATTTTGATAACGAGAACTTAAATAGTGACGTCCTTTTAGTCTAAGGTAACCTGGCTTTTCAGTAAGTGAAGCCCAAGATTCATCTAACGGCTCTCTTAATGTCTGGAAGTTGATATCAAGCTCTGGTGAATCAAAGTTGTCGATCTCTGGCAGTTCTGGCCAAGGGCAAGGTTCGAGTTCAGGCGCTATAACCTCAACGACTGGCGTTTTACCTGTAGTTACATATAGCCATCCATTTTCCCAATGTGCTTTTTGGATCGCGCTCTCGCGTCCAAGGATAGAGAAGCCATTGTCATACTTAGGAATAAACTGATAGCCCTCAGGATTTGGAATACGTCGACCACAGAGGTGGCTTAAGTACCATTCGCCTTGTTGAGTTTCGACTAAAAATCCGTGACCAGCGCGAGATAGTTCAGCGTCTTCTTGGAAACGACTTGTTAGAATTGGATTATCTGGATGCACCTCGTAAGGTCCCCAAACATTCTTTGAACGGCAAACTGTCACTGCATGGTTGCGTTCAGTGCCACCCTCTGCAGTGATGAGATAATAGTAACCATCTTTCTTGAGCATCTGTGGACCTTCTGTACAGCCCAGATACGTCCCTTCAAAGATGTTTCGAAGTTCACCCACGAGCTCACCACGCTCGGCATCGAACTCTTGCATGACGATGCCGCCGAAGAAGTTGGTTTTTGCTCGGCCATCCCAGATCATGTTTAGCATGTATTTTTTGCCATCGTCATCATGAAATAGCGATGGGTCAAAACCGTAGTTACCGATCGGTGTTGGCTCACTCCAAGGACCCTCAATATTGTCTGCGGTCACCACAAAGCTTGGTGTTGCCATCCAGTTACCACCACGGCAAGAGTGTACATTCGAAAAACACACCCAGAATTTACCATCCGCATAGGTTAGTGCGGGAGCGTACACACCCTCTGAGTTGTCCATACCAGTCATATCGAGTTGAGAGGTACGAGTTAGTACATGACCGACTAAGCGCCAGTTGACCATGTCTTTAGAGTGATGGATTTGAATACCAGGAAACCATTCGAACGTTGACGTTGCTATATAGTAGTCGTCGTCAACACGGACGATGGATGGGTCAGGATTAAAGCCTCTAAGAACAGGATTTTGAATAGTTTGCGTCATTGGAAAATACTCTTAAAGAGAGGGCATCAAGAAAGGTGTTGAAAAAGCTCAACACGCACGCAATAAAAAAGCCCAAGCACATCCCCCGATTATACTTGGGCTTGAAGCAAATGTTCACACAAGGATTACTTGTAGATGAACCCGTTCACAATGTTTTCTAGATGTTCTTGACGGCCAGACTCTTTAACTGGAGATAGGTTCTTATCTATAGCGTACTTAGCCACCTGTTCTAGATTGAAATCACCCGTTAGGATCTTCTTGCCAAGATCTTCGTTCCAACCTGAATAACGCTGTGCAATATTCTTAGATAGAACGTCGTTCTCAATCATGTCAGCGGCACGCTCTAGAGACAGAGCCATCACGTCCATACCACCAATGTGACCGTGGAACAGATCTTCTAGGTCGATTGAAGGGCGACGAACACGTGCATCGAAGTTAAAGCCACCAGTAGTGAAACCACCCGCTTTTAGGATTTCGTACATAATTAGTGTGTTTTCTTCAACGCTGTTAGGGAATTGGTCAGTATCCCATCCAAGCTGAGCGTCACCACGGTTAGCATCGATAGAGCCGAATAGACCTAGAGATGTCGCTGTTGCCACTTCGTGGTGGAAGCTGTGACCCGCTAACGTTGCGTGGTTAGCTTCGATGTTCACCTTGATTTCGTTCTCAAGACCAAACTGCTTCAAGAAACCGTAAACCGTTGCTGTGTCGTAGTCGTATTGGTGCTTAGTTGGCTCTTGTGGCTTAGGTTCAATTAGGATTGCGCCTTTAAAGCCAATCTTGTGTTTGTGCTCAACAACCATCTGCATCAAGCGACCTAGCTGCTCACGCTCTTGACGTAGGTCTGTGTTTAGCAGTGTTTCATAGCCTTCACGACCACCCCACAATACGTAGTTTTCACCACCAAGGCGTTTTGTAGCACCTATTGCGTTGAAAATCTGAGTAGCTGCATAAGCAAATACTTTTGGATCTGGGTTTGTGCCCGCACCTGACAAATAACGTGGGTGAGAGAACGCGTTAGCCGTACCCCAAAGCAGTTTAAGACCTGTTTCTTCTTGCTTCTGCTCTAGTACGTCAACCATAGTTTGGAAGTTGTTCACATACTCTTTAATAGAATTGCCTTCTGGTGCAACATCTGTATCGTGGAAACAGTAGTAAGGAACATCCAGTTTTGAGAAAAACTCAAACGCTGCATCCGCTTTAACGCGTGCATGTTCCATTGGGTCTGTTACTTTTAACCACTCGTGGTCGAAAGTACCGTCACCAAACACGTCTGAACCAGGCCAGCGGAAGTTATGCCAGTAACAAGCTGCAAAGCGAAGGTGCTCTTTCATCGACTTACCGAGAATCATGCGATCCGCATCGTAATGACGAAACGCTAAAGGATTAGTCGACTCCTTTCCTTCAAATCTGATTTTATTGATGTTTTTAAAAAATTCAGTCATAGCCTAATTTCCAATTTTTTGGTTGTGGACTTCGTTCGTATTCAATATTCAACCTTTTCGACCACGCCATCAATTATGATTTTTGATACCAAATTTCACCTATTTGCTAAATGTGCTCTAGTTCTCATAAATAATGTTTGCTTTTCAATTTTATGAGGTTTGTTGCCTTCTAAGTTATTGATTTGTATTGGTTTGAGATTTTTTATATATGCGATTAGGCGATTTGAATCACATATGGAAAATATCGTAAATTAGTAACCAGATTGGATAAATTGAATTAATTTATCGCAGCGACAAGAATGTGGGACAGACACATTAGGTACCCGGAGAATTAAAATGATTACTATCAAGTTATCCGTTAAAGAGAAGATAGCTTATGGGTTAGGCGATACTGGCTGCAACTTTGTATGGCAGACAGTAATGCTATTTCTTGCATATTTTTATACCGATATTTACGGTTTGTCGCCTGCACATATGGGAACCATGTTTTTGTTAGTCCGCTTCATTGATGCGGTAACTGACCCAATCATGGGCTCGATTGTAGATAGAACAAAATCGAAGCATGGCCGTTATCGTCCTTACCTATTATGGATAGCCATTCCGTTTGGTGGGGCTTGTATGGCTGCCTTCTTTACACCGGACTTTGGCGAGACAGGTAAAATCGTCTATGCCTATGTTTCTTATATCTTTTTGACGCTAATGTACACGGCAATTAACGTGCCGTATTGTGCAATGGCAAACGCCATGACCAACGATTCTGAAGAACGTACCTCATTGCAGTCTTACCGCTTTGCGTTAAGTACGGCTGGTGGTTTGGTCGTTGCTATGGTCGCACTACCACTTGTTGACGTTATCGGCCAAGGCGATGTACAGAAAGGCTATATGGGCGCCATGGCAATAATGGGGCTCGGTGCGATTGGTTTATTCTTCTTTAGCTTTGCGAATACAAAGGAGCGTTGCGTTCCAGAAATCGAAGAGAAGCAGTCTGTATGGTTAGACCTTAAGCTTCTAATGAAGAATAACCAGTGGCGCGTATTGTTTATCGTCAATGTTGTCCTTCTGACCGGCATCGTTCTTAAGGGTGCTTCCACCATGTACTACGTGAACACGGTTATGGGACGAGCGGATCTTGCTACTGCCTTTATGGTTACCGGGATGCTAGCTAACATCGTTGGTGCGATATTCTCTGCGCCAGTGCTTGGCAAATACGACAAGCCAAAGGTATACCGTGCACTGATTGTTGCTTCAGGTTTCTTATCAGCGGTTCTGTTCTTAGTCGACCCTCAGAATGTCTTTATGGTGTTTGCCCTAGTGATTATTCTAGGTGTGGTTCAAATGAGTACAACGCCAATTCTATGGAGCATGATGTCGGATGTTGTTGATTACGAGAAAACGCGCAGCAATCGCTCATTAAGCGGTATGGTTTTCTCGACCAATCTATTTGCTATTAAACTCGGTATTGCGATTGGTGGTGCAGCAGTAGGTTGGATTCTCGCTTGGTCAGGTTACGTGGGTGGTGCAGAGACGCAAACTGCAGAGGCAGTGACGGCTATCAATTTACTTTACACGGTAATACCAGGCGTATTCTTCGCTTCTATCGCGGTATTTATGATGTTCTACAAATTGGACAACGAGCATCTAGAGAAGATCAAAGCACTCCTTGTTCTTGATGCGAAAGAGAACGAACAACGTAAACCTGTTGCTCACAATGCAGAGCTCGGCTAATGAGAACCCCTAAAACGTCTTGTCGCTCCTGATAAGCCGTTATAAGCCCTACTCACCAGTAGGGCTTTTTTTAGCACTAATCTTAGGAAGTAAGTTATGAAAAAGCTGCTTATTCTTCTCGACAGCATGGTCTATTTTGACCGCCAAGTGCTTAAGGGTATCAAAGCTCGTTCTGATGAGTCCGATCTCAAGCTCAGTCTTTATTTAGAATGTGCGAGTAACTTAGACTACATACTCAGCGAAAACTGGGACTACGTTATTGCGGATTACAATAAACCAGCAGTAAAACACCTCGTTGATACATTGGGCGCAAAGCGTGTGGTGTATGCCAATCATTCGCCGGTTGATCTCCCTGATACTTTGTCTTCTGTCATTCTCGATAATGAAGGGCTTGCTCGCTTAGCGATCCGTACATTTGCAAAAAGCGGTCTTATGCATGTCGGCTACTTCGCAAACCAGCAAGATCTTGTCACACCATGGAGTCAAGAGCGAAACAAAGCGTTTCAAAGAGCGGCCCCTAAACACTCTCTTAACTATTGTGACAATGTACATGATGCCATTAAAAGTCGAATGTTTCCTTTGGGTGTTTACTGTTCGTCAGACAGGTCAGCTCGTCGCATAGCAGAGGTATGCGAGTTAGAAAACATCAATGTGCCAGAGCAAGTCGCGATTATTGGTACTGACTATGATGACACAGAGCGATTGTTGTCACCTATGCCACTAAGTTCTGTAGAGCTTGATCCGTTTGAACTTGGACGTAGCTGCATGGAGACGCTAGAACAAGTAATTCGTTACAAGCGGTCAGTGTCTAAGCTGTTCTCATCAAACACAGTCATTCATGCGAAAACTACTGCAAGTGAAGGGGATGAAGATAAGGTTGTGGTAAAAGCCGAGCTTTATATGCGAAATCATTTCCACTCTAATATAAAGATCAAACAGGTCACAGATTTCTGCCGAATCTCTCGTAAGACATTGGATACTCGGTTTCTAATCGTTCACGGTGTCACTGCACATCAATATCTTACCAATCTCCGTATAGAGCGTGCTAAGCATCTGCTAGAGACCACAAATGACCGTATGGAGAGTATTGCAAAACAGTGTGGTTACCCCAGTCAGTCATATTTATCTCAAGTTTTCATTAAGCAACTAGGATTGTCACCGGCGAAGTACCGTCAACACAATGCAAAGCATGCCGTGGTTGTGTTGTAAACTATGCAGTAGTTGAGTTGTAAACAAGGCGCGAAAGGACATTATCTGGTAACTGAATGTACGAATTTGGTAATTAGATCGAGTCGCGCATAATCCAATGCAGGATTGATACATAGTAAGGATATCAAGAACGAAACAGGTATCAGACTATGCTTTACAAAGACCTTTACAAGAATCCAAATGCTGAGACCGCAGAGCGTGTCAACGATCTTCTATCACGAATGACCCTGCCGGAAAAATTGGCGCAATTAGGTGCTCAATGGCTTATCTTGGATGAGCAGGGTGACCATCAAGACAGAGATTTAGAGATGGGATCTCACGAGTCAAAACAGCCTATTCATGAACGCCTTAAAAATGGTATTGGACAAATTACTCGTCCTCTGGGTACTCACTCTGTCTCGCCCATCGAAGGAGTAAAAGCACTTAACGCGTTGCAAGATTATTTGGTCAATCAAACCCGGCTTGGAATACCGGCACTTTCTCATGAAGAATGCCTGGTCGGGTTGATGTCAAAAGATGCGACGCTGTATCCATCTTCACTTAACTACGGTCATACATGGAACCCTGCACTCATCGAAGAAATGGCATCCGACATTGGTAGACAAGTTAGGGCCGTAGGTGCCCATCAGGGGTTAGCGCCTGTTCTGGATGTATCTCGAGATGTAAGATGGGGGCGAACCGAGGAAACCTTAGGAGAAGACCCTTATCATGTCGGCTTACTCGCGACCGCTTATGTCAAAGGTTTACAAGGTGAGAAGCGCGATGTATTGGCAACACTCAAGCATTACGTTGGACATTCATTTAGTGAAGGCGCTCGTAATCATGCGCCGGTCCACATTGGTTTTAAAGAGCTAAATGACACCTTCCTTTTACCTTTCGAGATGGCGGTTAAGCTTGGTAACGCGGGATCGATTATGCCTGCTTACCATGACATTGATGGTGAGCCTTGTCATTCTTCTGAATACCTACTGACTCAAGTGCTTCGCCATCGCTGGGGGTTTGATGGGTTATTGGTTGCTGATTATGGTGGTGTTGACTTGCTGTACTCTCACCACGGTATCGCTTCGGACTCAGCGGGTGCTGCAGCACTATCGTTTAATGCTGGCCTAGATATAGAACTGCCAGATGATGCGTGCTCAACTAAGCTGGAACTTGCCATGGAGCGAGGAGAGTTCTCAATCACCAAGTTAGACGAAATTGTGACTCGTATTCTGACGATGAAGTTTGAACTAGGTCTGTTTGAAAATCCGTACTGTGAGCTACCTACTGAGCCTTTGCATAATGAAGAATCAGAGCGACTTGCGTACCAAGTCGCGGCGGAGTCTGTAGTACTGCTCAAAAACGACGGACTGCTTCCTCTGTCTAATCAAACAAAAGTTGCCCTATTAGGGGCGACGGCGGATGATCAACTCGCTCTATTAGGGGGTTATAGCTTTCCCGTCCATCTCATTCTCAGCAGTGAAGAGAGTGATACGCGAGTTGCCGCAACCTTGCGCGAAACATTTGAGCAAGCTTTTGATAGTGTGTGCTTTGCAAAGGGCTGCAATATCCTGACAGAAAGACATGCGAATGCTCCTGTGTTTCCAGGAGATGTCGACCTTGCGCTATCGCAGAGCTTGGACTCTCCAATTGATATGGATACATCAGGATTTATCGACGCTGATGGTGTCATTCAAGATTCAGATGTTGCTGTTGTTTGCGTGGGTGACCTCGCAGGGCTTTTTCAAACAGGAACGGTTGGAGAAGGGTCTGATGCTGATAGCCTCGATTTACCGGGCGTACAACAGGGGCTTATCGATATGGCGTTAGACTCTGGCAAACCCGTTGTTGTGATTGTTACCGGCGGTCGTCCTTACAACTTAGGGCGGGCAGAGAGTGAAGCCGCGGCTATCTTGTATGGCTGGGCTCCAGGACAATGCGGCGCGCAAGCTATTACCGATGCGCTGCTTGGCAAGGTAAATCCGAGTGGTCGTCTGACGGTATCTATTCCGAAGAGTGTTGGCGCTGTGCCTTACTACTATAACCACAAGCTCAAAAGTGGCGGAACCCCGATTGCCTACCATTTTGGTTCGAACTACCCATTTGGATATGGTTTAAGCTACACCTCCTTTGAGTATGATGAGGTTAAGATCAAGGATCATAAGTTGGAACAAGAGGGTAGCGTAGAAGTTACCGTGAGTGTTCGAAATAGTGGTCCGCTAGCGGGACATGAGGTAATCCAGTTGTATGTACGAGATATGGTCAGCTCGCTAGTGCGCCCAATTCGAGAACTAAAAGGGTTTTCGAAGCTGTATCTTGAACCCGGAGAGCAGAAAACGGTGAGATTTTCTTTACCAGTCGACATGCTCAATTTTACCAATCACCTTCATCAGAGAGTTGTTGAAGCAGGGGACTTTGACATTATGGTTGGAAAATCGTCTACTGATATTGTGTTTAAAGAAACCATCACAGTAAATGGTGGGACACGCATCTTACCTAAAGATTGGCGTATGATTTGTGAGGTTGAGGTCATCTAGCGATATCAAACGGTGGGGATAATGGGAGAGGCAATGCCTCTCCTTTTTAGCTTAACCATTCTAGTCATCAATTTTCTCTGTACTCGAAGTACCCAAAGTCGGCGTATTTCCCTTGCCCAGAGACGTCACTAACAAACATGCCTACCATAGGTCCCGTAAATCGGAAAATGTCGTCTGCGCCTTCATCCGATATAGGAACAGCACTGAGCGCAGGTCCTATCCTTTTCCAGTGTTTGGTATCTTCGGAGTAGCGGAACTGATACCGGTAACCATCAAAGTTAACTCGTAAATAAATGGTGTCATTATTGACTCCAAGTCGCATCATAGGCAGTGTCTAGAGGTTTGAAGATAGGACGACAGAGTGATGTGTGAAGGCGATAGACCTCAATGTAGTTCAAACAGAGTAAAAAGAGATCGGGTTAACGAAAATAGTTGCGGGTTAGGGATTATTAGGAAGATTAGGCGATGGACAATAGTTAGCTCATAATTAAGTAAAAACAAAGCCCCGCTATGATGCGGGGCTATTGACTAATGAGAGGCATGGACGGGGTTAGTCCGCCGTATTGATCGACGCCTCTCGGTATTCTTTTGGGGTTTGGTCCAAGTTCTTTTTGAATACTGTGTACATATACTGCAATGAAGGGTAACCGCACAACTCGGCAATCTCGACTATCGGTAGTTCGGTGTTACCAAGCAGGTTACATGCACGCTTGAGCTTGGAGTTGTGGATTTCTTGATGGATTGAGTGTCCACGCTCCGCTTTAAATCTCACCTCCATATTCGAGCGAGAGATACCCACATAACTTAGCACTTGATCAACTTTAATCCCTTTACAGGCATTGTGGCGGATAAAGTGCATCGCTTGAATAACATAGGTATCTTTTAGCCCTTGATAGTCAGTACTTTGACGCTCAAATACCTGAGTTGGTGGAACCATAACTCTGGCATGTTTCAATACTTGGTTTGGGTTAACTGTCTCGTCTTTGTCTTTGGCATCAAGCAGACGATGAAGCATCTTAGCCGCACGATAACCCATCTGTTTGGTGCCTTGCCCTACAGAGCTCAATGATACTCGCATAAGGTATCGTGCAAGTTCCTCGTTGTCGATGCCAATAACTGAAACCTTGTCTGGCACCATGATGTTGAGGTGCTGGCATACCTGTAACAGGTGACGCGCTCGTGAATCAGTAACGGCAATGATTCCTGTTGGGGTGGGCAAGCGTTGTAGCCAATCCGCCAACCGATTCATATCGTAGGTCCAGGTTCTAGAGTTGGTCTCACTGCCTCGATAAATTGAACCTGTGTAACCCTCTTTTTTGACAATATTTGAGAAGGCGTTCTCGCGCTCGTGCGCCCAGCGGTTGCACTTGTCATGTGGCTTGCCGTAAAAGGCGAAGTTTTCTAAGCCTTTTTCTCGTAAATGTTGGTATGCCAGTTCAACGAGTGCTTGGTTATCGGTAGCGACATAAGGGATGTCTGGGTAGTCTTCATCTTTCTCATAAGATCCGCCTACACCGACAACCGGTATATCTGAGTCTTTTAGCAGTTCAGCAATTTTGGGGTTGTCGAAGTCAGCGATGACGCCATCGCCTTTCCAATTATGAAAGTTATCTAGGTGAGTTGTGAATTCCTCCTCAAGAAAAATATCCCAATCGCATTGAGATGCTTGTAGGTATTCACCAATACCTTCGATGACCTCTCGGTCATAGACCTTATTGGCATTAAATAGCAGCGTAATTCGAAAACGTTTATCCATGGTGCCCTGATTTTTATTAATGGTGTTATCAGTTTCGAAATTGAGTTTATCAGCGACTCGCTGCGCGTGGTGTGATCTCAGACTCACTCGTGAAATCCGTGAATTCACCTGTAAAAAAACATAATTGTTTGACAGGCTTACTAGGAAGATACTGAATACAGATTAGACGCAGTAGGCTATGCGGAAAAATGCAAGTCTGATCGCGTAACGAAATATGAGAAATTAAAGGAAACAAATATGTATATAGGTATCGACTTAGGCACTTCGGGAGTTAAGTCTATCGCGATGACGGAGCAAGGCGAAATCATTGCTTCTTGTACCGTCTCTTTGGAGGTATCTCGCCCTAAGCCATTATGGTCAGAGCAAGATCCTAGCGCTTGGTGGGAAGCGACATGTGAATCTATTAATGGTCTCAAAGCCTCAGTCAATCTGAGTGATGTTATTGCGATTGGTCTATCTGGACAAATGCACGGTGCGACGCTTCTTGATGCAAATGGTGATGTATTGAGGCCTGCGATCTTATGGAACGATGGACGTTGTGAGGCGGAATGTAAAGAGCTTGAAGCGGCAGTGCCAAACTCTCGTGATATTACCGGCAATATTATGATGCCTGGCTTTACGGCACCGAAGCTAAAATGGGTGGCAAACCACGAGCCTGAAGTGTTTGCAAAAGTCGATAAGGTACTACTGCCTAAAGACTACTTGCGTTTCAAAATGACAGGAGACTTTGCGTCGGACATGTCTGATTCGGCGGGTACTTGTTGGTTGGATGTAGAAAAGCGTGCGTGGAGTGAGAAGCTTCTAACAGCAACGGGTTTATCTGTCTCTCAGATGCCAGAGCTCTTTGAAGGTAGCGCTGTAACAGGTATTTTGAGTCCTGAGATCGCGAATGCATGGGAAATGCCTCAGGTAGCTGTGATCGCTGGTGGCGGAGACAATGCTGCAGGTGCGGTTGGCGTCGGGATTACTCAGCCAGGACAAGCGATGCTATCGCTGGGCACATCTGGTGTCTATTTTGCGGTAAGTGACGGCTTTGTTTCGAATCCTGAATCAGCGCTGCACAGTTTCTGTCATGCGCTGCCGAATACCTGGCACACCATGTCAGTGATTCTTAGTGCGGCGTCCTGCTTAAGTTGGGTCGCTGAGCTGACTGGGTTTGAAGACGTTGGTGAGATGATCGCGGACGTTGCTGAAAACGCAGATGATTCGTCACGGGTGGTGTTCTTACCTTATCTATCGGGTGAGAGAACCCCCCATAACAACCCTAATGCGAAGGGCGTATTTTTTGGAATGACTCACTCAACGACCAAGCTGGAGCTGGCGCAAGCGGTCCTTGAAGGCGTTGGTTTTGCATTTGCAGACGGATTCGATGCCTTGCACGTAACCAAGAATATTCCAGACGAAGTGTCGCTGATTGGTGGTGGAGCTAGAAGTGAGTATTGGCGTCAAATGCTTGCCGATATTGTTGAAATGCCGCTGGTTTATAGAAAAGGTGGTGAAGTTGGTCCTGCGCTAGGTGCAGCAAGACTTGCTGTACTCGGTACGAAAGAGGGCGCAACTCTATCTGATGTGTGCCCAGTACCTGAGCTCGTACAAAGCCACACGCCAAACCCAGACAAGCAAGCTTACTATCAGAGTAAACGAGCAACTTATCAAACACTGTACAAACAACTAAAAGGTCTGTTTTAAAACAGTCTAAGTCAAACTACTGCCACCCACTTGGGTGGCATTTTTCAAGGAAGATAACGATGATTGAATCTCGCAAATTAGGCGACATTGAAGTAAGCGCCCTCGGTATGGGCTGCTGGGCAATCGGCGGTCCATTCTGGGAGGGGGATACGCCTCTTGGCTGGGGAGAAGTTGATGACAGAGAATCTATTCGAGCTATTCATGAGGGACTCGATAACGGCATCAACTTGATTGACACTGCGAATATTTACGGGGCAGGGCACAGTGAGTATGTCATTGGTAAGGCAATCGCAGGTCGCCGAGACGAGGCTGTGCTTAGCAGTAAATTTGGCTTTGATGCAAACGAAGAGACCAAGCAAGTGCTGGGCGCTTTTCATCAACCTGGTGAGATTAGAGCGATGCTTGAAAACAGCCTTCGCCGACTAAAAACGGATTACCTAGACATATTCTATTTCCACATCGGTGACCACCCGATCGAGCATGTTGATTGTGTCGCTAACACGCTAGATGTCTTAGTTGAAGAAGGTAAAATTCGCAGTTATGGTTGGAGCACGGATGACGTGGAGCGAGCTGAGTCACTCACTGACCGCAACGCTTATACCTCTGTTCAGTTTGAAAGTAATGTGTTCAATCGAAATCATGCCATGATGGCTGTCTGCGAGAAACATAACTTAGCGGGTCTGAACAGAAGCCCTCTAGCGATGGGACTTTTGACGGGTAAATATACTGATGGCTCGAGCTTGTCATCGTCAGACATTCGAAAGATCTCTCCGGAGTGGATGACCTATTTTAAAGATGGCAAACCCGCGCCAGAGCTTCTGAAGAAACTCGAACAACTTAAGTCGATTTTGACGAGTGACGATAGAACGTTAACTCAAGGTGCATTGGCATGGCTCTGGGCGACAAGCCCAAATAATGTTCCCATCCCGGGGTTTAGAACGGTAGATCAGGTGCGTGGACATATTGGTGCGTTGGAAAAAGGAGCACTGACCCAGTCACAGTTGTCTGAGATAGACCTATTGCTGTCGAAGTAGTTGAACTTTGTTGTTACGGTAGAGTCAGCGTTCGCTGAACTACCGTAAACTTACTTATTCGTCCCAAACATTTTCTAACGTATACGGGCTCCCCTCCATTACCCAGAACTCACCATGAAGATAGCGGTAATGCCTATCCATCGCTGCGATGTCAGCCATGTCATTCTCACTTAATTGCAGCGCCGAAGAGGCTAAGTTGAGTGCCTGTCTATCAGGATTACTCGATTTTGGAATGACGGTCAGCCCGCGATTCAGTTGCCAGCCGATAAGCACTTGCGCTTCGGTCATTTGATGCTTAGTCGCGATACGCTTGATTGTTGGATGACCGAGAAGTGATGGCTCATCGAGTTTTGTCAATGAATCTGGACGATCGCCTGAGCCAAGCGGCGCGTAGGCGGTAACACAAATTTCGTTATCGCGGCAAAACTCTACGAGAGTGCTTTGCTGTAGATAAGGGTGTGACTCAACTTGATTTACTGCTGGTATGGTCGAACCTGCAGCGATGATTTCCTTTAACTTTTTGACGCTAAAGTTCGAAACACCAATGTCTTTTGCGAGCCCTTGTTTTACTAGATTTTCCATCGCTAGCCATGTGATGCCAAGAGGTAGCTCATCGAGAGAAATGAAGTCACTGCCTTTCTCAGGAAAACCAACATGCGATTTAATAGCCACTGGCCAATGCATAAGATAGAGATCGATGTAGTCCAGTTGAAGATCGTCAAGGGTGCGCTCAAGAGCTGGCTGCACATCATTTGGGTGATGAAAAGCGTTCCATAGTTTAGAGGTAATAAACAGCTCTTCGCGAGTAATTTCTCCCTCCTCCCGACCCCGACACCAACTGGTGTCGAAGGACAATAAACTTTGATCGGAAACGAGCCTTTTCAAGCAATTATTGGGCTATAACAAGCTAAAGTTCGATCATTTTTGAGGCGCATTGTTATCTTCAATAGCGCGGAAGTTATAATATAGTCTGATCACCCTCTGAAACGTTTTTGGACAATTCCGAGTTGAACGAAGCCGCTCCGCGGCAGAAATGAATAAGCACCAATAATCATACTCTTTAGTAACACCATCATGTCGGTGGTGTGTTACTGGAGAGAACACTATGACCCCGTCTGAAAAAGAGCGCTTTGACGCCTTATATCAACAACATCTTACCCAACTCAAGCTTCAAGGTAAGCGAGCCAAAACCATCTCTGCCCCAAAATGAGTTGACACATTTACTCTAAAGTAGAGTTCCCTAATAAAATCGACCTTACCATTTATAAATGTTCATCAAACACCTTGAATTGGCCTAGGTTCGCCCTTGGTGCCTGTGGCATTCTCGATGTCGAATGTAATGTTGCGCTACATGGCAGCAAAGAAATCTAAGATGGATTGATTAGACATAAAAAAGCATCCAATTAATCGACTGGATGCCATTATATGGAGTGAGATTAACGTAGGTTAGTAAATAAATCAGTATAATGGAAAGAGACTTGTGATTGGTTAGTAGGTGTTTATGCATTTTGATACAAACTTTATTTCCAGCGTTAGATCGTCTGAAATGGAGATACACTGCTTATCTGTACGTATTTGGCAAAATCATGTAGATGGCTTGAGACTGAATGGTCATGGTACGATAAAGCAGAATAAGTTTGGAACTTTGTTTCTGGAAATGGTTTGCCCCATTCTGTGCCAGCGTCAATTGAGCCTGTTCCCTTTTGCTCTGCCTCATGACTTAGTTTTTACTAATACGTTTAACGTGTCTACATAAGAAGGATACTTCGCTGAGTAACAATGAAAATTCAGCGACTTTGTTAATTGTTCAGTTGCCTATAGGACAGCTATAATTTCAGCTACTACTTAGTTGTTATTTGGTACTAAGTAATGATTAATCTTATCATCGACAGGAGTTCACAATGAAAGTTTATGGACAGAAAACGATAGAAGTCGTTGTTGATCGATGTTGTGATATCTGTGGTACTAGTGTGATGGTCGTCGATTCAAATGGCGTTAAGTTAGAAGAGGTTGGTGAACTGACTGCTAACTGGGGATTTGGGTCAAAAATGGACGGTATTACCCACCACCTCGATATGTGTGAAAGTTGTTTTCAAGTTGCATTATCTGCTCTAAAGGAGCATCGTAGAAGCATTGTGATGTTCGATGATGAGCAAGACCTTCCCGATGAAAAATTTGGTCAACAACCTGTTGGTGGCTAAAATCAGGCTCGCTTGTTATTGAAAAAAGCCGTTTCCCAATTGTGCAACAGCCTATTGCACAAATCAGTGTGATTACCAAGGGAGCCTGACGGGATAAATCCCAAGCGACTTTGTCGTTCACCTCTAAGTCTAGCCCACAGGCTAGACTTCTTTATTTAGTGCCGCAGAGCGTTGTATTCTCAGCGATCTGGTATTCAGTGCCTCGCGCTTCCAGATATTTCGTATCGTGCAACTGCTGACGGTGATGTTGTACTCCTTCTTTAGCATGGTTCTCAACTGTACTGAGGTTTGATACGGATTGTTTAAGGTCAGCTCGATAATTTTGTGTTCGGTTTCTTCAGGTATGCTGTTTTTGCTGCGGTGCAGCGGTTTGTTAATGCGCTTAAGGCCAAGGGCGCCTTCCTCAGCTAATACCTTTTGATAGTTGTAGATACTTCGGCGCGAGCAACCAGTGAGCCGAGCGGCTTCCGTCGCATTACCCAGGCGGTCGGCAAGCTCGATGACATCCAACTTGCGCTGGACTTCCATCCCATACTCACTCGCTCTTGGTGGCTCTTCTAACTCGGTAATATGCAGTTTTCGGTGACCAAAGTAGGCTGAGAATACACCATCGAACTGACAGCGTATTTCCAGTTTCTGATTGACGATGGAGTGCCTTATGGGTGAGTCGATGAGATACATTTTATTGTTATAACTGAAGGTATGATCTCGGCGAACCTTGCGATATTCCTTGTGAACACAGACCGTATCAAGGTTGATGTGTTCAGGTACAACCTTGAATGCCGACCTCGGGTTCTTCGCCTGCACCGCGATTTTCTGTTGCCAGTACAGTGGAATGAATTGGTTTTGAAGATACTCGTTGGCGCTTTGAATATCGGTAATATGATGCAGCCGAAGCTCTGGAACCAGCCTGTCTTGGAACGTGTCGAATGCCCGTTCGACCCGTCCTTTGCCTTGGGGCGAATTCGCAAAGATGATTTCGATCCCTAGCTCTTCACAAGCGCGTTGCATCTGAGAGAAGTTACTGCGTTTTGGACCACCGAATATACCCGCTCTATCGACGTAGAGCGTCTTAAACAGGCCTCGCTTTTCGATATATGCCTTCATGACTTTCATACAGCCTTCCGTGGTTTCGGAAGGGAAGAACTCGGCATGGATATCACTGGTCGCATCGTCGATGATGGCAATCAAGCATGAGCGATGTTCACCAAACCATTGATGCGGACTGCCGTCCATTTGCAGCATCAGTCCAGGCTGCTCCATTCGTTCCCTGTACTTTCTTACTCGGCTACGACGACGCTTGGCTCGCTTCACATGGTGGATAGCGTGCGCCCACTTTCGCAAAGTTTCCCGCTTGATGGTCAAGCCTTCGTTGACCGTGAGTAACTCGGCCAGATGCTGCAAATTGAAATCGAAGTACTTAGTTTGGATCAGTTGCTGAACCTGTCTTTTCAGTGAATCAGGGGTTTTATTGACAGGCTCACGACCTTTATTGCCATGGACTACAAAGCGTATGCCTTCACGACGGTAGCGATGGAGGTAACGCTCTATGGTACGACGGGACTTATTGAGGAGTTTGGAAGCACTGTGAATGCTGATCTTACCTTGAGTGACTTTAGCGATCACATCAATAGTAAGCTGGGAGCGAGAGTCCATGATGATCATCCTTACTAACCCCTGAATGGTGAGTTGACCTATTCAAAGGGTTAGGTATAGAAATGGATCCGTCACTTTCCCTTGGTAATTAGTTCACCGACAAAATCGGTTGGTAGTTAAGGTACGACAGAATCGCTTGGTGATCACACTATTGCACAAATCAGTCAAAATCAAAAATGCCCCTTTCCTTGTTAACGCATTTACTCAGTGGCAGATCGTGCCACTAAAATCGCAGTACTTAAGCTCATGGTTGCCAGTCGAGAGGAGGTGAAAGAAAACTCCCACTTTCTGTCATCCTTTAACATTTCTAGCCCAGAGCAACGATTGAATAATAATGCAAGCTTACTTGAGGTTAGAAGGATTCATTGGACATTTTCAGTTTTCGACGCAGGGCTGATTTCTACCTTATCGATAACTTTTGGCATCCCAAAATGACGAACCGCACCTCCATTCGATATTCTCAATTCATGTCAGTCTTTTGCTGTAGTGACGACATAGGGAGGCAGTAGCTCCCCTATGTCGTAGATGGCTTAAATTGATGCCTGTAGTGGCATAGTGAATTTGGTCACTTAGTTAGAGGTGATATCATCACCTCATAAGTTAACAGGTGACACTATGACAAAACGTACAAGACGACTATTTAGCGCAGAATTTAAGTTAGAAGCAGCGCAGTTAGTCCTAGACCAAAACTACTCAGTGACTGAAGCAGCCCAAGCCATGAATGTGGGCAAGTCCACTATGGATAAATGGGTTCGCCAGCTCAGAGAAGAGCGCCAAGGAAAAACACCTAAAGCTTCACCGATGACCCCTGAACAAATAGAAATTCGGGAATTAAAAAGAAGTTGGCTCGCCTTGAAGAGCATAATGAAATATTAAAAAAAGCCACGGCTCTGTTGATGTCGGACTCACTGAACAATTCTTGATAATCAAGAAACTCAAGCAGAAACTCAAGCAGAGCTACAGCGTAAAAACATTATGCGAAGTCTTCAATGTTCATCGAAGTAGTTATCACTATTGGCTTAAACGCCCAACGGTAATTAATGCTGAAACAGTAAAACTGCGCAGCTTGGTCAGTGAGGCTCATGCCGCAAGCAATGGCTCTGCGGGTGCGAGAACCATTGCAGATATAGTCACAAATCAGGGTGTAAATCTGAGCCGATACCGAGCGACAAAGCTTATGAGAACGCTTGGGTTAGTGAGTTGCCAAGTACCAAGATATCGTTACCGAAAAGCTTCACAAGAACATATTGAAGTTCCAAATCACTTAGGTCGTCAGTTTGCGGTTACTGCGCCAAATGAAGTCTGGGCTGGCGATGTTACGTATATTTGGACAGGTAATCGGTGGATGTATTTAGCGGTTGTTATCGATCTTTTTGCCCGCAAAGTGATTGGTTGGTCGATGTCGTTATCACCTGATTCTAGGCTAACAGGCAAAGCTCTTTCGATGGCTTATGAGTCTCGTGGTAAGCCTAAAGGTGTCATGTTCCACAGCGATCAAGGTAGTCACTATACCAGTCGTAAATACCGCCAATTATTGTGGCGTTTTCAAATAAAGCAGAGTTTATCGCGCCGAGGAAATTGCTGGGATAATGCGCCGATGGAGCGCTTCTTTAGAAGTCTGAAAACGGAATGGGTGCCAACGGTGGGTTATCGTAGCTTTGCTGAGGCTCAACAAGAGATCACTCGCTACATCATTGGATATTACTGTCAACTCAGGCCACATCAGTATAACGGTGGCCTAACTCCCAATGAGTCAGAACGATTATATTGGGAAAACTCTAAAACAGTGGCCAATTTTAGTTGACCACTACACTGTTCCATCTCCTCACGTGTTGCAACGTCACATACAACGTAAGCCGCGTTTATGGATTATTTCTCCAGCTCAGCAACTGCTTCTTGCAGGCGATTTTCACGACGACCGGAAATGACAATAATAGCGCCTTCCTGGCCAAAACGTTTCGCAAATGAAAAACCAATACCTGTGGCTCCACCGGTAATAACAACGACTTTATCTTTGAATGTGTTCATATGATTCACCCTGACCTGTAACCTTAATTATTTTGACTGGAAACTTAGTGTTCAGAACTAAGTTGGTATGGGTTCATACTACCTTCAGGTTTACAGATAGCCTTTTCAATAAGCGACAACTCCTTATCTATTTGCGCCATTATCCGGTTATGTGACAGGCATAAAAAAGGCCCCTTCAGAAGAGGATCCTTGTCTGAAAACTTAAGAAGCCTTAGTGCATCATGGACTGAACCAGAGACTGATCTCTGAATTTTTCAGGAGAGACACCAGTCCAGGAAGAAAAAGCCCGGTAGAACGATGTTGTTTCCTGAAAACCCAGCAGGTAAGACACTTCTGAAAGACTGGTTGAAGAGTTTGACAAGTAATACTGTGCGAGTTCTTTTCTGGTATCATTCAGGATTGCCTGATACTTCACTTTTTCACTGCTGAGTTTACGTTGTAAGGTTCTTTTACTCATCGCGAGTGCACTGGCAACGTTTTCTATTGAGACGCGTCCGCTTGGGATAAGTTCAAGTAACACACTTTTCACTCTCTGCTCTGTACTGGCGTGCTCTTCTAACTGAGAGAGTCTTTTATTCAGTTCAGGTTCAAAAAAGTTCCACATACCGGCATTCTCAGTCATAAATGGCAGGTTCGCATCTTTGGTACTGAACACTAATTCGAACTTGTCACCCAGCTTAACTTTAACGCCAAAATACTCATCATATTTTTCCTGATTATCAAACAGATAACCGCTGGTCACTTTGAGAGGTTTAATATGCTGACGGGTTGCCAATCGACACAGTTGAGTAAAAAAGACCAACTCTATACCGGCTAAATGTTTGGGAATAACTTGCTCACTGCGGTCAAAGCCAATGGTGATGGTCGTCGTTTTATCAGTGAAGCTCAGTTCCAGTGACAGAGGGGCTATCAGTGGTTTGAAGTGCTGAAGGCATTCGAGTGCTTTATTGAAATTAGGACAGCAGATGCTGGCAAACAAAGGAGCATCAAAACCTTCAACTGAAAAAGCCTCAGCAAACAGTAAGGGTAGATCAATATCCGCAGCAACAAGGTCTAATGCCTGCCAAAACCGGAAGTATTCCTGATGGGTGAACTGGATAGCATCCCTTGAGAACAGATCCGCAGGAAGATTCGCCGCCCTGAGTACTTCAGTCGGGTTTACTCCAATGTCGGTTAATAACAAAAACCATCCTTTGTTCAAGGTGTATTTTGCTGCGTATTTCATTGAAACCTCGTGTTATTACTTTCCTGATAATAAAAATTCTAGTGCATTAACACATTCCCGTCATTGCAAACAACGCCATTGCTCTATCATTTTGTGCCAGTTTTTCATGGTAGCTTTACGATGTATTTTTTACATAGTAACAAGGGCGATTTTGGCACTTAATGCAAAGATATTGGCGTCTTTTGAAATTACTATTTAGCGCTTTGCTCTTAAAATGCTGGTCAGATTTTATTCAATATTCTGCTATCCGGAGAAATATCATGAGCCAGTCTCAAAAACGAGTCCTTCTTATCGGCGCCTCTTCTGGCCTAGGGCTTGATGCAGCGAAACGAATTTTAAAACATGATGTTATTGTCTATGCCGCTGCACCGGATATTGAGCCTATGCGTGAATTAGAAAGCATGGGAGCCCGCTTGTTAGAAATAGATGTCACCAGCACTGAGTCAGTAAATAAAGCAATAGAAACCATGGTTGAAGAACAAGGCGGTATCGACATCGTTCTTTCTAACGCAGGTCTTCATGTTGCCGGAACGGTTGAGTGTGTGCCTGAAGAGACGGTCGAGCTTCTGTATCAGGTCAATGTGATGGGTGCAGCTAGAATTATCCGTGCAGTTTCTCCGGTATTTCGGACGCAGCGCAGTGGCCGTTTGATCTTTACCTCTTCTATTGTCGCTAATATCTCTATGCTGATGTCCGGTTGGTACGCTTCTACTAAACATGCTTTAAAAGGCATTGTTACTGCTTACCGTGAAGAAGTTCGGGATATGGGCATTGAGGTGGTGATGATTGAGCCGGGTCAGGTAAATACGGGATTTGAGCAAGCTTCCATTGAGCGTCTGAGAAAAATAGAACACTTTGATGATTATCAACCGTTTGTTGAGCAGTACATTGGTTTAACTAACGAGTTTTTGAAAAAAGCACCAGACTCCACGAGTACAGCATTAGCTATTGAAACTGCGGTCACGGCTACGAGTCCTAAATTTATCTACAGAACTACTTCGGATGCGAAGCGTTTACCCTGGTTATATCAGCTTGCCGGGCCAAAACGCTGGGATAACTTTCTGATCACTGAGTTTGCAAAACATAACAATTAAAGTAGAGGTTGGTATGAATAATTGGTTTTATATTGTTCTAATCGTACTTGTTACCCTGATTTTTTATAGAGTGTTACCTCTGTTATATCTGGGTGTGACAGCAACAAATGTCACCCGAAAAATGAAACACACCTGTCTGCCGACCGGAAAGCTAGGGGGAGAGGTTTGGGTAGCAAAAGATGGTCATGCTAATGTCTTTTTCGTAAAAGACGGAAGCGGCTATATAGCCATTGATGCCGGTGATTCACCAGAAAAGCTGATATCGCAAATGGCTAAAATTAATATTAAGCCTGAAGAAGTGCATACGGTTTTGTTAACTCACAGCGATATTGACCATGTGGGAGCGATCAGTGCCTTTAATCATGCGGATATTTATATTGCAGCGGCAGAAGTGCCACTTATTGATAGTTCCGGACAGCGAACATTTACTCGTCACCGTATAAAGTTTAACAATAAGCTAAAAGCCTCTTATCACACATTAGAAGATGGTCAGACTCTCAAAACTCAGAGTCGAGATGTAGAGTGTACTCTTACTCCGGGTCATACTCCGGGCAGTATGTGCTTTCTCATTGACGGAAAATACTTTTTTACTGGTGACACCGTAAAGCTGGTTTCCGGGAAGTTTCAGCCGTTTGTTGAAATCTTTACCATGGATACTGCGGAGAACGCAGCAAGTATTCATAAGCTAGCGCAACTTGTCCGGCAAAGAGAGATTTATTCGCTCTATACCGCGTATTACGGCTATACAGATAATCTTAGCTATGCAGCAGAAGGGTGGTGATAAATGAAGGTATTGATAACTGGTTCTACCGGAATGATTGGCGGATTAGTGTTGGACAAGTGTCTGAATGATCCTCGAGTATCAGGCGTTGTATCTCTGGTAAGGAGACAAACCGAAATAAACCATAGTAAATATCAAGAGTTGGTGGTTGACGACTTTTTTGAACTTCAGCCGATGGAAGCGTATCTGAAAGACATTGATGTTGTGTTTTATTGCCTCGGTGTATATACGGGGCAGGTCGACAGGCAAACCTTTCATGATATTACTGTGGGTTACCCTCAGGCTCTTTCACAGAAGTTGGTGGCGATGGGAGAAAAGGTTCGTTTCTGTCTGCTCAGTGGTGCCGGAGCAGATCGGCAGGAAAAATCTAAGATGATGTTCGCCAAAGACAAAGGTGAGATAGAGAACATCCTTGCTAAAGCGCATCCGGAGTTTTATGCGCTCAGACCTGGATATATCTATCCGGTAACACCGAGAAACGAGCCCAATATCTGGTATCGTTTATACAGGGCTCTGTATCCGTTAATCTCGCGCCTAGGTTCGGGCATGAGTGTGAAGTCCACCTCTTTGTCGGATGCGATGTTTACAGTCGGAATGAATGGCGCTGATCAACAGGTGTTTGAGAATAAGGACATACTGTCTGTTTCTCAGCCTGGATAACATGTCGGCCAACTTCATTGACTGGCGTCTTTTGAAAGCAGGTTGGCATAATCTGACAGCAGTAATGCTAACGACAGCGGTTATTATTATTAGCGCTAACTCATAATAATTCTGGAGAAAGTAACATCATGTTCGATTTTGATTACTACAACCCGACTCACATTGTTTTTGGTCAAAACCGCCTTGAAGAGCTGGATAAGCTTGTCCCGGCAAATGCTAAAGTTATGATTACTTTTGGTGGTCAGAGTGCAAAGAAATACGGAACCATTGATAAAGTCAGACAAGCGTTGAAATCACGAGAAATCATCGAGTTTGGTGGTATTGAACCTAACCCTAAGTTCGAAACACTGATAAAAGCGATGGAGCTTGCTAAAGCTGAAAGCGTCGATTTTCTGCTTGCCGTTGGTGGTGGCTCGGTAATGGATGGCACTAAGTTTGTTGCACTAGCAGCAAAATACCCAACAGAAGAATACCAGAACATCTTGTTTAACGGTCTGACTCCTGTGCCGGCAGAAGATGCGTTGCCACTTGGATGTGTCGTCACGCTTCCTGCTACGGGCTCTGAGATGAATATGGGCGGTGTGGTTACCTTTAACGGTCAGAAGCTGGTGTTTATGTCACCGCTGACCTTTCCTAAGTTCTCATTCCTTGACCCGGATTTAACGCTGACTCTGCCACAATCTCAGATTGCAAATGGTGTTGCTGATGCCTTTGTGCATGTTCTTGAGCAGTATCTGACAGTTCCGACTAAAGCAATGGTTCAGGAGCGTACTGCTGAGGGCGTTCTTAAAACACTGATAGAAGTTGGCCCGGTTACTTACGCCAATAATGATGATATTGATGCAAGAAAGAACTTTATTTGGTCAGCTACCAGTGCACTAAATGGCGCAATTGGAGCAGGCGTTCCTCAGGACTGGTCTACCCATATGATTGGTCACGAGCTGACATCACTGTTTGATATTGCACATGGCCGTTCATTGGCTATCGTTCTTCCATCGCTACTGCGCGAACGTAAAACGCATAAGCGTGAGAAGCTGATTCAGTTTGCAGAACGTGTTTGGGATATCACAGAAGGGAGTGATGACGAGAAAATTAGTCAGGCTATCGATAAAACAGAGGCTTTCTTTAACTCTCTTGATATCGTAACGAATCTGTCTCATTACGGCATTGATGGCGAAGGAACAGACAAGGTTATTGCTAACCTGAAGAACCTTGGTTTGACTGCGCTGTCGGAAAGCGGTGATTTAACGCCGGATGTTGTGAAGAAGATCCTCACTGCGGCCCTTTAAACTAAAGAGCTACCACCTGAAGTGAATTTAAAGCCCACGGTGGCAAGGAAAAAGGAAGTGATGATATAAGTCACTTCCTTTTTTGTTGATGCTGTGCCGTCCTAAATAAGGTTGACACTTTCCACCCCCAAAATTGGAGAGTGTTATGAAATCAAGAACTAAAAGAACTCAGCGCGATTACTCCCTCGCTTTTAAACTCACTGTAGTTGATGAGGTTGAAAAAGGAAGCCTCACTTACAAACAAGCCCAAGAGAAGTATGGCATCCAAGGTTGCTCTACGGTTTTGGTTTGGCTTCGTAAGCATGGTCGACTAGATTGGTCTAAAGGGACACCTAACTTTATGTCCAAAGGAGACTCTATGGCCGAGTTCAATTCACCTCCTACACCAGAGCAACGTATTAAAGAGCTTGAGAAGCAGCTCGAAGATGCTCAACTCAAAGCCGACTTCTTTGAAGCTGTCGTGAACGTTATGGAACGTGACTATGGTGTTAGAGTGACAAAAAAGCACAAAGAAGCGTTGTCCAAGAGAAAACCATAGTAGGTTTGAGCGTTACGAAGTTTTGTCAGTTAGTACAAATCTCTCGCCAAGCTTATTATAAGCAATGCCAAACTCAATCTCGTTGTGAACATCATGAGCATGCTGTCATTGGCTTTGTCCGTGAAGTCAGGCTGAAGCAGCCACGCATTGGCACGCGTAAACTGAAGTTCTTAGCAGCAACAAAGGGCATTCAAATAGTCGCGACAAGCTCTTTGAACTTCTCAGAAAGCATCGGCTGTTAGTGAGAGCAAGACGAGCCTATCACCGAACGACTGACAGCCGTCATCGATTTTTCTGTCACCCAAACAAAGTGAAAGATGGGCTGACACCAACGAAGCCAGAACAACTGTGGGTTGCTGATATTACTTACTTGCCAACTCAAAATGGAGAGAGTTATCTCAGCTTGGTGACAGACGCTTATTCAAGGAAGATTGTTGGTTTTTATATGGATGACAACATGAAAACTCAATCAGTTAAGCGGGCATTTATCTCAGCTCTCAGGCAACGGCAGAGTGAAGAAAAGCTAATACACCACTCAGATAGAGGCTCACAATACTGTTCGAAGGAATATCAAGATATCCATAAGAAACATAGAGTGACTTGCTCAATGACAGACGGGTATGACTGTTATCAGAATGCTTTAGCTGAGCGTGTAAATGGGATACTCAAAATGGAGCTCTTGCTGAAGAAACCGAAAGATCTGAAAGAAGCAAGGACGATGGTAGCAGAGTCCGTAGATATCTATAATCAAATGAGGCCTCATACGGCTTTAAAATACAAAACGCCCGATGAAGTACATCGAGCGTTTTAGTTAAAAAGTGTCAACCCATATCAGGACGGGTCATGCTACCATAGATTCAGTTGTAGCCATTGATCAAATAGTGCCCGCATACTGGGGTTGTTGGTACAAAAAGGTACTTCTATATCGTGGGAGCTGAACGTAATTTTATTACCAGAACCTTTGGTAATATTGACGCCTAAAAACTCGCTATGTTTTTCTGTAAAGTTTGATAGCTTACTCAACTCAACCGACAAAGGGGTAATGTTTCGTCTTGTTGCTTTTCGTAGCAACTGAACCAATCGCATCATATGAAAGCTCATTGAAAAATCAGCGCTTGGTCGCCGGGGGCAATATTCGTAGTCCATTGTTACAATGGTTAGTTCCGGAGTCTCTTCTAACTCGATAGAAATAGGATACAAGCGAGGGTATACCTCTTCAATATACTTCAATGCATCACCAGCGTTCTTTTGATATATAGCACCATTTAAAGGAAATTCAGTGCTTTCCATTGCCATAGATTCAGCCAGAAGCAGAGCCAAATCTCTTTCTCCGGCAAGTAGTTCCAACCCTTTCCAGAACTGCAAGTATTCATGCAGAGAAACCATTTCAGGGGGCTTATTCATCCAGCCGGATGAAAGGTTCGCTCTGTCCAGAACATCTTTCATCTGAAGATCGATATCGCTGAACGCGACAAACCAGGAGGCTTGTTTTGGGTACAGGGGGGATAAATTAGTCATCATACTCATCTAAAACGTTAATTTAATACAAGGGCTGTCCATCTCCCACCATGTAAGCGTACCTCTAAAGGGTAATCTGCACATAGTCAGAAGGTGACAAGACAGTAGTAATTGATGCCAAATTAATTTCACGGTTTTCAAGTAACCAAAAAAGCCCGGCTCACCGTAAATAGTAAACCGGGCTTTATAAATTGATTCTGGTTAGAGCTTAATTCTTGTTGTTCTTAGGACATATTCCATCAATAACCATCTGTCCCGCCAGCTTAACGAAATGTCCCCAGCTCTGATGCACAGAGAATTTGGAAGCATTCACCAGCAGATGCTCAAATTGTATTTTATTGGTCAGAGCAAATGTCATTGCAGTAAAGTCATCAATAATGACGGACTTAATAATATTATTAAAGTTTAAGCCATTACCAAAATTACCCACACCAGAGACAAAATTCTCGGTAGTCTCGCCACAACCACCCCAAGTCAGATAAGGGTTCAACCAGATGTTAGGTGGAATATTGTTTACGGCGATACCGCCATAATTGAGCTCCTGAACGGCCTGATGAACACGTTCCTTTTTCTGTTTCAGTGTGTCGTTATCGACTAAAACCATACAGCCCAGAGAACCAAGCAGTTTGGTATTACAAAATTCTGTGGCCTTAGTCAGGAAGTCGTCAGCATCATTTTCAGTCTCTAATGGCAACTCACTGAACAGTTGGCAGAAAGCTTCATTTTTAATAGCAAAATCATCCTTACTAATACCGGGAATAAAAATAACATCGCCATACGGATTCTTACCGTCTTCAGGTTTTAATATCTCTGCTGTTGGTTGATTTTCAATAAATGCAGCTTTGGTCTTATCGATACCTGGATAATAGGTGGTTACTGCAAAAGTCACTTTTGTCATTGCATTGCGCAGGGCAGCAATAAATTGCTCTCTCTGAGGCCAGGATTTGGATGTAATGATAGTCTGGGGGCGACCACAAACCGCGCCACCATTAAGTTTACCTGCGGATACGATCTGCATCGCCCATCTGTCAATTTCTTTCTCAGTCCAGGGTTTGATACCCGGAACGATCAGGCATGGGTTGTTTCCTCCACACTCTGAAACAAGAGGGGCACTGGCAGCGTCCTGAATGGCATGAGCAACACCAGTAGAACCAGTAAAGTAGATTGAATGTAACCCATTTAAAGCAGCCATTTCATGCCCCTGTTCGGCATCAATAAACACAAGGGCTTTTCGTTTTATCAATGGTGCAAAAACTTTCTCCCAAACCTTGTCAGTTGCTTCGTTTAGCTGATGCGGTTTATGAATAACGGCTTTGTTTTCAAGGAAAAGAGCCATAACCATTTCGATTGATGAACTGTAATTGCCAGCCCCTGAAACAGCAATGATACCGGCAGGTTTATCCAGAGGGTGTACTTGTTCTGGTGTCCCTTTGATATGCAGATAGCCTTTCATTTTTGCAGCCATCAGCTTATCTTTTTTATGGACAGGGTAAACTTCAACTTCAAAAGTATCATCTCCCAAAGGAGTCACATTTACAGGCTTTGGAAGTTCGCCGTGAACAAGGCTTTCATACAGTCGCCGAATACCTAATAACGTCATTCCCATTGGGTTTACTGTTGTTCCGGCCCCTTCACCAAATGAAACTGCGCCCTCTGCTGTTAACTGGTTCTTCATACTGGAGTCTACATTGCCAAGCTCGTCCATAAACTTTAAGAGGTTGTCCTGAATCTCTTCGATTAGTGATAAACGTTCAACAACCGGGGTCTCTGCCCATTGAGTTGGCTCTAATTGGTTATACGCGTCTTTGGCTAGCATTTGTTATTTCCTTGCTTTGTTGTGGGTAAATGTATAAATTTATACCCACCGTCGAATACATTCTAAGCAATATGCGTCAGTTCACTAGCCAATGGCGCCATAGTTTTGCTTTATGCTTTTTAACCTTCAAATTCTGGCGTCAATGGATAGCACTGTGTCACCTAACACTAAGCTTGTTTGTGGTAGAAGAGATAGAATAAGTGCCTGGAAACAACATGGCTAACCATTGGAGCTTCAGTTCAATCATGATCTTGACCCCCTTTTCTCGTAATGAATACGAGTTACTCATCCGTTGGATAAGTTCTGAAGAGCTGAACTACTTATGGGGCGGGCCGACATTTGACTACCCATTAACGAGAGAACAAATCTCTGAGCACTGCGCTAAACCTGAGACCAACCCTTACATACTCGTTGTTGATGGCAAAGAAGCAGGGTTTGTAGAACTGTATAGGATATCTGAAGGTCACTTTCGGATATGCCGCGTTTTCATCGCTGACGAATTTCGGGGAAGGGGCTTATCGACGGTGATGCTTAATACCCTAATATCGAAAGCTAAAAAGGAGTTTCATTGTTCCAGGCTAAGCCTGGCTGTATATGCTCATAATGCTGCTGCGATAGCCTGTTACAAATCACTGGGATTTGAGGTGACTGCGACAGAGAGCGGGAGCATTTCTTATAATGGCGAAACCTGGGACTTGCTTCGAATGGAAAAAGTTCTTTAAATGTACACCCGAGTGACATTCTGCATACTTTGCGGTGAATCTTGCATACAGTGAATCTAGCGATGTAGTTCACAAGTGATAGCTTCTGTCCAAAACCTTTCACGGACGGCACCTTGTGTATCGGTGCCGTTCTGCGTTTGGCAGTACCAAAAGTTATCCGAAGGGTAGATTTCATCTGAAGCGACTGAGTAGCTTTTGTCCAGTTGCGAGTTATGTCTGTCAGCAAACTGGCATAACAATGCAGGCGAAAATCACAGGTGAATAAAGTCTCTTTTACGCGGAAATGGGAGTTTTGTGCAACGTTGTTTTGGTTCCTACTATAACTACAGGTATAACAAATTCATCGGCGTTGTCCGTTACAGAGTAATTGTACTAAATGCACAAAAGAGCATCCCCCCAAGAGCCTTTCATCGTAATTACAAACATACCTGCCTGAAAATATTTTACAGGCAGGCCTTAATTTCGCTATTTAAAATGGCCTACCAGATAGGCCATACATGCTTCAGGATGCCGAGCCTAACCTCTTCATAGCTAAACGAATGCAAAAAGCTGCACCACCCCATGTTACTCCCAAGCCAATTAGTAGCATTATTGTTGCGCTAGTGGTCATAATTAGTTTTCCTCAATCAGCGATGGTCTGGTAGGAGCTACCAGGTTGATGTAAATGCCTGTAATAAGCAGAGCCAGGATAAGGCCCCAACCTAATACCATGAGCTCGAACGGTGCATAACCTCCGTACCCTTCCACAATCAGGTTTATAAACTTGGTCGCAACGATAATTGCCAGTACTACCGGAGTAATGAATCTCAGGCATACCTCGAACCAGACTCCCACCGAGAAATCGGAGATTTTGTTCACATAGCTTCGGACATCTGCCAACTTACACAACCAGGTCATCAAGATAATTTCTACCAGACAGCTAGATAGAATTCCCACGTTATTGACGAAATGATCAACCAGATCAAGTAGTAATAAGCCTCCGTTAGTTGCAAAGGTCATTGATAAAGCCAAGCCAACTGTGCACACGATAGTTGCTGTCTTTTTACGGCTTTGTTGCTTAATTCGATGAGAAGACATGGTAGCCCCATGTTGTTCAGTTCTTAAACAACATACTGAGTTTCAGGCATACCTAGCCCTGTAAGCTTGTTCAGCGCTTTGATCATAGCGTAAGTCTCACCAACTTGAGCGTTGTAGTCCCTCAGGCTTAATTTCCCACCTAACAACTGTTTTACCCGATACATTGCTGTCTCTGAGAGCGAGCGCTTATGATAACCATACCGCTTTTTCCATTTCTTGTTAGAGCCGTAGAGCTTCTGGCAACCCACTGCTAAGTTGCGAGGATGTCCTCGTTCCCAGAAGGCTGCCCCTTCTCGTGGCGGAATGAGCGGAACAGCTCGCTTGAGCCGTATGGCATCATGGCAATTCCTTGTGTCATAAGCACCATCGCCTGATATCTCAATGATTTTACGGCGTGTCTGCTTAAGCAAGTTGGGAAGTACTTCGGCATCGGTTACGTTAGATAAGCTCAGCTCTGCTGCGACTATTTCGTGGGTGCTAGTATCTACTGCGATATGCAGCTTACGCCAAACCCTACGCTTCCCGTCAGTACCATGCTTCTTGACCTTCCATTCGCCTTCGCCATAAACCTTGAGGCCAGTGGCATCAATGGCTAGGTGTTGTATCGCACCTCTGGTTTTAGTTTTAAATGAAACCTCAACTTCCTTAGCTCGACGGCTTATACAGGTGTAGTGGGGACAAACTAGCGGGATGTTAGCCAGCTTAAATACCGAGTCTAGAAATCCTTACAGTGCTCTCAACGGCATAGAGAATATGCGTTTCACCATCAGTGCAGTAGTAATGGCTAAGTCGCTGAATTGGCGAGGTCTGCCGCGCTTGCCTTGTTTGTTTTGCTTCCACTCGGCTATCGCTTCCTCATCAATCCAAAAGGTCAGAGAACCACGGTTTATTAAGGCTTTGTTGTACTGCGTCCAGTTAGTTGTTTTGTAACGAGGTTTAGGCATGAGGCTACGACGATTAATGGGTGTAGCCGATCAGATCGTAGCTTCTTGATTTAGTTCCATCGATTTAAGCAACAAAGCCACTTAGAACAAACTTGCGGGTTCGCCGGGTGTTTGAGCGATTAGCTGAAGAGCTACAATCCTTGATACTCCCTGATTGACTAATTGTTTCGTTTTTTAAACTCATATGGCTAGATAATCAAATGCTGTTGTGCAAGCTGATACTTTTTTTGGTATGTTTCGATCAGGTTCTGCTGAGACTTACCAGTGTTTTCGTAAAAAAGACAGTTGTTTGAATTCAAGAACTCGTAGTGATTGGCTATTGAGTCCAAAACATGATCAATTCTTGCTAAGGTTTTTTTTGTACAACTTTTTCCATGCAAGTCGTCTTCTATATCTAGAACATGGGACCTGAATGATTCAGCTCTATATAGCTTCTTTAATGCGTTACTGCTTTTCAAAGCTTCAGACCATTTATTGACAATATTTTGAAAGTGTTGAATAACCTCAGGTGATGCATTATTTGCTTTCAACCATGAGATTTTTTTGTTAAAGACACCTATCGCTACAGACTTTAGGTCGGCAAACAAAGCTATTTTTTCATCTTCACTTAGATTATCTCTACCTAAAAGCCATCCAAAGAAGAATCGGGTTTCGAATCGTTCAACGCTATGAAAAATGGGGTCAGACATACCATTACTATTTATATCGACTAGAGGGTCAAAAGGATACATATAACCAAAGTCGAATAGAAAAACTTTACCGTCTTCATTAATTAAAATGTTACCCTCGCAAAGGTCCCATTCCATTAGACCATATTGCTCACATAGTGACGTGGTTTCTAGTATTTGCTTGAAAATATCTTTGTTTAAAGTTTCTAGCGGCTCGCCTTCGATCCACGGGGATAATATTATACCTAATCGATAGTTAGCGTAAATCGTATCTACAATATTGGGTAAGAGTTCATGATCATCGTGGTTGGATTTTAATTTGTAAAAATCAGCTCTACGTTGAACTTCATTCAAAAATGAGAATTTGCCATCCAAGTTAGAAACGAGTGCCGAAGCTCTCTTTTTCTTTAAAGTATATTTTTTACCATTAACGGTGAGTTGATAAACTTCAGCGGTCAGGCCTGAATCTATTGATTTTGTGACATAAGCTGAAGTTTCGGTAATGCTTGTTAAGACTGAAGGAGCTAGAGGACAGTTTTCAGGAGTTCCTACTTCGATGTTGGCCCCACTTGCTTCGAACTTCGTTTGTTGCTTTTGCCTAGTGTTCATGTAAATATCCTTTTCCAAAACGGGGATGAAAAGTCATCCCCCAAAGTTTATGCAATTGTAAGAACTTCTTCAGTGGGTCTTCTGGTCTTCTTCTGCCAGTTACCCTCTGCCGCTTTGCCTACAGTAATTAAAATGGTTGGGATTAATGAATCACTTAGATTGAATGAGCGCTTAACCATTTCAGGATCGAAGCCTCCGACACTACCCGTATCGTACCCCTTGGCTTCAGCTGCATAAATCAAACTCATTGCTAGTAGAGATGCAGAGCGGATCGCTTCGTCTCTACGTAGTATTTCACTGTTTTCGTGGCTTTGTGCAGCCATGCCAACCCATGCGTCTTTGATAGAATCTGGTATGATTTGTTCATTGACATCACTTTGCAGAATTCTTTCTAAATTTTTATACCCTTCGCTATCACCACAAACGACATATGTTACTGCAGCATCTTTAGTTTGCGGTTGCCCATATGCTGCTTCACATAATTTCTCTTTAGCGGATTGAGAGTGTACGGCAAGGATATACCAATTTTGCAAGTTGAAAGCTGATGGGCTTTGAAATGCATAGTTGGCAATCTCTTTGACGTCTGAGTTCGATATCACAATATCTGGATCGTATATTCCGGTTGTCTTACGCTCAACAATCAATTCTAGTGCGTCTTTCATTTTCTTCACCTGTAAGTTAGTTGCTTTATTCCGCATCTAAAGCATATCAAATAGATTGTTCACTGTTAGTTAACTGTCAATTCATAAATGAATACAGATTTCTGTTATATAGTGTTTTGGTTTTAACTTTGAGAGGTAACATAAATGAAAGTTGAATTCTTCCATGACGTAGTGTGTGGGTGGTGTTATATACAATCTCCAATTCTAAGAGAGTTGAACCTGAAATATAATGTAGAAGTGGTTCATAGGAATTTTATCTTGCAAAAAAACGATCAAGAAATGATCGCAAGATGGGGTTCGTTAGAAGCTGCAAAAGAACAAGTATTACAACATTGGGAATCCTGCATGGCATTTGAAGGAAAACCAGAAAGGTTTAATATTAATGGTATGCGTGAATCAAGTTTCAATTATCCCAATGGTATGTTGGCCGCGAAAGCGACTAAGACTGCTGAAATATTAGGTGGACAAACGGCCCATTGGGATATGTTCGATACCTTGCAAAAATTCCACCTCCAAGATTCTATAAACGTAAGTGATATCAATGTTATAAAAGAAGCCATTAATATCCAAAGCTATGACGAGAAAATTTTTATTGAGTTGATGAACTCTGAACAAGTAAATAACGAACTAAGTAAAGATGCTTTAATGGCATTTAATTACGGGGTGAAGTCTATCCCGACATTGGTTGTAAATAATGAACATGTCATTCGATCGACGACTAAATTACCTGTATTAATGAAAATGTTATCTGACTTGGAGGTGCTATGAACTTCTACAGTTATATGGAAATTTTGGAGCGTATAGGTCTAGAGAATGATGGCTATGAAACTGTTAAAGAGAATAAGTATCTTAACATAACTAAAGATACAGGAGTATTTCTCGATATGATGGTTTGTATTATTAAGCCTAGTAAAGTTTTAGAAATTGGTACATCTAACGGATATTCTACATTATGGTTGGCCAAAAATTTACCTGAAAAAGGTAAGTTGATAACGATCGAAAAGCAGTCTAGCAAAGCCAAAGAGTCAATGTCTCATATAAGAAAAGTTGGATTTGAGAATAAAGTAACTAGTGTTGTCGGTACTGTCCAAAACTATCTAGAGTCCAATAATGAATTGTTCGACATGATATTTCTGGACGCTAATAGATTGGAGTATCTAGATTACTACGATAGCTTGATAGCGAGTTTGAGGTGTGGTGGATTGTTGGTTTGTGACAATGCGATATCTCATGAGGAGGAGCTTAAGCCATTTACTTGCATGGTGGAAGAAGATAAAAGGTTACTTTCTTTCACTCTAAATGTAGGTAAAGGAGAGTTCTTGGTATATAAGTATTAAATGACTTAGGGGGTGGGTATGGATAAAGTTAGAGCTCTTACTGTCTTTAGGCGCATAGTTGAACTTGGTAGCTTTCAAGCCGCTGCTACTGACTTAAAGCTTTCGAAAGCAGCAGTGACGAAAAATATGAATGAGTTAGAGGTATTTCTAGATACTCCACTGATAAATCGTACGACTAGAAAACTGTTTGTTACAGAGGCCGGCTTAGAGTATTACAAGGAGGTCTGTTTGGCTTTAGACACTATCTCTAATGCTGAACAGTCGCTTTTTTTTAATCGAGATCACATTGTAGGAAAGTTAAAAATCGGCGCTCCTTTATCTTTAAGTTTAGTTCTGTTGAATGAACTTATATGTGAGTTCTCTGAGCTTTATCCATCGGTGGCGATCGAGGTTATCATGGATGACCAACAGCAAGACCTAATCGCTCAAGGAGCAGATGTTGCAATTAGAGGTAGTGGTACACTAACTGACTCTACACTTAGGTCAAGAAAGCTATTGAAGTTGAAACGTGTTTTATGTGCCTCCCCTAAGTATATTCAAAGTCATGCACCGATATTGAGCCCATTGGATGTCAAGAGCCACCAATGCCTAATATATAGCTTAGCTACGGTTAACAAATGGAAATTCAGTCGGGGAGATGAAACGGAAGAAGTTGAGCTGGAAAGTTCACACTATATGGTTAACAACAGTTTAGCTTTAGTAAAAGCTTGCCAGCTCGGTAAAGGGATTATTCTAACTCCAGAGCTCTATGTTCGGTCAATGTTAAAAGATGGTCAATTAATAGAGATGCTTCCTGATTGGTACCCTGAAGAACATTATTTATATGCAGTTTATCCGAGTAGTAGAGCAAAATCAAAATTAGTTCGAAGTTTTATTGATTTTCTTGTTGAGCGTTTATCTTGATTTTGTTTTTACCTGATGAGACTAGTCCATAAAGTGAGACTAAGACTAAAAATATACCAAAGCCTTGAACTAAATTCATAGACTGTTCTAGTGCCAACCAACCGAGAATTATTGCCGTAATTGGACTCAACAAACCTAATGGAGTGACAATTCCTAAGGGTAGTTTTTTTATTCCATTAAACCACAATGAATAAGAAATAATTGCCCCAAATACTACTAAATATCCATACCCATATATATTTTTTAGTTCAATGCTGTCTGGGTATATATCAAAGAATGGGGAAACTAAAAGTAGAACAATACCCCCAAACGTCAACTGATAGCCTGTAAATGCATAAATGTTAATTTGAGTTGACCATTCTCTTGAGAAAAATGTACCAAATGACATAGATAATGCACCTATAAAGGCTGCTAAAACACCTATGGTGTTTAGTTGCGTTTGCGGTGTTAAGAAAATACAGCACATACCTATAAAAGCAGTTATGAGCATGAGTTTTTTTCTGCTCTCGAGAGTCTCGCCTTTAAATATAAATGCTAGAAAGATTATTATTGCAGGTTGTAGAGACGTAATTAGGGATGCGACACCTCCTGGCAGAGTGTAAGCTGAAATAAAAAGCATGCTCTGGAATAGAGCTATATTCAACATTGATAGTATGAATAGTCTTTTTAGCGTTACCATATCGACTTTTTCTCGAAATAAAATGAGTAGCACTAACCCAGCAGGTAAACACCTAATAGCCGATGCCAAAAAGGGTTGGTTTGGTGGGAGGAACTCGGTAGTTAAATAGTAAGTAGTGCCCCAAATAATTGGAGCTAAAGCGGTTGTAAATATTAATGAAAACATAGGTAGCCTCTAAAAGCAAAAATTTACCAAGTTATTATTGATGGCTATTTATCTATTTCAATATAAAAATAGTGAATTGATAGTTTACTAAAGTGTCATTATTCTTTTTGAAATGATGAGTTAGGATAGAAATGTAAATAAAATTGGAGGCTGATTATGCTATTTAGAAAAATCATTGTTTCATTGTCATTAGTTATTCTTTCGACTAGTTCTCTAGCGAGCTCGCCCGAAACAAAAGGTATGCTGGAACTATCTTTTAGTGATGGGAGACCGTCTGTTCAAGGAGTAAAGAATGTCAATAGTTACTTAGAGCGCGTTGGTGTCAAAGTCACACAAGTGAGTATTCCCAAAAAAGTACAACCAATTATTGAAAAGTCTAAGGGAAAGGAACTCAATTCAGATGAAAAGAAACTTCTAATTCAAGCTTTTTCACTGAATCGAGCTCAATTACTTGAACAAATTGAATTGGCCGGCAGGAAACCAGCTGTTCATAGAGGTGGATACTTGTCTACCTCAGAGCCAGATGTAGCCCCTTACCCAAAAGTATACGACATGATGTCTATGTCAGAAGACATTAAGCATTATCTCCAGCATAAATTTGGAAAGCTTCATGTAAATAGTTCAGAGAAAGGTGAGGGTATTGATGAGGTTATGACAATTATTTCAGGAGGACATTGGACTTGGTTCTTTGTACTTGATGATGGGGTTGTTGGTAAGCTAACCCTTGGCTACGTCGATTTGGATAGCAAAGCTTGGCGAATTTCTTACCCTGGACTGGTATCACATGGTGGCTTTTTCGATGCTGATTATGGCCTTGTAGTGGCTCATGCGCATGGCCCAGAGCAGTTTATCATGCGATATGAAGAACCGAGCATCAGTTGGCCGGGAACGCTAAATGGAAACCCTTGGATCGACTTTACAAGTGATGTTCCTATGCTACTAAATAAAACCTTAAAATTTTAGATTTCTTATTTGAATCAAAAAGTATATTAGGAGGTAGTATGTTTACCGTTGTCTATGAGTTCGTGATCGACGAAGGTACGGATAAAAAATTCAGGGAAGCTTGGATTGAGCATACAGAGTATGTGTACCAAACGAGGGGAAGCCTTGGTTCAAGGCTACATACAACTGGAGTGGCGAATACGTACGTAGCTTACGCTCAATGGCCTGATAGAGATCGTTGGGCTGAGACTACAGAGTTATTTCGTGACTTACAGCCAAGTACATTGCTAGAAATGAAAAAATACCTAATCAGTTCTTCAGTGTTAAGAGAGCTAACAGTATGTGATGATATATTAAAGTAGATGATATAAATTTCTTTCTGTTATGTTTTTTTAAATATAGAGAGTTCGAGGTTTAGGAATTCTCTATATTTATTGAATTGTGAATATGTCTAAGTGGGTTTACTTCAATATTAGAAGGTATTATTACTCGAAGACTTAATTTATTGAACGTCATGTTTAAATTCGGTTGTGGCTGATTTTTATCCTCATCTAAATAGAACTATATAAGCGAATTAGAAATAGCTCTTGGGATGTTAGAAAGACTGTATCTCCTTTTTGTTCGTAAGCAGTACTGAGCTTAGTTGACTCGAATTTTGGGGAATATTTTTTAGAGGCGTGAAGGAGCACACTTTGCAATATAGGGAATGATATGAATAAGCAGACTTTACCAAAGGTATTGCTCAGCCTTTTTGATACTGCAGGCGAAGGGCTTTGGTTTATGAGTGATGACAATGTGGTTCAGTTTTACAACCACTCATTCTACCAGCAGTTTCCACTATTAATGGAAGATTCAACGTTAGATGATTGGTTAGGGTTGGTTCACCCTGAAGATAGGGAAAGGTTACAGCAAGAAGTGGACAGTCATCAACAAGAGCTGTCGTTTGCACGAGTGACCACGCGGTATCGAGTTAAAAATATATCTGGACGTTACCTATGGGTTGAAGCGACTGGTGTGAGAGTAAGATACCAAGATGGACTTGCCATGGTGGGGTCACATAAAAATGTATCTGAAGAGGTATTGCTGAACCAGTATCTGACTCATATGGCTAATCACGACAGTGAAACCGGATTGTTTAACCGGCACAAGTTCCTAGAAAAATTCCCAAGTCTGAATGAAAAAAGTTGGATCCTAGTATGTTGTCTAGCTCAACTGCAACAGCTTCAAAGGCAAGTTGGATATGAAGCAATTGAACACCTTTCCTCGGCACTTGTATCAACATTAGATGACGTTCTGCAAATGAAGTACGGTTTGTATCGAATTAGTGCGGACGTGTTTGTTGTCACGATGGAGCAAGAAATTAACTCAGAGGAGTCTCTTCAGGCGTTGAACAAAATTGAATCGGTATTTCATCAAGTTCGTAAGAATGACTCGATACTTACAAGTAGATTGGGTCTTGGTGCGATCCCAGTTTGTGCCCTAAGCGTCACAGCTCCTTTGCAGCATATATTTGACTTGTCTGAGTATTCCCGAGCTATCAGTTCGCCTATTACCTACACTGGAGAGTCGCAGCGCAGTATTGATAGATACTTTGCAATTCATGACGCGTTAGAATCAGCTGTTAAAATGCGCCAAATTACTATAGCACTGCAACCTATTGTCGAAGCATCGACTGGAGAGCTGATAAGTTTTGAGGCGTTAGCTCGGTGGGAGCATCCTGAGTTGGGCTCGATTTCACCCGCAGAATTTATACCCATCGCCGAGCGGTTAGGGCATATACATGCATTGGGTTTGTTAGTTCTAGAGCACGCTTGCCAATATCTGGTCATGTTCGATGCCAAGCACAATGCGAGACCTTTAGTCAATGTAAATGTGTCGGCGCATCAATTGCTTAGTACTAGCTTTATCGAGGATGTCTGTGAGGTTGTTGCTCGCTTTGGTATTGATTCAACTCGTATTGTGCTCGAGGTTACCGAGTCCTATTTGCTTGATGAAAATCCGATGATCACAAAAACTCTCGATGTACTTCACACTCATGGGTTTAAGTTATCGCTCGATGATTTTGGCGCAGGAATGAGCGCGATTACTAGTTTATTCCGACTTCCTTTGTATCAAGTCAAACTAGATAAAGTATTAATTAACGAAGCGATGAGGCGTGAAGCATGTTTAAAACTTATTGCGCATTTGTACGAATTTGGGAATACATACAACATAACGCTTGTCGCAGAGGGAATAGAGACGTCGGAAATGTTTAAGACACTAACAGAGGTTGGCGTATCGTATCTTCAGGGGTATTTCTTGCATAGGCCTTGTTCACCGCAAGCATGGCTAGAGATGAATGCCTTAAAGTGACGAGAGCAGATGGGTGTGTTGGCTCACGTTCAAAGTGAGCTTCTTTCTATTTCAGCCCCTTCAAGAGATCACACCATTTGTGTTTCAGTGTAGTGCAATTTGCTATAGTGCATTCTTCGTCTAGTATTATATTTAACTTATAACTTACTTGTCTTCCGATATTTCATATCTCCATGTGTTAAGTTGTTAATATGTTTGCATTTAAAGTTGGATGTGATCGATTTTTATATTTTATTCCGGTTATAAATTTTATTCCTATTAAAGGATTTCAAGTGCCTCGTTAATATAACATATGGATTTTCATTGTTAGCGCGAGTAATCCTGAAATAGACTGTAGGGTTGATATTAAAAGCGACGATGAAGTGGTTTTTATTTTTGGTCTATTTTATTTTAATGAGTTGTTTTTAGTGGTGATATATAATCTTGATTAATTCTCTGTTGAAATAAAAAATAAGTTCGCTAGTTAGAAATAGAAGATGGGTTATATTGAGGTTTCTATTAATGATATTATACTGTAAAGTGATAAGATTAAACCATATATACAATATAAATATATCATTCTAAATTTCATTGTGAATAACTACAAAAGGTTTATCGATTTACATCGAAGAGGGAACACATTCTTGTGCAGCGTCGGGTGTTTAATCCCCAAAGTACATGGGAGGGAAAGCGCCTAGACTAATTGTATGTCCTCGGTGATCTACTTTACAACTAAGCCACGTTCAATTCGATACAATCACTTCTGGCCAGATAGTCAATCGTAACTCCAAGAAAAAGCAAGGACGTCCGAGGCTCTCTAAGTTAGTTTAAAACTAAGAACCGTATGTGGCAAGCTTACTTCTGCCCCTTTCCCATTTAGATTTCTTACTCATAACAATTTTTGGTATCAATGTCTGACCAAATAATTTTAATGATTCGATCTGGTTCTGACTAGCTCATAATATGAACAATTCCCTGTCTACAGGCTTGTTGGCGCTTTAGGATTTCTTTTTGTGTGTTTGTCATCATTTTGATGTGAGTAGACAAAGGGTTGTGAGATATAAATAGTCAATTCAATCCTGTAAACGTATAAGTATTTGTGCAATTATGATTTGTTGAAGACGTGGGCTTGGTGGATAAAATGATAATTCAAACAAGAGAATCAAATATAAAAAAGATGCTTTATTCATGCTTGTTACTAGCTTTTGTAGTCGTGATGGCAATAACATTCATATTTAATGAATATCAAACTCAAAGAGAACGAATTTTACTTGGTTCTTCTCATGAACTACGTTCTAAAGTTGAGTCTAGCTTAGGCGTTTATAAAGATTTTTCAAATTACGTATTTAAAGAAATTGAGGATGACCAAGATATTTTTAGGTTGATGAGTGAAGCCTATTTTGGTGATCAGAGCATAAGAACATCTAATAGAAATTCAATATACTCGATGCTGGAAAAAAAAGTATAAAACTCTTACAGATTTTAACTTTCGACAGTTACATTTTCACTTTGAAAATGGTGATAGTTTTTTACGTGTCCATAAACCTGAAAAATTTGGTGATAATTTATTCTCTATAAGAGAATCGGTAAGGATATCCAATAAAGAAAAGCGATTTGTACAGGGGGTTGAAGAAGGTAGAATATATAACGGTTATCGATTCGTTTATCCAGTATTATATAATGACATTCAGATAGGCACTTTAGAAGTATCCCTATCAATGGGTAGTATCGTCAATTTATTGTTTAATCTATATCCTGAACAAGATTTTTTCTTCTTGATGAATAAGGATGTTGTGAATTACAAAGTGTTTGATGATACGAAGAATAACTACATACATAGCAAAATAGCCAGTGATTACTATGTAGATAAAGACGTGCTAAATAAAAGCCTGAAAAACCTGAAGTTTACTGAACTTGAGGGTGATACTGAACTATTTAAAAAACAGCTTGATCCTCATATTAAAACTGGTAATACTTTTTCAAAAGAGTTCAATGTGAATGGAAAATATCTGATTGTATCTTTCTTATCAGTTGAAAATTTCAAAAGAGAGCACGTGGCCTATTTAATTTCAATATCAGAAGACGATACATTAATGCTTATGAAAAGAAACTATTTGTTGTTTAATTTTATGATATTCATAGTGTTAATCTCATTTTTTGTAATTGTTTTTCAAAGTTATCGAAATCAAAATAAACTACTTAAAATGTCAACCATAGACTTTCTAACTCAAGTGCTAAATAGAAATAAGATGGTTGAACTATTGTCACAGGAATACGTTAAAGCAAAAAGGTATAATTCCATATATACCGTAATGATGTTTGATATTGACTACTTTAAAAGCATCAATGACGAGTTTGGTCATGCTGTTGGCGATGATTATCTAGTTGAGTTTAGTAAATTAATCCATAGAAACATAAGAATTAGTGACTCTTTTGCTCGTTGGGGCGGTGAGGAGTTTGTTCTATTGCTTCCCAACACAGATGAAGACAGCTCGATGCTAGTTGCCGAAAAATTGCGAAGTTTAATAGAAAAGTATATTTTTTCAGGCCCTAAAAACATAACTGTAAGTATCGGTATCTCTGAGTTCCAATTAGATGACAGTAGTCTAGAAGATGCCATAGAAAGAGCTGATACAGCACTTTATCACTCGAAAGAAAATGGCAGGAACCAAGCGACACGCTGGAGTGTGATTAAGTCTTAATCTTAATCGCCTAAAATCAGACCAAATTGGCATATGACATGTGCCAATTTGATTGGATACATCATCGAGCGACCGTTCAGTGCCTGAAGTTATTAGTGTTTTTTAAATCAATGAAAACAATTACTTGGTGATACAGAAACATTGCGACCGCTACTTTTTGCTTTGTACAGAGCAGAGTCGACCTGCTCTAAATAAAACTCAATTGTACTCTACGTTGAGGAACATAACTGTATACTTCGACAGAAGCTGTGATTTGATGGGAGATGCCAATGATTTCACAAGAGATAGCTATGGTTTCAATATTCCTTCGAATTCTTTCCGCTAGCTCAAGGATTTCAAAACTAGATGATCCAGATATGACCACTAAAACTCTTCGCCTCCCATCCTGAAAGCGAAATCACCAGAACGTCGACTAAACACATGCTTTAACACACAATGTCAGGAACCTAAGCTATGCACTAACACTGCAGACCATTTGGCATACCTGAGCTAATCTATGAATCGCTAAGTTAATAAAATAGCTAAAACACTTTTGTCCAGCTTCGAGCTAGCTACCTCTGGCTAGTTCAACTCGCACCAAAGCTTGTTGCACTTCGGTTACGTTTCCGATAGTCAGCTAGTTTTGATATGCAAAAGTAATGTGTGGCAAAACGCAAGACCTTACCCCATTTCTTTTTCTTCCTGTACTAACTAAGTTCGTTCTAACCATGCTCGAATCTGTTTGATAACGGCTGGTATCTCACTTTCTCCTCGCTGGTTTTGAAAAGCGTGATCTAAACCAGCGAGTAACACAAACGACACGTTCGAACGCGACTGCATCAGTTGCTCTGCTTGTCGTTTCGCCTGATCAGGTGAAACGTTAATGTCTCGCTCCGACTGCAAAATGAGAATGTCGGCACTGACCCGTTCAAGTATCGTCCTTTGGTCTAACGTCAGCATCTCTTTCCACCAAGCAAAACCATGGGAGCTCATATTGATGTCCATTGTTTCAGCGCTTACCACGGCTTGCTGAAAACCCAAGAAACCATTTTTTGCTTCTATCAAGGCTTCCGATGGCATAGTTTGCTCCATATTATAGAGAACATCATCAACGAAGAAGCGCCCACCAGCGTTCAAAGACACTAAGCTATCAACCGATGGAACTTGTGACGCGACCATGGCGGCAACTACGGCCCCTTCACTCCCGCCAAGTACAATAATGTGCTCATAATTACTCTCGAGTCTTTCGATCACTTGTCGGTAGTCTGCCGTGCGCTGTGTCGGTGAATCCTTTTGAATGTACGCTGTCGGGCAATCAGGGCTATCGCCATCGGGATTCCACCTGATCGCTTGGTTTAGCCCGTATTTCTCTACCGTGAGTAAATCAGCCTCTGGCGCCGTTTGCGAAAATAGGTCATTAATCGTCGTGCTGTGGGAGACGCTATTGCAATCAGAGCCTTGCATGATAACCAACAAGGTATTACTCGGATTTTCCGCCGTTTTGGTGAGGTAATAAATTAACGATGAGCCATCTTGCCGCTCGATACTATGGATAGTAGAAGACGCTTTGGCGACGCCAACAATAAATAGCGGTATTACTAGAATTATCCGAATCAGGCCCATTTCAATCCCTTAAAATTAATATAAAAGTTAAAATTTTCACCTTTTGAGCACCGCGAATCGGTAAAGTTCATTTTGCCTTTAAGATTCTGAATGGAGTGGTGACCTAAAGCTTAACCAGCGTTGTTGTCCAAGGACGTTCTGAAGCCAATCTCGGCAAACACGACTCTGCACCTTTCTGCGTTAGCAGAAAAGCTATTTCATAATTTATTCAAGTGGTTTTGCAATACCACATGTTATCTGAAGTCTAGTATTTCATTGCCAACACCTAAAATGGTATATCGAGTGTATTTTGAGCAGATTCAAGCTTAAGGGCTGTAGCTTCATTTTGTGGCTCTTTGAAAAACTCGAACGTACTACTGTGAGGTTGTTCATCTTTTGATAATTCATTAATCCTCAGTTTTAGTGGGATTTGTGTAGATACCCCACTAAAAATACATACCCCTGTAGGAAGCGTTGGAATTGATTCTTCTGTGATACTGTCAATGTATGAAACTGCTCTAGAAATAGAATGTAGATCTCTTTCATTAACTAACCGATGTATGAAGTAATTGTGTGCTTGAGACGTTATTGTGTGAGAGATATCATTTGGCCTTTGGCTCGATATCGTTAAGAACGTACCAAACTTTCGTCCTTCTTTAATTATCTCTTCGAATGTTTCAAGTCTGTGGTCTTTCCATGCTTCAGTTTCCCTGAATGATTCATTAGAAAGTATGTTATGCGCCTCATCAATAATAATATTCAACGACTCATTACCACGAGACTTTTTCTTTTCATCGTAAACGGTCTTAGCAACAAGGAGTGGGAGTAATTTTTTGATGTCTATGTTTACTTTATCAAGCGAAATCACAACAAAATTCTTGCCATCCCAAATATTACCACCATTGAAATTGAGCACTTTTTCGATGTGTTTCTTCTTTAGTTTTAGCTTCCCAAGGACTGGCTTTACATGTTCATTAGTTACTCTGTCATATAATAAGTCTTCAATTAGTTGTATATAAACAAAATTAATGAAGTTATTGAATTCATTGGCTTCTAATTGAAATGTGTTTGTCTTTGAGTAGAGATTTGTGTTGGTAATATTGGGACTCTCTTCATTGCCAATGAACCCACTATTGACTAACGGTTTTGGAGACAGTAATTGTACTTTACCATCATTGTTATAAATGGTGATGTCACTTTCAAGATCATCGGCATTATTGAAGATCGAACGGAAGTAGCCGATAACGGTTGTAATTTTGGGCTTATCAGCTAGTAATAATGTCTTTTTGACTTGACTCTGCAAGATCCCTTTAACATATTGATCTGGATTATAGGCATCTTTAGCTGATTTATACATCCGCAATGCACGTTCAAGTAGAGGCTTTTGAGTCTTATCAGTTGCTTCACATATTATAGATATCACTTCAATATCTAAGATGCCATCTCCTGGTAAAGGTAGCTTTGGGCCATCACCCGTTCTTGTTGTTAAGTCATAAACTTTCTTCTTATTGGTGATGCAGTTTTCCGCTATGTATTCACCATTGAAGTCAAAAAGAATGAACTTACATCGCTGATTAAACTTTTCGATTCCTAGAGTGTTTTCTAGTCGTTGGTAGGCAGATTTATAAATTGCAGTCAATGTGTTAGATTTACCACTACCAGTATTTCCAAAAATTGCCATATGTGTGTTTAACAAGCCATCAATTGGTAATGATATTGGCATCTTGTCAATATGTGTTTCGGCTATCTCAATTGATTGCTCTTTGGTAGCAGTGCCAACGTTATGAACAGTAGAGATTTTATCATCAGTTAGAATATATGCTTCGTTACCAATCAATGGCAATTCAGCCGTGCCACCGACAAATTTGTTATTTCTATTGATGTACCCAGATAGTGAAATAGTAAGGAATCTTTGATACTTAGGAGATGTAGATTCGTTTGAGGTCAAAGTTGTATTCCTGTCTTCAATGAGTTTTTCACCTTCAATTTTGCCAATTAAACTGGTGAAACCTTTCTTAATCTCAATGAAGCTACCAACAGAGACATTTCTAATTATGGTTCCATTGTAAAATAGATCGGAAAGGTTCTTGTTCTTATACACGCGAATTGTAATGGTCTTTCCAATAACTTCGCAGACCTCACCAACTTTTAGTACTAATTCCATTTTTATCGTCATTGAGCAACCTCTAGAGGTAGGCAACACCCAAGTGCCTCATTGAACCTTGCGAAGTCAAGTCTTTCATCACCCAAGCCATAGACGATATCTACGTTATTGTGTCGATCAAATATCTTTTCTAGAGATATTTTACCCTCATTACTATATGCAAAGATAACAAGCTTTAGAGTAGAGTTTCTTAATGCACGCTTCGTGAGCTCTTGAATATGTTCATCAAGGAATGAAAAACCGAATGCAATAAGTGTTGTTTGTTCTTTATCTAACTCATTAGAGTATATGCGCATCAAGTCATAGTATGTGTGGTTAAGTAGAACTGTTTTGAACTTTTCTTTTTTAGGGAAGATAAGGTGGTACTTTTCGAGTTCCTTTTCAATCTCTGCTATAGATAAGTCTTTTTCTTGTGGAAGATTTTTTTGTTCGACCTCGTAAACAAGCTTTTCATTTGATGACTTAGGATTTGAGATCTTCCATGACATGGAGCCATGCATCTTAATCAAATTGATTGAAGGTATCTCTACCTTGTAGTCGTATAGGGAGCTTGTTTCATAACTGACGCGACTGAAACTACGTGTGTCATATTCATACTCAGAAAGAGTTGACTTAACTTTAAAGCCATCATTTAAAATAATGTTCTTGTAGCTTAGGGCTGCTTTCTCTATGAACAGATCATAATTGGTAGTGAAGATGTTCACTTTCTTAGGTAGAAGGTTATTTCTTCTTCGATCTAGCATTTTCCCTATGTTTTCAAAGAACTTCTTATAGTGGGTGAGCACACTAGAGATCGGTGGAGGGCGAGGTATGTCTCCAGTATAAATCAGTGAATTTGTTGGTGTCTGCACTTGAAGTATAAAATCATATTCTTTGCGTTTCGCTTCCTCTATCTTACCTTCGTTGTACAAGTTTTGAATTTGATCTTCTATATTACCCGCAACGATTATGGCTGGATTAGAAGCACCAGCCCCTAGTATGAAATTGACATTTGATGACTGAAAGATTCTAGTGAAGTAATCTTTGAAGTTATCATCTTTAGGTGCAAATCTAATTGTTTTCGCCATAAAACCCTTCACTTGAAATTGAAATTTCACCACGGGAGTAGATGCAAACATGCGCATAATCCCAAAACACAATATCACATGGTCTTTGTTGAACAAATCAGATTAAACTATTTGTAAGTTCACGGTTCTGATCTTTATGTTGTTACTGTACTGGGTGCGCGAATTTGGTCTGCGGTATGTAGATAGTTGGTATACTTTTCGGTTTTAGAAGTTATCCGAAAAACCAGAATGTCCTGAGCGTCGTAACTCGGAAATGTCCAAAGTCTTTACAGTTGGTACTTCGTAACACAGAAGTGCCCGTGCGACCTGAAGTCGTATGAAGCGTTGTTCACTACGACAAGAGTGAACCGTCTGTATCACCAGATGACCCTAGGAT
>NZ_JAWLID010000014.1:0-78801 GCF_033042495.1 Vibrio sp. EA2 | reverse complement strand
TCGTTTCCGCTCGACTTGCATGTGTTAGGCCTGCCGCCAGCGTTCAATCTGAGCCATGATCAAACTCTTCAATTTAAGATTTTGTCGGCTCAATGAATACTGACTTCAAAACTACTAATGTAATTTTAAAGCTATTATCGTTCCAACAGAACGATAATGAATTGACTGTGCCAAGACTAAGTAAACTTAATCTCGATTGGTCACTCAGTTCATTGAAACCTAATTTACTACCGAAGTAGTTAATTGGATTATCATCAACGAGTGCCCACACAGATTGATAGGTCTATATTGTTAAAGAGCTTTCCTATTGAGCCTCGCTCAAATCGGACGGCCATTTTAGCGAGTTAAAGTTTAGTGTCAATCACTTTTTTCAAACTTTTTTCAAGCGTTTCCGCTTGGCTAATTTGGCTTGCTAACCCTGGCTCGTTTCTTTCGAAGCGTTGCCGTGTCAGCGAGGTGGCATTATAGAGATTGCGATCACATTGGCAAGACCTTTTTCACGTTTTTTTTGATTTACTTGTCGTTTGAGTATTTTTTATTCTAAAAGGTGAATTTTTACTACTCTACTACCCCTATATACCCTTTAATCGCCCATGATAAGGAGAAAAAATGAGTTCAATAAGAAGTTATAAAGGTATACAGCCTCAGCTTGGCGAGCGTGTTTACGTCGATTCAACCTCTGTTTTAGTCGGAGACATCGTCATTGGGGACGATTCTAGCGTTTGGCCATTAGTTGCTGCACGTGGTGACGTTAATCATATCCACATCGGCGAGCGTACAAATATTCAAGATGGCAGTGTTTTACACGTGACGCACAAAAATCAGGAAAACCCAAACGGCTATCCACTGATTATTGGTAATGATGTCACTGTCGGTCACAAGGTCATGCTGCATGGTTGTGAGATCCACGATCGCGTATTAGTGGGGATGGGAGCGATTGTTCTAGATGGCGTGGTCATTCAGTCTGAAGTGATGATTGGCGCTGGCAGCTTAGTACCACCAGGAAAAGTGTTAGAAAGCGGTTATCTCTATGTTGGTAGTCCGGTAAAGCAAGCACGCCCTCTTTCAGAAAAGGAGCGCGCCTTTTTACAGAAGTCTTCAGATAACTACGTACAGAATAAAAATGACTACTTAAATGAAGTAAAAGTCATTGGCTAATTATTCTATAACAATGTGGCCTTCTTCATCGAAGGCTTCATCTTCTATTAATTCTTCAGCTATTTCTTCCAGATCAAACCGGCAGGCTATAAATGCCTCTAAGGCTTGTTGTTCACCTTCCACGTTCGAACCGCTCATTTTTGCTAACTTCTGCTTGGTTACATAGCATTCGATCAGTGCGCCAGATTGCTGCGCAGGAAAGTTTACTGATTGTGATGATTCATCCCATGACTGGATATCTGGGAACAAAATGGACTGATTCATCGATTACTGACCTTCAAGGTTTTTTCTAAGCTCACGTAAAATCTGTTTAGCGCCAGGACGCAAACCACGCCAGAGCATAAAACTTTCTGACGCTTGACCGACCAACATCCCTAAACCGTCATAAGCTTGAGCTGCACCATGTTCTTTAGCCCATTGGTTAAACTTGGTATCACCGCCGCCATACATCATGTCATAGCTTGTGCTGTTGGGAGCAAAGATAGCGGACGATATTTCAGGAAGTTCTCCACTCAGCGAAGCTGACGTTGAGTTAATAATGACGTCGTATTCTTGAGTAATACTGTTCATCTCTTTCGCTGTCACTGGCCCATAATCTGAAAACAGAGCGGCTAAGTCTGCAGCTTTAGAATAGGTACGGTTGGTCACCGTCAAAGCAGCAGGCTTTTGCTCAAGTAAAGGAAGGATTACACCACGAGAAGCGCCACCAGCACCGATGATAAGGATACGAGCGTCTTCTAAAACCACTTGATGCTGAAGTAAATCTTGTACCAGACCTGCGCCGTCGGTGTTGTCACCGATGATTTCACCATCATCAAGCTTCTTGAGTGTATTGACTGCTCCGGCAAGTTGAGCACGCTCAGTCAAACGAGTGGCAAACTGAAACGCCTGTTCTTTAAAAGGCAAAGTGACATTACAGCCTTTACCACCTTCAGCAAAAAACACGTTCACGGCTTCAAGAAACCCATCAACTGGCGCGCATTCGGCGGTGTAAGTCAGTGATTGATTCGTTTGGCGAGCAAAGAGTGTGTGAATAAATGGCGACTTACTGTGCCCGATGGGATTACCAAACACCGCATAGCGATCAACTTGCTGAGTCATTTCCTTACCTTTATTCCTTACCTTAATATAGAGAAAAACAGGGCCACCTGATTACAGATGACCCTATCACTATCTTTCTATATAGAAAAGGAGATTCAGCGCTTACCAGTCACGTGGTTTTAGGTATCGCTCGTATAGCTCGGCTTCAGGTGTCCCTGCTTCAGGCTGATAACTGTATTCCCAGCGTGCTAGTGGCGGCATTGACATAAGAATCGACTCCGTACGTCCACCACTTTGCAAACCAAACAAGGTGCCACGGTCGTAGACTAAGTTAAACTCAACATAACGGCCACGACGGTAGAGCTGAAACTCTCGCTCTCGATCGCCAAATTCAATGTCTTTACGTCGCGCAACGATTGGCAGATATGCTTCACAGAAGCCTTCGCCCACCGCTTTGATGTAATCGAAACATTTGTCGAACTCCCAATAGTTCAAGTCATCAAAGAACAAGCCACCTACACCACGAGTTTCGTTTCGATGTGGAAGGAAGAAGTATTTATCGCACCACGCTTTGTGTTCGGCATAAACTTCATCACCAAATGGGGCACAGATGGCCTTCGCGGTATCGTGCCATGACTGGCAGTCTTCTTCGAAAGGATAGAACGGCGTTAAGTCGAAGCCACCACCGAACCACCAGATCGGATCTTCTCCGTCTTTTTCTGCGATAAAGAAGCGCACATTGGCATGTGACGTCGGCACATACGGGTTTTTAGGGTGAATAACCAAAGAGACTCCCATCGCTTCAAAACGGCGCCCCGCCAATTCAGGACGATGCGCTGTTGCTGACGCTGGCATTTCTTTACCTTCTACATGAGAGAAGTTCACTCCACCTTGCTCAAACACGTCGCCATCACGCAGAACACGTGAACGACCACCACCACCAAGACGCTCGCCCGGCTCACGATGCCATGCATCTTCGACAAAGACGGCCTTTCCATCTTCTTGTTCTAACTGCTGGCAAATAGAATCCTGAAGCGATATCAGGAACTGCTTTACGGCGTGCTTATCGATTGCTGACATACGTTATTACCTATTATCTGGTACCTATTTGAAGGCTGGTAAGCAGGGTTAGCCCTGTCTTAATATTTGCGAGGTTTTGGCGTCACGAATTTCACTTGGCTTATCACGACCGCTGGTTTCACCACGAAGAATCGCCACCAGCTTATCACCCAGCTGCTGCTCGACTTCTTCCGTCGTCATACACGGCGGCAAGCCGGAAAGATTCGCGCTGGTAGAGGTTAACGGCTTTCCGAATGCATTACACATCTTTTGCACCAAAGGATGATCAGTCACACGAACTGCAATTGAATCAAACTGTCCTGAAACCCAGTTGGAGACTTTATCGCTCGCAGGCATGATCCAAGTGTAAGGACCAGGCCAGGTGGCATGAACTTTATCTAACTGCGCTTGCGTCAGCTGAGACTCGTCAATGTAAGGTAATAGCTGATCGTAGCTGGCAGCAATAAGAATGAGCCCCTTTTCTACCGGACGCTGTTTTAGTTCCAGCAGCTTTTGGATTGCCTCTGGGTTATCGGGATCACACCCAACGCCAAAAACACCTTCTGTTGGATAGGCAATCACTTCGCCTTGCTGTAGTGCATTGAGCACCTGTTCAAAGTTATCCACCGATGACTTCCTGATTATCTGACTGTATTATTTTCTCTGTGCCTAAGTGTACAAAGATTCATTCTCAGAGACTAAAGCAATTTTTTTATAAAATGTATCAATAGCATTTACAAAGGCGCGCAAACGTTTGCTTGAGATAAAAATCCCCGTATAATGCGCACAAATTTATCAGCTCACCTAATTTTGCAGCTTGAAGGAGTTTGAGATGAAAGTCGGTATCATCATGGGTTCTAAATCAGATTGGCCAACCATGAAACTAGCAGCGGACATGCTGGATCAATTTGGCGTGTCTTACGAAACAAAAGTGGTGTCAGCTCACCGTACTCCTCAACTATTGGCTGATTACGCAAGCAGTGCGAAAGAGCGCGGCATCAAAGTAATCATCGCAGGTGCAGGCGGCGCTGCTCACCTGCCAGGTATGGCAGCGGCATTCACCAGCGTACCAGTACTTGGGGTTCCGGTTCAGTCACGTGCACTGAAAGGTATGGATTCTCTACTATCTATCGTACAAATGCCAAAAGGAATCGCAGTGGGTACGTTGGCGATTGGCGAAGCAGGTGCAGCAAACGCAGGTATCCTGGCCGCACAAATCCTGGGTACGCATGATGAAAGCATCATGGCGAAGGTAGAAGCATTCCGTAACGAACAGACGGAAACGGTACTGGCTAACCCAAACCCAGCTGAGGACTAATCGGATGCACGTACTGGTTCTAGGAGCTGGTCAGTTGGCTCGTATGATGTCGCTGGCTGGTGCACCACTGAATATTCAAATCTCTGCTTACGATGTGGGTAGCGGCAATATCGTTCACCCTCTTACTCAACATGTGCTTGGTCATGGTCTGGAAAATGCCATTGAGCAAGTTGATGTGATCACAGCAGAATTCGAGCATATCCCTCACGATGTACTCGACATCTGTGAAGAGAGTGGAAAGTTCCTTCCGAGTACCGAAGCGATCAAGGCTGGCGGTGACCGTCGTCTTGAAAAAGCCCTGCTCGACAATGCTGGCGTGCGTAATGCGAAATACTACGTGATTGAAACACGTGAAGATTTTGAGCGTGCGATTGAACACGTTGGTATGCCGATGGTACTGAAAAGTGCATTAGGCGGTTACGATGGTAAAGGTCAATGGCGCTTGAAAGAAGCTTCTCAGGTAGACGCTATCTGGACGGAAATGGCCGAGTGCATCGCAGCAACACCAACCCAAGCTATAGTGGCTGAAGAGTTTGTTCCATTTAACTGTGAAGTATCTTTAGTTGGTGCTCGCGGTAAAGATGGTAGCATTGAAGTTTATCCACTGGCAGAGAACGTGCACACTGATGGTGTACTGAGCCTTTCTACCGCCATTGATGAACCAGAACTTCAAACTCAAGCCAAGCAGATGTTTACTGCGGTTGCAGAAAGTCTGGGTTATGTTGGCGTATTAGCCCTAGAGTTCTTCGATGTTGATGGCACTTTATTGGTGAATGAGATCGCGCCACGTGTTCATAACTCAGGTCACTGGACACAGCAAGGTGCGGAAACTTGTCAGTTTGAAAACCATTTGCGCGCGGTTTGTGGTTTGCCACTAGGCAGCACGAAACTGGTTCGTGAAACGTCGATGGTTAATATTCTCGGTGAAGACACTTTGCCAGAAGCCGTGTTAGCAATGGATGGTTGCCATATTCATTGGTATGGCAAAGAGAAACGTCCAGGACGCAAGATGGGCCACATTAATGTGTGTGGAGACTACCCAGGCGAACTTCATCGCAGACTATGTGCGTTAGGCAATGTACTGGATGCAGAGGCTTTCCCTGCCGTGCAGGGTTTTGCCAAGCAATCTCAAGCTTAGAATAAAGCTAAAAACAATAAAGGGTCGCATCATGCGACCCTTTTTAATTGGTAGTTTCGTTTACTGGGCTTGCGTATGCTGACACTTACGGTTAGCACACTGCAACTTCACCCCGCTGGCGAGCTTCTTTTCAACCAGCAATGTAAAACCGCACGCTTCGCAACGACCTTTGACCGGCGGTAAGTTCACAGCAAACTTACACTTTGGGTAATTATCACAGGCGTAAAATGTTTTGCCGAAGCGTGTCTTGCGCTCGACTAAATGACCTTTGCCACATTCAGGGCAAGCATGCTGTTCCTGTGATTTTTTTTCTGGCTCTGGCTGGTTAATCGACTCAATATGATGACAAGCCGGGTAACTGCTGCACCCGACAAACATGCCATAACGTCCCTGGCGCAACACCAACTCATTGCCACAGTCAGGGCAAGGTACACCTAACTCTTTGACGATGTGACCATCGTTACTATGCAGTGCTTTGATGTAATCACAACCTGGATACTGGCTACAGCCAAGGAATGGACCGTGCTTACCGTGCTTAAGGACCAGCTCTGCCCCGCACTTTGGACACGGTTCATGTTCAAGCGCATGTTCATGGGCAGAGAAAAGGCTGTTGTCGATTTTACTACTCATACTTACCGTTTACTTGAAAGACATACCAAATAGGTAAGTTCGTGTTCACATCCAATGGAACTCGAACTTGCCGGAATGAGGCTTAGTGAAGGATCCCTTGTTCCTTGGTATATAACAGCTCTTCCATCAACGTATAAGCGTTTTCATTACCCGGTACATTAAACAGCACCATCAGAATGATCCATTTGAGGTCTTCAAGCTCAAATTCGTTTGTTTCCAAGCCCATCACTCGATCAATCACCATCTCACGAGTCTCTGTCGTCAGAACATTAATTTGCTCAAGGAATAACAAAAAACCTCGGCACTCTAGATCCAAACGCTGCATCTCTTTCGCTGTGTAGATACGAGTCGATGACGATGCACTACAAGCCGATATCGCAGAAGATGTTTCACTTTGCTGCAGTGCGGCAAGCTCTTCTAACCAGACAAGGGCTTTGTAGATATCTTTTTGCTGGAAGCCTGCACGAAGCAACTCATCTTCCAACTCGTCTTGTTCGACCTGTAACTCTGCATCGCTATGGATGTAGGTTTCGAATAGATACATCAGTATATCCATCATCATAGCTAGCCCCTCCCCTTTCGAATATAGCCACCTGAAACTGCAACAACATGCCCTGAGAGCTCAAGCTCTAAGAGCTGCATCATGACTTCCTGGACAGGTATATTGGTCCTGTTTGCAAGAATATCAACTGGTGTAGCCTCATTTCCTACGTTAGCTAACAGCTGAGGAAATGGCAATTCTTCTTCATCATTTAGCGTAGAAAATAAATCTAAGGTCTGATTAACAGACCAATCAAGCAATGACTGTATTTCATCGAGTACATCTTTTGTCTTTTCTACGAGGCAAGCACCATTGCGAATCAAATGATTTCCGCCACTGGCATTTTTCGCATTAATAGAAGCAGGCAGAGCAAACACTTCTCGACCTTGCTCAAGCGCATAACGCGCCGTAATTAAAGAACCGCTTTTCTCTGCCGCTTCGACAACGAACACCCCCAGAGATAACCCACTGATGATTCGGTTGCGACGTGGAAAGTGTTCCGGCCTTGGTTTCGCATTGGGGCGAAATTCTGAAATCAGTGCACCGCTCTCTGCGACGCGCTGCGCCAACCTACGGTGCCGGGCTGGATAAATATGTGCCAAGCCAGAACCAAGAACTGCTATCGTCTTTCCTCCCGCTTGCAACGCTCCGTCATGCGCATGACCATCAATGCCCAAAGCTAATCCACTGGTTACAATAAGATCATTACTAACGAAATCTGCAGAAAAATGACGAGCATAATGCAATCCGTCAACACTCGCGTTACGGCTTCCCACCATAGCAATCTGAGGCTGAGATAAACACGTAGGATCGCCTTGCAAAAACAACAGCGGCGGCGGTGCAACAATCTGTTTAAGTAGCGGAGGATAAAGCGGGTCATCTAAAGTCAGAATATGGTGATTCGAAGCCAGCTCTTTCCAATTGAGGCAAGCTTCAACTTCTTTATCGGCTGACGTCCAAGCCTGAAGTTGCTTCTGACTTAGTCCAAGGCGCTGCAGGTATTCATGAGATGAGTTGATGATGTTTCGAGGCGTGTCTTTAGCAAGTAACTTATTAAGCTTGACCCCGCCTATGCCTGGCAAGCAACTCAGCTTTAGCCAGGCAACAAGGTCATTCTCATTGAGTGGTTTCATCTATGGTAGGAATTTCATAAAGAGGCGAAACAACGGTTACCTCGTTATTAATTGGTTTAGTACTGTTAGTGATCAACGCTAAGCTGAAATATTGATAAGGACGGATCACCAGCAGTTCACCCACTTTATTTTGGGGCAGAATAATTGCTTTATCGAATAAACCCACCTCTTTTTGGAAGCCATCGCCATCTTTAGCAACCGGATGAGCGTCTTCTTTGAGGTCAAACACACTGCCTTGTTTCAGCTTATCCGCCGTCCCTTTATCAATAACAACAACCTGATTGGTTGAACTGAAGCGAATACCTTCGATATTTCCCAGGAGCTTCGCAGCGCTACCCTGCGGCGCAGGAAGGGGATAGAACGTCATGGAAAACTCGCCACTCTCTACCATTTGATTTGGTAAGGCGATGTCATTACGGAGAATTTCTTGCAACTGTTCGGTAATTTTTAATCCTGAAAACTCTCCAGATGCATCCACCAACTCCCCTTTTGCGATCAAGCGCAATGCGGTAATTTCCTGTGAAACATCTTCACGAGAGAAAGTCTCGACCGAGCGGTAAATCGCCCATTCCGTTGCTGTTTGCTCACCATTTATGTACAGCACATCTTCTGCAGTCAAATACTGACTGCCTTTGGAACTGCCCATCACTTTGACTGCATTGTCGAGCGTCTCTTTATCTACTAACCGGTCAGAACTGAGATAAGGCATCACCAGACCTTCCGCAACCGTCGGCACAGCCTTTTTTTCGGTAATTCGAGCCTGTGGACTCAGTTTTTTAACGGGCTTTAAGCTCAGAACCGGTTGACCGTTAATCCATACCAGAGACAACTTATCACCGGGATAAATCAAATGTGGATTGTCTATCTCTGGATTAATTTGCCACAAGCGGGGCCACAACCAAGGACTGTCCAGGTACATCGCCGAAATGTCCCACAGGGTATCGCCTTTCACTACCACATAGGTTTGTGGGGCATCCGCTTTGACTGCGAGCGGTTTAGCGTCAGCGTTTGCTGCTGCAGTGAAGGAGAGCAGTAACGGAAACATAATGCTGGAAACGTTGCGAAAAATGCGATTCATGCCCCTCATCCTTGGTCTGTTCAGCAGTAGTTGGTACGGAAATTAATGCAAGGATGCTGTCATTTAGGCCATAAAATGTCTAGAATTGAGCCAACAAGGTTTGTGCTGTTTCGGCACAGTTCAATATTTCGAGTGAATATGTCTGTATTACAAGTATTAACATTTCCAGATGATCGCCTGCGCACAGTCGCTAAGCCTGTGGAAGCGGTGACACCTGAAATTCAAAAAATCGTCGATGATATGATTGAAACCATGTACGACGAAGAAGGTATTGGCCTTGCTGCAACGCAGGTTGATATTCATAAGCGTATCGTAGTGATTGATATTTCAGAAACTCGTGATGAGCCAATGGTGCTTATCAACCCTGAGATTCTGGAAAAGCGTGGCGAAGATGGCATCGAAGAAGGCTGTCTATCGGTGCCGGGTGCTCGCGCCCTTGTGCCTCGCGCGGCTGAGGTTACCGTTAAAGCATTGGATCGCGATGGCAAAGAATTTACCTTTGACGCTGACGACCTGCTAGCGATTTGTGTTCAACACGAACTGGATCACCTACAAGGTAAATTGTTTGTTGATTATCTATCGCCTCTGAAGCGTAAACGCATTCAGGAAAAGCTGGCGAAGATCAAACGCTACAACGAAAAGCAGCTAAACGCTTAATCGCGACCCATACCAATTTAGAAGGAAGTCTACCTTGAGTCAGTCTTTACGTATTGTCTTTGCAGGTACTCCGGATTTCGCCGCCCGTCACTTGGCGGCGTTGTTGTCTTCGGAGCACGAAGTAATTGCAGTGTATACTCAACCAGACCGCCCTGCGGGTCGCGGTAAAAAGCTTACTGCAAGCCCGGTTAAAAACATTGCACTAGAACACGACATCCCGGTTTATCAGCCTGAGAACTTCAAATCAGATGAAGCGAAACAAGCGCTGGCTGATCTGAACGCCGATATCATGGTCGTTGTAGCTTATGGCCTTCTGCTACCACAAGTAGTATTAGACACGCCTAAGCTCGGTTGTATTAATGTACACGGCTCTATCCTGCCTCGCTGGCGTGGTGCGGCACCAATCCAACGTTCTATCTGGGCGGGTGATGCAGAAACTGGCGTAACCATCATGCAAATGGATATTGGCTTGGACACGGGTGATATGCTGAAAATCGCGACGCTACCAATCGAAGCGACGGATACCAGTGCATCTATGTACGAAAAGCTTGCCGACCTTGGCCCGCAAGCGCTGATTGATTGTCTGGCAGATATCGCTGCGGATAAAGCAGTGCCAGTTAAGCAAGATGATGAGCTCGCAAACTACGCGAAAAAGCTCAGCAAGGAAGAAGCTCGCATTAACTGGAGCGACGACGCAGCACATATTGAACGCTGTGTACGCGCATTCAATCCTTGGCCTATGAGCCATTTTGAAGCGGCTGAGAACAGCATCAAGGTTTGGCAAAGCCGAGTGGCTGAGCAAACCAGCGATAAGCCAGCAGGCACGATTGTGCAAGCAGACAAAACCGGTATCTATGTAGCGACAGGCAATGGCGTATTAGTTCTGGAGCAACTGCAGGTTCCGGGTAAAAAAGCCATGCCAGTTCAAGACATTCTGAACTCGCGTGCATCTTGGTTTGAAGTTGGCACCCAGCTGATTTAAGCCATACTAGGGTGAGTTATTCCCCTAATAATACGAACTTTTAGAGGGCAGAGATGCCCTCCTTTACTTTAAGGTACTCATCATGAATGTTCGCGCTGCGGCTGCCAACGTCCTGTATCTTGTCGTCGACAAGGGCCATTCTCTTTCTAGCGCTCTACCAGCGGCTCAACAAACAATCCGACCTCGTGATCACGCGCTTTTGCAAGAGATCTGTTACGGAGCACTTCGCTACTTACCTCGCCTTGAAACCATTTCAAGCCAGCTAATGGATAAGCCTCTGAAAGGTAAACAGCGTGTTTTCCATCACTTAATCCTGGTTGGTATTTATCAGCTGAGCTTTATGCGTATTCCTGCGCATGCAGCCGTTGGCGAAACCGTTGAAGGCACTAAAGATTTGAAAGGCCCTCGCCTACGTGGTCTGATTAATGCGGTATTGCGTAATTACCAACGCAATCAGGAAGAGCTTGACGAGATTGCCGTTAGCCACAACGCTGGCAAGTATGGACACCCAAGTTGGCTGCTTAAACTGCTGCAAGACGCTTACCCAGAGCAGTGGGAAAGCATTGTCGAAGCCAACAATCAGAAAGCGCCAATGTGGCTGCGAGTCAACCACCAGCACCATATTCGTGATGAATATCTGGCACTGCTCAAAAATGAAAACATTGAGGCCACGCCGCACACAGAGGCAATGGACGCGCTAAAATTGGCTGCGCCATGCGATGTGACCAAGTTGCCTGGATTTGAGAAAGGTTGGGTATCGGTACAAGATGCTGCGGCTCAGCTTTCAATTAGCTACCTAGAACCAAAAGACGGTGAGTTGATTCTGGATTGCTGCGCAGCACCAGGTGGCAAAACCGCACATATTCTTGAGCGTACATCCGGCAGTGAAGTGGTCGCGATTGACTGTGACGACACTCGCCTGAAACGTGTACATGAAAACCTGAAGCGTCTCAATCTTCAGGCAAAAGTGGTTTGCGGCGATGCACGTAATCCTCAAGAATGGTGGCAAGGTGAGCAATTTGACCGCATCTTGCTGGATGCGCCGTGTTCTGCGACGGGCGTGATTCGTCGTCACCCTGATATCAAATGGCTGCGCCGAGCCGACGATATTGCGGCATTAGCAGAGCTGCAAAGCGAAATTTTCGATGCGATGTGGACACAGCTAAAACCAGGCGGCACAATGGTTTATGCAACTTGTTCAATCACTCCACAAGAAAACGTAGAGCAAGTGAAAGCATTCTTAGCTCGCACCGCTGATGCGAAATTGCTGGATTCGGATCCTGAACACCCTGGTCGTCAAATTCTACCAGGTGAAGAAGACATGGATGGATTCTACTACGCTGTGCTGACGAAAACACACGCGTAACAGCAGACTAAATAGGGCGATTGGAGTCATTCAATCGCCTTTTTCAGATAACGAGAAAAGAGTATGAAGATCATTATTCTTGGTGCTGGTCAGGTTGGCGGCACACTGGCAGAAAACCTGGTTGGTGAAAACAACGATATCACCATCGTCGATAACAATTCTGACCGACTGCGTGAACTGCAAGACAAATATGACCTGCGTGTGGTCAATGGCCACGCAAGCCATCCGGATGTACTCCACGAAGCTGGCGCGCAAGATGCCGACATGCTGGTTGCAGTCACCAACACTGACGAAACCAATATGGCAGCATGTCAGGTAGCCTTCACTCTGTTTAACACGCCTAACCGTGTTGCACGTATCCGTTCGCCTGAGTATCTGGCAGAAAAAGAAGCCCTATTTAAATCTGGTGCGATCCCCGTCGACCACCTAATTGCACCAGAAGAGCTGGTAACCAGCTATATCGAACGTCTGATCCAATATCCTGGCGCACTACAGGTAGTCAGCTTCGCTGAGCAGAAAGTCAGTCTGGTTGCTGTAAAAGCCTACTATGGCGGCCCATTGGTCGGTAACGCACTCTCAGCGCTACGAGAGCACATGCCTCATATCGATACCCGTGTAGCAGCAATCTTCCGTCAAGGCCGTCCGATTCGTCCGCAAGGCACGACTATCATTGAAGCTGATGATGAAGTGTTCTTTGTCGCGGCAAGTAATCATATTCGCTCCGTAATGAGTGAGCTACAGCGTCTAGAGAAGCCTTACCGCCGTATCATGATTGTTGGTGGTGGTAACATCGGCGCAAGCTTAGCCAAACGCTTAGAGCAGACCTACAGCGTGAAATTAATCGAGCGTAACTACCAACGCGCTGAACAGTTGTCTGAGCAGCTCGGTAACACCATCGTCTTCTGTGGTGATGCAGCCGACCAAGAACTGTTAACCGAAGAAAACATCGATCAGGTCGACGTGTTCATTGCGCTGACCAACGAAGATGAAACCAACATAATGTCCGCGATGCTGGCAAAACGCATGGGTGCCAAAAAGGTAATGGTACTGATTCAGCGTGGTGCCTATGTCGATCTGGTACAAGGTGGTGTGATTGATGTGGCTATTTCGCCTCAGCAAGCAACCATTTCTGCATTGCTGACCCACGTTCGCCGTGCCGATATTGTTAACGTATCTTCTCTACGCCGCGGTGCAGCGGAAGCGATCGAAGCCGTTGCCCATGGTGATGAAACCACATCGAAAGTGGTCGGTCGCGCCATTGGAGATATTAAACTTCCACCCGGCACCACCATCGGTGCCATTGTTCGTGGTGAAGAAGTACTTATCGCTCACGACCGCACGATCATCGAACAAGATGACCATGTTGTGATGTTCCTGGTCGACAAAAAATACGTACCAGACGTCGAAGCTCTGTTCCAGCCGAGCCCATTTTTCCTCTAGGACTCTCTTATGGTCAACTTACGTCCCGTACTGTTTGTTATCGGGCTGGTTTTATCCAAACTGGCCCTTTTCATGTACGTGCCGACTTTGGTCGCTTTCTTCACTGGCACGGGCGGGTTTCTCGATTTTGCCCAAGCGGTGGTGATTACTCATTTGGCTGCGTTTATCTGCCTGAGTATCGGCCGAACGGCTAAATTCAAACTCAGTGTGCGCGACATGTTCCTCATTACCAGCTTAGTCTGGACCATCGCCAGTGCTTTCGCGGCGTTGCCGTTTGTTTTCATTAACCACATCAGTTTTACCGATGCCTATTTCGAAACCATGTCGGGTATCACTACCACAGGTTCAACAGTGCTAAGCGGCTTGGATGATATGGCACCAAGCATCTTATTGTGGCGTTCCATTCTGCAGTGGCTTGGTGGTGTGGGCTTTATCGTGATGGCGGTAGCCGTTTTGCCTATGCTTAACGTCGGTGGTATGAAGCTGTTCCAAACGGAATCTTCCGACTGGTCGGATAAGAGTAGCCCAAGAGCCAAGACTGTCGCGAAAAATATCGTCCTGGTTTATCTGATTTTAACCGGGCTGTGTATCGGCGGTTATATACTGACAGGCATGAGTGTCTTTGAGGCAATCAACCACGCGTTCACTACCCTTTCTACTGGTGGTTACTCAACCTCAGATGGCTCCATGAATAACTTTTCTAACGGAGCCCACTGGGTAGCGACGACCTTTATGTTCCTGGGTGGATTGCCGTTCTTACTGTTCGTGGCGGCATTGAGAAAACGTCGAATTGAAATCCTCCTCAAAGACGCACAGGTTCGTGGCTTCACTTACCTGTTCCTCTTCTCAAGTCTGGTCATTGCATGCTGGCTGGTTGTTCGCGATGGCTACACCATACTCGATGCTATACGTGTGTCGATGTTCAATATCGTGTCAGTCGTGACGACGACCGGATTTGGCCTGGAAGACTTTACGGCGTGGGGAGCACTGCCAACCACACTGTTCGCTTTCTTGATGATTGCAGGTGCCTGCTCGGGCTCAACATCCGGCGGGATAAAAATATTTCGCTTTCAGGTAGCCATGACCCTGCTGAACAAGCAGATGCTAAAACTGGTTCACCCTTCCGGTGTTTTTGTCCAGCGCTATAACCAACGCCCCGTAAACGATGATATTGTGCGATCCGTGGTCGCTTTTGTGTTGATGTTCTTTATCACCATTATATTTATTGCTGGCTGCTTGAGTGCGCTCGGCTTAGACCCAATTACCAGCATCTCCGGCTCTATTACCGCTGTTGCGAACGTTGGCCCAGGTATGGGCTCTGTGATTGGCCCAACGGGTAACTTTGCTCCACTACCCGATTCTGCAAAATGGCTACTAAGCTTTGGTATGTTAATGGGCCGTCTGGAAATTCTGACCATTTTGGTCCTATTCTTTCCAGCATTCTGGCGTCGTTAATCCTAATAAAATAAAGGTACAACAATGAAAACTTGGATGACTTTGGCTGCCCTGATGGCCACTTCATCGGTCTATGCTGCCGAGATAGTCACGCTAGCCGACGGAAGAAACGTAAAGTTAAATGATGACTTTACTTGGGAGTATGTGGTTGAGAATACAGCGTCAAAAGCGACGACCGCCTCAGCAAGCAAAACGGCAATAACAACAACTGAAGCGGTTTCTGCGCCAGTAATTGCGACCATCCCTGTCGTGACCAAAACCGTAGGTACAACCGTTACCGTCAATACAAAAAAACCAACCATGCAGCTCTCTGATTCTGGTGTGGATATATTGATTGGTTCTGCAAGCTACGAAAGTGGCGAACTGATCTTCCCGACCTCGATCACCAACCAAAGCTCGCAGTCAGTGATTCAGGTTGAAGTCGAAGTTCAGGTGTTCAATATGTCTGGAGAAGCATTGGCGAAAGAAAAGGTCACTGTTTGGCAGTCAATCAAGCGTATGGCAGATACCTATCTTCGCCCACAACAAGCTGAGCAAGGTAAAACTATCAAACTAGCACTACCACAATCTCAGCAATACCAGTTCTCGGCAAAAGTTGTCGAAGTACAAACTCGCTAATACGACCGTCGAGCCGGCTAAGGCAGACTTAGATCGGCTCGACAAAGTAATAGATGGCGAAAAAGTGGCACACGCAACCCGCCAACACAAAGCCATGCCAAATCGCATGATTAAAGGGAATGCGTTTCGCTACGAAAAAAATAACCCCAAGCGTGTAGATCAAGCCACCTGCCGCTAGCAGAGTCAGCCCGCCGATGTCCAGAGTGATAGCCAGTTCATAAATCACAATAAGTGACAGCCATCCCATCACCAGATAGCTCGTCAGAGACAGATGCTTAAAACGGTGAATAAACCCGACTTTCATGATGATGCCAATTAAGGCGATACTCCAAATCACGATCATTAAACCAATCGCTAGCGGCGTACGTAAACTCACCAGTAGAAATGGTGTGTAACTACCGGCTATCAATAAATAGATGGCACAATGGTCAAACGTTTTCAGCCAGCGTTTGGCTTTCGGGTGTGGGATTGAATGGTACAGCGTAGATGCAAGAAACAGTACAATGATACTCGCACCATAGATCGCCATACTGGTGATGGTCAGAGTATCCGCTTGTTGATCGCTTGTTCTGATCAATAGCAGAATCAAACCTACGATACCCAGAATCATCCCAATACCATGGGTGAGCGAGTTAGCAAATTCTTCACTCTGGCTATATTGAGGTTTCTTTAGTGATGACATCGGAACACCTATACTAGAGCGTGCACATTCACTCTAGTATGGCACATTAGGCGTACACGTGTAAGCTAAACTTCAGGGTCGTGCATGGCGGTGGTTTGGTCGAGGTAATTAAGCACAATCTCTCCCACGTCTTCTGGGTCGGTTGTCACAGGAATCGTCAGTTCTCGATTAAGCTTACCACTGCCAAGCAGGCTCGCCAGCATCCCCCCAGCACCACTTCGAGTCCGGTCTATTTCGAACCATAATTTCAGCTCTTCTTTACTGCGATGCGCTACAAATTCTAACTCACGCCAAACACCATGATATGGCCCATCGGTGGGTACCATTTCAAATTCCTGAACAAATGGCAGGTCAAAGCCTTTAACCTCTTCACACTCCACCTGGCGAATACGCAACCCTTGCGCTTCAAATGCGGATAAAATGGCGTCCATCAGTGGATCAGGTCGAATAGTAAGCGTGTCTTTATCTGTTGGATCGAGCGCAGCAGCAACGTCCAAGCCCGTTTCCAGCCAGACTTTCGCATCGCCAATCGTGACGGGGGTATTCCAGGGAACATCGAGCTTCACATCAAAGGTGCGCTCTTCTGCGGAATGAATGGTAAACGAGTAAGGGAGGCTCCACTCCGCCAGGACATGAGTCTGCGGCACACGACGCATGTTATGCCCTTCTCGAGAACCTCGGTCATCTGGTCCCTCAGCAATGTAGCGACAGCAAAGCTTCATATCGATATTATCGATCTTTTGTTCTGTCGCCCCACCATATACATGGATAGACACATCCACGCTCTGACCGGGGTATATCACATCCTGATTCAGGATCGAATCGACCTTAGCACTGCCGATACCAAAACTCGCAAGTGTCTTCTTTAAAAATGACATATGCACCTCCTTTGTCGAGATCTCATACTACTACTGCTGATCTGGGGATCAAAACAAAATTTTGCACTCATTTGTCATTTAAAATGACAAAATCGAAAGAATTCAACTGCTCAAGTATCGACCAATTATCACAAGAGTGCTAACCTGTTAAATGATATGCATGCATATCGTTATTCCTGACTCACTAACTGGATTGGCGCGAGCCAAAAGAGCGAATCTTTACTTAGTTCAAGGTTAGCTCATAGTGATTCAGGTCATTAGAACGGCAATGGATATGCCTGACAGTTAGGTAACTGAATGCGCCCAACAACAGTCAGGTTCGCACACACTAATAGCAGTGCAATGCGCCGCCGCAGTGGCTTTGCTGCTGCACCTCAGGCACACCAAGTTGCGCCTGGTAAAACATTGGTTGAGAAAAAAGCGGTAACGTCGAAAACTCCGTCCAAAGTTAACAAAGCAGCTTAATATAAAGCGCGGCATCAGCTGCGCTTTTTCTTTTCCCCTCTGTAATCACTTCGAAATACCTCCAACGCTCAGTTTGTTTACGAACATCTATTTGTCTTCTCAATGCAATTTGATACCTTAAACAAAATACCTATAAAATTTGTGGAGAAAGAAATGAAGTGTCATCGTATCGAAGAGCTGCTTGAGCTATTGGAACCTGAGTGGCAAAAAGACCAAGACATGAACCTGCTGCAGTTCATCATCAAACTGTCTAAAGAAGCGGGTTATGAGGGCAGACTAGAAGACCTCACTGATGACGTTCTGATCTACCATTTAAAAATGCGTAACAGCAGTAAAGATGAAATGATTCCGGGTTTGAAAAAAGACCAGGAAGACGATTTTAAAACCGCACTTTTACGCGCTCGCGGCGTCATCAAATAACATCAATAACAGCCATACATTTTCCTAAGCGACTCATCTGAGTCGCTTTTTTATAGCGAAATGATAGTCACCGAAGTGAGGGATAACTGTTCAGCCATTTATTAGGTTAACTGTACTGACTTTTGTTGTTAAACATTGACTACGTTAAAGAAAAGGAATTGTTATTGGTTGTATAATCGCCGTTTATCAGTATTAACTAAAATAGATATAGCAATGTCATCGAGCGACATCACCAGAAATGACGCCGTACATTATAAGAAAGCCTAAGAAGGATAAGAGCATGAGTCAGGATAAGATCGATATCAAAGATGTGACTCCCAAAACTTTTAACCCAAAGACCCATAAGGGTAACGGGGATCGTTTTAACCCAAGTAATCGCATCTATGTACGTGAAAGTAAAGGAACCTACCAAAAACTAAGACGCTATGGCGGTTGGTTTTTGCTGTTGCTATTTGCTTTGACCCCTTGGATTCCATACGGTGAGCGCCAAGCCATTTTGCTGGATATCGGTAATCAGCAGTTCAACTTTTTTGGCACCACCCTTTATCCGCAAGATCTCACTCTACTTGCACTGCTGTTTGTTATCGGGGCGTTTGGCCTGTTTTTTATTACCACCTTTTTAGGTCGGGTCTGGTGTGGTTATCTATGCCCACAAACCGTCTGGACATTTATGTACATTTGGTTTGAAGAAAAACTGGAAGGCAGTGCCAACAAACGCCGTAAACAAGACGCTAACAAGCTGACCGCTCACTTAGCGTTACGTAAAGCCCTCAAGCATATTGCCTGGTTTTCCATCGCGCTGATAACTGGATTCACCTTTGTCGGTTACTTTGTTCCTATGAAACAACTGGTGATCGACTTCTTCACGTTTAACTCCAGTTTCTGGCCGGTTTTCTGGGTGATGTTTTTTGCTATCTGTACTTACGGTAACGCCGGCTGGATGCGATCTATCATGTGTATTCACATGTGTCCTTACGCGCGGTTCCAGTCAGCCATGTTTGATAAAGACACCTTCATTGTCGGCTACGATACCAAACGTGGTGAAAAGCGAGGTCCGCGCTCACGTAAGGCAGATCCAAAACAGCTAGGCTTAGGCGACTGTATTGACTGTGACTTGTGTGTACAGGTGTGTCCGACGGGCATCGATATTCGAGACGGTTTACAATACGAGTGCATCAACTGCGGTGCCTGTATTGATGCGTGTGACCAAACCATGGAGCGCATGGGTTATGAGAAAGGGTTGATCAGCTACACCACGGAACACCGTTTATCCGGTAAACATACTAAGGTTATGCGCCCTAAACTGCTTGGCTATGGCGCCGTGTTCCTCATCATGATTGGCCTATTCTTCGCTCAGATTGCGTCCGTAGACCCTGCTGGCATGAGCGTGCTTCGGGACCGCAACCAACTGTTCCGCGTAAATAGTTCAGGTGAAGTCGAGAACACCTACACACTTAAAGTGATCAACAAGACCCAGCAAGTGCAGGAATATCAGTTGGATGTTGAAGGCTTGAGCGATGTAAGCTGGTATGGCAAACAGACCATTCAGGTACAGCCAGGTGAAGTACTGAACTTACCAATGAGTCTTGGCGCAGATCCTGACAAGCTAAACTCTGCGATAACCACAATTCAGTTTATACTCACCGATAAGAGCAACGAATTCACCATCGAAGTGGAAAGTCGGTTTATCAAAAAACTCTGATTTCAAATTCGATGACTAATGGAAAAAGGCTCAGCAATGAGCCTTTTTATTTTATATGTCCCAAGGTACGTTTAACTTTGACGCCCTCACACCCGATTTTATGTGGTATGCGTTAGAAAGCATCGGTATTCGCGCGGAATCCGGCTTTCTCCCTCTCAATAGTTATGAAAACCGCGTTTATCAGTTTACCGATGAAGAGCGACGCCGCTATGTGGTCAAGTTCTACCGCCCAGAGCGTTGGAGCAACGAGCAAATTCAGGAAGAACACGATTTCACTCTTGAGCTGATCGAAAACGAAATCCCTGTCGCGCCGCCAGTCATTCTTAACGGCCAAACGTTACATCACTACCAAGGCTACAGCTTCGCACTATTTGCAAGTGTCGGCGGACGTCAGTTTGAAGTAGATAACCTGGAGCAGCTGGAAGGCGTTGGCCGGTTTTTAGGTCGTATCCATAAGGTTGGCAGTAAAAAGACCTTTCAACACCGACCAAGTATCGGCTTGCAAGAATACCTCTACCAGCCACGGGATATACTGCACAACTCAAACATGATCCCTATGCATCTGGAGAACAGCTTCTTTAACGATCTGGATATCTTGATAAAAGCCATAGAAAACCACTGGCAGGACAACTTTAGCACTATTCGTCTGCATGGCGACTGCCACCCGGGTAACATTCTTTGGCGCGATGGGCCGATGTTTGTCGACTTAGATGATTCCCGTAATGGTCCAGCCGTACAAGATTTGTGGATGCTTTTAAATGGTGATCGTCAGGACAAACTGATGCAACTGGATATCGTTTTAGAAGCTTATCAGGAGTTTTGCGATTTTAACTCAGCAGAATTGAAACTAATTGAGCCACTTCGCGGTCTACGAATGGTGCATTACATGGCATGGTTAGCAAAACGTTGGCATGACCCTGCATTTCCGTTGGCTTTTCCATGGTTTAATGAGCCAAAATACTGGGAAGGTCAGGTTCTTGGTTTTAAAGAGCAGATTGCCAACTTAGAAGAAGCGCCCCTCTCTTTAATGCCTCAATGGTAAGTCAGCCAACTAATTCAAAATGGAGATATTTAAATGAAAAAGCTGTTCGCACTGTTTTCTGTACTGATGCTGAGCCTCTCAGCACAGGCGGCGCAATTCAATGAAGGTGAACATTACAAGGTACTAGATCTAGAGGCATCCCAAAAGCCTGTAGTGACTGAGTTTTTCTCATTCTACTGCCCGCACTGTAATTCATTTGAGCCGGTCATTCAGCAACTTAAAAAGCAGTTGCCAGAAGGCGTGAAGCTACAAAAGAACCACGTATCCTTTATGGGTGGCAACATGGGTCCGTCAATGAGCAAAGCATTCGCAACCATGGTGGCACTTAAGATTGAAGACAAAATGGTCCCTGTGATGTTTAACCGCATCCACAATTTGCGTAAAGCGCCACGTGACGATGCAGAACTGCGTCAAATTTTCTTAGATGAAGGGGTGGACGAGAAGAAGTTTGACTCAGCATTCAAAGGGTTTGCCGTCGACTCTATGGTTCGTCGTATGGATAAGCAGTTTGAAGACAGTGGCCTGACTGGTGTTCCTGCAGTGATTGTCAACAACAAGTACCTGGTACAAGCACAAAGCATCAAAACCATGGATGAATATTTTGCTCTGGTGAATTACTTGCTCGATCTAAAATAATCCAATTTAAATAATTCAAAAGGGGGAGCATAAGTTTATGCTCCCCCTTTTCTTTTATCTATCAACCATCCTTTAACAGTCTGCACTTATCTGTGAATCTCCTCAAGTAACCGTTCTTTCTCTTGCCCGACACCACCTAACCACTGCTGAAACTGCGCTCGTAGAGTTTATCGTTGACGTAGTCATCCTGAATGCTCTTGCACTTTATGCAACAAAAATAGTATGTTGCCAATTAGATTAGGGAAAAATTAGCGAACCATAGGCTGTAAGTAAGCGCTCGACCATGGTTCCAACCATTCATTCACAAATAGGGAGATCATGAATGAAACCAAGACTAACGGTCTTGACCTTGGCCTTTATCGTCAGCTCTGCTCAGGCACAGCTTGCCGAAACCTCTGGATTCAGTGGCGAGATTTCACTGAACGCTGCCTTTGTGACCTCAGAATCTAACTTTAATACCGATAACGACAGAACCATCGATTCACTGAATCACAGTGCTGACAGCGACAGCTCGGTGGTCGCAGCACCTCTTGGCAACATCGCGTATACCTTCGGAACCCAGCTCAACCAGCAAGTCTACGCAGGTACCACTCGTTCAGACGTAGCCATTGGTACACTTGCGTTCCAGTTAGGCTATCAATACCAATTGCCGTCAGGCACGATACTCGATGTATCGTACCTGCCAACCATGTTAGAAGGGGAAACCTGGCGCAATCCATATCAGGTCGGTGTCGCTCGCCGCACAACCGATGAGGGCGGTAACGCTTATCGCTTTCAGGTCAAAGGGTTGATTGATAAAAACTTCAATCTGGATCTGGCCTATGCGGACAAAGAAATTGATGATGAAGAAGTGACGGATCGCTCCCTGGTTCGCGACGCTGATATTTACTACATCAAAGGTGACTACCGAATTTCACTGGATCGCACATCAATACTGCAACCCGCGTTTACCTACATTAACCAAGATGCGGATGGTAAAGCAGAATCCTTTGACTCATATGGGTTTGAGCTTAGCTGGTTTAAATTCATCAATCGTCATCGCTTAGCGCTCACCGGTGGCTATACGCTTCAGGACTACCAATCTAAAAGCGCAACCTTTACCAAGAAGCGCAGTGACGACACGCTGAGCCTGTTTGCCGCTTACGAATATCAAAATGTGTTTGATTGGCAAGACTGGTCTTTCATTTCATTCGCAGGCTATAGTCAAACCGACTCAAACATTACCTTCTATGACGAGAAGGAATACCTATTCTCGTTAGGCTTCAGCTATCGTTTTTAATTGTCTGACCGCTAGTTGGGGTAAGGACTGATTAGACAGACTGGGCAGTAAGCTGTTTCAGTAACCGGTCCATCGCACGATAACCAAGCGCTTCCGCCAGATGGGAGCGCTCAATCTGCTCTTCCCCATCCAGATCGGCAATAGTACGGGCAACTTTAATGATTCGATGATACGCACGAATAGACAGCCCCAATCGATGCAAAGCGGTCTCCAGAAACTCAGCATCACTTTTTTGCAGTGGACAAAACGTTTCTATCTCACGACTTCCCAGCAAAGCATTCACCTTGCCGCTGCGGTTTAACATATTTTGTCGAGCATCATTGACCCGCGCTTTAACGACTGCTGAAGGCTCACCTCGGTCCCCACCCTCCGATAATGTCCCCTTTGGCAACGCAGGAATTTCCAGCGACATATCAAATCGATCCAGCAACGGCCCTGATAAGCGACCTAAATAGCGCAGAATGGCTTGAGGGTTGGTGCGTGCCTGATTGCCTTCGTAGTAACCCGTCGGACTGGGGTTGAGTGCACCCACCAGCTGAAAGCGGGCAGGAAAACGGGTTTTTCCCTGAGCCCGAGAGATGATGATTTCCCCCGATTCCAGCGGCTCTCGCAGCGAGTCCAGAGCTTTGCGATCAAACTCTGGCATTTCATCGAGGAACAATAAGCCATTGTGCGCCAGTGAAATCTCACCCGGCCTCGGCACCGAGCCTCCGCCGACTAATGCCGCCATAGAACTGGAGTGGTGTGGAGAACGAAACGGTCGTCGCTTCCAGTTATATTCATTAATTTCGCTTTGTGTCAGTGACGCGACGGACGCGGTTTCCATCGCTTCCTCATCACTCATTTCAGGTAACAAATCGCATAAGCGCGAGGCTAACATGGTTTTTCCGGTACCGGGTGGTCCTAAAAATAATAAGTTATGGTTACCTGCCGCCGCGATCTCCAAAGCCCGCTTTCCCTGCTGCTGGCCGATAATGTCTTGCAGATCTCGATTATGGTTTTCTGACATGATTCGCTCAGGCGTTTGATGCAAACTAAGCCGATGCTGGCCGCATAACTCAGCACAGACCTCAAGCAATGACTGAGCAGACTTATGCTGCTCTTGAGCCACCAGCGCCGCCTGATCACCGTTTACATGCGGCACCACCAAATGCCGCTGAACCTTGCTCGCAGCGAGCGCAGCAGGCAGTACGCCTTTCACAGGTCTTAAGCCACCAGATAGCGCTAATTCGCCAACAAATTCGTATTTTTTTAGCTTATCTGTCGCGATTTGCTCTGAAGCAGCCAAAATGCCTAACGCGATAGGCAGATCAAAACGTCCGCCCTCTTTGGGTAGGTCCGCTGGCGCTAAGTTGACCGTGATACGCTTTGCAGGAAATTGAAAATTAGAATTGATAATGGCACTGCGTACCCGATCTTTAGACTCTTTTACCGTCGTTTCTGGCAGCCCTACTAAAGTAAAGCCCGGCATACCGTTACTAATATGTACTTCCACACTAACTGACGGTGCCTGTACTCCGACACTTGCCCGACTATGAATGATTGCCAGCCCCATATGCTCCCCAATACGTTATTGATCACTTGATAAACAAGTACTTTTCTATGTGGTTATGTTATATACCGCGTCTTAATTGGGAGTTAATGTGAAAAAAGAATGACTTTTTGCTTGTCATGCAGAGGAATTGTGTGATACCACTAATGACGCAAACAATTTCGTAGAACATTACACAACAAAATTTAACGAAAACAGAACGACAGACAGATGAATCTTTTCGCTTACATTAACTCACTGCTAGCCCTGATTATCGTGGTCATTATTGGAACCGCGCGGGGTGTTGTGGGCGAAAGATAACCACAAATTATAAAAAACCCCCGCACTGAAAGGTCCGGGGGTTTTTTTACAACTACAAGTTGTCATCTGTCTAACCCTTGGACAGTTTAACGGGAAGAATGGGAGTGCACATGAAGTGCAGTACACATGGCGATAGCTACGAGCCACAACGTAGCAAAGGAGGTTTACGATGACCGGTGCACAACTTGTCGTAGCCGCTTTAAGACAGCAAGGCATCCAGACCGTGTTTGGCTACCCCGGTGGAGCCATCATGCCAATCTACGATGCTTTGTATGACGGAGGTGTCGAGCACATCTTATGCCGTCATGAGCAAGGTGCAGCCATGGCCGCTATTGGTATGGCTCGATCCACTCAAGATGTTGCCGTTTGTATGGCAACCTCCGGCCCTGGCGCCACAAACCTAGTGACTGGCCTAGCTGACGCTTTCCTTGATTCCGTCCCACTGGTTGCCATCACAGGTCAGGTTGCCAGTTCTCACATCGGTACCGATGCCTTCCAGGAGATGGATGTGATTGGTATGTCTTTAGCTTGTACCAAGCACAGCTATCTGGTTACTGAAATTGAAGATCTCGCTCCGACGCTAGCCGAAGCGTTTGAAGTAGCGAAAACTGGCCGCCCTGGTCCAGTGATTGTTGATATCGCTAAAGACGTTCAGCTTGCTCAAGCGCCAACAGATTTGCTTACGCCATATGTGGCACCAGCAATCGAAGATGTCCCTGCCGAAGACATAAAGCGCGCACAAGAAGTGTTAGCCGCTTCTACTCGCCCTGTGTTATACGTTGGTGGTGGTGTTCAGCTAGCGAAAGCGACCGATGCGGTACGAGAGTTCTTACGTCTGAATCCAATGCCAGCGGTAAGCACTCTGAAAGGCTTAGGCACCATTGAACGTCATGACCCTCACTACTTGGGTATGCTAGGTATGCATGGCACCAAAGCAGCGAACCTCGTGGTTCAGGAAGCAGACCTACTCATCGTAGTTGGTGCGCGCTTTGACGACCGTGTGACGGGTAAGCTTGATACTTTTGCACCTAATGCGAAAGTGATTCATATCGATATCGATGCAGCAGAAATTCATAAGCTGCGCCACGCAAACGCACCACTGCGTGGAGACATCAAAACCATTCTTCCTCAGCTAGAGCTAACCCAAGACATCACGCCATGGGTTCACCACAGTGAGAGTTTACGCAGCGGCTTCAAATGGCGCTACGACCACCCGGGTGAACTTATCTACGCTCCACTGTTGCTTAAGCAGTTGTCTGACATGATGCCGGACAGCTCTATGGTTTCAACGGACGTAGGCCAGCACCAGATGTGGGCTGCGCAACATATCCAGCCACGTGATCCGCAAAACTTCATCACTTCAGCCGGTTTGGGCACCATGGGCTTTGGTCTGCCAGCGGCAATGGGTGCTGCCGTTGCTCGCCCGGATGATCAGTCTATTCTTATTACTGGTGACGGTTCATTCATGATGAACGTGCAGGAATTAGGTACGCTAAAACGCCGCCAGATTCCGGTGAAGATTGTTCTTCTTAACAACCAACGTCTTGGTATGGTACGCCAGTGGCAATCGCTATTCTTCGATGGTCGACACAGTGAAACTATCCTGGATGACAACCCTGACTTCGTGATGCTGGCAAAAGCATTTGATATTCCGGGTAAAACCATCACCAAGAAAGAAGAAGTGGAACCAGCACTGAAAGAGATGCTGGAAAGCAAAACTTCTTACATGCTTCACGTGTTAATCGACGAAGAAGAAAACGTGTGGCCTTTGGTGCCACCTGGCGCATCAAACAGTGATATGTTGGAAAACACCTAGGAGACGATCACATGGACAGATATTTACTCGACATCAAAGCCGATGATAAACCGGTATTGTTAGAGCGCGTTCTACGTGTGATTCGTCACCGAGGCTTCGTGATCAAACAAGTAGCAGCGACGCAAAACCACGAAAGTAAAGTCGCCAGTGTGGAGATCATCGTCGACAGCGATCGCCCAATCTCATTTTTGATCAATCAAATTGAGAAACTGTGGGATGTTCGCCACGTTGAGGTACTAAAAATCCGCAACGATGAACTGCCAAACCACAACTTACAACAACAGGTAAGTGCATAAGGATAGCTGCGCTGACTACCGATTTAATTCGGTTAATGACGCAAGCCAGTGGTAATACGCGAAACAATGGAAATGGGCAGCGCCAAGCGTTGTCCAATCACAAACTACTGCGAGAGGCCTACGATGGCCTATGTAACAGCACCACGAAAGAAAAGTGGGCTGGTTAGACTGTGTGTAACCAGAGCAGAAGTAAGAAGGAATTAGGAAATGCCAAAATATAGATCAGCAACCACCACACATGGTCGTAACATGGCGGGCGCCCGCGCGCTTTGGCGTGCAACTGGTGTAAAAGATGAAGACTTTGGTAAGCCAATCATCGCTGTGGTGAACTCGTTTACTCAATTTGTACCTGGCCACGTACACCTGAAAGATATGGGTCAGTTGGTTGCCGGTGAAATCGAAAAAGCAGGTGGTATCGCAAAAGAATTCAATACCATTGCTGTCGACGACGGTATCGCAATGGGTCACGGCGGTATGCTTTACTCATTGCCTTCACGTGAATTGATTGCCGACTCTGTAGAGTACATGGTGAATGCACACTGTGCTGATGCAATGGTATGTATCTCTAACTGTGACAAAATCACTCCAGGAATGATGATGGCCGCTATGCGCCTAAACATTCCGGTTATCTTTGTTTCTGGCGGCCCAATGGAAGCAGGTAAAACCAAGCTTTCTGATCAAATTATCAAACTCGATTTGGTTGATGCGATGATTCAGGGTGCCGATCCAACCGTGTCGGATCAACAGAGCGAACAGGTAGAACGCTCAGCTTGTCCAACCTGTGGATCGTGCTCAGGCATGTTTACCGCCAACTCAATGAACTGTCTGACAGAAGCTCTAGGCCTATCTCAACCAGGCAATGGCTCGATGCTGGCAACACACGCCGACCGTGAACAATTGTTTATTAATGCTGGTAAACGTATCGTTGAGCTGACTCGACGTTACTACGAACAAGATGACGAGTCCGCCTTACCACGCAACATTGCTAACCGCGACGCCTTTGAAAACGCAATGGCGCTGGACATCGCAATGGGTGGCTCAAGTAACACCGTTCTACACCTTTTAGCCGCTGCGCAAGAAGGTGAAATAAACTTCGATATGAACGATATCGATGAAATGTCTCGTCGTGTACCACACTTGTGTAAAGTGGCGCCATCGACACAAAAATACCACATGGAAGATGTACACCGTGCGGGTGGCGTAATGGCTATCTTAGGTGAACTCGACCGTGCCGGTTTGCTAAACGGCAGTACGAGTACGGTATTAGGCATGACCATGCAGCAGCAGCTTGCCGAGTACGACATCATGCAAACAGAAAACGAAGAAGTACTTAAGTTCTTCCGAGCAGGCCCTGCAGGTATCCGTACCACCAAAGCATTCTCACAAGACTGCCGCTGGGATCGTCTGGACGATGACCGTGCCGATGGCTGTATCCGTTCAAAAGAGAACGCATTCAGTCAAGAAGGTGGCCTGGCCGTTCTCGCAGGTAACATTGCGGTTGATGGCTGTATCGTTAAAACGGCTGGTGTTGATGAGGAGAACCTTAAGTTCCAGGGTCCTGCGATTGTATTTGAAAGCCAGGATTCAGCAGTTGATGGCATCTTAGGTGGTAAAGTTAAAGCGGGCGAAGTGGTTGTTATTCGTTATGAAGGTCCTAAAGGTGGTCCGGGTATGCAGGAAATGCTCTACCCTACCACTTACCTAAAATCGATGGGATTAGGCAAATCTTGTGCCTTGCTAACGGATGGTCGCTTCTCAGGTGGCACATCGGGTCTGTCAATTGGTCATGCATCCCCAGAAGCTGCCAGTGGCGGTACGATTGGCTTGGTTCAAGATGGCGACATCATCACCATTGATATCCCAAGTCGCTCTATTACGCTTGATGTAGCAGAAGATGAACTGGCAGCACGCCGTGCAAAACAAGACGAACTTGGTTGGAAACCAGCTGATCGTCAACGTGAAGTTTCTTTTGCACTTAAAGCGTACGCCAGCATGGCAACCAGTGCTGACAAAGGTGCAGTACGAGACAAATCTAAGCTAGAGGGCTAGCAGTGATGGAATCTCAACCCGCAAAAAAAGTGAATCAAACTGGCGCAGACTATCTGCGCCAAATCCTGCGCGCGCCGATTTATGAAGTTGCCACGGTGACGCCATTGCAAGACATGCCACGCCTGTCAACCCGCATTGGTAATCACGTGCAAATCAAACGTGAAGATCGCCAGCCAGTACACTCTTTCAAACTGCGTGGCGCTTACAACATGGTAGCCAATCTGACTGAAGAGCAGAAAGCGGCGGGTGTCATTGCAGCATCGGCGGGCAACCATGCTCAGGGGATGGCGCTATCCGGCACTAAGCTGGGTATCAGAACCACCATCGTCATGCCTAAGACCACGCCAGACATCAAGGTTGATGCGGTTCGTAGCTTTGGCGGCAATGTCGTGCTGCATGGCAATAACTTCGATGAAGCCAAAGCCGAAGCAGAGCGTCTGTCAGAAGAATACGGCTACACCTTTGTGCCACCTTTTGATCACCCATTGGTGATTGCTGGTCAAGGCACCATTGGTATGGAAATGCTGCAGCAAAATGGTCACCTCGATTATATCTTTGTTCCGGTCGGTGGCGGCGGTCTGGCGGCTGGTGTCGCAGTACTGGTCAAGCAACTGATGCCAGAAATCAAAGTCATTGCCGTCGAGCCAGAAGACTCTTCATGTCTAAAAGCGGCTTTAGATGCTGGTGAGCCTGTCGTACTCGATCAAGTCAGTATGTTTGCTGACGGTGTGGCAGTGAAGCGCATCGGTGAAGAGACGTTCCGTTTGTGTCAGAAGTACATTGATGGTCATATTGCCGTATCAAGCGATGAAATCTGCGCCGCCGTGAAAGATATCTTTGAAGATACACGAGCGATTGCAGAGCCTTCAGGAGCCCTGGCCCTGGCTGGTTTGAAAAAGTTTGCTGAGCAGAACAAACTCGAAGGAAAAAACCTGGGTACGGTGCTGTCTGGTGCCAACACTAACTTCCATGGGCTGCGTTATGTCTCTGAGCGCTGTGAGCTTGGTGAAAAGCGTGAAGGCTTGCTCGCAGTCACGATCCCAGAACGCCAAGGCGCTTTCTTTGAGTTTTGTAACCTGATTGGTGGCCGAGCAGTGACGGAGTTCAACTACCGTTACAGCGACGATGAACTGGCAAACATCTTTGTTGGTGTGCGTCTTCAGGGAGGCCAGGAAGAGTTGGATCATATTATCCGCGATCTACGCGAAGGCGGTTATCCGGTTGTGGATCTTTCTGACGATGAAATGGCCAAGCTACACATTCGTTATATGATCGGTGGCAAACCTTCGAAAAAGCTCAAGGAACGCCTCTACAGCTTCGAATTTCCGGAGTACCCTGGAGCGTTGCTGAAGTTCTTAAGCACACTGGGTACCCACTGGAATATCAGCCTGTTTAACTACCGCAACCATGGTGCCGATTACGGGCGTGTTCTTTGTGGTTTCGAGCTAGATGAAAGCGATTTGGCCCAGTTTTCTGCCCATTTGCGCGAACTTGGCTATCAGTGTAAAGACGAAACGGATAACCCATCCTACAAGTTCTTCTTATCATGAACCATCTTAAAAACACCTCGTGAAAGCGAGGTGTTTTTATTTACCCCGAGCTAATTTAAGCCTGTAACCAGTCCAGATGTAACTGATTGGATGATCCGAGGTAATCCACCATCCATTGGATCAAGTTATGGTTTTCATCTTTACGCCATACCAAACAACAACGGCTCACCGGTTTGTCGTCTGGCAGAATTTTCTCCACCAGCACGCCATCATTGATCAATGGCATCGCAATATGGCGCGGCATGAACCCGACACCCACCCCATTTTTCAGGCATTCAATCGCAGCATACCAATTCGGCAGCAACAAACGGCGCTGATGTGGATAATGACCTGTATGCCGTTTAGGCAGTACATTCGAAGTATCATCGAGACAGATAGCAGGAAACTGACTGACAAACGCTTCCGTTAACGCTTGCTGACGCACACAGGGGTGTGCCGGTGACATAACAAATGCCCAATCCAGAATTCCCATGTCTCTGACTTCAAAGTCGCCACCAACCGGGATCGCACTTGTCGCTCCAATCACTATGTCAGCTCTTCCCTGCGCAATTGCCTCCCAAGATCCGTTAAACACTTCCATGTTGACCTGTAGCTCAGCAAACTCAAATTCACGATAAAAATCTTCTATCAGTGGTTTAAGCTTTTCCAGTTTTACCACGTTATCCAAAGTTAGCTTGAGTGTTGTCTGCCAGCCATGTGCCGCCCGACGGGTCTGAGCTTTCACCTCTTCCATTTGACGTAACAAAGCACGCGCCTCTGAGATAAACAACTCTCCCGCAGGCGTCAACTCAACCTTTCTTGGCAGACGTCGAAACAGTACAACATCCAAATCCTGCTCTACCTGGCGAACACCATAACTGATTGCCGAAGGCACTTTGTGCAACACCTCAGCGGCCGCGGTAAAGCTACCTAACCGGGCGACGGTATCAAGCATTTCTAATGAGGATTTGGAAAACATCACACAGTACCTTTCAAATTTTTTGATTAATAACCAACAATTTTAGCGTTTTATTTTTAGTAAATCGAAAAATAGAATGAAAGAACAAATAAATCACGGTTGGCGCCAACTGATATTGGTTAAAAAGTAATTAAATAATTTGATTGGTTAATAATGAAAATATCAAAACTACAACTCGTTTATCTGGCAGCACTGTCGATGCTTGGCTTTATTGCCACGGATATGTATCTTCCGGCCTTTAAAGCGATGGAAATCGACTTCGCGACAGGTCCGGAACAAATTGCCCTGTCTCTAACCGTCTTTTTAGGGGGAATGGCATTTGGTCAGCTGATGTGGGGCCTGGCTTCCGATAAGTTTGGCCACCGCAATACACTAGCCGCAGGTTTAGTTGTATTTACTCTCGCGTCATTTGGTCTGGCATTCTGCGATCAGGTATGGCAGCTACTCACGCTACGATTTGTTCAGGCGATCGGTGTCTGTGCACCAGCGGTTATCTGGCAAGCGATGGTCATTAAACGCTACTCAAGCAGCAGCCAGCAGATTTTCGCCACGATTATGCCGTTGGTTGCCTTATCACCAGCGCTGGCGCCTCAATTAGGCGTAGTACTCGCGGACAACTTTGGCTGGCACAGTATTTTTATCGCTTTAACACTGGTCGGTGTATTGCTTGTCGCGGCGACTATGATGCAAAAAGATCAGAAAGCGGAAGTAAAGCAGACCAGTATCTCAGCAGATATTAAAGCCCTACTGGGCTCGAAAACTTACCTTGGTAACGTGATTATGTTTGCCACCGCTTCCGCTGCCTTTTTTGCTTACCTGACAGGTATGCCTGAAATCATGGCGCAATTGGGCTATGAAGCCAAAGACATTGGCCTGAGCTTTATTCCACAAACCATTGCCTTTATGGCTGGTGGCTACTTAGGAAAAGTGGGAGTACGCAAATATGGCGACAAAAATGTTTTACGCCAGCTGATCGGATTATTCAGTATCGCGGCCCTGATGGTATTCGTTGCATCACAATGGACATTAACCTCAATCTGGCCAATTCTGGCGCCTTTCTGTCTGATCGCTGTGGCAAATGGTGCACTATACCCTATCGTAGTAAACCGAGCTCTGGAAAGTGCTAAGCAAAGCCCAGCAACCGCAGCAGGTTTGCAAAACAGCTTACAGATCTGCGCGAGTAGCCTCGCCAGCGCATTTGTTGCTGCGATGGCCAGCCAGGCTCAGTCGGTCACTGGTATCGCCATTGTGATTTGTATGGGCGGTTTGTGGGTCGGCTACATTCTGTCAAATAGAGAACTGATAAAGCACTTCTCAGCACCGGACAACGCTCGCGTAGTCAGCGAAGAAGAAAGTTAAAAGCAACAAAGCCGCTCAATTTGAGCGGCTTTGATTTAATTTTTCTTTAGCGAGAGGTTAACGCTGAGATGCGTTACTTTTTCTTTACCGGACGCTGCCAGCCTGTGATTCTGCGCTCTTTAGCACGAGTAATCACTAACTCACCTTCGGCTACGTCTTTAGTCAGAGTTGTACCTGCGCCGATAGTCGCACCATCAGCAATGGTCACTGGCGCTACTAGCTGGCTGTCCGAGCCAACGAAAACATCATCGCCAATGATGGTTTTGAACTTGTTTGCACCATCGTAATTACACGTAATCGTACCAGCACCGATATTGGTACGCTGGCCGATTTCTGCGTCGCCCAGGTAAGTCAGATGGTTTGCTTTAGAACCTTCGCCAATGCGCGCATTCTTCACTTCAACAAAGTTACCGACGTGAGAATCGTTACGCATATCTGCACCAGGACGCAGACGCGTAAATGGACCGACAGTACAGTCCTCTCCGACAGTTGCACCTTCAATCACACTGTATGGACGTACGATCGTGTTGTCATCAATCTCACAATCTTTCAACACACTGCCAGCACCGATAACGACGTTATCACCAAGCGATACACTGCCTTCGATGATCACATTCACATCAATTTCACAGTCCATGCCGCACTGCAGTTCACCACGTAAGTCAAAGCGCGCTGGATCTCGCAGCATAACGCCCTGCTCCAGAAGCTTTTGTGCTTGCATCGATTGGAACGCACGCTCTAAACGAGCAAGTTGAGCGCGGTCATTTACCCCTTCAACTTCAATAGGGTTCGCAGGATGAACCGCTTCGACAGCACGTCCTTCATCATGCGCAGCCGCAATAACGTCAGTCAGGTAGTATTCACCCTGAGCGTTATTATTGTTCAGGCCAGATAACCAGCGTTTCAGATCACCTCCAGTCGCCACCATCACACCTGTGTTGATTTCTTTGATCTGTTTTTGTTCTTCAGTGGCATCCTTCTGCTCGACGATAGCAACCACAGGACCATTCTTACGCACAATACGTCCGTAGCCGGTTGGGTTATCCAGAACAACAGTTAGTAACGCGATACCACCCGTTGGTTGAGCATCAAGCAGGCTCTCAATAGTTTCCGCTGAAATCAGTGGCACGTCGCCATACGAGACAAGGATTTTTTCATCATCTTCGAATTGCGCTGAAGCCTGATCCACTGCATGGCCAGTACCTAGCTGCTCAGCCTGAAGTACCCAGTTAACAGGTTCTTCTGCTAGTGCCTGCTTCATTTGATCGCCACCGTGGCCGTATACCAGGTGAATATTTTGCGCACCAAGACCGGCACATGTATCAATGACATGTTTTGCCATTGGTTTACCAGCCAAAGTATGAAGCACTTTTGGCATGTTCGAATACATACGGGTTCCTTTACCCGCAGCAAGAATTACAGCACTGAATTTCATTGACAACCTATTGACGTTCTTTATGTAGTTGGCGGATATTTTAGACAGCTTGAAGGGATAAGTTAATGGTAAGAGGTCAATTTCTAACTAAAATTAATCAAAAAGGCGACCATTTGGCCGCCTTTTTCATGCAACGTTGCTAATTGAGCTTAGCGACGTTTTTTGGTCAGCTCGATAACTCGTAGCTGAGCAATGGCTTTAGCCAGTTCACTGGCCGCTTGTGCGAAGTCCATATCGCCATGCTGGTTCTGGATATTCTCCTCAGCACGACGCTTAGCTTCTTCTGCCTTCGCTGCGTCTAGATCTTCACCACGAATCGCTGTATCAGCCAGTACTGTAGCAGTACCCGGCTGAACTTCGACCATACCACCAGAGACATAAATGAACTCTTCGTGGCCGTGCTGTTTCACAATACGCACCATACCAGGCTGAATAGCGGTCAGAAGCGGAGTATGGCCATGGAAAATACCAAGCTCACCTTCGCTACCGGTCACCTGAAACGTTTCTACACGACCAGAGAAAATACGTTTCTCAGCGCTTACTACGTCTAGGTGAAAGGTTATTGGTGCCATATCGCCTCCTAGTTAGCCTTATAGCTTCTTAGCATTCTCAATAGCATCATCGATGCTACCGCAGTACATAAATGCCTGCTCTGGAATGTCATCGTATTCACCAGCTAGTAGACCTTTAAAGCCACGTAGAGTCTCTTTAAGAGGTACGTAAATACCAGGGTCGCCTGTAAATACTTCTGCCACGTGGTAAGGCTGAGTTAGGAAACGCTCAATCTTACGTGCACGAGATACAACTTGCTTATCTTCTTCAGATAGCTCGTCCATACCTAGGATAGCAATGATGTCTTTCAGCTCTTTGTAGCGCTGAAGTGTCTGCTGAACGCCACGAGCAACATCGTAGTGATCTTGACCAACGACTAGTGGATCAAGCATACGAGATGTTGAATCTAGTGGGTCGATCGCAGGGTATAGACCCATTGCAGCGATGTTACGGTTAAGTACAACCGTTGCATCCAAGTGCGCGAACGTTGTTGCTGGAGACGGGTCAGTCAAGTCATCCGCAGGTACGTATACCGCCTGTACAGACGTGATAGAACCTGATTTCGTTGACGTGATACGCTCCTGAAGTACACCCATCTCTTCTGCAAGAGTTGGCTGGTAACCTACCGCAGAAGGCATACGACCTAGCAGTGCTGATACCTCTGTACCTGCAAGTGTGTAACGATAAATGTTATCGATAAACAGCAGTACGTCACGGCCTTCATCACGGAATTTCTCCGCCATAGTCAAGCCAGTCAGTGCAACACGTAGACGGTTACCCGGTGGCTCGTTCATCTGACCGTAAACCATCGCTACTTTCGATTCTTCAGGCTTCTCAACGTTTACAACGCCCGCTTCCTGCATCTCGTAGTAGAAATCGTTACCTTCACGAGTACGCTCACCAACACCAGCAAATACTGATAGACCTGAGTGTTGTAGTGCGATGTTGTTGATAAGCTCCATCATGTTAACGGTCTTACCTACACCTGCACCACCGAATAGACCGATTTTACCACCCTTAGCGAATGGACAAATTAGGTCGATTACTTTAACACCCGTTTCTAGAAGTGCAATTTCGTTTGATTGGTCTTCGTAGCTTGGTGCGCTGCGGTGGATAGAGTAAACCTCTTCCGCGCCAACTTCACCACGCTCATCAATCGCGTCACCTAGGACGTTCATGATACGACCTAGAGTTTTAGTACCGACTGGTACTGAAATTGGAGCGCCAGTGTTAACCACTTCTACTCCACGACGTAAACCATCAGAGCTACCCATTACGATACAACGAACTACGCCACCGCCTAGCTGTTGTTGAACTTCAAGAACTAGACGCTCTTTTGAGTCCGTTACGTTTAGAGCGTCATATACACTAGGTACTTCGCTCTGTGGGAACTCTACGTCGACTACCGCACCGATGATCTGTACGATCTTACCTGTAGCCATCGTTAATCCTCTAAACTATTTCGTTTTACCTAAGCTTAAACCGCAGCTGCACCACCAACGATTTCCGATAGTTCTTGTGTAATCGCAGCCTGACGGGCTTTGTTGTACACAAGTTCTAAATCATCAATCAGGTTGGTTGCGTTATCCGTTGCAGCCTTCATCGCAATCATTCGAGCCGCTTGCTCACAAGCAAGGTTCTCAACCACACCTTGGTATACCTGAGACTCTACGTAACGCACTAGTAGCGTATCCAGTAGAGGTTTTGGCTCAGGCTCATAGATGTAGTCCCATGAGTGCTCACGCTGCATCTCTTTGCTGTCCGATTTAGGCAAAGGTAGCAATTGATCGATCGTTGGTTGCTGAACCATAGTGTTTACAAACTTGTTGAACACTACGTATAAACGGTCCAGTTCACCTTCATCGTATTTCTTCAGCATTACGCCAACAGAACCGATTAGGTCTTCCAGGCTTGGGTTATCGCCAAGGCCAGAAACCTGTGCCGCAACTTTTGCGCCACCATGTTTAAAGAAAGCTGTTGCTTTCGAGCCAATCACTGCCAGCTCGATTTCAGCACCTTTCTCTTTCCATGTTTGGATGTCTGTAACGGCTTTTTTGAACACGTTAATGTTCAAACCACCACACAGACCACGGTCTGTCGAAACGATGATGTAACCAACACGTTTAGCTTCACGCTCTTCTAGGTACGGATGACGGTACTCTAGGTTTGCGTTTGCCACGTGACCGATCACTTTACGCATTGTTTCAGCGTATGGACGAGAAGCTTCCATTGCATCTTGAGAGCGACGCATTTTTGAAGCTGCTACCATTTCCATCGCTTTCGTAATTTTCTGCGTGCTTTTAACACTACCGATTTTATTACGTATCTCTTTTGCGCCGGCCATCGTTACTCTCCGTTAGTTGGTGGCAGAAACTGCCACCGACCTAATTACCAAGTTTGGGTTGCTTTGAAGTCGTCAGTCAGTTTCTTCAACTGAGCTTCGATTTCATCGTTGTAAGCACCAGACTTGTCGATCTCAGCTGCTAGTTCAGCGTATTGACCGCGAGCGTACGATAGTAGAGCCGCCTCGAAATCTAGAACTTTGTTTAGTTCTACATCATCAAGGTAACCGCGCTCTGCCGCGAAGATAGTTAGCGCTTGGTCAAATACAGACATTGGAGCGTACTGCTTCTGCTTCATTAGTTCTGTAACTTTTTGACCATGGTCTAGCTGTTTCTTCGTTGCTTCATCAAGATCAGAAGAGAACTGAGCAAATGCGGCTAGTTCGCGGTATGCAGCTAGTGCTGTACGGATACCACCTGATAGTTTCTTGATGATTTTCGTCTGAGCTGAACCACCTACACGAGATACTGAGATACCTGGGTCAACCGCTGGGCGTACACCTGCGTTGAATAGCTCAGTTTGTAGGAAGATCTGACCATCGGTAATTGAGATTACGTTAGTCGGTACGAATGCTGAAACGTCACCGGCTTGAGTTTCGATGATAGGAAGAGCAGTCAAAGAACCAGTCTTACCTTTCACTTCACCGTTAGTGAAACGCTCTACGTAGTCTTCGTTTACACGAGCTGCACGCTCTAGTAGACGAGAGTGTAAGTAGAATACGTCACCTGGGAAAGCCTCACGGCCTGGTGGACGTTTAAGTAGTAGAGAGATCTGACGGTAAGCTACTGCTTGCTTAGATAGATCATCGTAAACAATCAGTGCGTCTTCGCCGCGATCGCGGAAGTATTCACCCATCGCACAACCTGCGTATGGCGCCAAGTATTGTAGCGCAGCAGATTCAGAAGCCGATGCAACTACAACGATAGTGTTTTGTAGTGCGCCGTGCTCTTCTAGTTTGCGAACCACGTTTGCAATAGTCGATGCTTTCTGACCGATTGCTACGTAGATTGAGAAAATACCAGAGTCTTTCTGGTTGATGATCGCATCGATCGCCAGTGCTGTTTTACCAATCTGACGGTCACCGATGATAAGCTCACGCTGACCACGACCGATTGGGATCATTGAGTCAACTGACTTATAACCAGTTTGCACAGGTTGATCTACCGATTTACGGTCGATTACGCCTGGTGCGATCATTTCTACAGGTGAAGTCATTTTCGCTTCGATTGGACCTTTACCATCGATAGGCTCACCCAGCGTGTTTACTACGCGGCCTAGTAGTTCTGGACCAACTGGCACTTCAAGAATGCGGCCAGTACCTGTAACTTTCATGCCTTCCCTAAGGTCAGCATATGGACCCATTACAACAGCACCAACCGAGTCACGCTCAAGGTTAAGTGCCAGTGCAAAACGGCCACCCGGTAATTCAATCATTTCACCTTGCATCACGTCCGCTAGGCCGTGGATGCGGATGATACCATCGCTTACCGATACGATAGTACCCTCGTTACGAGCTTCACTAACAACTTCGAAAGATTCGATACGTTGTTTGATCAGATCGCTAATTTCCGTGGAATTAAGTTGCATGCTCCAATCCCCATTAAGACTGCAATGCATCGCTCAGGCGGTTCAAACGACCACGCGCTGAGTCATCGATGACTAGGTCTCCGGCTCGAATAATAACCCCACCAAGTAGGGTCTCATCTACACTGCAATTCAGCTTCACTTTACGTTCAAGACGTGCTTCAAGTTTGCTGCTGATATTTGCAAGCTGTTCATCAGAAAGCGCTGACGCTGAAATAACTTCAACATCGATTTCTTTCTCATGTTCTTTCTTCAAAATGAAGAACTGCTCACAAACATCAGGAAGGGCCGTTAAACGACCATTCTCAGCCATGACCTTTAAAAGGTTTTGACCGTTCGCATCAACTTGGTCACCACAAACTGCAACAAAAATTTCTGCCATTTTTTCAGCAGAGAATGAACTGGTTAGCAGTTCAGTCATTTGTTCGTTATTGGCAACTTCAGCAGCAAAAGACAGCATTTGACCCCATTGGTCTAGTTGGTCTTTTTCTACCGCAAAGTCGAAGGCTGCTTTAGCATAGGGGCGTGCGATTGTAGTCAAATCAGACATATGCGCCCCCAGACTTAAAGTTTTGCAGTAATGTTGTCGAGAATATCTTTTTGCGCGTCTTTATCGATAGAACGCTCAAGGATTTTCTCAGCACCAGCTACAGCCAGAGTAGCAACTTGTTTGCGCAGCTCATCGCGTGCACGATTACGCTCAGCTTCAAGTTCAGCTTCCGCTTGCACTAGGATTTTCTGGCGTTCTGCCTGAGCTTCCTCGCGAGCTTCTTCTAGAATTTGAGACTTACGCTTATTCGCATGCTCGATGATCTCAGTTGCTGTGCGCTTCGCTTCTTTCAACTGATCAGAAGCGTTGGCTTGTGCTAGATCCAAGTCTTTAGCAGCACGTTCAGCTGCTTGAAGACCATCAGCGATTTTCTTCTGACGCTCTTCGATCGCTTGCATCAACGGTGGCCACACATACTTCATGCAGAACCACACAAATAGTGCGAACGAGATTGCTTGACCTAGCAGAGTTGCGTTTATGTTCACAACAGCTACCCCTCTATTTGGACTTAGTATTAATCAGTGACAAGCCTAAGCTCGTCCCAAGTTAAAGGTGATTAACCTAGTTGACCAACGAATGGGTTTGCGAAAGTGAATAGTAGCGCGATTACGATACCGATCATTGGAACCGCATCAAGTAGACCTGCGATGATGAACATCTTAACTTGTAGCATAGGAGCCATTTCTGGTTGACGTGCTGCACCTTCTAGGAATTTACCACCTAGTAGTGCGAAACCAATCGCTGTACCAAGAGAAGCAAGACCGACGATAATACCTACGGCGATTGCAGAAAAGCTCAGTAAAGTTTCCATTACTATCTCCAATTTATAGTTGTTGGCTTAGTGCCCAAATAAAAAAGCTAAAAAAATTAATGATCAGGATCTTCGTGTGCCATTGACAGGTAAACAATTGTCAACATCATAAATACGAAGGCTTGAATCGTAATAACCAAGATATGGAAGATTGCCCACGGTAGTGAACCCATCCATTGTAAGTACCATGGTAGCATTGCCGCACAAAGAATGAATACAACCTCACCCGCGAACATGTTACCGAATAGACGCATACCAAGTGATAGAGGTTTCGCAAGTAGCGATACCACTTCAATCAGTAGGTTAAACGGAATCATCAGTGGGTGATTGAATGGATGTAGTGCAAGTTCTTTTGCGAATCCACCTAGACCTTTTACTTTGATGCTGTAGAAAATCATCAATGCAAAAACGCCTAGAGCCATAGCCATGGTGATATTCACATCAGCAGACGGTACGACCTTAAGGTAAGGAATACCAAGCCAATGTTCTGCTGGGTATGGTAAGAAGTCGATCGGGACTAAGTCCATCACGTTCATCAAAAATACCCAACAAAAGATAGTCAGTGCTAAAGGCGCGATCAGTGGGTTGCGTCCATGGAACGTATCTTTGACGTTATCAGCGACAAATTCTACGATCATTTCTACAGCACACTGAAGCTTACCCGGTACACCCGCTGTTGTTCTCTTTGCTACTTTGTAAAAGATTCCGAGGAAAATTAAACCAGTAAACCAAGAAAAAAACAGGCTATCGATATGTACGTTCCAGAAACTTGCTTCTTCCACTAAACCTAACTTAGCTAATGATAAGTTGGTAAGGTGGTGGGCAATGTATCCGGACGATGTTAGCGCTTCACCTGGCGCAGCCATAACTCATCCTATTTTTTGTTGTTAATGAATAGCACTGGTGCAAAGATATTAATACCTAGTACCAGCAAATAGGTTAGTTTGAGGGGAACAAGTTCCACCTGCATATACATGTAGGCAACATAGAACAGTGCAACCGTGATGAGAATTTTCAGTACTTCGCCCGTATAGAAAGAAGCCGCGATGCGCTTGGCAGCGCGAGCCCCACTAAACATAAAAGCACATAGCGCGAATACTGCATTGGCAATGACAAAAATGCCCCCACCAATCAACGCGGAAAGTCCCCAATCAGGATTTACGGCTACCGCCATCCCTGCTGCCACAAAAATAACCGCGCCAGACTGGATCATTAACAATTGCCTTGCAAGCTCTCGTCCTGGTCTAGCTAACGCAGCTACCATGTATTCGTACCTCTAGTAATATCCACTTCGCACTAAACTCACTGTGCAGTGAAATTGGCGAAAATTATACGTTCAGTCCAACCGAATGCAATTAAATTGCATCAAAAACTTACAGTTTTGTTTACAAAACGACAACTTTCGCACAAAATTCGATTAAATCGGTTAATTGACCTAAATCAATTATCTCACTTAGGCCTCAAGCTTGGCAATAAGTTGCTCTAATTTGTGAGGTTCATCAAGACTTATCGTCAGCTTTGCTTTTCCACCTGCAGAACGAACCAAAGAAACTTTAGCGTCAAGCATCTGGCTTAATTTATGCGACATTTGCATAGCTTCGGTATCTTCTTGTTGCGCTTTTTGCTCATTCTGTGGGGCTAAGCACTTTTTTACTAACTGTTCGGTTTGGCGAACAGTCATTTGTTTTTTCGCCACCTGAAAAGCAACCTCAATTTGCTGCTCGCCTTCCAGTGCTAATAACGCCCGGGCATGTCCCATTTCGAGCTTTTTATCCGCCACCAAGCTTTTCACTTCGAGCTCGAGCTGATTCAAACGCAGCAGATTACTGACCGTCGTTCTTGACTTACCAATCACTTCGGCGACTTGCTGGTGCGTTAAGGCAAACTCATCTTGCAAACGCTCTAAAGCCTGTGCTTCTTCAATCACGTTAAGATCTTCACGCTGAATATTCTCAATCAGCGCCATGGCAATCGCAGCACGGTCCTCAACTTTTTTCACCAAACAAGGCACACGCTTTAGACCTGCCTGCTTAGCGGCACGCCAGCGTCGCTCACCGGCAATGATCTCATATTGGCCACTATCGAGCTGACGAACCACAATCGGCTGAATGATGCCTTGTGATTGAATCGAAGCCGCCAGTTCTTCCAGAGCTTCTGGTGCCATATCTTTACGCGGTTGGTAGACTCCTGGCTGCAATTGACCTATCGCGAGTTCCATTAACTCACCGTCTGCCGATAAGGCTTGGCTATGCGATGCAATATGCTGTTTTTCACGAGCAAATGAACTGGTCGACAACAACGCATCCAGTCCTTTTCCTAGACCACGCTTAGACATGGGATTGAATTCCTTAGGTTAGAGTGAAACGGGTACTTCATCGCGGCGAAGCATCTCACCCGCCAGAGCAAGATAAGCTTTGGCGCCAGCAGAATACTTATCGTAGTACATCGCCGGTTTACCATGGCTTGGCGCTTCGGCCAGACGAACGTTACGCGGAATAACTGTGCGGTAAACTTTCGTACCAAAATGCTTTTTAAGTTGATCGGATACTTCATTCGATAAACGGTTACGCGGATCGTACATGGTGCGCAGTAAACCTTCAATTTTGAGGTTTTCGTTCACTACCGCCGCCAGTTTGCTAATCGTATCCATAAGAGCAGTTAAACCTTCTAACGCAAAGTATTCACATTGCATAGGCACCAGCACTGAATCAGCTGCAGCCATAGCATTGATTGTAAGAAGGTTTAGAGAAGGGGGACAATCGATAAAGATGAAATCATAGTTATCACGAACTGACGATAAGGCATTTTTCAGGCGAACTTCGCGTGCGAAGACTTCCATCAGCTTGATTTCTGCAGCGGTAACGTCACCGTTTGCCGCGATAAGATCGTACTTTCCGGACGTTTCCGAACACACCACTTGTTCAAACGGCGTGTCTTCGACTAACAGATCATACGCCGTGGCATCGACCATGTACTTATCGACACCACTGGCCATCGTAGCATTGCCTTGAGGGTCGAGATCGATAACCAAAACCTTGCGCTTTGTTGCCGCCATCGAAGCCGCTAAGTTAATGCACGTTGTTGTTTTGCCGACCCCACCTTTCTGGTTGGCGATTGCTACTATTTTACCCACAAACTACCTCGCTAATTTTCCTTGCGCGATAAGATTACTAGATGACGCTCGCCTTCCAACTCAGGAACAGTCAAAGATACGATATCTGTCACATAACACCACTCAGGAAGCAGATCTATTTCATCTTTAGGGTGCTGTCCTTTCAATGCAAGAAACAATCCATGTTCTTGTTTCGGCAGATGGTGACACCATTCCACCATATCTGTCATTGAAGCAAAAGCACGGCTTAAAACACCATCAAATTTTTCTTCAGGCTGGAACTCTTCAACACGGCTTTGGACAGGAGTAACATTCTTCAGGCCTAGCGCGTGTACTACCTGTTTGAGAAAACGAATACGCTTACCCAGGCTATCAAGTAAGTAAAACTCTTTGTCCGGATTCATGATTGCCAGTGGAATCCCCGGTAAACCGGGGCCAGTGCCAACATCGATAAATCGCTGACCAGGTAAGTGTTCGCTAACCACTATACTATCAAGAATATGTTTCACTAACATCTCATGCGGATCACGTACTGAAGTCAAATTGTACGCTTTGTTCCATTTGTCGAGCAGTTCAACATAGCCAACGAGCTGATCACGTTGCTTATCGGATACCTCAAGGTCGGTTTGAGCAATCAATGCATCCAATTTGGTGCGAAGTACGGTCATTACTCATCCTCGCCTTTTTTCAGTAAACCATGTTTCTTCAGGTGAACCAGCAGAATTGAAATCGCTGCCGGTGTCACTCCAGAAATACGAGACGCAATGCCGATACTTTCAGGCTTCGCTTCGCTTAACTTAGCTACCACCTCGTTGGAAAGACCTTTTACATCTTTATAATCCAGATCAACCGGTAACTTAGTGTGTTCATGGCGAAGCGACTTCTCGATCTCATCCTGCTGGCGCTTGATGTAACCATCATATTTCACCTGGATTTCAACCTGCTCAGCGGCTTGTTGATCTTCCAGCGCCGGGGCAAAAGCCTCTAACTGAGTCAGTTGTGCGTATGTGATCTCCGGACGACGCAACAGATCCTCACCACTGGCTTCACGCGCCATTGGGGTTTTCAGCAAGCTGTTCAGGGCATCGATACCTTGTGAGTTCGGGTTCATCCAGGTCGACTTCAGGCGTTGACGCTCGGTTTCCATGTTGTCTATTTTTTCATTGAAACGTGCCCAACGCACATCATCAACCAACCCAAGTTCACGCGCTTTTTCGGTTAAGCGTAAATCGGCATTGTCCTCACGCAACAACAGGCGGTATTCCGCTCGAGAGGTGAACATGCGGTACGGTTCTTTGGTACCCATGGTAGATAAATCATCAATCAATACGCCCATGTAAGCCTGATCGCGACGTGGATTCCAACCTTCTTTGTCTTGGCTGTACAAACTCGCGTTCAAGCCTGCCATCAAGCCCTGAGCTGCCGCTTCTTCGTACCCGGTGGTACCGTTAATTTGACCAGCAAAGAACAGGCCATTAATAAATTTCGTTTCGTAGGTTTGCTTCAAATCACGCGGGTCGAAGAAATCGTACTCAATCGCGTAACCTGGACGCACAATATGCGCGTTCTCAAAACCTTTCATGGTGCGAACAATCTTCACCTGAACATCAAACGGCAAACTGGTCGAAATACCATTTGGGTAAAGCTCGTTGGTTGTCAGACCTTCTGGCTCAATAAAAATCTGGTGACTATTCTTGTCAGCAAAACGCATCACCTTGTCTTCGATAGACGGGCAGTAACGCGGACCGATACCTTCGATTACCCCAGCGTACATTGGACTACGATCAAGGTTCGCGCGGATCACATCATGAGTACTTTCATTGGTGTGAGTAATGAAACATGGAATCTGACGCGGGTGCTGGTCACGTTTACCCAAGAATGAGAATACTGGTGTCGGGTTATCCCCGTGTTGCTCTTCCAGTACTGAGAAGTCTACCGTGCGAGCATCAATTCGTGGTGGGGTGCCTGTCTTGAGACGATCAACACGAAATGGCAGTTCACGCAAACGATCTGCAAGCGCGATCGATGGCGGATCACCTGCACGACCACCTGAAGAGCTTTCCATACCAATGTGGATCTTACCACCCAGGAAAGTACCAACCGTCAACACAACCGACTTAGCGCGAAATTTAAGACCCATTTGAGTCACAACGCCAACCACATGATCCTGTTCCACAATCAGATCATCAACCGATTGCTGGAATAGGGTTAAGTTTGGCGCGTTTTCTAGTGCACTACGAACGTAAGATTTGTAAAGCGCGCGATCGGCTTGAGCACGAGTCGCTCGTACAGCTGGGCCTTTAGAGGCATTAAGTGTTCGGAATTGAATACCTGCATGATCGATAGCCTGTGCCATCAAACCGCCCATTGCATCCACTTCTTTGACTAAGTGACCTTTACCAATACCACCAATCGCCGGATTACAAGACATCTGGCCTAGCGTATCGATGTTATGGGTTAGAAGAAGCGTTTTTTGTCCTGTACGTGCAGATGCGAGTGCGGCTTCCGTTCCAGCATGTCCGCCACCAACAACAATGACGTCAAAATTTTCGTGATAAAGCATGAACCGACCTCAGGTATTCAAAGGATTTATTGGACAGATAAAGGAGCCGTATTTTACCTGCTTTATGTCACAGAGAAAATCGTTTTCTCGCTTTATCCATTTTAAGCTTCAAGTACTATATATATAAGATCTATATATATGATCTTTTATTAGATCTATTATTAGGATCGCCCCTTTCTGTGGATAACCGAAAAATGATCAACAAGATCATGGATCTTCTTTGGATCACATCTTGTGATCTTGCTTGGATCTGATCGAGGATTAGCTGGGATCAAAATGGGTGGTTATGCACAGGGAAGGAAAACGATCAAAGTTGTTATTTGGATAACTAAAGGAAAGTAACGGGATATTAGCTTACTTATCCACAGCTCGAGTGCGCGTTTTTTAATCAGTTGATTGGCAGGGTAGAGAGAAAGTTATCCAGATTGACGGTGACAGAGTCGTAATATGACTCTGTCAGTGGGAAAATTCGGGGGATTAAAAACGATCGATATGCTCTTTTAGCCATTCTTCAGCAGCGTCTTCTGGCACTGTGTGGCTAAGGACATCAATCTTCAGACAGTCAGTGATCGGTGTTGCACCGATGTCTTCCAACAAATCATACGCATGCTGACCAGCGGCACAGAAGGTGTCATAACTTGAATCGCCAATGGCTATCACCGCAAACTTTACGTCAGCCATTTTTGGTGGAGTATTTTGCAGAGCCACAATAAAAGGCTGAATGTTATCTGGGTATTCACCCGCACCGTGGGTTGAGGTGATCACTAGCCAGGTGCCTTGATTCTCAATTGACGACAGGTCTGGTTGATTATGGATCGTGGTTTCGAATCCGCTCTCAATCAGGAGATCACTTAGGTGATCGCCCACGTATTCAGCGCCGCCTAGGGTGCTACCTGTTATAATGTGGATCATTTATCTTCCTTATAAAGCGATACTTGCGCTCGCACATACTGCTGTTGAGCGAGAGTACAAAAAGAAACGCGGTGGTAAACCTAAGCTTAACACCGCGCGTTATATTATTTGCCGATACAGAATGAAGAGAAAATGCGTCCGAGCAAGTCGTCTGAGCTGAACTCCCCGGTTATCTCATTCAGATGCTGCTGAGTGATACGCAGTTCTTCTGCCAGTATCTCACCAGCCATGTAGCCCTCAAGCTGCTCCTGACCGATTTGCAGGTGTTGTGCGGCTCGCTCTAAAGCATCTAAATGACGGCGACGAGCCATAAAGCCACCTTCTGTATTACCAGAGAAGCCCATGCATGCTTTTAAGTGGGTACGCAGTGCGTCAATGCCAGCCCCGGTTTTCGCTGATAGACGGATCAGAGTAGGGTTATTCACATGGCAGATCCCCATCTCTTCATTAGTTTGATCCGCTTTATTACGGATCACTGTCATACCAATACTATCAGGCAGGCGATCAACAAAGTCTGGCCAAATATCTTTCGGATCGGTGGCATCGGTTGTCGTGCCGTCAACCATGAATAATACGCGGTCTGCTTGGGCAATTTCATCCCAGGCGCGCTCGATACCAATCTTTTCCACTTCATCAGAGGCATCACGCAGACCGGCAGTATCAATAATGTGTAGCGGCATGCCATCAATGTGGATATGTTCACGCAGTACGTCACGGGTTGTGCCTGCAATATCGGTAACGATGGCCGATTCTTTACCAGAAAGCGCATTCAACAGGCTGGATTTTCCCGCATTAGGACGACCAGCGATGACGACTTTCATGCCCTCACGCATAATCGAGCCCTGATTCGCCTCACGACGTACAGCATCGAGGTTATCGATAATCGCTTGCAGATCACCGGCTACTTTGCCATCGGCAAGAAAGTCAATTTCTTCTTCTGGAAAGTCGATAGCGGCTTCGACATAGATTCGTAGATGAATCAGTGATTCCACCAGCGTCTGAATACGTTGCGAGAACTGGCCTTGCAGTGATTGCAGGGCTGACTTCGCCGCTTCTTCAGAACTCGCATCAATCAGGTCAGCAATCGCCTCTGCTTGCGTTAGGTCCATTTTATCGTTGAGGAACGCTCGTTCAGAGAACTCGCCCGGACGAGCGGCACGCACGCCTTCAATGCCAAGAATACGCTTAATCAACATATCCATGACGACAGGGCCGCCGTGACCTTGTAGTTCAAGTACATCTTCGCCGGTAAACGAGTGTGGGTTAGGGAAGTACAAAGCGATGCCTTCATCAAGCACGGTGCCATTTTGTGCCTGAAATGGCAGATATTCTGCGTAGCGAGGTTTGAGTGTTTTACCTGTGATTTCCTCTGCCACCAGATTGGCCTTTGGGCCGGAAACACGAATAATGCCGACACCGCCACGACCAGGCGCGGTCGCTTGAGCGACAATCGTATCTGTAGTCATAATCTTGCCTTTTGAGCTGGGCTATAGGGGAGGTTGCCCCTAGGGAGCCATCATCATTTGTTAGCTGAATTGTAATCAGCCAAAAACAAAAAGGCGACCTTTTGGCCGCCTTTCTCAATCATTTCCTAAAGGATTACTTGGTGTGTAAGCCTTTTTTCTCTAATCCTTTATAGATTAGCGTTTGCTGGATAAGCGTAACGATGTTCGACACCAACCAGTAAAGAACCAGACCTGATGGGAAGAACAAGAAGAAGAAGGTAAACATAACCGGCATGAAGGTCATGATCTTCTGCTGCATCGGATCCGTTACTGTTGTTGGGCTCATTTTCTGGATCATGAACATTGAAGCACCCATCAGTAGTGGCAGGATGTAGTATGGGTCCTGCGCTGAAAGGTCATGAATCCAACCGAAGAATGGCGAGTGACGTAGCTCAACCGATTCCATTAGCGCCCAGTACAGCGAGATGAAGATTGGCATCTGCAGGATAAGAGGTAGACAGCCACCCAGTGGGTTTACTTTCTCTTTCTTGTACAGTTCCATCATCTCTTGGCTCATACGCTGGCGGTCATCGCCGATACGCTCACGCATTGCTTGCAGCTTAGGCTGTAGCATGCGCATTTTCGCCATAGAGGTGTATTGAGCTTTTGTAAGTGGGTACATTGCACCACGAACGACGAAGGTTAACAGGATGATTGCCACACCCCAGTTAGACACGAAGCCGTGAATCATAGACAGTAGCCAGTGTAGTGGCTTCGCAATGAACCATAGCCAGCCGTAATCCACAACAAGGTCTAGGTTAGGCGCAACGGCTTCCATTTGGTCCTGAAGTTTTGGACCTACCCATAGCGTTGCTTCAAACTTCGCTTGGTCACCATTTGCAATGGTCTTGTTCGGCATACGTACGCCGATATCGCCCATATTACCAATTACACGAGTGTAAAGGTTTGTGCCTGGCTCGTTACGTGGAATCCAAGCAGCAGCGAAGTAGTGTTGGATCATTGCTGCCCAACCTTGGCCATCTGCTAGGTTGATAGACAGGTTACGATCCTGCATATCATCAAAGCTGTATTTTTTGTAACGCGTATCTTCTGTAGAGAAAGCACCGCCGCGGTAGGTTGGCATCGTGATGCTGCCGCCATCGTCCATTAGGTTTTGACGCAGGTGAGCGTACATACCAAATGTTGCGTTGTTACCTGAGTTGTTGACGACATCGTACTCTACGTTAAGTGCGTAGCTGCCGCGCTTAAAGATGTAAGTCTTAGTGTACTCAAGGCCGTTTGCTGAGAAAGTCATCGGAACGCGCAGTTCGTCTTGACCTTCTGCAAGCGTAAAGCTGTCTGCACTTACATTGTAATGAGGGCGATTCGTGCTGCTAAGGTCGATACCCTGTGGACCCACAAGGCCGCTTTGCGCGATGAACTGGTGACCTTGAGTGTCTTTTAGCAGAACAAACGGGTCAGCAGAATCAAGTTCAGCAGAATATTCATTTAGGTCGGCATGTACCACATCGCCACCAACGGTGTCGATCGACAGAGTTAAAACATCAGTCGTTACTGTGATAGTTTTTGCAGAAGCTTGCTGGTGTCCCGGAGCTGGGTCTAGATCATCAGCAAAAGATGGTGCAGGTAGACTGCTGTTTGATTGAGCCTGTTCAACTGCTTGAGGTTCTGGATTCTTCGCTACTTGCCATTGTTGAAACAGCAAGAAAGAAACCAGGGCCAAACCGATGAGCAGGATATTACGTTGAGAATCCATCGTTAGTTATCTCTGTCTTGTTTTTGGACTGGTGGAACGGGGTCATACCCCCCTTCATTCAAAGGGTGGCATTTTAATAGACGTTTGCCTGATAACCAACATCCTTTTACAAAACCGTGAGCTCTCAAAGCTTCTAGCGCGTAAGTGGAACAAGTTGGTGTGAACCGGCAACGAGGACCAATCAAAGGGCTGATAAACCAGCGATACAGATAAACGAGCCCAATGGCTATCCACGTGAAGGGCGAGACAGGCGTTGCCATAGCTTATCAAACAATTTAAATAATTCCTCATTGCTTAAATCTTGCGCGCTTTTCTTCGCGATCACAACAAAATCTTTGTTTGGAAGCTGATGTTGTTTATTACGGAAGCTTTCACGAGCCAGACGCTTAAATCGGTTACGACCGACGGCAGTTTTAATCTGCTTTTTCGGAACGGCTAGACCTAATCGTGGATGAGAAAGAGTGTTATTGCGAGCAATGATGGTGAAATGAGGCGAGCCAGCACGATGAGCCTGCTGGAAGACGTTTTGATAATGCTCGGGAGTTAACAAACGTAACTCCCGATTAAACGCGTACGTGTTCAAAATAAACTAGCGATTATTTTGATAGGCGCGCACGGCCTTTTGCACGACGTGCGTTGATAACTTTACGACCGTTCTTAGTTGCCATGCGAGCACGGAAGCCGTGAGTACGCTTGCGCTTTAGAACTGTAGGTTGAAAAGTGCGTTTCATGATAATTACCTTTACTGATCAGTAGTTTTAGGTTCTTGTTAAACCCGGCGTGGGTACATGCTTTCTTATATAAAGAAGCTCTTTACATAGAGAAGGCAACCGACGCCTCTCAACAAAGAGGCGGAATTGTAATCACACTCACATTATGTGTCAATGACTCAATGCGTATGAAATTCCGGCCGGGCGATTATACGTAGTGTGAGTAAAATCTCAAGGATCAATCGATCCTCTACCTTGATCGTTACTCTATTCCCACTTGGTTAAGGAATTTTTTCAAACGAGGATCTTGTGGATTATCGAATATATCCTGTGGAGAACCTTGTTCAACAATATTGCCTTCCGCCATGAAGATCACCCGATCGGCGACTTCTTTGGCAAATTGCATTTCATGTGTGACCACCAGCATGGTTTGATGCTGATTGGCTAACTTCTTCATTAATGACAGCACTTCGCCAACCCATTCTGGATCCAGAGCAGAAGTTGGCTCATCAAAGAGCAGAAGCTCAGGTTGCAGTGCCATCGCTCGGCCAATGCCGACTCGCTGCTGCTGGCCACCAGATAGCGCAGCCGGATAGCTGTCGCCTTTGTCGCCAAGGCCAATATCATCCAGAATCTGCTGAGCACGAGTCAGCGCTTCCTGTTTCTTCCAGCCACGCACGGTAATCAAACCTTCGGCAATATTCTGACGAGCGGTCATATGAGCAAATAGCGCGTAGTTCTGGAAAACAAACCCAGTTCGACGGCGTAAAGCCAGTACTTCTGCTTTAGTGTGTTTATTTACATCTACCGACACATCATCAATCGTGATATGCCCTTGGTCAGCTTGTTCTAAAAAGTTAACTGTACGTAATAAGGTAGATTTACCGGTACCACTAGACCCAATGATAACGATGATTTCACCTTGTTTGATGTCGATATCGATGCCTTTGAGTACTTCAGTATCACCAAAGCGCTTATGAATATTCTCTAATTTAATCATCGAATGTACGCCTTATTCAGTTTCACTTCAGCCCAAATTTGAACGCGGGTCAGAATCACGACCACGCCCCAGTAAATCAGAGCGACGGCAAGGAAAGCTTCAAAGAATCGGAAGCTGGATGATGCTTCCATCTGCGCTTTAGCCATGATTTCTGCCACGCCTAGCGTAAAGGCGAGGGAGGTCGATTTAATCATATCGATGAAGTAGTTCATCAGAGATGGCAGCGCAACACGAGTCGCTTGCGGCAAGATTACTCGACGCATCGCCTGAGTGGTCGTCATGCCCACCGATAAACTCGCTTCCATCTGGCTGCGATCAATACCGATGATGGCCGCTCGAATACTCTCTGCCATGTAGGCGGCGAAGTGGAGGGTTAATCCGATCACGGCCGCAGAGAAAGCGTCGAGGCCAACCATAAATGGAAAGATTTGCGGTAAGCCGTAATAAAGCAGGAACAGCTGAACTAATAGTGGGGTTCCTCGGAAAAAGCTGATGTACAGCTGGCTCAATTGATCGAGTACTGGAACCTTAAAAACGCGGATATTGGCTAAAATGATGGAAAGAATCAGTGAGAACACCAATCCCCATGTTGCCATTTCCATGGTTGTGCCAAGATATTTGAGCAATATCGGCAACAGTTCCAACATGTAATTAAAATCAAATCCCATTCGGCATACCTGAACGCTAGAGAAAAGAAAAGGTGGAAAACTAGGTTCCACCTTCACGTAAATTTATAGAGGTGGGGAGGGTATCTCTCCACACCTTATATTTCAAAGTGTTTTATTTGGTAATGTCGGCACCAAACCACTTCTCGGAAATCTTCTCAACGGTACCGTCTGCACGCATTTCTGCAAGTGCTTTGTTAACTTCCGCTTGTAGCTTTTGACCTTTTTCGTTGTTTACAAATGGCCAAGCGTTTTGAATGGTTTCAAATGGTTCGCCAGCTAATTCTAGAGGAAGACCGGTTTTCTTGATCAGTTCTAGTGCTGACAGGCGATCCATAACAAACGCATCTGCGCGACCTAAAGCAACATCGTGCTCAATACCGGTATCGTAAGTTTTGATGTTGATTTTGCCGTCTTTGTCGTACTGACGAAGAAGCTGCTCAAAGTTCGAACCCAGGTTTACTGCTACGGTTTTGCCAGCAAGATCATCGATGCCTTTAATGCTGTCATTGCCTTTACGTACTGTGATTTGTGCACCGTCAACCACGTATGGGTCAGCAAACAGGTATTTAGCTTTACGCTCATCAGTCATGGTGATCTGGTTTGAGATCGTATCGATTCGACCTGTTTCTAACAGACCAAACAAACCAGAAAAGTTCGCAGTCACGTATTCGATCTTGTAATCATTGCGCTTACCAATTTCGTCCCACATATCCACTTCAAAGCCTTGTAGCTTATCTTGCTTTACAAAAGTGAATGGGAAGTAGCGGCCTGACATGCCAACTTTTACTTCTGTTGCTGCTTGAACAGTCGCCGCAGATAGTGCAATAGCCGCCACAGCAACCTTAATCCAGTTTTTCATCATAAATCTCCACAATTTTATGGTTAGATATACTACTGTTAAATAACTCAATTAAATAATAACCAAGTGCAATAATCTAGACCGTAGTGTAATAAGTTATCTGTCTAGTCAATCATAATTACATTTTTGCAAAGTACTAACAAAAACGATCTCATCGATGACTGGAGATCAAAAAATCCCTGCCGGAAATAAAATAATACACAGAGTTATCACCAATCTGTCGATCCGGTTGATTGTGCCCAAATGTGGATCGTTATGTGGGCAAAGTTGGGGCAATATGTGTTGATCTCACTAAGTCTAGTGAAATAATTGTGAATAACTTCGATCTTATTCACTGGATCGTCGATCAATTGCTGGCGATCTTGGTTATCAACAGGTAAAATTGCCAGTCTTTTCCGATAATTCAATTACTCAGTGGGGGCGCCGTGTCATCTTCGCTTTGGCTGCAATGTTTGCAGCAGCTTCAAGAAGAGCTACCAGCAACAGAATTCAGTATGTGGGTTCGTCCGCTACAAGCGGAGCTCAATGACAATACGCTCACTCTATTCGCACCGAACCGTTTTGTGTTGGATTGGGTGCGTGATAAGTATCTGAATAGTATTACCCGTTTACTGCAGCACTACTGCGGTAACGATATCCCGAACCTACGCTTTGAAGTGGGTAGCCGTCCGGTTTCTACACCTAAGCCAACGCCGACACGTACACCAGCCGATGTCGCAGCGGAATCTTCAGCCCCAGCACAATTGCAGGCGCGTAAGCCTGTGCACAAAACCTGGGATGATGACGCACAGGTGATCGCTGATATCAATCACCGCTCTAACGTGAACCCAAAACATAAGTTCAACAACTTTGTCGAAGGTAAATCGAACCAGTTGGGCTTGGCTGCAGCACGTCAGGTATCAGATAATCCGGGCGCAGCGTACAACCCATTGTTCCTTTATGGTGGCACCGGCCTGGGTAAAACTCACTTACTCCACGCAGTGGGCAATGCGATTGTGGATAACAACCCCAACGCGAAAGTGGTGTACATGCACTCTGAGCGTTTCGTGCAAGACATGGTAAAAGCGCTGCAAAATAACGCGATTGAAGAGTTCAAACGCTACTACCGCAGCGTTGATGCATTGCTTATCGATGATATTCAGTTCTTTGCTAATAAAGAGCGCTCGCAGGAAGAATTCTTCCATACCTTCAACGCATTGTTAGAAGGCAACCAACAGATCATCCTGACTTCTGATCGTTATCCAAAAGAGATCAGTGGCGTAGAAGATCGCCTGAAATCTCGTTTTGGCTGGGGCCTTACGGTTGCGATCGAACCGCCTGAGCTGGAAACGCGCGTAGCGATTTTGATGAAGAAGGCCGAAGATCACCAAATTCACCTGGCCGACGAAGTAGCATTCTTTATAGCTAAGCGCCTGCGTTCCAACGTTCGTGAGCTGGAAGGCGCACTAAACCGAGTTATCGCCAATGCGAACTTTACTGGTCGCCCAATTACGATTGATTTTGTACGTGAAGCACTGCGCGATCTACTGGCTCTGCAAGAAAAGCTGGTGACCATCGACAATATTCAAAAGACGGTGGCGGAATACTACAAAATTAAAGTCGCGGATCTATTGTCTAAGCGTCGCTCTCGTTCGGTAGCTCGTCCTCGTCAGCTAGCGATGGCACTGGCGAAAGAGCTGACTAACCACAGCTTGCCAGAAATTGGCGATGCGTTTGGTGGTCGTGACCACACCACGGTACTGCATGCCTGTCGCAAGATTGAGCAGCTGCGTGAAGAGAGCCACGATATTAAAGAAGATTACTCTAACTTGATTCGCACCCTGTCCTCTTAATCGGTTAGAATAACAGTATTCTAAGCAAATCATTTATTGAGCTGACAGCGTAAAGAGCCAAGCATGAAATTTACTATTGAACGTAGTCATTTAATCAAACCGTTACAACAGGTTTCGGGTGCTTTAGGTGGCCGACCAACTCTGCCTATTCTGGGAAACCTACTACTTAAAGTAGAAGAGAACGTGCTTTCGATGACCGCGACCGATCTGGAAGTGGAATTGGTGAGCAAAGTGACTCTGGAAGGGGATTTTGAAGCGGGCAGCATTACCGTTCCTTCGCGTAAGTTTCTCGATATCTGCCGCGGTTTACCTGACGACGCGATCATTACCTTCGTATTAGAAGGCGATCGCGTACAAGTTCGCTCTGGCCGCAGTCGTTTCTCATTGGCGACGCTACCTGCGAACGATTTTCCAAACATTGAAGACTGGCAAAGTGAAGTAGAAGTCTCATTGAGCCAGGCGGATCTGCGTACGTTGATCGACAAAACCCAGTTCTCGATGGCGAACCAGGACGTTCGTTACTACCTCAACGGTATGTTGTTTGAAATTGATGGTACAACACTGCGCAGTGTTGCGACGGATGGCCACCGTATGGCGGTATCGCAAACAGAACTGGGTGCGGATTTTGCGCAAAAGCAAATCATCGTGCCACGTAAAGGTGTCCAGGAACTCGTTAAGTTAATGGATGCACCAGAGCAACCGGTCGTATTGCAAATTGGTAACTCTAATGTACGTGCTGAAGTGAATAATTTTATCTTCACTTCTAAGCTCGTTGATGGTCGTTTCCCCGACTATCGCCGTGTATTGCCACAGAATACCAACAAAACGTTAATCGCTAACTGTGACGAGTTGCGTCAGGCATTTTCACGTGCTGCAATCCTATCGAATGAAAAGTTCCGTGGTGTGCGAGTGAATCTCGCGGATACGGAAATGCGTATTACTGCTAACAACCCAGAGCAAGAAGAAGCCGAAGAAATGCTGGACGTTAGCTTTGATGGTGAAGCGATCGAAATCGGCTTCAACGTCAGCTACGTACTGGATGTGCTCAATACGCTACGTTGTGAAAATGTGCGTGTGTCGATGTCGGACGCGAATGCGAGTGCATTGATTGAAAATGCCGACGATGACAGTGCCATGTATGTGGTGATGCCAATTCGTCTATAAGCGAACAGATGCCTCTTTCTCGCCTTATTATTCAGCAGTTTCGCAACATTAAAGCCTGTGATATTGAGTTATCAGCAGGCTTTAACTTTCTTATCGGGCCTAATGGCAGTGGCAAAACCAGTGTCCTGGAAGCGGTCTACTTGCTCGGGCATGGCCGTTCATTCAAAAGCTCTCTGACTGGTCGGGTGATTCAGAACGAGTGTGATGAACTGTTTGTTCACGGTCGTTTTTTGAACTCTGATCAATTTGAGCTACCAATCGGCATTAATAAGCAGCGTGATGGCTCAACAGAGGTTAAAATAGGCGGTCAATCCGGGCAAAAATTAGCACAGTTAGCGCAAGTATTGCCACTGCAGTTGATACATACGGAAGGGTTTGATTTACTTACCGATGGCCCTAAGCATCGGCGCGCATTTATCGATTGGGGTGTATTCCATACTGAACCGGCTTTTTATGAAGCATGGGGACGTTTTAGGCGTCTCAATAAGCAGAGAAATGCGTTACTTAAAACGGCCAGTAGCTATCGAGAACTCAGTTACTGGGATCAGGAAATGGCGCGTTTGGCGGAAAATATCAGCCAGTGGCGCGCGCTGTATATCGAACAGATGAAAACCGTTGCGGAAAGTATCTGTAAGACATTTTTGCCAGAATTTGATATCCAATTAAAGTATTATCGTGGTTGGGATAAAGACACCCCGTACCAAGAGATACTGGAAAAGAATTTCGAGCGTGATCAGTCGTTGGGGTACACCTTTAGTGGCCCGAACAAAGCTGATTTGCGCATTAAAGTGAACGGAACGCCAGTTGAGGATGTTCTGTCACGCGGTCAATTAAAACTCATGATGTGTGCATTGCGAGTGGCGCAAGGGCAGCACTTGACAGAGATGACCGGTAAACAATGCATTTACCTAATTGACGACTTTGCGTCGGAATTAGATAGCCAACGTCGCAAGCGTCTTGCTGATTGCTTGAAAGAGACAGGCGCACAAGTATTTGTAAGCTCTATCACTGAAAACCAAATCGCCGACATGTTGGACGAAAAGGGTAAATTGTTTCATGTGGAACATGGCAGGATAGAGTCAAACTAGAAGAGAGAAACTCATGTCTGAAAATTACGATTCATCGAGTATTAAGGTACTGAAGGGTCTGGATGCGGTACGTAAGCGTCCAGGTATGTACATCGGCGATACGGACGACGGCACCGGCCTGCACCACATGGTTTTCGAGGTGGTGGATAACTCAATTGATGAAGCGTTGGCAGGTCACTGTAAAGACATCGTTGTGACAATTCATGAGGATAACTCTGTTTCCGTTAGCGATGATGGCCGTGGCATACCAACAGAAATCCACTCAGAGGAAAATGTCTCAGCAGCCGAAGTTATCATGACGGTTCTTCACGCTGGTGGTAAGTTCGACGATAACTCGTACAAAGTATCGGGCGGCCTTCACGGTGTAGGTGTTTCGGTAGTAAACGCACTGTCTGAAAAGGTTGAACTGACGATTCATCGTGGCGGTCATATTCATACCCAAACTTACCACCATGGCGAGCCTCAGGCTCCTCTAGCGGTTGTGGGTGATACGGAAAAAACCGGTACACAAATTCGTTTCTGGCCAAGTGCTGAAACTTTCTCTAACACCGAGTTCCACTACGATATTCTGGCGAAACGTCTGCGTGAACTGTCTTTCCTGAACTCTGGCGTCTCAATCAAGTTGTTTGATGAACGTGAAGAAGACAAGCATGACCACTTCAGATACGAAGGTGGTATTCAGGCATTCGTTGAGCACTTAAACACCAACAAAACACCAATCATCGAGAAAATCTTCCACTTCAACTTTGAGCGTGAAGACGGTATTGCTGTAGAAGTTGCCATGCAATGGAACGACGGTTTCCAGGAGAGCATCTTCTGTTTTACCAACAACATTCCACAGCGTGATGGTGGTACTCACCTGGCTGGTTTCCGTGCTGCGCTGACGCGTACATTGAACAGCTTTATGGATAAAGAAGGTTTCTCTAAGAAAGCGAAAACAGCAACTTCAGGTGATGACGCACGTGAAGGTTTGACTGCCGTGGTTTCGGTGAAAGTACCTGATCCAAAATTCTCAAGCCAAACCAAAGACAAACTGGTTTCATCAGAAGTGAAATCAGCGGTTGAGTCGGCGATGGGTGAAAAGCTTTCAGAATTCTTAGTTGAAAACCCGAACGAAGCGAAGATGGTTTGTTCGAAAATCATCGATGCAGCACGTGCTCGTGAAGCGGCGCGTAAAGCTCGTGAAATGACTCGTCGTAAAGGTGCGCTAGACCTAGCAGGCCTTCCAGGCAAACTTGCTGACTGTCAGGAAAAAGATCCGGCACTCTCTGAACTTTACATTGTGGAGGGTGACTCTGCGGGCGGTAGTGCTAAGCAGGGTCGTAACCGTAAGAACCAGGCTATCCTACCGCTTAAAGGTAAGATCCTGAACGTTGAAAAAGCACGTTTCGACAAGATGCTGTCTTCACAAGAAGTCGCAACGCTTATCACAGCGCTAGGTTGTGGTATTGGTCGTGACGAATACAACCCGGACAAACTGCGTTACCATAACATCATCATCATGACCGATGCCGACGTCGATGGTTCGCACATCCGTACGCTACTGTTGACTTTCTTCTACCGTCAAATGCCAGAGCTCATTGAGCGTGGCTACGTGTACATCGCTCAGCCACCACTATACAAAGTGAAGAAAGGCAAACAAGAGCAGTACATCAAAGATGAAGAAGCGATGAACCAATATCAGGTTTCACTGGCACTGGATAACGCATCACTGTACGTTAACGCAGAAGCGCCGGCGCTTGCGGGTGAGTCATTGGAGAAACTGGTTCAGCAATACAACGCCGGTATCAAACTTGCGGATCGTATGAGCCGTCGTTACCCAAGCGCACTGATGCATGAGCTGATTTACACACCACGTCTAACGCCGGAACAGTGTCATGATACCGCGGCTGTCGAAGCGTGGACAAAACAACTTGTTGAGCAGCTTAACGCAAAAGAAGTCGGCGCGAGCCAATACAGCTTTGAGGTAGAACAGCACGCTGAACTTGGCCTGAACCTACCTAAGATCATTGTCCGTACTCACGGTGTGACTCATGAGCATGCCATCAGTATCGACTTCCTCAACTCGAAAGAGTACAGCAAACTCGCCGATCTATCAGAAGCGCTGGACGGATTGTTGGAAGAGGGCGCTTACATCAAGCGTGGTGAGCGTACTCTGGCAGTTTCAAGCTTTGCAGAAGCACTCGCGTGGCTGGTTAAAGAGTCTATGCGTGGCCTGAGCCGTCAGCGCTACAAAGGTCTGGGTGAGATGAACCCAGAGCAGCTTTGGGAAACCACCATGGATCCAGAGACTCGTCGTATGATGCAAGTCACTATTGAAGATGCCGTTGGTGCAGATCAGTTGTTTACTACGCTAATGGGCGACCAGGTTGAACCTCGTCGTAACTTCATCGAAGAGAACGCGCTGAAGGTTGCCAACCTAGACGTGTAGTTTCAAATACTCAGACAAAAACAGATTCAAACGCCATCTCGATAAGGGGTGGCGTTTTTTTTGGAAAAGGTCCTAGGTTGATAGGATCCTAGGACCTAGGTGTATCTGTGGTAAGTTCAGTTACAACTGTAAGCTCAGGTGCTTGTTGTCTTGGAATACAGAATACAGGGCGCTTCGCTTACAGAATACCGAAATGCTTGATATTCGGCTTGGGTGGTTGAAAATTAATCCGTAATCCGTAATCCGTAATCCGTAATCCGTAATCCGTAATCCGTAATCCGTAATCCGTAATCCGTAACCGTGTTTCTCCCTAGGACCTAGGATTCTAGAACCTAGGACCTTAATACAAGACCTCAAATCGACAAATTATTTTCGTTCCAACCCTTGAAAGCCATTTTTCAGGCCTTATATCTAGAATTGAAGAGGTTAGCGGACTTGCTAGAGACTAGAAGTTCAGCGCTCTGAAATCGCTAAAACCCGATCGCTCAGAAGAGGATACGTGGTTTTAGCAACAAAATTTAAACCCTAAAGATTCCACGTCATGTCTCTGCGCTGAAGATAACAGCCTGCGGAATGATAAGAATCGCTTAGCTCAGCGCTGATTTTTGCATAATCACGCTTTCTAGATGGCTGTCATCTGGGCTAAGACTATTGCTTGATTAAGAGGATAGATTTATGCGCAATGTAGATTTCTCACCACTATACCGTAATGCTATTGGTTTTGACCGTCTGCTAAACCTGATGGAAGCGGGCTCTGCGAAGAACTCTTCCAATGGTTACCCTCCATACAATATTGAACAAAAAGACGAGCACAATTACCGTATTACGATGGCCGTTGCGGGCTTTGCTGAAGAGCAGCTTGATTTGACCCAAAACGAAAATATGCTGATTGTGAAGGGCGAACGTCAAGCCGAAGAAGGTAAAAACTACGTTTACCAGGGCATTGCCGAGCGCGATTTTGAGCGTAAGTTCCAGCTAGCGGACTACGTGAAAGTGACAGGCGCATCAATGGAAAACGGCCTGTTACACATTGACTTGGTTCGTGAAATTCCTGAAGCGATGCAACCACGTAAAATTGCTATCGGCGGCGGCAACCTGCTGGAAAACAGCTAATCAGCAAATACTTTGCCCATAGAGTGAGAAAGAGCGCCAGTCGGCGCTCTTTTAGTTTGTTTTTCTATTTACCTTCTTGGTATGCCTTTTCAACTTCTTCGGCGATAATCGCAATGCCTTTCTGCATCATCTCGTCATCTTGAACGTAGTTCATACGTAGGCACTGATGGGCGTGATCCCACTCATCTTCCTGACCGATAAAGAAATATTCACCCGGAACAATCAGTACCCCACGAGCTTTCAGACGTTGGTACAACTCCATTGTCGTGATTGGCAGTTCATCAAACCACAGCCATAAGAAGATGGCGCCTTCTGGCTTGTGAATACGAAAACGTGGGTCGGTAATCGCTTGCTGCAGCAGTTCTACTGCACGTTGAGACTTTTGCTTGTAGTAGGGCTTAATGACATCCGAACTCAGCCTTAGAAGGTCGCCATTACCAATTATATGATTCGCTATTGCAGGGCCGACACTTCCCGGCGCAAGGCTAATAATGCCATTCATATTGGTCAGAGCTTGAGTGATGGCTTCATTGGCGATTACGATACCGCAGCGCACGCCCGGCAAGCCAAGCTTGGACAAGCTCATGCAAAGAATCGTATTGTCATTCCAGAATGGTTCAACTTCTTCAAAAATGATGTTCGGGAATGGCAAGCCGTAAGCGTTATCGATGATTAGCGGGATGTTGTTTTCACGCGCGAGCTTATCCAGTTTGCGAACTTCTTCATCCGTTAGTACGTTGCCTGTTGGGTTGGTTGGGCGAGAAGCACAGATAGCCGCGACAGAGTCATCAACTTTTAGCTTTTCAAAATCAACGTGGTACTTAAACAGACCCTTATCAAGCAATTCGATCTCTGGGTGGTACGAGACGAAAATATCTTCATCAATGCCCGCATCGCCATAACCAATATACTCTGGCGCGATTGGTAATAGTACTTTCTTGTGTGACCCGTCCGGCTGTTGGCCAGCGAGTAAATTGAATAGGTAGAAGAAACCGCTTTGGCTGCCATTGGTCAGGCTGATGTTCTTCTCGCTAATGTTCCAACCGTACGTTTCACGGAACAGCTTAGCCAAGGCTTTAATAAACGCATTTTTACCCTGTGGACCATCATAGTTGGTCAGAGCGGCGATGAGATCGCCATTGGCGAGCATTTCCTCACTGGCTTGGTGAAAGTAATCGAGCATGGCAGGGATGGCAGCGGGATTACCTCCACCGAGCATGATGGCACCTGGTGTGCGCAGACCATCATTTAAATCATCCATTAACTGCGTGATACCTGAATACTGATTAAATTTTTCACCAAACTTTGAGAACTGCATGTTTACTTATACCTAATTCATTGTGATTGCTTTGTGTCATCTTGCTGATTGAACACCAGCTTATAGTGTAATACTTGACCTTACCCTAATGTTATTACGACGCAAAGTGTGAATTCACTCGAAGAAGAAAAAAGTGTCTGTTCAGACCAGATGAATGGATTATAAAGCGAAAAGAGGATTAAAAAGGGAAGCCTGCGCTTCCCTTGCTGGTGGAAAGATGGATGTGCTATTCGCCAGTGTAGACAATAAGCACTTTGTCATCCTGATACTGACGCTCGAATGCGTAGTAGTCTTCCTGATTGCGTGTAATGTGCTGACCTTGAGCAACGGCTGGGTGACGCTTACGGAACTCGCCCAGTTTTTGCCAGTGCTGCAGTAAGTCTTCACGTTCGCCATGAATCTTATCCCATGGCATGTCTGAGCGGGTTCCCTGATGCGTATCGGAACCGGTATGACCGAAGTCACGGGCAATTTCGTCACCGTAATAGATCTGAACCGCACCCGGAGCCAGCATCAATGCATTTGCGGCACGGGCCTGATCATCGAAGCTGCGACTACGGGCAGACCAGAACAGCTGAGTATCGTGAGAAGAGAGGTAACTCAACACATTAAACTCAGGATCATCGTTGATTTGCTCTGCATAGCGTCGGTAATCACTGTCGAGGTTGGCAAAACATTTCAGCGCTTTTGGTGCGACATCTGACTGGAATTCGAAGTTGATAATTGAATCGAATCCGTTATCGAAGTAAGGGCTCTTCACCACGCTGTGCGCCCAAACTTCTCCGGTCATCCAGAATGGTAAATCGTCCAGCGCTTTATCTGGGTTGTTCTGTTTCCACTCTGCTAGCGCTTGTGTGGTACTGGCTTTCAATTCTGACCACGCTTCCATTTCTACGTGCTTCGCGGTATCAACACGGAAGCCATCAACGCCATAATCGCGGACCCAATCGGATAGCCAAGTGATCAGATGTTCGCGCGGCGTCTTTTGTTCATCACGTGCGCCAGTATCTTTGTTGTGGAAGAAGTTTGGCAAACCAGTTTTCTGAGTCGACTCAGTTTTCAGATCCGGTAAGTAGTTAAGAGACATGCTAATGTCGTTGTATCCCGGTGCATCGTAATTGCCGATGTCGGTTCGAATCCAGTCTTTACCCCACCATTTGTCCCATGCTTCACTGTCATTGTATTTGACGTAGTCGTTGAAGCTATGCCAACTCTGACCTGATTTTGGCTGCCAGTCAGTCCAGTTATCACCCAGCACGTCTTTGGCTTCCTGATCATCAAGATAAAGCTGACCAAAGCCAAATTCCTGCATATCGGCCAGTGTGGCGTAGCCGGTATGGTTCATCACCACATCCCAAATGATGCGAATGCCTTTCTCGTGTGCGGTATCGATGAAGGTTCTCAGCTCATCTTCGGTGCCCATGTTGGCATCAAGCTTAGTCCAGTCTTGGTGGTAGTAGCCGTGATAACCATAGTGTTTGAAATCGCCTTTGTCGCCGCCGCCAACCCAGCCGTGAATTTGCTCAAGGGGTGAGGTTATCCAGATGGCATTCACACCCAAGGATTCAATGTAATCGAGCTTATTGGTCAGACCGGCTAGGTCACCTCCGTGGAAGGTACCGATCTCATATTTGCCGTCTTTGCTGCGGCCGTAGCTGTTGTCATTGTTCGGGTTGCCATTGTAGAAACGGTCTGTCATGACGAAATAAACCGTGGCGTTATCCCAGCTGAATGATTTGGCCGTTTGCTGTTCAACTTCTTCCAGCAGCAATAGACCCTGGCTCATAGGGCCTGGCTGAAGAGTGACACTGCCGTTGGTTACGGTTGCTTCTTGTCCTGTGAGAGCATCGCGAACCAAGGTTCCATCATCAAAGGTTTCCGCGACATTGATGGTTTTAGCCGTATCGGTCGCAACAGGGCAAGTGAAGCTGGTTACCTGAGATTGCTTTGGCTTGAGCTTAACGGTCAGCTCATTGGTCGCTGGGTTAAGCGTAAATTGGTAGGTATTAGATTTAAAAATGCGCAGCGGCATAGTGGCATCCGTTGCACAGTTATCCATTTTTAATGGTCGGTTGAATTTTATGCGGCTTTCTTCTGCCAGAGCGAAGCTATTGCCACAGCTCTGTTTGCTGTCGGCGATCGTGAAAGTGTAATTGCCTTTATCCAGTTTCTGCTCTGCGATGAGCAAGCCTTTTTCATTTTGTTCAAACACGGCTTTGTCTTCACCGATACTGAGTACGATGGCGTTTTCTGGAATTTGGCTGCTGCAGGCACTAAGCAGACTAATAGAGAGTGCGAGAATTGTTTTTTTCATTGTGTCCTTCCCCCGGATAAACAACTCTTTTATAACAAAAAGAGCCCTCTACAATCCGAGCGGTACAACAACAAGTTAAATGCCTCTCACCCTACAAATTTTTGTGTTGTTCACAAAATGAATAATAAATACCCCTAACATCATTGTATTAGCAACAAAAAAGGGAAGCAGATGCTTCCCTTCTTACTATCTTATATCACTTCTTCGGTCAGTAACTGAGTCTTCGGTTACTTATTTTTGTAGAAGAGAGATATCTGCGATCTGTAGGAACAGGTTACGCAGGTTGTTCAGTAGGGTCAGACGGTTTTTCTTAAGCGCTTCGTCGTCTGCCATTACCATTACGTTGTCGAAGAACGCATCCACTGGCTCACGTAGATCAGCAAGTTTGCTTAGGGCTTCTTGGTAGTTACCTGTTGCAAAAGCTGGCTCAAGTGCTTCAGTCATCACTTCAACGCTTTCTGCTAACGCTTTTTCTGCATCTTCTTGTAGAAGAGACAAGTCGATCTCTTCTGCTAGTTCGCCATCGAATTTCGCCAGGATGTTACCTACACGTTTGTTTGCTGCCGCCAGAGATTCTGCCGCTTCTAGCTCACGGAAGTGAGATACTGCTTTCACGCGTTGATCGAAATCTGCTGGTTTGGTTGGGCGACGTGCTAGTACTGCCTGAATAATATCGACACTGAAGCCTTCGTCTTTGTACCATGCATTGAAACGACCAAGCATGAATTCAATAACGTCTTGTTCAACGTTAGTGTTAGTCAGCTTAGAGCCAAATTGTACTTTTGCTTCACGGATAAGGTCTAGAAGGTCTAGGTTGTAGCCATTTTCAACGATGATACGTAGTACACCCAGAGAGGCACGACGAAGTGCAAATGGGTCGCTGCCTTTTGGCGCTTGACCAATACCGAAGATACCAACGATAGTGTCCAGCTTGTCAGCCATTGCCACTGCAGAAGAAATCGCAGTGCTTGGCAGAACATCACCAGCGAAACGCGGCATGTATTGCTCGTATAGTGCGAGTGCTACTTGCTCATCTTCACCATCGTGAGTGGCGTAATGCATACCCATAACACCTTGAGTATCCGTAAACTCGAATACCATTGAAGTCATTAGGTCACACTTCGCTAACAAACCTGCGCGAGTTGATTTCTCGACATCCGCACCAATTTGTTTCGCGATGTAGCCTGCAAGTGCAGTGATACGATCGGTTTTGTCTTTGATTGTGCCCAGTTGCTTCTGGAAAATCGCGTTTTCCAGCTCTGGAAGGCGGTCAATCAGTGGACGCTTGCGGTCAGTATTGAAGAAGAACTCTGCATCAGCAAGACGTGGACGAACGACTTTCTCGTTACCTTCGATAACGTAGCGAGGTTCTTTCGACTCAATGTTGGATACGAAGATGAAGTTAGGCAGTAGCTTCTTGTCTTCAGAGTAGACAGGGAAGTACTTCTGGTCACCTTTCATGGTGTAAACCAAGGCTTCAGAAGGCACTTTGAGGAATTCTTCTTCGAATTTCGCTGTGAGTACTACTGGCCATTCAACCAGAGAGGTCACTTCTTCTACTAGGTCATCTTCGAGATCAGCGATACCGCCAACAGCAGCTGCCGCTTTTTGTGCGTCAGCCAGGATGATAGCTTTACGAGCTTCGTAATCCGCCATGACTTTACCGCGTTCTTCAAGAATCGCAGGGTATTGCTCAGCAGAGTCGATAGTGAACTCTTGCTCACCCATGAAGCGGTGACCGCGAATTGTGCGATCCGATGCAACGCCAAGGATTTCGCCTGCGATCAGATCGCTGCCCATTAGCATGGTGAGTGTTTTCACTGGACGAATAAATTGAGTCGTCTTGTTACCCCAGCGCATTGGTTTTGCGATAGGTAGGTTTGCTAGTGCTTTTGCAGCTAGTTCAACGATGATCTCAGAGGTTGGCAGACCTTTAACTTCTTGCTTGAACAGTAGCCATTCACCTTTATCGGTCACCATGCGATCCGCTTGGTCAACCGTGATGCCACAACCGCGTGCCCAGCCTTGAGCGGCTTTGGTTGGGTTTCCGTCAGCATCAAATGCTGCTGATACAGCAGGGCCGCGTTTTTCAACGACTTTGTCAGATTGACTTTCTGCCAGTGCGGCTACTTTAAGTGCCAGACGGCGAGGTGCTGCAAACCACTTGATGCCTTCATGAGCAAGCTCTGCGCTTGCTAGCTCAGATTCAAAGTTTGCTGCGAATGCTTCAGCCAGTGTACGAAGTTGCGTTGGTGGTAGCTCTTCTGTACCCAGCTCGATTAGAAATTCTTTTGCCATGTTAGATCGACCCCTTACGCGTTATCTTCTTTTTTACACATTGGGAAGCCAAGTGCTTCACGTGATGCGTAGTATGCTTCTGCTACTGCCTTAGTCAGGTTACGGATGCGCAGAATATAGCGTTGACGCTCAGTTACAGAGATCGCTTTGCGTGCATCTAGCAGGTTGAACGCGTGGCCTGCTTTCAGGATGCGTTCATAAGCTGGTAGTGGAAGAGGTTTTTCAAGCGCAACGAGCTGTTGACACTCTTTCTCACACTGTTCAAAGAAGCCGAATAAGAAATCAACATCAGCGTGTTCGAAGTTGTAAGTTGATTGTTCCACTTCGTTTTGGTGGAAGATATCACCGTAAGTAACTTTGCTGCCGTCTGGTGCGATATTCCAAACCAGGTCGTAAACCGAATCTACTTCCTGGATGTACATAGCAAGACGCTCGATACCGTAAGTAATTTCGCCAGTGACTGGTTTACACTCAAGGCCACCAACTTGTTGGAAGTAAGTAAACTGAGTTACTTCCATGCCGTTTAGCCATACTTCCCAGCCTAGACCCCATGCGCCTAGTGTCGGGTTTTCCCAGTTGTCTTCTACGAAACGGATATCGTGTACAAGCGGGTCAATACCAAGAACTTCAAGGGAACCAAGGTACAACTCTTGGATATTGTCTGGCGATGGTTTTAGCGCTACTTGGAATTGGTAGTAGTGCTGAAGACGGTTAGGGTTTTCACCATAACGGCCATCAGTAGGACGACGTGAAGGTTGTACATAAGCTGTCGACATTGGCTCTGGACCAATTGCTCGTAAACAGGTCATTGGATGCGAGGTACCCGCTCCAACTTCCATATCGAGTGGTTGAACAACGGTACAACCATTTTGAGCCCAATAATCCTGCAGCGCGAGGATCATTCCCTGGAAGGTTTTGATATCGTATTTTTGCATAAGTCAGGTTCGCGCGATTCTCTTGTTACTCATTAATTCGTCATCTATGCCGAGTTTTTCAACTCTAACAACGGCGATAAAGAGTAATTACGGTTGAATAAATTAACAATCTAGTATAACCAGATATTGAGCATGGGAGTAGAGCTAATCTTGATTAATTCATGGGCGATTTTCTCCTTTAATGAATTTTTACCGCGTTATCTGCTGTATTTTTCTTAAAAGGGAGTTTTCTGCCGCTTTGGTGCTTGAGATGAGCCTTAAGGTTGGCTAGAATTGCGCCTGTCTTTGGGGAGTAGCTTACCCGGTGAAGTTTCCGTTTCATCAGGTTCGTTCGTCAACATAATTGGTGCAAAATCACCATGGCGCTCGAGACTCGAAGCCTTTCGAGTTTAGCAAGACCTTAGACAAATCATCACGAACCGGGGTGGGGCGTGAGGTTTGTCTACGGTTGAATATAATAATCCCTGCCCCAAAGAGCATGTCGTGAGCGTTTTAGCTATTTCAATTACTACTGTCGCGTTAGCAGAAATTGGCGATAAGACCCAATTGCTATCGTTGTTACTTGCCAGTCGATACCGCAAACCGGTTCCTATTATTGCAGCAATCTTTTTAGCCACCATTGCTAACCACGCTTTGGCTGCATGGTTAGGTGTCGTTGTGGCCGATTATCTATCTCCTGAAGTATTAAAATGGGTGCTGGTGGTCAGTTTTGTTGCTATGGCCGCCTGGGTTCTGATTCCGGATAAACTGGATGATGATGAAGAGATTTCCAATCGCGGTCCATTTATTGCCAGTTTTATTGCCTTCTTCGTGGCCGAGATTGGAGACAAAACTCAGATCGCCACTTCTATTCTGGGTGCGCAGTATGCCGATGCCTTGAGCTGGGTCGTGTTAGGTACCACGATAGGTATGTTATTGGCGAATGTGCCTGTGGTTCTGATCGGTAAGTTATCAGCGGATAAAATGCCACTGGATCTTATCCGTAAGGTGACCGCCTTTTTGTTCGTCTTGTTGGCGATTGGTGCGGCATTCTTCTAATTTACCAATGTGGACAAAGCCAACCGTTGAGCGTGGCTTTGTCTGCGAAAATTAGTTGAAATGGAAAGAATTATCAATAACTAGCTAATTCGTGGTCTTATTCAAACTCTGGCTTAAATTCGATCAGGAGCGTGACGAAGCACATATTAGTGTCATACTTGTCATGGTAGTTTAGTGCTGTGAATGATAGCGAGAGGGCAAATATATGCTTACACGTTACATGGGGATGACCCCAAAGAGTCAGAGTTATTTATTCACCTTTGGTTTGGCGCTGTGTTTACTGGCATTGGCGCTGACCGATATGTGGTTGCCGATTGTGGCGGGAACGTTCGTTCTTACCGGCTTAACGGTAGAAGCGTGGATTCGGGTTGCTCATATCATACCGATGCATGAAGAAATGCGGGCGATGAAACAACAACTCAACAAGCTACAGTCAGAAGTTCGCACACTAGAATATGACGAATAAACAAACGGCAGCCTAATCGGCTGCCGTTTTTGATTATTCCAACCCTTTCTTAATCAGGTACTGGTAAGGCAGCTGCTCCGTTTGTGCAGCAACCAGTTGGTGATCCATAAAGCGACAGAAACTCGGGATATCTCGTGTCGTGGATGGATCGTCCGCTTTGATCAGCAAAATTTCACCATCTTGCATGTTGCGAATTGTCTTCCTGACCATCATGACTGGCTCTGGACAGCGAAGTCCCTCTGCTTCTAACGTCTTGGTTGCCAGTTCAGGATTAAAGCTCATAGTGTGACTCTCGTAGCTAACTTAGCGATGAATTTTACGTTCGTGGAAAAAATATTCAATAACCACTTGGCAAATTGTTATTTTTGATTTACCTTAAGTTAACAAATTGGTAACAAGTGGTGAGGAGAAGCGATGTTGACAGCTTTAGACAGACTAACAATATATTCTGTTCTCTGTTTTATTTCGTTTGGTGCATTGGTCGTCAGTAAACCAGCGGATTCCTCATTAATGCCTCTCGTAGGCGTGATTGCAACGATTTTGGGTATTTGGATTGAGATGCATAAGTGGTCAGATGCATCAGAGCAAGAAAACTAATATTGCCTAACTCAATCGAGACACATTGATTTGCCATTATCTTTTTACCAACACTTCATTCCGACACTATCCCCATTTTTTCTTGGGCTTCCCCGCTGAAAGGCGGGATTTTTTTTGCCTGAAGAGTACAATTTGACGAAACCCCTGCACAGTATGTGGTCATTGTGGAATTAGAAGACATTTATCGTCGAGATCTGAATTTATTAGTCGCACTACGTGTTCTGATTGAAGAGAACAGCGTCAGTAAGGCTGCAACCCGCCTGAACTTGAGCCAGTCGGCGATGAGTCGGGTGCTTGGTCGACTGCGCGATTTATTGGATGACCCATTGTTCACTCGCCAGGGGCAGCATTTGATTCCAACTAAAAAGGCGCTGGAAATTGATCGTTCTCTAGGGGAGCCGTTAGAGTCGCTGCGACAGCTGCTTTCGCCAATTGAATTCGATCCGCTGCAATGCGACCAGACCTTTACTATCGCCACGACAGATTACGCGATGCAGACTATATTGCCTTTTGCTTTGCCGCGTATTTATCAGGAAGCACCGAATGTGTCGTTCAATTTCCTGCCCTTGCAGCATGACCGGTTGTCAGATCAGCTGACCTATGAAGGTGCCGATCTCGCCATTTGTCGACCTACTGGTCCGATAGAGCCACTGCGAAGTGAAATTTTGGGTCGAGTCGGCGTGTTGTGTTTGTTGTCGAAACAGCACCCGTTGGCAGAAAAAGAGATGAGTCTGAACGATTATCTGCATTACCCACATGCGATGATTGCCATCAGTGATGGGGTCAATGCGCTGATCGAGCAAGCTCTGATGGATAAGCCACAACGCAAAATGGTGCTGCGTGCTTATCACCTGGAAGCGGCACTGGCGATTGTTGATACCTTGCCAATCATTATCATCGTTCCGGCCGATTTAGCGTATTTGGTAGCGGAACGTTATGACCTAATGGTGAAACCTCTGCCGTTTGAATTTACTCCGTTTGATTACTCGATGATCTGGCATGCGCGTTGTGAGCATTCACCTGCACAAGAATGGTTGAGAGGGATTGTGAAAGAAGAGTGCGGACGGTTGATTGCCAAGCGCATCGAAGATATGGGATTAGGTTGATCAAAAAGAGCCAGCAATGCCGGCTCTTGGTCTATCAAGTTTGTGATTGTAGAGCTTAAAGCTTAATAACCACGCGTCCAGTCACTTGGCCATTAGTGATGTCTTCAGCGTACTTTGGTGCTTCTCCCAGTTCGACTTCGGTACAAGCTTGATCAAAGTAGCTATCAGGTAAGATCTCAACCAGCTTTTCCCATGCGGCAATGCGTTTTTCAGTTGGACACATAACTGAATCCACGCCTTGGAGTCTTACATTACGTAGGATAAATGGCATCACTGTTGTTGGCAGGTCAAAACCACCTGCTAAGCCACATGCTGCGACTGCGCTGTTGTAATCCATTTGTGCCAATACTTTTGCCAGCACTTTGCTGCCGACAGTATCAACTGCACCTGCCCAGATTTGTTTCTCAAGTGGGCGAGCTGGTTCTTCAAACTCAACGCGGTCGATGATGCGACTTGCACCCAGTTTTTCTAACAGTGGGCCGTTTTGTTCAACGCGGCCAGTAACGGCTGCGACTTTGTAACCCAGTTGCGCCAGCAATGCCACAGCGACTGAGCCTACGCCACCACTTGCGCCAGTAACAAGGATTTCGCCTGCTTCTGGTTTGATATCAGCATCAAGCAGCGCCTGAACACACAGCATTGCGGTAAAGCCAGCAGTACCAACCATCATTGCTTTTTTGCTGTCTAGCCCTTTTGGTAGCGGTACTAACCAATCAGCTTTCAAACGAGCACGTTGCGCCATGCCGCCCCAGTGGTTTTCACCGACGCCCCAGCCTGTCAGTACCACTTTGTCGCCAGCCTGGTAGCGTCCATCTTCAGAGCTCACCACGGTACCAGCCAGGTCAATGCCCGGAACCATTGGAAAGTTACGGATGATTTTACCTTTGCCTGTAATCGCCAAACCGTCTTTGTAGTTTAACGATGAGTAGTCAACGTCAATCAGGACGTCACCTTCAGGAAGTTGGGTTTCATCAATTTGTTCGATGTTGGCGATAGTACGTTTGTCTTCTTGGTTTAGAACTAGAGCATTAAACATGAGGTTCTCCGAGTGTGCGGTAGTGTGGCTGGGATGCCACAGCAGCAAGATATTAACTGCCTCTAAGTGTATGTCTTGTTTGGTTATGAATAAAATGAAAGTTCATCATTTAATCTATGCTTGTAGTGCATGTATCTCTGATGACAACTTAAAAATAAAGGGCGACACAGGATGTCGCCCTTAAGTCTAATACTAAATGACTTTAGCATCGGTTCATTTCATCAGGATGCCGAGTGGATCACTCTGTCGTTCAAAGACCTAAGGTCTTTCAAAGACAGTCGCAATGCCCTGACCAAGACCGATACACATGGTCGCAAGACCGTATTTCGCGTCTTTAGCTTCCATTAGGTTGATCAGCGTTGTAGAGATACGAGAACCAGAACAGCCTAGTGGGTGACCCAGAGCGATTGCACCACCATTCAGGTTCACTTTTTCATCCATCACATCAAGAAGACCCAGGTCTTTCGCACATGGTAGTGATTGTGCTGCGAATGCTTCGTTTAGTTCAACGACATCCATATCATCAATAGATAGACCTGCACGTTTTAGCGCTTTTTGTGTTGCTGGTACCGGACCGTAACCCATGATTGACGGATCGCAGCCTGCAACCGCCATACCCTTGATACGCGCACGGATCTTCAGGCCAAGCTCGTTGGCTTTTTCTTCACTCATGATCAGCATGGCTGATGCGCCATCTGACAGAGCAGAAGACGTACCTGCCGTCACAGTACCATTTGCAGGGTCGAATACCGGACGAAGCTGAGATAAGCCGTCTACCGAAGTTTCTGGACGAATAACTTCATCGTAATCGAGAGTAAAGAGAGTACCGTCTGCCGCGTGACCTTCGATTGGCAGGATCTCGTTTTTAAAACGGCCTTCCACGGTGGCTGCATGAGCGCGAGCATGAGAGCGTGCCGCAAACTCATCCTGTTGTTCACGGCTGATACCGTGTAGTTTGCCCAGCATTTCAGCCGTTAAGCCCATCATGCCAGCCGCTTTAGCTACGTTCTTTGCCATGCCCGGGTGAAAATCCACACCGTGGTTCATTGGTACGTGACCCATGTGCTCAACACCACCGATCAGACAGATCTCTGCGTCGCCAGTCATAATTGCGCGTGTACCGTCATGCAAAGCCTGCATGGATGAACCACACAAACGGTTTACGGTAACCGCGCTAATTTCAATTGGCAGACCAGCCAGCAGCGCTGCGTTACGTGCAACGTTAAAGCCTTGTTCCAGCGTTTGTTGTACACAGCCCCAGTAGATGTCTTCGATCTCACTTGGGTTTACTTGCGGGTTACGCGCCAGAATGCCTTTCATCAGTTGTGCTGATAGGTCTTCAGCACGAGTATTACGGAAAGCGCCACCTTTAGAGCGACCCATTGGGGTACGTAGACAATCTACTACGACAACATTTCTTGTTTGATTAGTCATTTTGGGAATCCCTCCTTAGATAGAGCCTTGCTGTTGTGCGCCGTAGAAGCTCTCGCCTTTGGCTGCCATATCAATCAGCATTTGCGGTACTTGGTACATCGCGCCTAGTTCAGCGTGTTGTTTTGCTGTTTCGATGTATTCAGCAATACCAACGCTGTCTAGGTAGCGGAATACACCGCCGCGGAATGGAGGGAAGCCCAGACCGTAAACCAGAGCCATGTCCGCTTCTTGTGGTGTGGCGATAATGCCTTCCTGTAGACACAGCACCACTTCGTTGATCATAGGAATCATCATACGTTGGATGATGGTTTGCTCGTCGAAGTCACGTTTATCTGCACATACGTCAGCTAATAGTGGCAAGATTTCTTCAGAGAAGGTCTTCTTCGGTTTGCCTTTCTTATCAACTGAATAGCTGTAGAAGCCGCTGCCGTTTTTCTGACCAAATTTGTTGGCTTCAAACAAAGCATCAATCGCATCACGACCTTGTTTACCCATACGCTCTGGGAAACCCTCGGCCATCACGGCTTGCGCATGATGAGCAGTATCAATACCTACAACGTCAAGCAGGTATGCTGGACCCATTGGCCAGCCAAACTTGCGTTCCATGATTTTGTCGATTTGCGTGAAATCAGCACCATCACGAAGCAGCATGCTGAAGCCACCAAAGTACGGGAACAGTACGCGGTTTACGAAGAATCCAGGGCAGTCATTGACCACGATAGGTGATTTACCCATTTTCGCTGCGTAAGCGACAACACGATTGATCGTGTCATCCGATGTTTTCTCGCCGCGGATGATTTCAACCAATGGCATGCGATGCACAGGGTTAAAGAAGTGCATACCACAGAAGTTTTCCGGGCGTTGTAGTGACTGAGCCAGTACGTTGATTGGAATGGTCGATGTGTTAGACGTAATAACCGTATCTTCGCCAACATTTTGCTCGACTTCGCTAAGGACGGCAGCTTTTACTTTCGGGTTTTCAACCACCGCTTCGACAATCACATCTGAGTTTTCGATGCCAGCGTAGTGCAGGCTTGGAGTAATAGACGCGAGGATGCCCGCCATCTTGAAGCCGTCAAGACGACCCGTAGCAAGACGCTTATTCAGCAGTTTCGACGCTTCGTTCATGCCCAAATCTAATGAGGCTTGAGCGATGTCTTTCATCAGTACAGGCACACCTTTCAGTGCCGATTGGTAAGCGATACCGCCACCCATGATACCTGCGCCAAGGACTGCTGCACGTTTAGTGTCTTTGTTTGCTGATTTTGCTGCTTTTTTAGCGATGCCTTTAATGTACTGATCATTAAGGAACAGACCGACCAGTGATTTCGCTTCTTCTGATTTTGCCAGCTTAACGAAGTACTTACGTTCTACAGCCAGTGCTTCATCACGGGCAAACTGAGCACCTTCTTCAATAGTAAGGACGGATGTCATTGGTGCTGGGTAATGCGGGCCTGCTTTTTGTGCCACGAGGCCTTTTGCCATTGTGAAGCTCATCGTTGACTCAAGCTTACTCAACGTCAGTGGCGATGTCTTTTGTTTACGGCGTGCTTGCCAATCCAGTTTCTCGTTAATTGCAGAAGTCAGTGTTTGCAGAGCAGATGCATAGAGAGAGTCTGAATCAACAACCGCATCTAACAGGCCAAGGCTTAGTGCTTCATTTGCTCGACAAGCTTTGCCTTGGGTGATGATTTCCATCGCGTTATCAGCGCCGATAACACGTGGCAGGCGTACACAGCCACCAAAGCCTGGCATGATGCCAAGTTTCGTTTCTGGCAGACCAATGCTGGCGGTCTTGTCACCGATACGCATGTCTGTTGCCAATACACACTCACAGCCACCACCAAGAGCATGGCCCTTGATGACTGAGATGGTTGGCACTGGCAGGTCTTCCATTTTATTGAAGATGCTGTTAGCAAATTGTAACCACTGATCCAGCTCGGCATCTGTCTTCGCAAACAGACCTAAAAATTCAGTAATGTCTGCACCTACAATGAACGCATCTTTATCTGAAGTCAGCATTACGCCTTTCAGACCTTGGTGGGCGATAAGTGCATCAAGGGCTTTGTCTAGTGACTCAAGCGTCGCTAAATCAAGTTTATTGACGGATTTTGGCGAGCAGAAGCTCAGCTCTGCAATGCCATCCTGTATTTCCTTTACCTGTAGGGTTTCGGCTTGGTAAATCATTGTCTATCTCCATGACATACAATCTGGGATTGTCTGTATACCTATTTAAATGGTGCCCTTCCTCGTATAAATAGCCTCAGATAAATAGGTATCGAGGAAGTGTTTTATTCTAATTCTGGTTTGACCATTGATGTTAGTTTTGATCGGTGGATGTTTAATTTCAACACATTTTTCAAACAAGTGTTTAACATTGTGCGCTGGGACAGATCTTATGCGACTTGCAAATCACTATCGTGATAGACTTCTGGTAAAGAGATAAACGACCTAATGCTATGAATGACCAGCCTTATTTGATTCCTGCGCAACCGACTCAATTTGAAGAAGAGATCAAAAAGAGTGTGTTTATTACGCATCTTGCCCATACGCCAAGTGTCGAAGCGGCGAAAGCATTTGTGGATCAAGTAAAAGCACAGCACGCGGATGCGCGACATAATTGCTGGGGATTTGTCGCAGGTAGGCCGGAAGATTCGATGAAATGGGGTTTTAGCGACGACGGTGAACCGTCTGGTACGGCAGGTAAGCCTATTCTCGCGCAGCTTTCCGGCTCTGGGGTTGGGGAAATGACTGCGGTTGTGACCCGTTACTCTGGTGGCATCAAATTAGGCACGGGTGGTCTGGTTAAGGCTTATGGTGGTGGGGTGCAACAAGCACTCAAGCAGCTTCAAACTATTGAGAAAAAAATCACCACAAAGCTCAGACTAGCGTTAGACTATGGGTTTATGCCTATCGCACAGTCTATTATGCCTCAGTTTGGGGCGGTGGAAGTCGATGCTGAATACAGCGATCAGGTCGTGCTGGTGGTAGAAATTGAGCTGCGTGAAGTGAGCGGATTTACCCAAGCGATCATCAATAAAAGTGGGGCAAAGGCAATTGTGACCCCGCTAGACGGAAAATAATGAAAAACAGTAAGCGACAGGGACAGCTTCGCTAGTCAATCAATCCATGCAATTTCGTTCAATTATTCGTATTGTCGGGCTATTGCTTGCGCTTTTTAGCGTCACAATGCTCGCACCTGCACTCGTCGCGCTTACCTATCGAGATGGCGCGGGTGTACCCTTTGTTACGACCTTTTTTGTTCTGCTGTTTTGCGGAGGTGTTTGCTGGTTTCCGAACCGCAGGCACAAGCATGAGCTAAAATCACGTGACGGCTTCCTTATTGTGGTCTTATTCTGGACGGTACTAGGCAGTGCGGGGTCCATTCCGTTTTTGATTGCCGATAACCCTAATGTATCGGTAACTGACGCCTTTTTTGAGTCATTTTCTGCTTTGACGACGACCGGTGCAACCGTGATTGTTGGTCTGGATGAGTTACCTAAAGCGATCTTGTTCTATCGCCAGTTACTCCAATGGTTTGGTGGAATGGGGATCATCGTATTGGCGGTTGCCATTTTGCCTGTATTGGGTATCGGTGGTATGCAGTTGTATCGCGCTGAAATTCCGGGTCCGGTAAAAGACACTAAAATGACGCCGCGTATTGCCGAGACAGCCAAAGCCCTCTGGTATATCTACTTAAGCTTAACCATTGCGTGTGCGACAGCATTTTGGTTGGCGGGTATGACCCCATTTGATGCGATTAGCCACAGCTTCTCGACCATCGCAATAGGCGGGTTCTCAACTCACGATGCGAGTATGGGGTATTTCGATAGCTATGCGATTAACCTCATTACCGTGGTTTTCCTGCTTATATCGGCATGTAACTATACCTTGCACTTTGCGGCATTTGCCTCTGGTGGTGTGCACCCGAAATACTATTGGAAAGATCCCGAGTTTCGTGCCTTCATCTTTATACAGGTGCTACTGTTCGTCATTTGCTTCTTATTATTACTTCAGCACCACGCATATACCTCCACTTATGATGCGTTTGACCAAGCGCTGTTCCAAACGGTTTCTATTTCTACGACGGCTGGTTTTACCACAACAGGCTTCGCTGATTGGCCACTATTCTTACCTGTATTGCTTCTGTTCTCATCTTTTATTGGTGGGTGCGCTGGCTCGACAGGTGGCGGCATGAAAGTTATCCGTATTTTGCTACTTACACTACAAGGAGCACGTGAGCTTAAACGTCTGGTCCACCCTAGGGCTGTCTACACCATTAAAGTGGGGGGCAGCGCTCTACCACAACGAGTTGTCGATGCCGTTTGGGGGTTCTTCTCAGCTTATGCATTGGTATTTGTTGTGTGCATGTTAGGGCTTATCGCGACCGGAATGGATGAACTGAGTGCATTCTCGGCCGTTGCTGCCACTTTAAATAACCTTGGCCCTGGTCTTGGAGAAGTGGCGCTGCATTTTGGCGACGTCAATGATAAAGCTAAATGGGTACTGATTGTCTCCATGCTATTTGGTCGTCTGGAAATATTTACCTTACTCATTCTACTCACGCCGACGTTTTGGCGTAGTTAAGGGGAAACCGTGGCAAAAGCTTTGTTCTTGTACTCTTCTCGCGAAGGGCAAACTAAAAAAATCTTCCACTATATAGATGAGAAACTAACGGACTTCGATTGTGATTTAGTCGACCTACATAATGTAGATACTATTGATTTCGAACCCTATGACAAAGTGTTGGTTGGTGCTTCTATTCGTTATGGGCATTTGAATAAGAAATTGTACCAATTTATTGAACGCCATCTTACGCAACTGGAAAAGCATAAAGTCGCTTTCTTCTGCGTGAACTTAACGGCACGTAAGGAAGACCAGGGTAAAGATACGCCCGAAGGAAGTGCTTATATTCGTAAGTTCTTGATGAAATCACCTTGGAAACCAGAGCTGATAGGCGTGTTTGCTGGTGCGCTTTATTATCCTCGTTACGGATGGTTCGACAAAATGATGATTAAGTTCATCATGTCGATGACAGGTGGAGAAACGGATACAACGAAAGAAGTGGAATACACCAACTGGGAAAAAGTGGCTCTTTTCACGGATAAATTCAAAGAACTGTAGAAATAACGTGCTCTTTTAAGTGTTTTTGATGCTATTTCATTCGAATGATAGAAAATTCGAAAAAATAGTAAAAAAGGGCTTGCCAATGTGATCGCAATCTCTATAATGCCACCTCGCTGACACGGCAACGCTCCGAAAGGAACGAAGCGAAGTTAGCAAGCCAAATTAGCCAAGCGGAAACGCTTGAAAAAAGTTTGAAAAAAGTGATTGACACTAAACTTTAACTCGCTAAAATGGCCGTCCGATTTGAGTGGGGCGCATAGCTCAAGGCTCAATAGGAAAGCTCTTTAACAATATAGACCTATCAATCTGTGTGGGCACTCGTTGATGATAATCCAAATTAGATACTTCGGTATCAATTTAGGTTTCAATGATACGAAGTGACCATTCGAATTGGGAAGCAGCCTTGAGCTGTTTTGTTTTACTTTTTCAAAAGTGAAAACCAATAAGAGCACAGTCAATTCAAACATTACTTTATGTAATGTTCAGTATTCATTGAGCCGACAAAATCTTAAATTGAAGAGTTTGATCATGGCTCAGATTGAACGCTGGCGGCAGGCCTAACACATGCAAGTCGAGCGGAAACGA
>NZ_JAWLID010000013.1:0-95303 GCF_033042495.1 Vibrio sp. EA2 | reverse complement strand
CTATTCACTACTGAATTGACTGTGCCAAATAACCGAAGTTATTTGTATTGGTCACTCAGTTCATTGAAATCTAATTTACTACCGAAGTAGTTAATTTGGATTATCATCAACGAGTGCCCACACAGATTGATAGGTCTATATTGTTAAAGAGCTTGCTTTGCGAGAAGTTTTTCTCTCAAAGCGGAGGTGCATTCTAGCGATTTGGTTGTTAGTGTCAAACACTTTTTTCAACTAATTTTTCGTAGAAGCTTTTTACCTCTCCGACCCTGCTGAAGCCTTATCGCGTCTGCCGTGTCGGTGGATGCGCATTATAGGGAGAAGAATTTCTTTGGCAATAGAAAATATGCATTTTTTCTAAAAAAACATACCAAGTGGACACTTTCCATCCAACCTTAAAATTACCCCAAAATAACACTCAGGATTTCTACATATTACTCACAAAACCCTGTGGATAACTAAGCATCAGTATCGAAGAAGTATGAAATTCGAGAACGAGGATTAAGGTACTCTTTTATCTTTTCCGGTAGTTTAGACGGATGGATTGCGTTTACTATCCTTAAATCCTTCGACGCTAAATCAAGTATTGGGGCTTGGGTTCTCGGTACTGAGGGGTCATAAACCAAAACATTAGGGAATAATAGATTCGAACCATTCACTGAGATAACCAACCCAACCATATTATTGGATAGCTGCACGACGGTACCTGGAGGGAAGACGCCCATAAACTTAATCAGAATATTGAGGTTTTCTTCTTTATATAGATGTTTGCAGTTTTTATAAAGATGAGAGAGTGCGGTATACGGAATCTTTTGTTCTGAAGCTATAGGTGTATGACACAAGTTATCAAACGCATTTGCCACAATAATGACTTGGGCAATCGCGTTTATCTCATCCCCTTGCAATCCCTTAGGATATCCCGAGCCATCTCTTAGCTCATGGTGTTGCTCAATGACTGTCTTTGCCGTTTCAGGAAAGTCCTCTATTTGGTTAGCCAGATCCAAGCCGTACTTGGTATGCAACTTTAAATAGTTCATTTCGGGATCGGTCAGAGGGACTTGTTTTCTTAAAATGGCGGTTGGGATTTTTACTTTCCCCATGTCATGAAATAAAGCGGCAAACGACAACTCTTTCAATTGTGCAGCAGAGTAACCTTTTGCACGTCCGATCATCATGGCAATAACAGCAACGTTCAATGAATGGAAGTAGATATCGTCAAATTCGTTTTTGCTATTCATTAAATGCAGCGTGACATTGTCGTCACACATTAGCTTATCAACAATATCTTCAGTTAACTGCTTTGCTTCTGTAACCGCTGCCTCCGGGCGATTACGGATCTTCATCATTACAGACCGCATGCGCGCAAGAGAGCGCTCAAACTCTTTTTCACATTGGATCACTCTGCGTCGGTAAGCACTCAGCTTTTCTATACGTTTCTGCTTCTCTTGCCATAGCTTTTGAGTTTCTAGATCTAACAACTCCTCATTCTTGCTCCTATCCACTCGATCTTGGTTGACTGGTAATGGTAATGCATCACTCTGCTCCGGATTAAAGTACACGAACTTCATACCGAGGTGACGAATCATCTCAACCTGCTCCTGATCTTTAATTTTAAAACTATTGAGTAAGAATGGGTGATCGTTCCATTTCAACGGTAGACGGATATGTAACCCGGGCTGAATGCGATCGACGGTAAGTTTAATTGCTGCCACAGCTCACTACTAATTGAATTCTAAAAACAAACTCTGAATAGTAATCAATATAAGTAACAAGTTCATCAATAAAAGATAGAAACTACGAGGCAAATATCGTCTAGAAGCTATGTCTATTTCTTTTATAGGTGCCTATTGCTCTTTATAAAATGGCACGAAGAACAAATGGGAATAGCAATAAATGAGGCGCTCAGTCACAAATAAGCAGCAGATTCATTAGAAACCGGGCGCTTCCATTGTTGTTCCGATTAAGCTAAGCATAATTGAATGGGATTTACTTTCTTACATTAACCAGGAGCCAGCAAATGAAAGTTCTCGTTACAGGGGCCAGCAGCGGTATAGGATTTGAGCTAGTAAAACAGCTATGTGCCGATGATCATGATGTTTTTGCTACAGGCAGAAATAAAAGCAAGTTAATAGAACTCCATCAACTGACAGGTTGTAGGTTTGCCCCTTATGACCTTGCTGAGTCACAACAAGTGATCGAGATGTTCAAACAAGCCACTGATGAGCTCGGAGGACTGGATGTCCTTATCAACAACGCAGGAATGAGCACTCGTAAGTGCGCTATTGATGAATTCTCATTAGAGGAATTTGAACAGCAATACGCGATCAACTTAAGAGCACCAGCAATTCTATGTAGAGAAGCTCTTTCACTGATGAAAGAGCAGAAGTCGGGATACATCATTAATGTCACCAGCACTGTTGCTAAGCGAGCAAGTGAAACGATGGCGGTTTACACAACGATGAAACAAGGGCTATCCGGCTTTACTGGCGTGTTAATGAAAGAAGCTCAACCTCATGGCATTAAAGTCACCAACTTATTCCCTGGCGGCACCGATACCAACTTTCGGGAAGCCAGTCGACCTCAGTACATGCAGCCAGAAAGTGTCGCTAGCACTATATTAGGGTTATTAAAGCTTCCTGACGATGTAGTGGTTCATGAAATGGTGTTTAGACCACCAGTAGAGCTTGAGTAGCTCAACCAGTAAGATAATACTTCTGGGATTAAAGTATTACGGTGTTTAGGTATCAAGGTAAATGCCTCACGAGGTATCCGCCTCAGTTGGGAGCTTACCTTGATACTTGCTCGACACTTCAACCTATAGGCTATTAGTCGCAGCTTTCGCTTTACGAGCCTTTTTGCTTGTCCAGTACCCTGCCAATAGAGAACCTGAAATATTGTGCCAAACCGAGAATATTGTGCCGGCGATTGCCGATGCAGGAGAGAAGAACTTCATTGCAAGTGCGGTTGCCAAACCTGAGTTCTGTAATCCCACTTCAAATGCAATTGTCCGACAAGTCGATTCATTAAAGCCAAACAGGCGACAGCAGTAATAGCCAGCAGTCAAACCTAGACCATTGTGTAAAATGACCGCCAGTGCCACCAATGGACCAATGGTATTTAAGTTGTCAGCATTTAAGGCGACGACAATAGCAATAATAAGTACGATGGCTAACATTGAAATTAGCGGCAAGATTGCATTGACCTTAGCCACTGCTTTCGGAATAAAGGTATTGATAATGACGCCAATCGAGACTGGAAGTAATACGATCTTCACTAAACTCATCAACATCCCAGAAACTGGCACATCAACACTTTGACCAACCAACCCTTCGACAAGCAGTGGTGTTAGTACCACTCCTAATAATGTAGATATAGCCGTCATTGAAATAGAGAGGGCAACATCGCCTTTGGCTAGGAATACCATTACGTTAGATGATGTTCCACCAGCAACACTACCAACAAGCACCATACCGACAGTAAGTTCCGTGCTAAACCCTAATAAGAAGCTGATGAATAGAGCGGCAAGAGGCATAATTAAAAACTGAAGAAATACGCCAATACCCACCGCTTTTTTATGCTTGAGAACATTAAGGAAATCGCCAGGTGACAAACTAATTCCCATGGCAAGCATGATAATAGTGAGCAAAGGGACGATTTGAGATTTTAAATCGACAAAGAGACTCGGTGAAAAGTAAGCCGTTAAGGCAAATATAACCGCCCAAAGGGGGAACAGCTGGGTTAATCTCCCTATCATTTTAATAATCCTTATCTTTGAATTGTGAAGTTAGCACCGCGATTATCGTTTGCTTTAGGTAACAAGGTTGATGGTGCAAAAATGTAGTAATTAAGACGGGGATCTTTTCACATCTCTCACTATCAAAAAAGGCAACCATACAAATACGGTTTGATATTTCATTATAAAGCTTGGAGAGTTGAGCATTGCACCAAACCAGTGAGACCCACCAGTATAAAGTGACCACACCTCCCCCAAATAATAGTGAATAAGACTATTAATATCGTCTATAACCTGGCTTAGCTGGGCTTACATCCAAGCCGCTACGCTGTATTTGAATTCACAAACACCAGAAACAACAAAGCCCCGACTTACGTCGAGGCTCTGTCTTAAAATATGTTACCGGTGGGCGGACTGATTGGATGGGCATTCCTGCCGCCACCGCCGCGGAGGCAACGCTAGGAACGTCAAATTCAATATTCAAACGCCTAAAACGACGAAAGGCCGCTATAAAAGCGACCTTTCTATGTATGGTACCGGTGGGCGACTTGACTGGGCTTGCATCCAAGCCGCCACGCTGGATTTGAATTCACAAACATCAGAAACAACAAAGCCCCGACTTACGTCGAGGCTCTGTCTTAAAATATGGTACCGGTGGGCGGACTTGAACCGCCACGCCCGAAGGCAACGGATTTTGAATCCGTCGTGTATACCAATTTCACCACACCGGCATCTCTGGGCTATTGCCCTTTGATGTTTGGCATTATACGGAAGCTTTTGACCTGCGCAAGCAGAAAAACCTTTAATAACTATCGTTTGCTGATAATTTCGCCACAAACTGTGACAAAGGAGAGTTAGTGCTATTCTCTTCAATGGCTATCACACTATTACTGGCACAAACGTCACGTCCACTGTCTATTCAATCTACAAACGATTCACAGTGATATCAGAAACATAACCGTTACCGATGCTCGACACCGCATCATGAATCATTTGGGCCGCATCTTCTGCTTGCATAAAACTGCTGAGATCTAATGACTTGCCACTGGTTTCCCAAAATTCCGTCGCCATCCCTCCAGGATAAACCGCAATAATTTTCATCGGTTTGCCCTTTAGTTCTAAACGAACAGACTCTATCAGACCTTTTACCGCCCACTTAACTGCACAGTATGTGGACTCCTGAGCTTTGGGCTGCTGTGCGGCAGTCGACATGATCACTACCACATTGACTGGATGTTGTTTGTATCGCTTAACCAACTCTCGCAATACATTAATAGCAGAATTAAGGTTGTTGTTGATTAACTTTTGAACCTGTTCTGGCTCCTGGTCTTCCAACAGCCCAAAATAACCACTTCCTGCACTATGAATCACGGTTTGGGGAGGCTGCTCCAATTGTTCAAATAATTGTTCTACATCCTTATAAGATGCGAGATCACAAGATTGGTAACCCATGTTGTTAGACAAGCTCTCTGTGATTGCAGAAAGTTTACTGTCGCTTCTTCCTGTTAGGTAAGTGCGTCTACCTTCTGCATCGTAGAGTTTGGCCAACGCTGAACCCAACCCGCTGCTTGCGCCTGTAATTAGAATCATTTTCCACCTCTTTGCTTCACATGCTGTCTGCACGTTTGAAAGTACCCTTAACTTCGTACCTTTATCATTATCACTAATCAAACACTAACCAGACTTCAGAAAATTTATTCTATGCTTTAGTAATAGTAACGTTTTGAATTATCTAACCACTTTCGAGTTAGTCGCTGAAGGAATACAAGGATGACAGGATCTAAATGGCAGTGGTTATTAAAACAGATGACACGCAAATTGTGGGTTCGGACGTCTCTTTTCGCCTTGCTTGCGGTCGGTACTGCTCTGATATCTATTGTGTTAAACGAATTCGTCGTACTGCCTCCCACGATCAATGTCAGCAGTGAGCTACTGAATAACATACTCAATATTCTTGCCACCTCAATGTTGGCGGTAACCACCTTCTCACTCAATGTCATGGTCTCAGCCTACAGTGCAGCCAGCGCAGGTGTGACACCAAGAGCCACTAAGTTATTGATGGAAGACAGCACAACGCAGAATGCACTCTCTACTTTTCTGGGTTCTTTCTTGTTTAGTCTGGTCGGGATTATCGCCCTTGGTATCGGAGCCTATCACGAACAGGCACGTATCTATTTGTTTATCGTGACTATGCTTGTCATCGTCATGATCATACTCACCCTACTACGCTGGATTCAGCACCTATCTGTTCTTGGAAGAGTTGCTGAAACAACGTCAAAAGTCGAACAAGCCCTGTTAAGTGCGATTCGTAAACGTGGTGACGAGCCCTGGCTTGGCGCTCATCCCTGGAGTCACCCGGAGTATAAACCGAGAGGGAGTAAGCCGATCTTCAGTCAGGAAATTGGTTACTTACAACATATCGACATGCACCACCTGGATAACCTTGCCGAAGAGAACCAATGCACCATTTACATAGAACGCCAGCCAGGTAACTTTGTTTACTCAGGACAACCCATCGCTTGGTTATGTGGCGAACTAGAAGAGGAAAGCGAAGTTAGCGCAGCTTTCACAATTCGAACTGAGCGTTCCTTCGACCAAGACCCTCGTTTTGGCTTGGTCGTAATGGCGGAAATAGCTTCAAGAGCGTTGTCTCCTGCGGTCAATGATAACGGCACCGCCATTGATGTACTCGGACGCTCTATAAGGGCACTTTCACTTTGGGGAGATCTACTAAAGCAAAGACCAATAAAAACGCGCTTTCCTCGCTTGTTTGTTCCCTCATTAAGCTGCCAGGATCTGTTTGATGATATCTTTTTACCGATAGCACATGATGGCGCAGCCCAACTCCAAGTTCAGATTCGCTTGCAAAAGTCATTGTTGGCGATATCGAGCATACACCCCAAACTCTTCGCCTCTCCAGCTAAAAAACTGTCAGAAAAAGCATTAGAACTCGCGCTGTCTCAACACTATACCGAAGATGAAAAACACCAACTCTCGCAGCTTTCTCATCAGGTAACAGACCCAAAATTTCATGTCTGAAAGCCAACTCCAAACCACCGTTTTTTGAATAGAACGCCCAGGAATTCTGTTTGTTTTCATCCTTATCAACGCTAAAGACGACTATAAACAGAGAGGATTTCGCCATAATTAGAGAGTCTGTGCGTTGGCTCTCTTTTCACATGGGAAGGGAATCTATATTCTGACGCACAATTTGTTAAGGTAAGTGATGGAATTATGACGACTTCTACAACTCTCCCAACGGCCGGGCTCTTTCGCCGATTAGCGGCTTTGGTCTATGACTCGTTGATTGTCATTGCTATAGAAATGATGGCAGCGGGTGTGGTTATGGCTATCATCTTTGCGCTCAATGCAGCAGGGCTTTTGAGCTATGGGGAATATGTGGATGCAGCAGATATGGTATCGAAGCACCCTGTAATTAGCCCTATCTTTACGCTTTACCTGGCTGTCGTTTGGATCTATTTCTTTGTTTTCTTTTGGACTCGAGCTGGCCAAACGCTGGGTATGCGAGCGTGGAAACTGCAGGTGCGTAACGCGGCAGACGGTGCGCCAATCACTGTCACTCAGGCACTGATTCGTCTGGCGACATCAGGCTTTGGTCTAGCCAATTTGACCGTGCCGATTGATCCGAAGAAACGAGGCTTTCACGATATGTGGGCAAAAACTCAAGTCGTTGTGTTACCTAAAGCGAAATAAACAACGCTCGGGATACATAGACAGTGAGAACAAAAAAAGGAAGGCATTTGCCTTCCTTCGTTATCTTTATAGTTTTCTTCTCAGCAGCGATACTGCGATAGCGAGGAACACCAAACTTGGTGCCAGTGCGCCAAACACGGGCGGTATGCCATATACCAGCGTCAACGGTCCGAAAAATTCACTGGAGATATAGAACGTAAAGCCCGCAACGACCCCAGACAACACCCTTGCTCCCATCGTCACGCTACGCAGAGGACCAAATACAAATGACAAGGCCATCAACATCATGACCGCTATAGATAGTGGCTGAGTCAGTTTACGCCAGAACGCAAGCTCGTAACGTGAAGCATCTTGCTCTGATGCTTTCAAGTACGTCACGTAATCGTACAAGCCGCTAAGAGAGAGCTCTTCTGGTTTCACCGTCACGACAGCAAGCTTGTCTGGTGCCAGTGACGTTTGCCATTCCATTTGCTCGACACTTTGCTTGGATATGACAGTCTCACCCTGCATATCGGTGATTTGCACGTCTTTCATGACCCAGTTGTTGTCTTGCTCATAATCCACTTCTTCAGCAAAGATCACTTTCTGCAGATTCTTATCATCATCGAAGCGCCACATATTAAGCGCATACAGTTTGTCGTCTTCGACTTTGCCGATAAAGATAAAATCATTCGCATCACGGGCCCAAACCCCAGCCCGAACAGAAACAATACTACCGCCAGATACCGCAAAGGAACGTAAGTCACGCGCCATCTTTTGTGCTTCTGGTGCGCCCCACTGACCTAGCGTCATGACAATTAGCATAAGAGGTACAGCGGTCTTCAATACTGATAAGCCGATATCCAGTTTGGAAAAGCCTGCAGCCTGCATAACCACCAGCTCAGAGCTTGATGCCAGCATTCCTAAACCGATCAATGCCCCCAACAGTGCCGCCATGGGGAAAAACATTTCAATATCACGAGGAATGCTCAGCAGCACAAAGTAAAGTGCATGCATTAGGTCATACACACCCCGACCGACTTTACGTAACTGTTCGACGTATTTGATGATGCCAGATAAGCCAACAAAAGTGGCCAAAACCAAGGCGGTGGTCGAAATGATGGTTCTACCGATATAAAGGTCTAAGATTTTGAACACAGCTTACGCTAGCCTCTTCTTGCGGAATTTTTCTTTGATACGTCGCGCTGGAACGCTGTCCATCATGTTGGCCAAAATAGCGACGAGCAACAACATCGCATTAATCGGCCACATTCCGACGGTCGTCGGTATTGAGCCATCTTCCAGTGCAGATTTCGTCGCACTGATCGCCAGGAAGTAAGCCAAGTAAATCAGAATCGCCGGGCCCATTTTTGCGAATCGTCCCTGACGTGGGTTAACCGCAGACAACGGAATAACTAACATCGTCAGTAATGGAATACATACAAACAGTGAAATTCGCCATTGCAGTTCCGCTTGCGCTTCAGGATCCGGATGACCAATCAAATCAGCAGTGGGATAAGCTTCCCAATCTCTGCCTTTCTTTTTCACTTCACGCTGACCAATCACCCCTTCGTACTCATCGAACTTGGTGATCATGTACTCTACGCGAGTAGGAACGCCTTCATAGCGTGTTCCTTCTTTCATGGTAATGATCTGTCGACCATCCGACAGTTCTTTCACTTCACCAGAAGAAGAAAACATCACGCTAGGCAATACCGAGTCTCGAGGACGCATCTGAGCGACAAACACATTACTCAGCGTGTTGTCATTAATGTCATCAATGAACACCACAGAAGAGCCATCTGGCGTGCCTTGAAACTGACCTTTCTGCAGAAGATCGACACTATTCTCAGCCGCAACCTGTTCGTACAGCTGCTCCACTCGGTCTTGAGACCAGGGTGACAACCATAGAGCGTTAAATGCCGCTACCCCAGCCGTGATCAGTGCCAAGTAAAGTGCCGCTTGCACCAAAAACTTGTTACCGATCCCCGTCGCATTCATAACGACAATTTCACTCTCCGCATACAAACGGCCAAAAGTGATCAATATGCCGATATACAAACTCAACGGCAGCATTAATAAACCCATTGCTGGCATGTTCAAACCAACAATTGAGAAGATTAATCCAGCAGGAATATCCCCGTCAGAAGCGTCTGCGAGAACACTAATGAATTTTTGGCTCAGAAACACCAAAAAAAGTACGAAAAAGATCGCAAATTGACTCTTGAGTGTTTCGCGGATCAAATATCTAACAATAATCACGCTGAAATTACCTATACAAAACTTGTTTTTTTGGTCGAATCACTATAGTTTCCCGTTGAACCATTTATTTTTTGAAAAATTATAAACTAAATGTTAGTCGCTTAATTAGCTCTGCATGTAAGCCTGGAGCTAAAATTCAACAAGTAAGCGATCATTATCTAACATTTAGAGCAATTTGTCTTCAGGATGTAGGAGTACGCATGGAGTTCAGTGTAAAAAGTGGCAGTCCAGAGAAACAACGTAGCGCATGTATCGTTGTTGGTGTGTTTGAACCACGTCGCCTTTCTCCAGTAGCCGAACAACTTGATAAAATCAGTGACGGTTACATTAGTTCACTACTTCGCCGTGGTGACCTAGAGGGTAAGCCTGGTCAGATGCTGCTACTGCATCAAGTACCGGGAGTATTGTCAGAGCGCGTTTTACTTGTCGGTTGCGGTAAAGAACGTGAGCTTGGCGAGCGCCAGTACAAGGAAATCATTCAAAAGACGATCAGCACACTTAACGAAACCGGTTCGATGGAAGCGGTGTGTTTCCTGACTGAACTGCACGTTAAAGGCCGCGATACTTACTGGAAAGTTCGTCAGGCTGTTGAAGCGACTAAAGATGGTCTGTACACATTTAATCAATTCAAGAGCGTTAAACCTGAAACTCGCCGCCCACTGCGCAAGCTTGTTTTCAACGTACCAACGCGCCGTGAACTAAACCTAGGTGAAAAAGCAATCACTCATGGTTTGGCTGTTGCTTCTGGTGTGAAAGCATCAAAAGATCTTGGCAACATGCCACCAAACGTAGCAAACCCAGCATACCTTGCTTCACAAGCTCGTCGTCTAGCCGATGATTACGAAACCGTGACCACCAAAATTATTGGTGAGCAAGAGATGGAAAAACTGGGCATGACATCATACCTGGCCGTCGGTCGCGGTTCTAAGAACGAATCGATGATGTCTATCATCGAGTACAAGGGTAACCCTGACTCTGATGCAAAACCGATCGTGCTGGTTGGTAAAGGCCTAACGTTCGATTCAGGCGGTATCTCACTAAAACCTGGTGAAGGTATGGATGAGATGAAGTACGACATGTGTGGTGCTGCGTCTGTCTTCGGTACAATGAAAGCATTAGCGAAGCTAAACCTGCCAATTAACGTGATTGGTGTTCTGGCTGGCTGTGAAAACATGCCAGGAAGCAATGCATACCGTCCAGGTGATATTTTAACCACTATGTCTGGTCAAACTGTTGAAGTACTTAATACTGACGCAGAAGGCCGTTTGGTATTGTGTGACGCACTAACATATGTGGAGCGTTTCGAACCAGATTGTGTCGTAGACGTTGCAACCCTAACAGGTGCTTGTGTTATCGCTCTGGGTCACCACATCAGTGGTGTGATTTCGAACCATAACCCGCTATCTCACGAGCTGGTTAATGCTTCTGAGCAAGCAAGTGACCGCGCTTGGCGTCTACCAATGGCAGACGAGTACCACGAGCAGTTGAAGAGCCCGTTTGCTGACATGCAAAACATCGGTGGCCGTCCTGCTGGTACTATCACTGCAGGTTGTTTCTTGTCAAAATTTGCCAAGAAGTACAACTGGGCACACTTAGACATCGCGGGTACTGCTTGGAAATCAGGTGCAGCGAAAGGCTCAACAGGCCGTCCTGTCTCGATGCTCGTCCAATTCCTTTTGAACCGCAGCGGCCAAGAGACAGAAGAATAATTTCTGAACAACATCGAAAAGGGCCGCAAGGCCCTTTTTTATTATCGCCCTATTCTTTATAACAAGAGTGGTTTAGGTGAGATCAGAACCAAGCGAGAGAAACGATGCAAACCGCGACTTTCTACATCATTAAAGAAGATAGCCCCCAAGCGCAGTCCAATGGCTTTGAGCAGTACGTCGTCTTTTTAGCTCAGCACTTTGCCCGTCAAGGCGCTAAAGTATATCTGAACTGTCACGACAAAGCGCATGCCGAACAGCTAGCGGAAAACTTCTGGCAAATTGATCCAGATAAGTTCATGGCACATAATCTCGTAGGTGAGGGCCCTAAATACGCTACCAATATTGAAATTGGCCACAATGGTGTAAAACCATCCTGGAACCGTCAACTAGTAATTAATTTGGCGGAAAATGAGACAACCTTTGCGAACAAGTTTGCTCAAGTGGTAGACTTCGTGCCCTGCGAAGAAAAAGCTAAACAGCTCGCAAGAGAAAGATATAAAATTTACCGACAAGCAGGTTACCAACTGCAGACGATCGAAATTCAGTATCCTTAACGGTCAATCCTTATAGTTAAGCTCTCTTCGATAAGAGAACTCACTTATAGCGATAGACTTAAATTAACCATCAAAGTATCCATTTAAGAGCACTATGGAAAAGACATACAACCCAACATCAATCGAACAAGATCTGTATAAGACTTGGGAAGAAAAAGGCTACTTTAAGCCTCACGGTGACACATCAAAAGACGCATACAGCATCATGATCCCGCCACCGAACGTCACTGGTAGCCTTCATATGGGTCACGCATTCCAAGACACCATTATGGATACCTTGATTCGTTGCCAACGTATGAAAGGCAACAACACACTTTGGCAAGTGGGTACCGACCACGCAGGCATCGCAACGCAAATGGTTGTTGAGCGCAAGATCGCCGCAGAAGAAGAAAAAACCAAGCACGATTACGGCCGTGAAGCATTCATCGATAAAATTTGGGAATGGAAAAACGAGTCTGGTGGCACAATCACCAAGCAGCTTCGTCGCTTAGGTGCATCGGTAGACTGGGATCGTGAACGTTTCACTATGGATGACGGTTTCTACAAAGCGGTTCAAGAAGTGTTCGTTCGTCTGTACAAAGATGACCTGATTTACCGTGGTAAACGTCTGGTTAACTGGGATCCAAAACTGCACACAGCAATTTCAGATCTTGAAGTTGAAAATAAAGATGTTAAAGGCAACATGTGGCACTTCCGCTACCCGCTTGCAGATGGTGCGAAAACGGCTGAAGGCAAAGACTACATTGTTGTTGCAACGACTCGTCCAGAAACCATGCTGGGTGATACTGGTGTTGCAGTAAACCCAGAAGATCCTCGTTATAAAGATCTTATCGGTAAAGAGATCGTTCTTCCTATCGTGAATCGTCGCATCCCAATTGTTGGTGACGAGCACGCTGATATGGAGAAAGGTACAGGCTGTGTGAAAATCACCCCTGCACACGACTTCAATGACTACGAAGTAGGTAAACGCCACCAGCTACCTATGATCAACATTTTCACCTTTGATGCTAACGTGCGTGACGCGGCAGAAGTATTCAACTCAAACGGTGAAGCGAGCGAAGCTTACAGCACAGAACTTCCAGCTAAATACCAGGGTATGGAACGTTTTGCTGCACGCAAAGCTATCGTGGCTGAATTTGAAGAGCTTGGCCTGTTAGACGAAATCAAAGACCACGATTTAACCGTACCTTACGGTGACCGTGGCGGCGTGGTTATCGAACCAATGCTGACTGACCAATGGTACGTACGCGCAGGTATTCTTGCAGAGCCAGCAGTGAAAGCGGTTGAAGATGGTGACATCCAGTTCGTTCCTAAGCAATACGAAAACATGTACTTCTCTTGGATGCGTGACATTCAGGACTGGTGTATCTCTCGTCAGCTATGGTGGGGTCACCGCATCCCAGCCTGGTACGATTCTGAAGGCAATGTCTATGTTGGTCGTAACGAAGAAGAAGTTCGTGCCGACAACAACATTCCGGCTGATGTAGCACTAAGCCAGGACGAAGACGTACTGGATACATGGTTCTCTTCTGCGCTTTGGACATTCGGTACTCTTGGCTGGCCTGAGAAGACTGACGCACTGAAAGTATTCCACCCATCAGAAGTATTGGTGACAGGTTTTGACATCATCTTCTTCTGGGTTGCACGTATGATCATGATGACCATGCACTTCATCAAAGATGAAGACGGCAAACCACAAGTACCATTCAAAACGGTTTACGTTACTGGCCTAATCCGCGACGAAAACGGCGACAAGATGTCGAAGTCGAAAGGTAACGTACTTGACCCTATCGATATGATCGATGGTATTGATCTTGAGTCACTGGTAGCCAAGCGTACCGGTAACATGATGCAACCTAAACTTGCAGCTAAGATCGAGAAAAACACGCGTAAGACCTTCGAAAATGGTATTGAACCATACGGTACTGACGCTCTGCGCTTTACTCTGGCTGCAATGGCATCGACTGGTCGTGATATCAACTGGGATATGAAGCGTCTGGAAGGTTACCGTAATTTCTGTAACAAACTGTGGAACGCAAGCCGTTACGTATTGATGAACACTGAAGAACAGGATTGTGGCTTTGCTGCAGGCGCTGAGCTTGAGTACTCACTAGCGGACAAATGGATCGAATCGCAATTTGAATTAGCAGCAAAAGCATTCAATGAGCATATCGATAACTATCGTCTGGATATGGCAGCGAACACGCTGTACGAGTTCATCTGGAACCAATTCTGTGACTGGTACCTGGAGCTAACGAAACCAGTATTGTGGAAAGGCAGCGAGGCACAACAACGTGCAACTCGCCGTACACTCATCACTGTGTTAGAGAAGACGCTTCGTCTTGCGCACCCAGTATTGCCATACATCACGGAAACTATCTGGCAGAGTGTGAAGCCACTAGTAGAAGGTGTTGAAGGCGAAACGATCATGCTGCAAGCACTCCCTCAATACGATGGTGCAAACTTCCACCAGGAAGCGTTAGATGACATCGAGTGGGTGAAATCATTTATCACGGCTATTCGTAACCTGCGTGCTGAATACGACATCAACCCAGGTAAACCACTTGATGTGATGTTGAAAGCGGCAAGCGAGAAAGACGCATCTCGCCTAGAAGCAAGCAAACAAGTGCTGATGTCTCTGGCTAAACTAGAAGCAGTACGCGTGCTTGAAGCTGGCGAAGAGACACCTGCATGCGCAACAGCACTGGTTGGTAAGTCTGAACTGATGATCCCAATGGCGGGTCTGATCGACAAAGACGCAGAGCTTGCGCGTCTGGATGGCGAAATCAAGAAGACACACGGTGAAATCAAACGTATCGAAGGCAAACTAGGTAACGAAGGCTTTGTAGCGAAAGCACCTGAAGCCGTCGTAGCAAAAGAGCGTGAGAAGCTTGAAGGCTACAAAGAGACGCTAGCGAAGCTAGAAGAGCAAAAAACCACGATTGCAGCTCTTTAATCGCTAATCGTTAAAGCAGAAGCCAAGCGCTTCTCAGCTAAAATCAGAAAGGTTGGTCCTCATGACCAACCTTTTTTCTATCTACCCGTCCTTGAACCTATCCTTTTTTAAAAAGGCTTATTGATAGCTTTCCCCTATAGCATTAATACTCACCATCAATTGGCGACAATGAGAATTATTATCGATAATAAAACCATCGAAACAAACACGATGAGTAATTATCATGAAAAAGACACTAACCTTCGCATCACTGCATTTTACTATCGCATTTAGTGTCGCTTACGTGCTGACTGGCGACATCTTACTTGGTAGTTTAATTGCCATGATCGAGCCATCTGTCAACACGGTCGCTTTCTACTTTCATGAAAAAGCATGGACAAGTATTCCGGCTCTTAAGGCTCGTCAAACTATGACCAAGCTAAAAACCGCAAGCTTTGCGACAGTGCACTTCAGCGTCGCCTTCACTGTGGTTTACTTACTAACTGGTGATGCCTTTATAGGTGGTATCATGGCAATGCTAGAGCCATCATTGAACACGGTGGCGTACTACTTCCACGAGAAAGTATGGTTACGTAAATCCGCAAATCAGACATCGACATCTCACTTTGGTTTGCATCGACATGCCTAACCGCAATATATTGAGCCCTTAAGGGCTCATTTCTTGTAGGCAAAGCATGGAACAAATCGCACACTTCACACTCCGCTCTCTCACACCAGAAGATAACCCAAATATCGCAAGCGTCATTCGTCAGGTCTCTGCAGAATATGGACTCACCGCCGACAAAGGCTATGGTGTAGCAGATCCAACACTCGATGACATGTACTCCGTCTATGACCAGCAAGGCGCCGCTTATTGGGTGATAGAGCACAATGGCAAAATCGTCGGAGGTGGGGGCTTTGCTCCACTGGCTGGAGAACCGAGTGTTTGTGAGTTACAAAAAATGTATTTTCTGCCTCAAACCCGAGGATACGGCCTGGCCAAACGAATTGTGGCGCTCAGCCTGCAGAAGGCGAAAGACTTGGGTTATCGCCAATGCTATTTAGAAACAACAGAGTGCTTAAAAGAAGCCATCGGTTTATATGAGAAGCTGGGTTTTGCGCATTTAGCAGCCCCGCTTGGACAAACAGGGCATGATGCGTGCGAAGTGGTGATGCTCAAATCGCTGTAGTGCGCTAACCTCTAAAGTACTAGGTGGGTAACACAAAGATCCTGACTTAATGCCACGGAAAAATCTTGGCGTTGCCCGTCTAGCTCGACTGATAACTGATAGAGATCGCTTGGATCCGGGTTCTTGAGATCCGCATATTTAGGCGCTTCTATCTGGAACAGCGCACTTGCATGATCCGCGCGTACGTCGATTGGAATATGGTAAGTCATGCCGTTAAATTTGACCGATGCAGAAACTAACCCCGGTGCAAACGTCTGATAATAAAGATCGACCCTAAACTCGCAACCACCACCGTAGTGCCAGATCTGCTCTGTCGCCACACGCTCTAGACGAACATTACGGATAAACTGCAGGTAAGGCTCTTGCCATACACCAATACGCTCATCGCTTTTCTTATATTCATGTTCAGCAAGAGAACACAAATCCAGCTTATCCTCCTCTAGAAGGAGATCTTCTTCTTCCTCTAAGAATAAGATTTCGAAGCGATTGCGTCCCATCTGCATAAATGGGCGAATGTCTTTTTTATAGACGTTTTGGGTACCATCACAATCAAACAGTGCGACCCCATTTAAGCGCACCTCAGCATGGTAATCGACACCACCTAACACCATATCGACCGCAGGGAATGCGAGCATCGACTCATCCACTTCGATATCATGCATGAGGTGCCATTCTTGCTGACGGATTGCTTCTTCTGTCAACGGGTCGGGAAGCACCTGACTTAATGGAGCAGGAAACGTGATGTCATCCTGAGGGATAGATAGGTCCGTAAGTGGAGAGACTTGCCATAAACCGGCGAGTGACTGTTGCATATACACCTTGAGCTGGATCAATTTTTACGCATTATGGTAAAAAAACCACACAAGCTCAATGTGAATTGATTGCATAACTTATGCTTATCATTTTTTAGACAGAAAAAAGCCAGCGAAATACGCTGGCTTTTTCAATCAGGGCGAGACTATTATTCGTCTTCAACATCTTCGTCAGGGTAAAGCGCATCTTCGCCTTCATAATAGGTGCCCCAACCGTCATAAATAATGTCGTACTTTTCAGCAAGGTGGACCAGTTTCTCAACTTGAGCATCAATCGCTTCTGCATCTAGCGCTGATTCCATGGTCGCATCACAACAAAGCAGTTTGTTGCCGTCTTCGTCTTCAGTTTCTTCTGCTTCAAGCACTTCAAAGCCCATCTTAAATGCTTCAACGACCGCTTTTTCTAGCGTTTCGAAATCTTCTGCAAACAGATGGTGCTCAATTTCATAGAGTGAATCTGGATCGCTGCCATCTTCTAACAATGCAGCTATGATATCGCGAGTCTCTTCCTTTTGAATCTCAATTAATTGTTCTACTGATAGATATTCATCTTCGTGAGACATGTTTTGGCTCCAGATTAGTTACTTGGTGGAAACGATCCGGTGAAATATGGCATGGATTGCGATGAAAAGCCACTAACAAACATCAAACCACAGTGATTGTTGTCAATTATTTCTTGATAAATATTACCCCCCCTCTCACAAGGTCACAAAAAGTTAACAAGAAATGCTGTTTTGTAATATTCAGAAGATCCTAATTTGCATAATTACGGCACAAACCTATTCCTATTGCGTGTTTATGGCTCTTTATTGAATACAGCAACGTCTGATATTCTCCGTTCGACGAATAAAGAAAACACAAAAATGCATAATTTAGAATATATATGCACAATTTATGCACTAAGCATGTAATATACTCAAGTCGGACTAAAAGAATAAAAACGCACTTTATTTACAAGCACAAGAATAATACAAAAAACCAATATTTATTAATGAAAAATCATTTAAAAGAACTTTAATTCAAAAACAAACAGATTTGCAATATATCATCACAACCAAACAACTTGCATCTTATCCATAAGATTGTCATAAATGACGGCTGGATAATCTGTAAGGATACAAAATGAGTAAGCTGTACGTTGGATCAGAAGTTGGTCAACTAAGACGAGTTCTATTAAATCGCCCTGAGCGCGCCCTAACCCACTTAACGCCATCTAACTGTCATGAGTTACTATTTGATGATGTTCTTGCGGTAGAAGCGGCTGGCGAAGAGCATGATGCTTTCGCTCGTACTTTACGCGACCAAGATGTAGAAGTACTTCTACTTCACGATTTACTCGTCGAAACCCTAGCGGTTCCAGAAGCGAAAAAGTGGTTATTGGATACTCAGATTTCTGACTTCCGCTACGGCCCGACCTTTGCCCGCGATCTTCGTGTGTATTTTGCAGAAATGGACAATGAACACCTTGCATCAGTATTGCTGGGTGGTTTGGCCTACTCTGAGCTGCCAATCAAATCATCTTCTATGTTACCGAAGATGAGACGCCCTCTCGACTTCGTTATCGAACCACTGCCAAACCATCTATTTACCCGCGATACATCATGCTGGGTATACGGCGGTGTTTCTCTGAACCCAATGATGATGCCTGCACGTCAACGCGAAACCAACCATTTGCGCGCCATTTATCGCTGGCATCCAATCTTTGCAGGTCAGGATTTCATTAAATACTTTGGTGACGAAGATCTACACTACGACAACGCTAACGTTGAAGGCGGTGACGTTTTGGTTATCGGTAAAGGCGCAGTACTAGTAGGCATGTCTGAACGAACCACAGCACAAGGTGTAGAGAATCTGGCAGCAAACCTGTTTAAGGCTGGACAGGCTACAGAAGTTATTGCCATTGATCTTCCTAAACACCGTTCATGCATGCACCTGGATACGGTAATGACGCACATGGACGTAGATACTTTCTCGGTCTACCCAGAGATCATGCGTAAAGATCTGGATACCTGGCGCCTGACACCTAAAGGCACAGATGGTGAAATGAATGTGGAAGCATCGCACAACTACCTGCATGCGATTGAATCTGCGCTTGATCTGGATCAGCTGAAAATCATCACAACCGGTGGTGACAGCTATGAAGCAGAGCGTGAACAATGGAATGATGCAAACAACGTACTGACGGTCAAACCAGGTGTTGTGATTGGTTACGAGCGTAACGTCTACACCAACGAGAAGTACGATAAAGCCGGTATTCAAGTACTGACCGTACCAGGTAATGAGTTAGGTCGTGGTCGTGGTGGTGCTCGCTGTATGAGCTGCCCAATTGAGCGAGACGGTATCTAAGCGCTTTCCTAACCAGTGAATAAAAACTAAGGTTGATGTGAATACATCAACCTTTTTTAGTTTTTAATTAAAATAATTATTCACAATAAAAGCATTTATATGTTTTAATGCAGTGATTCAAAATCAATCACACGTACAAGGGACGAGCTATGGCTTTCAATTTACGAAATCGCAACTTTTTGAAGCTATTAGATTTCTCAAGCAAAGAAATCCAGTTCTTGCTCGAACTGTCTGCAGAGCTAAAAAAAGCCAAATATGCAGGCACAGAGCAGAAGACACTCCAAGGTAAAAATATTGCACTCATCTTTGAGAAATCTTCTACTCGAACCCGATGTGCGTTCGAAGTTGCGGCTTTTGACCAGGGTGCTCAAGTCTCTTACATTGGTCCTTCTGGCTCTCAAATCGGCCATAAAGAGTCAATGAAAGATACCGCGCGAGTATTGGGGCGTATGTATGACGGCATCGAATACCGTGGTTTTGGTCAGGCGATCGTTGAAGATCTTGGTGCCTATGCAGGCGTGCCGGTTTGGAATGGTCTGACTGATGAGTTCCATCCAACTCAAATCCTCGCAGATTTCCTTACTATGCAGGAGCATGGACGAGGCAAACAACTGCATGAAATGACCTTTGCCTACTTGGGCGACGCTCGTAATAACATGGGTAACTCACTGATGGTCGGGGCGGCTAAAATGGGCATGGATATTCGTTTGATTGCTCCAAAAGCGTTTTGGCCGGAAGAAGACCTTGTCGCGACATGTCAGGAAATCGCGCAACAAACCGGAGCGAAGATCACGTTGACCGAAAGCGTTGAAGAAGGCGTTAAAGGTTGTGACTTCTTGTACACCGATGTTTGGGTATCAATGGGTGAATCTGCAGAAGCTTGGGACGAGCGTGTAGCACTGATGACCCCTTACCAAATCAATATGGACGTGATTAAACAGACCGGTAATCCACATGTGAAGTTTATGCACTGTCTACCCGCTTTCCATAATGATGAAACCACCGTTGGCAAAGAAGTCGCTGAGAAGTATGGTATGAAGGGCTTAGAAGTGACGGAAGACGTGTTTGAGTCTGAGTATTCTATCGTCTTTGATGAAGCGGAAAACCGCATGCACACGATTAAAGCGGTAATGGTGGCAACACTAGGAAGTTAACGTATTTTGGTGGCAAAAAGCATGATGTAATCGCTTGCACTCGCCAAAGTTAGGCGTATAATGCTCGGCAATTTGTCTGAGGATTAAGAAATGACCACGCTAATTGCTGACGTAAAAACGCGATTTGCTCTAACTAAGCGACTACGCTTACGTGGTGTTATTTTCGTTAATTCTATCGATTTTTAAACCTCCCCATTTGGGAGGTTTTTTTATGTCCAAAATTCCTCAAGGGCCATTTTGGAGATAGTCAACACTGTTATAGGGAAGAAGATCATGGCGAACTCGCTTTACCAGAAGCACATCATCTCTATTCCAGAGCTTTCACGTGAAGAGCTGGAACTTATCGTCGCAACAGCAGGTAGCCTAAAAAAGGAACCTCAACCAGAACTGATTAAAAATAAAGTCGTTGCGAGCTGTTTCTTTGAGCCATCAACGCGTACACGCCTGTCATTTGAAACCGCTATTCAACGCGTAGGTGGTGATGTCATTGGTTTTGATAACGACGGGAACACTTCTCTGGCAAAGAAAGGGGAAACGCTTTCTGATTCCGTACAGGTGATCTCTTCGTACGTAGATGCTTTCGTTATGCGCCACCCTCAGGAAGGTGCGGCACGTCTGGCTTCTGAATTCTCAAACGGCGTACCAGTAATTAACGCCGGAGACGGTGCAAACCAGCACCCAACCCAAACGCTGCTAGACCTGTACAGTATCGCAGAAACACAAGGTCGCTTAGATAACCTCAACGTGGCATTTGTCGGTGACCTGAAATACGGTCGTACCGTCCACTCACTGACCCAAGCTCTGGCGAAGTTCAATAACATCCGCTTCTTCTTTATTGCTCCTGAAGCACTGGCGATGCCTGACTACCTCTGTGAAGAACTGGATGAAGCGGGTATCGAGTACAGTCTGCTTACCGACATGGAAACCGTGATTCCTGAGCTGGATATCCTGTACATGACTCGCGTACAGAAAGAGCGTTTTGATGAATCAGAATACGCACACATTAAATCAGCTTACATCCTGACAGCGGCAATGCTGGAAGGTGCGCGTGAAAATCTAAAAGTACTGCACCCACTACCACGCGTGGATGAAATCACGACGGATGTTGATAAAACACCACACGCTTACTACTTCCAACAGGCTCAGAACGGTGTCTACGCCCGTCAGGCATTGTTGGCACTGGTTCTAAACGACACACTGTAATCGAGGAGAATAAACATGGCTAAAGAAACTCAATTGCAGGTAGAAGCAATCAAAAACGGTACCGTCATCGACCATATCCCGGCACAAATCGGTATCAAAGTGTTAAAGCTGTTCGATATGCACAACTCGTCTCAGAAAGTGACTATCGGCCTTAATTTGCCGTCATCGGCACTTGGTCATAAAGATCTGCTGAAAATTGAGAATGTCTTCATCAACGAAGAGCAGGCGAGTAAATTGGCACTGTATGCCCCGCACGCAACTGTGAACCAAATTGAAAACTACGAAGTGGTGAAGAAGCTCGCTTTAGAGCTGCCAGAAAGAATCAACGATGTTTTTGAATGTCCTAACTCAAACTGCATTTCTCACAACGAACCTGTAGAGACCAGCTTCAAGGTATTTGAGAAGAAAGAAGAGATTCGTCTCAAGTGTAAATACTGTGAAAAAGTCTTCTCAAGAGAAATCGTTACCGAACGTTAATTGACCAAAAAATTAGAGGTCAGACAAGTTCAAATGCCCTGTATTTACAGGGCATTTTACTCTTTACCTGCTGCAGGTTTAGAGGCACACTGAGATTCTTTATTCGCTAAAACAGATGGAACAAATAAAATGACAAAAGTACTTCACACGGAATCAGCACCAGCAGCAATCGGCCCTTACGTACAAGGCGTAGATCTAGGTAACATGGTTCTTACTTCTGGCCAAATCCCAGTTAACCCAGCGACAGGTGAAGTATCTGCAGATATCGCAGAGCAAGCGCGTCAGTCTCTAGAAAACGTAAAAGCGGTTGTTGAATCTTCAGGCCTTAAAGTAACAGATATCGTGAAGCTTACGGTTTTTGTTAAAGACCTAAACGACTTCGGTACAGTAAACGAAGTATACGGCAAGTTCTTCGACGAGCATCAAGTAGCAAACTACCCTGCTCGCTCTTGTGTTGAAGTTGCTCGCCTGCCAAAAGATGTGGGTATCGAGATTGAAGCAATCGCGGTTCGCAAATAATACCTCGAACCAGTGAGTTAGAACGCCAAATACGACGATACAGCTTACTGAATTCAAACACTCCGTCTTCCTGAACAGCGACGGAGGAGCGTGATTCAGGATCTGCTTAACGAGAGTGGCGGTGTTGAAAGTGTTTATTTCTGCAACGAGTTTGATGTTAGTAGATTCCTGATGTCGCTAAGGCTCCTCGGAATGACACGTATAAAAAATGGGTAGCCTAAGCTACCCATTTTTTATACGTTTCTACTTAGAAAATTAAGCAGCATTACGCTGTTTTACTTCTTCATCTAACTCTTGGAGCTTTTCTTTCATTTGCTCGCGGCAAGTATTCGCTAATTGACGAATGCCTTCCTTGGTGCAGCCTTCTGTACTCACTGGTGGCAGCATCTCCACGATGACATGACCGTTATTCCAACGGTTCAGTTTGAGTTTATCGGTAGAGCTACACACAATAGGAATAATTGGCACTTCGGCACCAATCGCCGCATGAAATGCACCGGTCTTAAATGGCAATAACCCACGACCACGAGAACGCGTACCTTCCGGGAACATCCAGACCGACACATCACTCTCTTTCATGCTATTCACTACCTGATCAATTGTTCCTTTAGCTTTAGAACGATTTGCACGGTCAATCAGAATATTACCTGTCAGCCAGTATAACTGACCAAATAATGGCATCCAGGCCAGGCTTTTTTTACCAACCGTAACCACCTTTGGCGTAACCGCGGCAGAGACGGTAAACATGTCCCAGTTGTTTTGGTGGTTGGCAATATAAATGTGCTGACCTCGAGAATAAGCGTCTTCAGGAATACGCAATTCAAGCTTCACCCCGAGTATACGAGACATCTTGGCGAACAGACGGCCAAAGGTGAATACATGCTTAGGATTTCTCGGACTTAACAGGCAGTAACCACAACCGCCAATAAACATCACAATAGCGAAAATTGCGATAGCAAATACACGTAAAAGTGCAATCATTCTTGTTCTCCAGAAACCGGCTTGTGCCAGATACAGCTATTAACTTTTCTTATTACTATCGAAAAGAGAGTGATATAAAAAAGCCGAAACCTGAGTTTCGGCTTTTTATATCCAAATCATCTGCGGTGCAGTTTAACCTGTCACGCTTACGCGCTCAATATTTGCGCCAAGTGCAGCCAATTTATTTTCAATTTTGTCGTAACCACGATCGATATGGTAGATACGGTCCACAATGGTTTCGCCTTTTGCAATGCAGCCAGCAATCACCAGACTTGCAGAAGCACGTAAGTCGGTCGCCATTACCTGCGCACCGCTTAACGACTCAACGTCACCACAAATCACTGTGTTACCTTCAATCTCAGCTTTTGCCCCCATACGCATCAGTTCAGGAACGTGCATAAAGCGGTTTTCAAAAATGGTTTCCGTGATAACACCGCCACCTTTCGCCATCATGTTCAAAAGCGTAAATTGCGCTTGCATATCGGTAGGGAAACCAGGATGCGGAGCGGTACGAACAGTGACAGCTTTTAGCTCACGATCGGTCATATCCACAGAAATCCAGTCTTCACCGGTTTCGACCAAAGCACCCGCTTCTTCTAGTTTCGAGAGTACGGCTTCAAGCAAGTGCGCGTTGGTATTACGACACATGACTTTACCGCCAGATACTGCAGCAGCAACTAAGAAGGTACCCGTTTCGATGCGGTCTGCAACCACGCTGTGTTTACAACCGCCCAGACGTTCAACACCTTCAATCGTGATAGTATCAGTGCCAGCACCTGTGATTTTAGCACCAAGCTTGTTTAGGAACTCAGCGGTATCGACAATCTCAGGTTCACGCGCCGCGTTGTCTAGTGTTGTCGTGCCTTCTGCAAGCGTTGCCGCACACATAATGGTAATGGTTGCGCCTACGCTCACTTTATCCATCACGATATGTGCGCCTTTCAAGCGACCATCGACTTCTGCCTTTACGTAACCATCTTCTAAAGTGATGGTTGCACCTAGTTGCTCTAGGCCAGTAATGTGCAGATCAACCGGACGAGCACCGATCGCACAGCCTCCAGGTAAAGAAACCTGGCCTTGACCAAAACGCGCAACCAAAGGACCAAGCGCCCAAATTGACGCACGCATGGTTTTCACCAAATCATAAGGTGCGCAATATTCATTGATGCTGCTTGGATCAACGTGAACTGAGCCATTACGGTCTACTTTAGCGCCCAGACGCTTGAGTAGTTCCATGGTTGTATCAATATCGCGAAGGTGTGGTACGTTAGCCACTTCTACAGGCTCTTCAGCCAAAATAGACGCAAATAAAATCGGCAGTGCTGCGTTTTTTGCACCTGAAATGGTCACCTCACCGACTAACGGTTTGTCTGACCCAATAACTCGAAACTTTTCCATCAATAAACCTTAAAGCGACATCAGTTTCTTATCACGAGCCCACTCTTCTGGTGTGAACGCTTTTATTGATAATGCATGAATGTCATTACGCTGGATGTATTCCATCAGAGGAGCATAAATTAATTGTTGCTTCTTGACGCGGCTCATTCCATCAAAGCAAGCATCAACAGCAACCACTTCATAGTGACTACCTTCACCTTTTACATGCACTTCTTGAAGGTTTAGTGCTTCTTCTAATAACTGTTGTACTTTTGCGCTGTCCACAATTTACCCCTGATAATTCTGTATGTGTTTGTTCACTAACGATTCAACATTGCTCAGTTGAAACAAAGTGCGCAGTTGTGCGGGCACGAAACTGAGCATTATATGACAGTTTTGCTTTTTTGCATGCTCTAATAAGTGAATTAACATGACCATTCCCGCAGAGTCGACTCGCACAACGTCTTTTAGAGAACACTCAATCTCGGCCTGATCTGGCTGCCATTGCTGAGCATAAGCCCACAATGACGGCACTGAATCTCGGTCTAGCGCCCCGGAGAGCTGCAGATTATTACTGGTTAATTTCCACTGAGCGTGAGACTGCGCCATTATTTTTTCGCCTCAAAGCGAATCGGTTCCGCCGCCAGTTTTTCAAGATCTTTCGCTACTGACAAAATACCTTCCTGGCGAATTTTTGTGTTCCACTCAGACTGCTTACTTGATAGAAGGCTAATACCTTCAGCAATCATATCGAAGGCTTCCCACTCACCCGTTTTGTTATCTTTACGCAATTTGAACTCGAGTTTGATGTTCGGGCGCGGAGCATCAATGATATCGACTTTGATACTCGTAATACGATCAGATGGATCAAGTTTCGGCTCTGGACCAAACTGAATCTGTTGATCGCTGTATTGAGTCAGTACCTGCGCGTAAGATGCGATCAGGTAACCGTTAAATGCCTCGATAAACTCAAGCACATCTTCACGTTTTGCCCCTTTAAGATTCGAGCCTAAAAGCTTTAACGCTGCGTAACGGTAGTTGACGTATGGCATCAACTCTTGTTCCACAACATTTTTAAGTTGGTTAGGATCTTGTTTAATTTTTGGCTGTTCCGCTTTTAAGCGATCGAACGTGACTTCCGCCACCTGCTTCATCATTTGATAAGGCTGAGTTTTATCAACTTCTGCCGCATTCACATTAAACACAGCAAAAACCGTGACAACTGAAAGTAGTAATCTCGCTAACATAGTTATTCCTTACTTGAATCGTCTGAACCGCCCACGCTGTAAAGCACCTGACCAATTAAGTCTTCAAGTACTAACGCTGATTTGGTGTCTTCGATGGTATCTCCATCGGTCAACATCACTTCGTCATCAAAAACGAAACCTGGGACTAAACCAATGTATTGCTCACCTATCAGCCCTGATGTCAGAATCTGTACACTTGATGTTTCAGGGAACTGATTGTATTGGCTGTTGATCGATAAGCTGACTTCTGGCAACAGGTTATCTGGATTAAGCGTAATATTACTGACTCGACCAATAACGACACCACCAACTTTAACTGGCGAGCGTACTTTCAAACTACCAATATTATCAAACTCGGCTTTGAGGGTGTAAGTATCACCAGAGCCAATACTTTTTACGTCAGCAACTTGAAAAATCATCACAAGAATCGCGCAAATTCCCGCTAATACAAAGCTGCCAACCCATAATTCTGTTTTACGTGTTTGTTGCATGATTAATTCCCAAACATCAATGCTGTCAGTACAAAGTCTAGCCCCAGTACTGCTAAAGAAGAATGCACAACAGTGCGTGTAGTTGCTCGGCTGATCCCTTCCGAAGTCGGAATCGCATCGTAGCCATTAAATAGAGCGATCCAGGTAACGGTAATCGCAAACGCAAAGCATTTGATCATACTGTTGCCAATATCCTTGCCTAGCTCGACTGACGATTGCATGGCCGACCAAAAGCTGCCATGGTCAACGCCTTTCCAGTCCACACCAACAAGCTGAGCGCCCCAGATACCAACAGCCATGAAGATCATAGCCAGCAATGGCATGGAGATAGCGCCCGCCCAAAAACGTGGTGCAATGACTCGCTTCAATGGATCGACCGCCATCATCTCCAGACTAGAAAGCTGCTCAGTCGCTTTCATCAAGCCAATTTCAGCCGTCAAGGCAGAGCCCGCTCGTCCGGCAAAAAGCAGAGCGGTGACCACAGGTCCAAGCTCACGAAGCAAAGAAAGCGCAACCATCTGGCCAAGGCTGCCTTCTGCGCCGTAATCCACCAAAACAACGTAGCCTTGCAGACTCAATACCATACCGATAAATAAGCCGGATACGACAATAATGGCAAGAGACTGAACACCGACAGAGTAAAGCTGTTTGATGAGTAAAGGAAAACCTTTAGTCGGTTGGGGCTTGGATAAGAGTGCCCCCAACAACATGAACGTTGCGCGGCCAAAAGCTTCACAAATGGCTAGTGTGCGCTTACCTAATGACGCGACAAAATGAATAACGTTATCGACCATCAAATAAATCCTTTTCGATACTTTGAGAAGGGTAGCGAAACGGCACCGGGCCATCAGCATCACCTTGTAAGAACTGCTGTACACGAGGGTCTGAGTTCTGTTTTAGTTCATCAGGTGTACCAAAAGCGATGATTTTGCCATCCGCCATCAGATAAACCCAATCGGCAATACTCATCACTTCAGGCACATCGTGAGAAACGACAATAGAGGTTAATCCTAACGCCTGATTTAAATTACTGATGAGCTCAACCAAGACGCCCATTGTGATTGGGTCTTGTCCGACAAACGGTTCATCGTACATGATTAAGTCTGGGTCTAGGGCTATCGCACGAGCTAAAGCCGCACGACGTGCCATACCACCAGACAATTCACTTGGCATTAGCTGAGCCGCACCACGCAAGCCGACCGCTTCCAGCTTGAGCAGTACCATAGTACGAATCAGATCTTCCGAAATATTGGTGTGTTCACGCAGAGGAAAAGCCACATTATCAAACACATTCAGATCCGTGAATAAGGCCCCGGACTGGAACAACATGCTCATCTTCTTACGAGCGTGATAAAGCTTTTTGCGTGACAGGGTTGGAATGTTATCGCCATCGAACCAGATCTCACCTTGTTCAGGATACAACTGCCCACCGATCAAGCGTAACAGCGTGGTCTTACCGATACCCGATGGCCCCATGATTGCAGTCACTTTACCTTCGGGAACGTGCAGATCAATGCCATCAAAGATCGTGCGATTTCCGCGTGAAAAAGTGAGATTGTTGACGGTGACTAATTCGTTGTTCGACATATCATCTCTTCTACTGTCGGAGCGTTGGAACTCGCTGTATCATCAAGCCAACTCACGTCCGAGTGTTTTTTTAATTTTTAACCTTATTCCTCAAATAACGTTTAGGTGCATGATTGGCAACCTACGTATACAGAGCAATGGTTAGAAAGCGAAAAACGTCTTCGGTTCATTTATTAGGCTGCAATCATAAGCACATTAGCGGCGAATTTAAAGCACTGTTCGATTAAATAAAGTTGCTCAAATTCAAACAATTCTTGGCGAACAATGACAGAGTCATGGCTTAATAATTAAATCTTAATGCAGAATCAACTCTTTAACAGTAGTGATTAATTGAGAGAAAATTAAACACAATTTCGTTACTAACGTTTAATTTATTCGTTGTTTATCTTCCATTTTCCGCTGCAAAAGGTCAAAATTAGCGGTTACTCATCACTCTCATTTAATAGTTAGGAATTATCATGCTCGAAGCCGTAGCGTTGCTTATCCTCGGTCTTGTTTTACTTGTCTGGAGTGCAGATAAACTGGTTTTTGGATCTGCAGCCATCGCCCGCAACGTTGGCATTTCACCTCTTGTGATTGGTATGACAATCCTGGCTATGGGCTCATCCGCTCCTGAAATGATGGTATCCGCCACCGCAGCCTTAGATGGCAAGACCGACACCGCTGTCGGTAACGTTCTGGGTTCAAACATCGCAAACATTGCCTTAATTCTCGGGATTACAGCACTCATTAAGCCCCTTTCGATCAGTTCTGGGGTTATTCGTCGCGAACTGCCTTTGATGATAGCTGTCACCTTACTTGCTGGTGCAATACTTTGGAACAATCACTTGGGCTTTTACGAAGGTGCCCTTCTGTTTGTGTTGTTCGCTGCATTTTTATTTGTGATGTTGCAGATCAGCCGAAAAGAGCAAAAATCAGGTGATGCTTTCCTTGATGATCAGGAATCGGAAATCCCTCAAGGGGTGAGCAACTCAAAAGCCGCGATATGGGTAGTACTTGGCTTAGTATTACTGCCTGTGTCGGCGAACATTTTGGTGGATAACGCGGTTATCATTGCTAAACATTTTGGTATGAGCGATCTCGTGATCGGCTTAACCATCATCGCTATTGGTACAAGTCTGCCAGAACTTGCCGCCTCTCTCGCTGGGGTATTAAAAGGCGAAGATGATATGGCGGTGGGTAACATTATTGGCTCGAACGTATTCAACATTCTTGCGGTAATGGGCATTCCGGGCATCATTAATCCATCGGTGCTAAGTGAGTATGCAATGGGTCGTGACTTCTGGGTCATGCTGGGCGTATCTCTATTACTGGTTGCTATGTGTCTGGGTAAATCCCGCAGCATTAACCGTCTGGAAGGCGCAGTTCTTTTTGCTTGTTTCATTGGCTACCAAGTTTACTTGTTCGCAAACATGGCCGCTTAACCTCACTATCTCTCTTTAGTAGACATAAATTGGAGCACTGATATGTCCAATCAATTTGATTTTCGCGCAGCTGCAAAGCAAGTGCTTGATATTGAAGTTGCCGCTCTGCAAGAGCTGGATAAATACTTTGATGAACAATTCGAACAAGCTTGCGAAATGATACTTTCCAACAGTGGCAAAGTTGTCGTCATGGGCATGGGGAAATCAGGCCATATTGGGAATAAGATTGCTGCAACTCTAGCCAGCACCGGGACATCCGCATTTTTTGTCCATCCGGGTGAAGCTTCGCACGGTGATCTGGGCATGATCAGCGCTGGAGACATTGTCATAGCGATTTCAAACTCTGGTGAATCTCATGAGATCCTGTCTCTGTTCCCGGTATTGAAACGTTTGAACATCAAGATCATCAGCATGACAGGTAAACCAGAATCCAACATGGCGCAACTGTCAGATGTACATTTACAGATCACGGTTCCTCACGAAGCTTGCCCGCTTGGTCTAGCACCGACCAGTAGCACGACAGCCACCCTAGTAATGGGTGATGCGCTCGCGGTTGCTCTGCTTCAAGCTCGTGGCTTCTCGGCTGAAGACTTTGCTTTGTCACATCCTGGTGGCGCACTAGGAAGAAAATTGCTGCTTAAGTTGTCTGACATTATGCACTTTGGTAATGCTCTGCCGAAAGTCTCTCCGGATGCGCTGATTCGCGACGCACTTCTGGAGATTTCCGAAAAAGGGCTGGGAATGACCGCTATTGTTGACGAGCACGATGCTATGCTTGGTATATTCACCGATGGTGATTTACGCCGAACATTAGATAAACGCATCGATATTCATACGACAGCCATCGGCGAAGTCATGACCAAAAACCCAACGACGGGTCAACCTGATATGCTTGCTGTCGAAGGCTTGAACCTTATGCAGAGCAAAAACATCAACGCATTGCTTTTATGCAGTAACGGTAAAGTGGTTGGCGCACTGAATATGCATGATTTACTAAAAGCCGGTGTGATGTAAACTCATCGCATCCACTGATTACACAGATTAAGGCAATGGTCAGGGACGTACTGAGCTAGAAGATAGGCCTCTAATTTATGAGTTTTACTCGCCTTATTTATTTGCTCTTGATTTTCGTTATTGCATGGTGCGCTTATTATTTAACCACACCAAAAAGCACAGACACGATTCAAGTTGCACCAGATTCGGAACTGCCCATGTTCAGTGGAACTGGACTGGAAAATATCACCTACGGTGAAGATGGTGTTCGCAGTTACATCATTCGCTCCACTAACTTAGATTACTATGCTAAGAGTGGAGACACTATTTTTAACAACCCGACATTAATGGTTTACCGTGAAGGAAGTGTTGTTGAATGGAAGGTAACAGCCACAAGAGCGGTGTTAGATGAAAGCCAAACGTTGACCTTGTATGACAAGGTATTAATGCAAAACCTATTAGCAGGGGCAAGTTTTGATACCATGGCAACAGATAAGCTGGTCATTAACCTAACTAATCGTGACTTTAAAGCTGATCAACAAGTAATGTTGGTTGGACCACAATTTGAAACTACAGGAGGCGCAATGCAAGGGAACTTGAAACAGCATACTGCGACTCTGACAGATAACGTTCAAGGTCGATATGAAACCGTTACACCTTAGCCTACTGGCCCTGGTTTTGGCAGCGCCTCAAGCGCTGGCGCTTAAGTCGGATACTCAGCAGCCGGTTTACATTAACTCTGACACCCAACAGGTGGACATGAAGAGTAACCAGGTTATTTTCAGTGGTGATGTCTCGCTTAAGCAAGGTAGCATCAATATCGATGCTGATAAGATCGTGGTGACTCGCGATCCGAAAACAGAAACGATTAATCAAATTCAGGCGTTTGGCCAACCCGCGACGTTCTCACAACTGATGGACGACGGTAAGACATTGAGTGGTCAAGCGACGGAACTGGATTACCGTATATCGACTGACGAATTAACCATGAAAGGCCACGCTCAACTAGCCCAAGACGGTAATACCATAAAAGGTTCAACGATCCGTTACCAAATCGGTCAACAAAAATTGGTGGCAGACAGCTCTGAGAACGAGCGTGTTACGACTATTTTGCAACCTAATCAGCTAGAGAAATAATATGGCGGTACTGAGTGCGAAAAACCTGGCGAAGAGCTACAAAAAGCGTAAGGTTGTTACCGACGTCAGCTTAGAAGTAGAATCTGGTCAGATTGTCGGCCTATTAGGTCCTAACGGTGCAGGTAAAACGACATCCTTCTACATGATTGTTGGATTAGTACCTCGTGATGAGGGCGTCATCACCATTGATAACCAAGACATCAGCATCTTGCCAATGCACAGTCGCTCTCGTCTTGGTATTGGTTATCTTCCTCAAGAAGCTTCCATTTTTCGCAAGCTATCTGTAGAAGACAATATTATGGCGGTTCTCGAAACCCGTCAGGAAATGACAAGAGAAGAACGCCAAGATAAACTGGAAGATTTGTTGGAAGAATTCCACATTCAGCACATCCGATCCAGCGCCGGGATGGCACTGTCGGGTGGTGAGCGTCGTAGGGTTGAAATTGCACGCGCTTTGGCGGCCAACCCACAGTTTATTTTATTGGACGAACCTTTTGCTGGCGTTGACCCAATTTCGGTTGGCGACATCAAAAAAATTATTGAACACCTGCGCGATAGAGGCCTTGGTGTACTTATCACCGACCATAACGTACGCGAAACGCTAGACGTATGTGAAAAAGCCTATATCGTCAGTCAAGGCCACCTAATTGCCTCGGGAACTCCGGATGAAGTTCTCAACAATGAACAGGTGAAACAAGTTTATCTCGGCGAACAATTCCGTCTATGATTATATTAGGAACGGTAAGATTCTGAGCATTACAAGGTAAGTAACACTGAATGAAACCTTCATTACAATTAAAGCTAGGTCAGCAGTTAGCCATGACACCTCAGCTGCAACAAGCGATCCGTTTATTGCAGTTGTCGACCCTCGACCTTCAACAAGAAATTCAGGAAGCATTGGATTCAAACCCATTACTGGAAGTTGAAGATGGCCAAGATGAGCCTCTAGCTAACGGTGAAGATAAATCAGAGCTCGACGGTTCTGAAAATAGCACCAGTGCTAACGAACCTGCAGAAATTGACGTTCCAGACAGTTCCGATGTAATTGAAAAGTCTGAAATCAGTTCAGAGCTTGAAATCGACACCACGTGGGATGATGTATACAGTGCCAATACCGGCAGTACAGGACTTGCTCTCGATGACGACATGCCGGTCTATCAGGGTGAAACGACCGAATCACTGTACGATTACCTGATGTGGCAGTTAGATTTAACACCGTTTAGTGAAACCGACCGCACCATCGCGATGGCTATCATTGATGCGGTTGACGATTACGGCTATTTGACCCTTTCTCCAGAAGAAATTCATGAAAGCTTCGATAACGAAGAGATCGAGCTTGATGAAGTGGAAGCGGTGCGTAAGCGTATTCAACAGTTCGATCCTCTTGGTGTTGCCTCGCGAAATCTACAAGAGTGTCTATTACTTCAGTTAACCACCTTCCCTGAAGATACCCCATGGCTTGAAGAAGCCAGAATGGTGCTGACCGATCATATTGATCACCTGGGGAACCGTGATTACAAACTGATCATCAAAGAGACCAAATTAAAAGAAGCGGACCTGCGTGAAGTGCTGAAGCTCATTCAGCAACTCGATCCTCGTCCTGGAAGTCGCATTACCCCAGATGACACCGAATACGTTATTCCTGACGTGTCGGTATTTAAAGATAATGGCAAATGGGTGGTTTCCATAAACCCTGATAGCATTCCAAAATTAAAAGTAAATCAGCAGTACGCCCAGCTCGGAAAAGGCAACAGTGCCGATAGCCAGTACATTCGTAGTAATTTGCAAGAGGCAAAGTGGCTAATTAAGAGCTTAGAGAGTAGAAACGAGACGCTACTCAAAGTTGCAAGATGTATTGTTGAACATCAACAAGATTTCTTCGAGTATGGTGAAGAAGCCATGAAGCCGATGGTATTAAATGATGTTGCCTTGGCGGTTGATATGCATGAATCCACAATATCTCGTGTTACAACACAAAAATTCATGCATACGCCACGTGGTATTTTTGAATTGAAGTACTTCTTCTCCAGCCATGTTAGTACAGATAATGGTGGGGAATGTTCGTCCACAGCAATTCGTGCACTCATTAAGAAACTGGTCGCGGCAGAGAATACTGCAAAACCACTTAGTGACAGTAAGATTGCTGCTCTTCTGGCTGACCAAGGGATTCAGGTCGCAAGACGTACGATAGCAAAATATCGAGAATCCTTGGGTATCGCCCCTTCAAGTCAGCGTAAACGCCTACTTTAGGCACCAACTGAAAAGGAAAGTCTATGCAAATCAATATTCAAGGCCATCACGTTGATCTTACCGATTCAATGCAAGACTATGTTCAAACTAAGTTTCAGAAGCTCGATAGATTCTTCGACCATATAAATCAGATTCACGTTGTACTAAAAGTTGAAAAAATAACGCAAATCGCGGAAGCTACGCTCCACGTAAACCAAGGCGAAATTCATGCGTCATCTGATGACGAAAATATGTATGCCGCGATCGATTCGCTGGTGGATAAACTGGTTCGCCAACTTAACAAGCACAAAGAAAAACTAAACAGTCATTAATCATGCAACTGAGCGAAATACTGTCATTGGACTGCACGAAAAGTGCAGTCCACTGTACGAGTAAAAAACGTGCCCTTGAGATGATCAGTCGTATCGTCGCTGATCATACGGGTCAAGATTCTACTGAGCTGTTCGAATGCATGCTCAACAGAGAGAAAATGGGCAGTACTGGTATCGGAAACGGTATTGCTATCCCACACGCACGAATGCAATCAAGTGATAAAGCCGTTGCTGTGCTTCTTCAATGTGATGAAGCGATTGAATTTGATGCGATTGATAATCGTCCTGTCGACTTACTTTTTGCACTCCTTGTACCAGAAGAACAGTGCAAAGAGCACCTCAAGACTCTATCCTCTATGGCAGAGCGACTGAGCGACAAGCAAGTACTGAAATTACTGCGTAATGCTCAAAGTGATCAAGAACTCTACGACATCATGATTCACCAATAAGCAGGACAATCAACCATGCGACTAATCGTTGTTAGCGGGCATTCCGGTGCAGGGAAGAGTACTGCGCTGCGTGTACTGGAAGACTTAGGCTACTACTGCGTTGATAACTTGCCAGTCAATTTGCTTGACGCGTTTGTTCAGTCGGTTGCAGGTAGCAATCAAAACGTTGCGGTGAGTATCGATATTCGCAATATTCCTAAAAAGCTCAAAGAGTTCACCGCAACACTAGAAAAACTCAAACAAGAGTTAGACGTGACCATGCTCTTCTTAGATGCAGACAAGGAAACCTTGCTTAAGCGCTACAGCGAAACACGTCGTATCCATCCTCTCTCACTGGGTAGTGAATCTCTCTCGCTTGATCAAGCCATCGAACGAGAAAAAGACATTCTGCGGCCACTTAAAAGCCACTCTGATTTGGTTCTGAACAGTAGCGGACAATCGCTGCATGAATTGAGTGAGACGGTTCGGATGCGAGTCGAGGCTCGCGACAGTAAAGGACTTGTCATGGTATTTGAATCGTTTGGTTTCAAATACGGGCTGCCTACCGATGCCGACTATGTCTTTGATGTGCGATTTTTACCGAACCCACACTGGGAACCGGGGCTGCGTCCATTTACCGGTTTAGATGCCCCCATTGCTGCATTTTTAGAACAACATGAATCCGTCCTCGAACTGGAGCTGCAAATCGAAAACTTTATTGAGAACTGGCTCCCGATGCTTGAGAAAAACAATCGTAGCTACCTCACTGTGGCCATCGGTTGTACTGGTGGTAAACATCGCTCGGTGTACCTGACTCAAAAAATCGGCGAGTACTTTTCGAAGAAGGGGCACAAAGTCCAGATTCGTCATACTTCACTAGAAAGAAATGCTAAGGAGTAGCAGTGGAATTAAGTCGTAAAGTATTGATCCAAAACCGCCTCGGGCTACATGCACGTGCCGCTGTGAAATTAGTAGAATTAGCGCAAAGCTTTGAAGCCGTCATCACGATTGATAATGAAGAAGACATTACGGCTACGGCAGATAGTGTCATGGGGCTACTCATGCTTGAGTCGGCTCAAGGTCAGTACGTCACCATTCATGCCGCTGGGGACCAAGCAGAGCAAGCGCTTGACGCCGTATGCCTACTTATTGAAGACAAATTTGACGAAGGTGAATAGGGAAAGGTCCTAGGTAACGAGGTCCTAGATCCTAGGAAGAAATTACGGAAAACTGACTACAGAAGATAAGTTCCGTCATTCCAGCGAGCCTAAGCGAGACTAGGAATCTACTCACGACAAGGACGCTACTGAAACTAACACCCGAGACACCGAATTCTCGGGTAGTAGATTCTGAATCACGCTCCTTCGTCGCTGTTCAGAAAGACGAATTTCAGCCATAGTACTCGGTAATCCTTATTCCCAAACAACCAACACCCAAATTTACGTTTATCACTGAACTTACCGAATCCCCCCTAGAGCCTAGGATCCTAGCAATCTAGGACCTCACTTCCTGCCTCTAAAAATAATTTTGTTTACTTTCACAAGTTGTTATTAAAAGGCGCCTAGAATTAAGTTATTATTCAACGCATTGTAAACATCAGGAATTGGGAGGAACGAATGGCAGAGCAAATAGAATTCGATCAAGCTCACCAAGCCCTCCAAGAAGTCACAGAAGCGTTGGAAAACGGACGCTTCGTCCATGTTCGCCGTCAACTCCAGGACATGGAACCTGAGGATATCGCTCACCTTTTAGAAGCAGCACCCCGTAAAAGCCGTGAAGTGCTTTGGCAACTGACCGACCCCGAAGATTACGGTGAAATTCTTGACGAACTCAACGAAGACGTCAAAGACAGTCTTGTGTCCAAAATGGCCCCTGAAGCGCTTGCTGAAGCAACAGAAGGCATGGATACCGATGACGTCGCTTACGTATTGCGTAGTTTGCCTGATAACCTTTCACGCGAAGTCCTTTCCCAAATGGATTCAGCAGATCGTCTTCGTGTTGAAACCGCACTATCCTACCCAGAAGATACCGCTGGTGGGCTGATGAACACTGACGTCATCACCATTCGTGGTGACGTGGACGTGGATGTGGTTTTACGCTATCTGCGTATGAAAGGCGAATTACCTGAAGCAACAGATGCTCTGTATGTTATTGATGAAGAAAGTAAACTGATTGGTGAATTGCCGATCACCATACTGATCACGACCCAACCCGACGTCAAAATTGTCGACATTATGGAAGACGCTGACGAAGCCATCACAGTGGATACCAGTGATTCCGATGTTGCGAGCCTGTTCGAACGTCGTAACTGGGTGTCCGCTCCGGTCGTCGATGAGAATCAACATCTGGTTGGTCGTATTACTATCGATGACGTGGTTGATGTTATCCGGGAAGATGCGGAGCACTCCATGATGAGTATGGCGGGTATGGATGACGATGAAGATACCTTTGCACCTGTCGTAAAATCTGCGCGCAAACGTAGTATTTGGTTAGGTGCGAATGTCTTAGCAGCACTCGCTGCAGCTTCAGTTTCTAACATGTTTGAAGCCACACTGGATCAAATGGCGGCAATAGCGGTCTTGATGACCATCGTACCATCCATGGGTGGTGTAGCCGGCAACCAGACAGTCGCACTGGTCATTCGTGGTCTTGCTCTTGGCCACATTGGTGACTCAAATAAGCGTGAACTACTGATGAAAGAAGCGGCGATCGGCTTGCTTAACGGCATCATGTGGGCGCTGATCATCGGTGGTATTGTCGTAGCCTGGAAAGGCAACTGGATGTTAGGTGGTATTATCTCTGCAGCGATGCTGACCAACTTGCTCGTTGCGGGTATCGCAGGGGTGAGCATTCCAATTCTGCTTAAAAAGATGAATATCGATCCAGCCTTGGCTGGTGGTATGGCGCTGACAACCGTCACCGATGTGATTGGTCTGTCGGTGTTCCTCGGACTTGCGACAATTATGATTTAAAAAAGGTCCTAGATCCTAGGTGGCTAGGTTCTAGGTGTGCTTGTGGTGAGCTCAGCGAGAAGAATGAGCTTGGTGTTTGTTGTTGGGAATACGGAGCGCTTCGGTCAAATTAGTCATCCTGAACAGCGACGAAGGAGCGTGATTCAGGATCTGCTATCCGTACCGTCGGTGTTTAAGATGTTAGTATCAAGAGCGCCCTTGTGGTGAGTAGATTCCTAGTCTCGCTTAAGCTCGCAGGAATGACGGAGCATTTATTCCATCATTTTTCTAGGACCTAGGATCCTATAACCTAGGTCCTTCTAATACTACTCACCCGCTACTTTCATCGTATCCAGCAAAATAGAGCCAGTCTGGATCTGAGAACGCGTTTCAACGTCACTACCCACGGCAACGATCTTATTGAACATCTCTTTTAAATTACCGGCAATGGTAATTTCAGATACTGGATACTGAATCTCGCCGTTTTCAACCCAGAAACCAGCTGCACCACGAGAATAATCCCCCGTTACGACATTCACACCTTGACCCATAACTTCAGTAACCAGCAGACCTGTGCCAAGCTCTCTGAGCATCTGCTCAAAGTTTTGACCAGTCGTTTTTACGTACCAGTTGTGAATACCACCTGCGTGGCCAGTTGGCTCCATTTTCATTTTACGTGCTGCGTAACTAGTTAGCAGGTAAGTAGCCAGCACACCATCGGTAATAATTTCACGATCTTGTGTGTAGACACCTTCACTGTCAAACGGGCTCGAAGCCAACCCGCGCATGACATGCGGACGCTCTGAAATATTGAACCACTCAGGCAGAACTTGCTTACCAAGGTGATCAAGAAGGAAAGAAGACTGACGATACAGGTTGCCACCACTTATCGCCATCACCAAATGGCCAATTAAACCTGTCGCCACATCAGCGGCGAACATAATTGGGTAGTGTCCCGTTTTCAGTCTCTGAGCATCCAAACGGTTGACGGTGTTTTCTGCAGCTTTACGTCCTACCGTTTCTGGCGTCCAGAGCTCATCACGATGACGTGCAACGGTGTAGCTGTAATCACGCTCCATTTCACCGTTCTTGCCGACACCAATCACACAGCAGCTGGTGCTGTGACGACTTGAGGCGTAGCTTGCCAGTAAGCCATGACTGTTGCCGTAAACTTTCACGCCATAATGGCTATCGTAACTTGCGCCATCACTTTGTTTGATTGCGCTGTCGTAGCTCAGTGCTTCCTTTTCTGCCGCAATCGCGACTTCTGCTGCGTAGTCCGGATCAGGAGCGTCAGGGTGGAACAAGTCCAGCTCTGGTATCGAGTCAACCATGTACTCTTTTGCGGCTGGCCCTGCGAACGGGTCTTCGGATGTGTAATGAGCAATATCCAGCGCTGCAATGACCGTTTGCTCAATCGCAGCCTCACTCAGATCAGATGTGGACGCACTGCCCTTACGCTGACCGCGGTAAACGGTAATGCCAAGAGCGCCATCGCTATTGAATTCGACATTTTCTACGTCCCCCATGCGGGTAGAAACACTTAAACCAGTGCTTTTAGTAATTGCGACTTCTGCGGCATCAGACTTAGTCGATGCTAGCTTTAGCGCTTTTGCGACGGCCAGTTCTAGCTCGGTACGTTGCTCGGCAACCTGCTGTTTAATATCCATTGTCTTTCACATCTTGTCTTTGATGCTCAATAGAATAACAAGAATTTCGCTTTCTCCCCACGATTCTTGTTAAAATAGTCATAATATTAATCAAAACACAGGCAACTGAAATGGCACGTAAGAATCAAAAAGCGCCATGGGAACCAGAAGAAGAGATCATCTGGGTAAGTAAATCCGAGATGAAACGAGATATGGAAGCTCTGCAAAAACTAGGCGAAGAGCTTGTAGGCTTAAAGCCTGCCGTTCTGGAAAAGTTTCCATTGAGCGAAGACCTGCGAGAAGCAATTGCTGATGCACAACGCTTTAAAAATGAAGCGCGTCGTCGCCAATTGCAGCGTATCGGTAAGTTGATGCGCTACGAAGACCCAGAACCAATCCAGGCGGCACTGGATAAAATTCGTAACAAGCACTCTCAATTGACGGCCGTGTTTCACAAGCTAGAAGCATTGCGTGATCGTGTCGTTGAAGAAGGCGATAAAGCCATTGATGACGTGATGGAGCTGTACCCTGAAGCCGATCGACAACGTCTACGCCAGCTTGCTCGTCAGGCAGCAAAAGAGAAAAAAGCCGGTAAGCCAGCGAAAGCGTACCGCGAAATTTTCCAGATACTTAAAGGTCTTAACGAAGAAGAATATTAATTCGTTGAAAAATAAGCCCGTAAAAGCAGACGACTTCGTCTGCTTTTTTATTGCGACAATGATGCTTAAACAACGCGGTTTACGTTTTCTCCGCGTTCGAATGCATTAATATTTTCAATTAAGATGTCAGCTAAACGCTGGATAGAAGAGTCGCTACCCCATGCGACATGAGGCGTCAGCAGCAAGTTTGGCATCGCCATATTCGCGATCAAAGGGTTGCTTTCGTCAGCCGGTTCCTGAGTAAAGACATCAAAGCCCGCACCTGAAATTTCACCATTCTTTAGTGCATCCACCGTGGCCTGCTCATCAACCAAACCACCACGCCCGGTATTAATCAGAATAGCCGTTGGCTTCATTCGCTTTAACTCAGCTTCAGCAATCAGATTTCGCGTATGCTCATTCAAAGGACAATGCAATGTGATAGCATCTGCTTGCTCGAGAACCTCTTCGAACAGCACATAACCTTCTCGACACTCAGTCGCACCTTTTCGTTCAGCAAACAAGACTTTCATTCCCAAAGCTTGCGCCAATTTTGCGGTTGACTCTCCCAGAGCACCACTTCCAATCACACCTAATGTGCTTCCACTGATATCGCCGATAGGGTGAGTGAAAAAGCAGAACTGCTTATCGCGCTGCCATTCACCCGCCGCGATATCTTGATGATAGCCAAATAGATTGCGACGTAAGGCAAACAGCATAGCTATCACGTGTTCCGGTACTGAGCGTGTCGCATAACCCTGAACATTAGTAACCGCAATATTATGGTTTGCACAGTAATCCACATCGACGTTATTGAAACCAGTCGCGGCCACCGCCACCATGCGTAACTTAGGTAGCTGAGAGAGAGCCTGCTGATCAAGAATGACTTTATTGCTGATAACAATATCTGCATCAACAAGTCGCTCAATGACTTGCTCTGGTGAAGTAAGACCGTACTCCTCCCACTGATGCTCAAAGCTAGGACGCGGTACTTTAATATGGGCAGGGATAGTAGCTCGATCTAAAAAGACGACTTTAGGCAATGACATAACGGCTCCTTGTTCACTGCCTTAGAAGAAGTTTATGGATGTGGCAGTGTTTTGTAATCAGGTAATTTACGCTCTGGAGCAAAATAGTCAAAGATCATCGCCTCAGCTTCCGGGTAAAAATCACACGGAACAAAAACACGACTCAGCAACTCGGTTTGGGGATGATAAAAACTCAGCTCAGCCGCATGCAGTTCTAAACGCTCAGAAAATGCATATGCTTCTTCGGTTGCGTAAAATTCATCGCCTACAATGGGATGCCCTATCGCTTGCATGTGAACACGTAGTTGATGAGATCGTCCCGTGATAGGCAGTAGACGTACGATTGTCGTCTTAACACCGTTTTCGTGCTCTTCAAATTTAGCCACCTGGAATTGCGTTTTGGATGGTTTGCCATCTTCAAAGCAGACTTTCTGCAATGGGCGATTCGGCCAATCACAGATCAGTGGCAAATCAACCTCACCCTCCTGCTGTTCAACATGTCCCCAAACACGAGCGTAGTAAATTTTGTGGGTTAAACGATACTGAAACTGTTTCTTTAACGCACTTTCCGCCGGTTTATTTTTCGCTAATACCATTAAACCCGAAGTGGACATGTCTAGGCGATGTACCACTTGAATGTCCGGGTACTGCTCATTGAGCCGACTCCACATACTATCGTAATGCTCAGCGAGTCTTCCGGGCACCGACAATAGCCCCGATGGCTTGTTAACCGCCAGAATCTCTTCATCTTCAAAAACTATATCAATCCAAGGATCGGTTGGAGGCGTGTATTCAAGCATGGCCATCAGCGGAATCTCTGCAAAATAAAAACGCCGCGATTATAACGAGGACGGTTAAAAAACGCATTTTATTTGAAACCATAACCTTACAAAACGAAAGGGCATGTAATGTCAACAGCTGCATTAAAAACAAAAAAAACGGGAATGTAAATATAGTTTGACAAGGTGAGTAATAACTTTATAGAGTGCTAGAGAAGGCCTGCTACCCCTGACGTTTCACATCGTTGAAGCTTCAATATTAGACATACAAAAAATAAATACATTCAGGTTCAAACACATCATTAAAACATTACCACTGCGCTTATTTGTCATTAATTCTCCGTTCACCCGAATCGAATTAATACAGTAAAGCGCTCACCCAAGTTCACTTGGGAACAAATAAAATAACAAGGACACGAAGCATGGACTCCGCCATAACACCACCACCCCAATCCAAAATATCCTTATTTTTTCGTTCGCTAGGTCCGGGAATCCTTATGGCTTCTGCGGCTGTCGGAGGCTCTCACCTCGTCGCATCGACAAAAGCGGGGGCTATCTATGGATGGCAACTTGCTGCACTTATTCTGCTGGTCAACTTTTTTAAGTACCCTTTTTTCCGTGCAGGCGTGCAGTACACCATGGGCACAGGTAAAACATTGGTTGAAGGCTACGCAGAAATGGGCCGCCCTTACCTATGGGCGTTTCTATTCTTAAGCGCGGTTTCAGCCGTGATTAATACCGCCGCACTGTTGATGTTCAGTGCAAGCTTACTGGGCTATTTCATTCCATTTTCGTTATCCATGGCGTCGCTAAGTATCATCGTGATCGCGACCTGTCTGCTCATTCTTTTCGCGGGCCACTACAAAGCGTTGGACACGTTATCTAAAGTAATCATGTCCGTGCTGACTATTTCGACTCTGATTGCGGTTGCAATTGCATTTGGTAACCCGGTTGAACAAGTGGCGAACTTTGAATCACCGTCCGTTTGGTCGATTGCCGCGATTGGCTTTATTGTTGTGACGATGGGCTGGATGCCAGCACCTATCGAGATTTCGTGCTTAACCTCAGCATGGTTGAAACGCCAATCCAGTGAGCAAGAAGTAACACACCGCTCTGCTTTGTTTGACTTCAACGTCGGCTACATTGGTACTGCGATTCTTGCCATCGTCTTTTTGTCATTGGGATCACTGATGCTACATGGTTCTGGTGTTGAGTTGAAAAGTTCTGGCGTAGGTTTCTCCCACCAGCTTGTTGGCTTGTATGCGTCAACGATTGGTGAGTGGTCTCGTTACCTAATCGCGGTTATTGCGTTTTTCTGTATCTTCGGTAGTACGATCACGGTTATTGATGGCTACTCGCGCGTTATTTCAGACTCTCAGCGCCTATTGCGCTCACAGCCGGACACCAATCCAAAAACAACCTCAGCTATTATGCTGTTCGTTTCTTTGCTTGCGCTGGGTATTGTGATCTTCTGGGCTTCAGCGCTATTGCCAATGTTGAACTTTGCGATGATTCTGGCGTTTATGACCACACCATTCTTTGCGCTACTAAACTACAGATTAGTGAGTAAGACAGATCTGCCGAAAGCTTTAGCCGTTGGGCGCAAACTGAAGTGGCTATCGATGGCTGGTTTGATTTACCTGTTCGGCTTCCTGGCCGTGTTTATCTGGTGGAAGTGGTTGATGTAATTTGCCGTCCAATTAAATTTTTGATAAAGAAAAGGCCTTCAATTGAAGGCCTTTATTATTCGGTTTAATAACTGATGATTAATTGTGGCTGACCACGATCAGACGCAGCGAATCCAACTGGACTTGAGCTTGGTTAATGTACCCTGTCAGCTCTTTAATCTGCCCTTCAATCGTTTCTATTTCTTCATCACGAATATTCGGGTTGACCGCTTTCAGCGCCTGTAAACGCTCAAGTTCTGCATTCAAGCTATGCTGCATGTCTTGCTGAGCCTGCTTGCGCACTTCTTCCACTTTCTGCTCAACCAGTTCATCGCCCGATTCTATCAAACGGTGGACGTCTTTTTGTACTGACGTCACCAACTTGCTGCCCAGGTGGCGGTTTACCGGACTAAGTTGACGGTTGAAGCTTTCAAATTCAACTTGAGAAGATAAGTCATTACCGCGCGCATCCATCATTAGACGAATTGGTGTCTTCGGCAGGAAGCGAGCAATCCCGCTGCGTTTCGGAGCTTGGGCATCAACTGCGTAAACCAATTCAAGCAGAATCGTACCAACTGGCAGGGCTTTGTTTTTCAGCAACGAAACCGCAGACGTACCCACGCCTTCACTCATCAGCAAATCAATACCACCCTGAATCATTGGGTGCTCCCAGCTGATAAAGTGCATATCTTCACGCGACAGCGCAGTTTCACGATCGAAGGTAATGGTCGCACCTTCATAAGGCAGTCCCGGGTAGCTCGGTACCATCATGTGTTCAGATGGCGTCACAACCAATGCGTTTTCACCTTTGTCATCCTGGTTCAGACCAATCGTATCGAATAGCGATAGAGCAAAGGTCACCAGGTTGGTATCACCATCCGTTGAAGAGATTTTCTCCACGATTTGCTGCGCTTTCTCGCCGCCGTTAGAGTGCATTTCGAGCAGACGATCACGACCTTGTTCCAATTGAGACTTCAGCTGTTTGTTCATTTTCGCTGATTCTTCAATGATGTCGTCCAGCTCACTGGTATCACCAGATGCCAGAATCTCAATCAAGGCATCCGAGTACTTATCGTAAACGGCGCGGCCAGTCGGACAGGTTTCAGCAAACGCATTCAAACCTTCGTCGAACCAACGAGCCAGAATCGCTTGCGATGTGCCTTTCAGATAAGGGACATGGATGTCGATATCGCGATTTTGCCCGATACGGTCCAAACGACCAATACGCTGCTCAAGCAAGTCTGGGTTGAACGGCAGATCAAACATCACTAACTGGTTAGCAAACTGGAAGTTACGACCCTCTGAGCCAATCTCACTACAGATAAGAACCTGAGCGCCGCCCTCTTCTTGCGCGAAGTAAGCTGCAGCTTTGTCACGCTCTAGAATTGACATGCCTTCGTGGAACACGGTCGCTCGGATACCTTCACGTTCACGCAATGCCTGCTCCAGCTGCAAAGCCGTACTTGCACGAGATGCGATAACCAGGATCTTCTCGCTGCGTTTTTCTGTCACTTTTTCCAGCAACCAGTTCACACGCGAGTCAAACTGCCACCAGCTTGATTCATCACCTTCAAACTCCTGGAAGATCTCTTCAGGGTAAAGGTTTTTCATCGCACGAGCTTCCGAACTCATCTTGCCACCAATCATGCCAGCGACACGCATTGAGGTCGTATATTGCTGTGGAATATCCATCGGCATCAGGTACACGTTACGTGCAGGGAAGCCTTTAATCGCTGCACGAGTGTTACGGAACAGAACTCGTCCAGTACCGTGACGATCCATCAGGTTGTCGATCAGTTCCTGACGTGCCGACGCTTTGTCCTCTTCATCACTGTTGCTTTCGATAATGCGGAAGAGCGGTTCAACATCCTGCTCAGATAACAATTCAGTGATTTGGTTTTTGGCGTCGTTTGGTAGTTTTTCACCAGTAAACAGAGAAGTAATCGCGTCAGCGACTGGGGCGTATTGCTCTTCTTCCTCAACAAACGCTTCATAATCATAGAAACGATCAGGGTCAAGCAGGCGCAGACGAGCAAAGTGGCTTTCACGGCCTAATTGCTCAGGTGTTGCCGTCAGTAGCAATACGCCAGGTGTGCGTTCTGCCAAACCTTCGACGACTTGGTATTCACGGCTTGGTTTGTCCTGACTCCACTCAAGGTGGTGCGCTTCATCGACAACCAGCAGATCCCATTCTCCCTCCAGAGCTTGTTCAAAGCGCTTGCGGCTCTTACGCAGGAAATCCAGTGAACAAAGTACGTACTGTTGAGTATCAAACGGGTTCTCTGCATCAGCGAACGCTTCAATACAACGCTCTTCATCAAAGATTGAGAAATGCAGATTGAAACGACGCATCATCTCTACCAGCCATTGATGTTGCAGTGTTTCCGGCACCACGATCAAAATGCGCTCTGCACGACCAGACAAGACTTGCTGATGAATGATCATGCCCGCTTCGATGGTTTTACCTAAACCAACTTCATCCGCCAGTAAAACACGAGGAGCATGGCGGCGACCGACTTCATGCGCAATGTAAAGCTGATGAGGAATCAGACCTGCGCGCATACCGCAAAGACCACGCATTGGGCTCTTATGTTGTTCAAACTGATTGGTGAGTGCACGGTAACGCAGAACGAAGTTGTCCATACGGTCGATTTGACCTGCATACAACTTATCTTGAGGTTTGTTGAAGCGAATTTGGTTGCTGAGGAAAATCTCACGCAGTACTACCGCGGTTTCTTGTGTGTCTTCACGAGTACCGAAGTAGGTGTAGAGACCTTCATCTTCCAGCACCTCTTCAACTTTCAGAGACCAACCTTCCTGGCAATCGATAACATCACCAACGTTAAACGTCACTCGGGTAACAGGTGCATCATTGCGTGCGTAAACTCGGTTTTCTTCTGATGCTGCAAACATCAACGTCACAGTACGAGCATCCATCGCAACAACCGTACCTAAACCTAAATCGCTTTCCGTATCACTAATCCAGCGCTGCCCCAAAGCAAATGTCATGAATTGACTACCTCGTTATTAATTCTTGATTCGTATTTCTTGTCGGTCTACTCATGCCCTCAGGCATGGATAATAGTTTAGATCTGATTCTGGCTTCTGCTATGCCAATCGAACTTGTCATGCCACTTTTGGCTGAACAGATTTAAGTCAGCGCAACATGATAATTCGGCAGTAGCCTATGCGCAGAAAAAGGTCGCTAATATTACTGTAAGCTGTGATTTAGGTCACGCCGAAACCGCACCAGGTGGGAACTTTTTTTCGCAAATGACCGCTGCAATCAAATTGTAAAAAAACCATGTCAATTATTGTATTGCTACGAGCAATTATTACGTATACTTTTGATTAGGAGCGCTTAAATTCATTGCATATACCCTGCATGTAAATTAAGCGCATAGGTACACGATTAGGATCAACACGGGTTTGCATACGTTGTCTTGCTACTCAGTTGCACACTAACCGACGATAGCCCGACAACCTCTATTGCAAGCAATCAGAGTTAGGTCACTTCACCCTTTCAGTGGCTTAACAACTCGCAAAGCAAAGCCGCATTTAGGCAAGGAGACGCTATGGGCGATACCGATCGGAAACTTTTTGTACTTGATACCAATATCCTTCTTCACGAACCCTTCGCTATATTCTCTTTCAAAGAACATGATGTCGTCATACCCATGACAGTCCTGGAAGAACTCGACCGGATTAAAGACAGCAAACGTGATGTTGCACGAGATGCTCGTGTTGCAATTCGCGCTTTGGAAGACATGTTTAAAGATGCCACGCCAGATGAAATTTCAGAGGGCATTCCGGTATCCAAAGACAGCCCAGAACAAGGTTCTATTTCCATTTTGGCGGACTTCGAATTGCAGGAAACCGTCAAAGCTTTCGCCGACAAAGCCGGTGACAATCGCATCCTCAACGCGGTGCTTTATCTGCAAAACAAACGTTCACCACGTGAAGTGGTGTTAGTAACCAAAGACATCAACATGCGTCTTCGCGCCAAAGGAGCTGGCGTACGCTTTGTTGAAGATTACCGAACCGACCAACTGATTGACGATGTTCAATACCTCACCAAAGGCTTTCAGCTGCGTGAAGGTGATTTCTGGAGTGGCATTGAGGAAGTCGAAAGTTATGCACTGGGTGGAAAAACCTACCACAAGCTTAGCCGTGAACCATTTGACCCAACCTTCCTTAACCAATATGTGATTGATGAAGATAGCGACTTTGCAGCCCGTGTTGAAACCATCAATGACGATAAGCTCACTCTACTTGATCTCAGCCGTGAACGCATGATGCACCGCCGAGCCTGGGATATTACCCCGAAAAACATCTATCAAGCGATGGCGTTAGATTCTTTGCTCGACCCGGATATAGATTTGGTCATTCTCACCGGTGCTGCTGGTAGTGGTAAAACACTGTTAGCCATGGCAGCCGCACTGGAGCAGACCATCGAGAAGAAGATGTTCGATAAGATCATCGTAACGCGGAACACGCCGGATATTGGTGAGTCGATCGGTTTCCTACCTGGCTCGGAAGAGGAAAAAATGATGCCGTGGCTGGCAGCCGTAACCGATACGTTGGAAGCGCTGCATAAGCACGACCACTGCACGGAAGGCTCACTGAAGTACATTTGCGACAAAGCCAACATTCAGTTTAAATCGATCAACTTTATGCGCGGCCGTTCGATTCAAAATGCATTCGTACTGCTTGATGAGTGTCAGAACTTAACCGCTTCACAAATTAAGACCATCATCACCCGATGCGGGGAAGGCACCAAGATCGTCTGTTCCGGTAACTTGGCTCAGATCGATTCCCATTACCTAACACCAGTAACATCTGGTTTGACTTACATGGTTGAACGCTTCAAGAACTTTGAAGGCAGTGCGAACATCCACCTTAACGGTGTGGTTCGTAGCCGTCTGGCAGAGTTTGCGGAAGAGAATCTATAAATCGAAGAACCTAGGATCTAGGTGACTAGGTCCTAGGATTGATCGTTGGGAACTTAATGCTCTGAAATAGAGATTACGGAGCACTATTGTTTCAAGAGCGTCATCCTGAACAGCGACGAAGGAGCGTGATTCAGGATCTGCTGTCCAAGAATGTCGGAGTCAAAGGTGTCCATTTTGGCTTCGTCTTGGCGGTAAGTAGATTCCTAGTCTCGCTTAGACTCGCTGGAATGACGACATAACATACCGAATACAAAAATAATATAATCAGTATTCCATTGCCTGTAATCTGTAATCCCAACAAGCCCATCTAGGACCTATAACCTAGGATCCTAGAACCTTATAAACCTAGAACCTTATTTATTCCGTACCACCAACTGTCAGCGAGTCGAGTTTCAATGTTGGCTGACCCACGCCGACAGGCACACTTTGTCCTGCTTTACCACACACACCCACACCTTTGTCGATGCTCAGATCGTTACCAACCATCGAGACTTGCTGCATGGCTTCTATGCCAGAGCCAATCAGCGTCGCGCCTTTCACCGGGCGAGTAATTTTACCATTTTCAATTAAGTAGGCTTCAGACGCAGAGAACACAAACTTACCTGACGTAATGTCTACCTGACCGCCACCAAAGTTTGGTGCGTACAGACCTTTCTCCACCGTAGAGATAATCTCTTCCGGTGTATGTTCACCCGGCAGCATGTAAGTATTGGTCATACGTGGCATTGGTAAGTGCGCGTAGGACTCACGGCGACCGTTACCAGTTGGGTTTACTCCCATCAAGCGCGCGTTAAGCTTGTCTTGCATATAGCCTTTCAATACACCGTCTTCGATCAGCGTATTGTATTGACCTTTCACACCTTCATCATCGACGTTCAAAGAACCACGTAAGTCTTTCAATGTGCCATCGTCAACAATAGTACAAAGTGATGAAGTCACTTTCTGACCCATTTTGCCAGAGAAAACAGACGACTCTTTACGGTTAAAGTCACCTTCTAAGCCGTGCCCTACCGCTTCGTGCAGTAATACGCCCGGCCAGCCAGAACCAAGTACCACGGGCATCATACCAGCCGGTGCGGCTTCGGCTTCTAAGTTAACTAAAGCCATGCGAATCGCTTCATCAGCGTAGTGGAACGCTTGCTTCACGCCATCCGTTTCAGAAAGGAAGAAATCATAGCCAAAACGACCGCCACCGCCCGCACTGCCACGCTCACGGCGTTCACCTTTCTGAGCTAAAACGCTGATAGACAGACGCACTAACGGGCGAATATCACCCGCGTAAGTCCCGTCAGTCGCCGCAACTAGCATTTGTTCATGCACACCACTAATGCTGATAGAGACTTCTTTAATCAACGGCTCTTTCGTGCGGATGTACGCATCAAGCGATTTTAGCAGTTCGGTTTTTTGCTGCTTTTCCCAACCAGCCAATGGGTTAACCGCTTCATAGTAAGCTTGGTTATCGGTGCGTTTAAATGCCTGCACCTTGCCGTTTTGTCCTTGCTGGGCAATACCTCGCGCCGCAATAGCACTTTGTTTGAGGCCTTCCGGATTAATTTGGTCTGAGTATGCGAAACCCGTTTTCTCGCCGGTGACAGCACGAACGCCAACACCACAATCGATATTAAAAGAGCCATCTTTGATGATGCTGTCTTCCAGAACCAGAGACTCATGCCAGCTGGACTGAAAGTAAATGTCCGCATAATCGATCTGGCGCGTGGCAATACTCGCTAGTGTGTCAGCAATGTCTTGCTCTGTCAGACCATTTGGGGCAATGAGTGCCTGTTCTATTTGGTTTGTGCTCATAGTTAGCTCTTTTATTTCCGTCTCAATTCATTTTGAAAGCGACTGTGTTGAGTCAGCGGCATATTCTGCCTTACTTGCTGGGCTTGTGACAAATCTATCTCAGCCACCAACAAACCGACTTGGTCTTGAAATTGTTTGTGAATGCGTCCCCAAGGGTCAATAACCATCGAGTGACCCCACGTTTTTCGTCCGCAAGGATGGGTACCGGTTTGATTACTGGCAAGAATCCAGCACTGAGTTTCTATTGCTCTGGCACGTAATAGTATCTCCCAGTGCGCTTCGCCTGTTACAGCGGTAAACGCAGCGGGGACGACAATTATATCCGCGCCAGCTAAACGTAGCTCTTTGTATAATTCAGGAAAACGTATGTCATAGCAAATACTCAATCCAACACTACCAAGATCCGTTTCTGCGACAACAATTTGATTGCCAGCCGTAAAGGTATCGGATTCTCGGTAGCTGCCGTGGCCGTCTGCGACTTCGACGTCAAACATATGCAGTTTGTCATAGTGAGCAATGCACTTACCATGTGGCGGCAACACAATACTTGTCGTCGTCACACCTTTGGCTGTTTGAATCGGCATACTGCCAACAATAAGCGTCAGCTGATTATGTTTAGCAATCTCAGCTAAACGTTGCTGTATCGCACCACTTCCGAGCGGCTCAGCGTGTTGATGGTAATCTTCTCGGCTGGAAAACAGCACAGAGTTTTCAGGGGTTAAAACCAGCTTCACCCCCTGCTCGGCGGCCAAGACACACTGCTTTTCAATAAAGGCCAGATTCGCTTCGATATCTGGGCCAGACGTCATTTGAATGATGCCAACACGTTCCATGTGTTTCCTTCCTTAAAACTGAGGTTATTTACTTCGCCTGCTCGCGCAGCTTTTCTGGCAGCTTATATTCACCCTTACTACGTGATATTTCTTTAACCGTCGGTGACTCAAGCGGCCCTTTGACTTCATAGTTCACTTGAGTAAACACCTCCACCACAGGAGAAATCACCGTCGAGATTGCCAGCACATATAAAGCGGTTTGTGGTGCAACTGCGAACGCCGTCAACATAGGTAAACCAGAGGTGATATCAGGTGTAAATTTCACTTCTGCATCCACCATTCTTTTCGTGACGTCAGCCATTCCACGAATCTGCATCTCCCCGGCGAGTGCATCCATAACGATATCATTAGTGACAAATACGCCATCCTGAATCTTGCCCGACCCGGTAATCGAATTGAACGCCATCCCTTTATCAAACACGTCGGTAAAGTCGAGCTGCATCTTACGAATAATAGAGTCCAGGCTGAATAATCCAAGCAGACGAGCAGCACCACTGACTTCACTGATGACGCCTTTGCCAAACTTGGTCGATACGTCACCTTGTAGGGTTTGAGTCTTCATCGACCAAGGCGCACCATCCCACTCCATATTGGCATTCAGTTCGAATGGAGCCTGCTGTATCCCTGAAGTGATGCCGAAGCGCTCCATCAGATCGGTATTGTTGTCGCCCTTAACTTTCATAGTCAGGTTAGAATGACTGCGCTCATCGGTCAGTTCCCACCAGCCACTCATATCGATACTGTTTTTTCCACTGCTAAAGGCAAGCTTTTTCCACTCCAGTCGATCATCACGGCGCAGCATGTCAACATCCACCTTGCCCACCTTATACCCTTGTAACCAAAAATCATTAATCTTCAGTTTTAAGTTTGGCATTTCGTCGTGAAACTGGCGGTCAAATTTGGTAATTAACGGCGCATTTTGATCTTCCCTGGCAAAGATGGAGCTTCGCTCTTTCTCAAGCTCATCAAAGCCCGGTACGTACAAATGCAGATGATCCAAGGATACCGACAAATCATTCGGTTTCAGGTAATCAGCCTTTCCTTTCAACTCCTGACTATTCACCTGCATGTGCCAGCTTGAGCTCTTTTTACTGGCATTAACATCAACATCATGGAATTCAATCTTACCGAGCGTTAAGCTCTGAGCCTCAATATCTACCCGAGTTGGCAATGGAATGCTCGGCGTCTTCATACTGGATAGCACTGACGGTGCGCTACTGGACGGGACGCTTAGCAGCTCTAACCACTTATCCAAATCAAGCTCATCAAGACGTATTGACGCATCATGTCCAACGACTGGGCTCATTTTGAAACCACCTTGCCCAACCGTTAAGTTGGTCGCGGTTAACAGCGGTACCTCACCAGTAATATCTATCTCCGTCTGGTATTTTGCGTTGGGAACCTCCAGACGAGCAGAAATATTTTCCTGGTTTCCGGATGCCTGCAGTTTCGCCTGACCAGACTCACCCGCTTGTTTTGCCAGCGGATACGGATACTCGCTAATCACTCGATTGAGTTGCGCTAAGACGTCAACTTGATAGGTAAAGCCGACATCATTGAGCTGTAAGTCGATATCCATTTGCCATGGTGCGTGGCCAGAGACTAAGTTCAGCCATCGCTCCCCGACATAGGGTTTCAGCGGTTCAACGTCCCAGTCGCCCAGTATATTGATGGTCACATCGTAGCCCTGTTGCGAGCTTTCGCCACGAAAATCAAGCGAGATAGGTTGTGTTAACAATTCTGCGGCAAGACCAGAAGTCGTGACGACATCGTTATCAAAATGAATACGTCCGGTCGCGTTCTCTAAGGTCATTGGCGGCGCATCAATATCAACACGATTGTCTTTAAGGTCCGCATAGCCCCAGGCTCTTGGTTGATTCTCTTTATTAAAAGGAATATTGAGCTGGAACTCGGAGTAAACCGGGCCACTAACTTGCAAAGCGGTCAACGCTGCGCCAACCGAGTCCACTAAAGGCGTCGCCATCATGTAGTCACGAACTTCGTTCCCCGGTGCGCTAGCTTTTGCTTCAATTTCAATATGACCGCCAGGAGCCAGCCTCGGAATGCGGCCAGTAATGCGCTCAGCAGCTACACCATTGAGTGTCGCCGATTTTGAGTCCAGATGCATGGCATCGTTTTCGAATAATAAATCCAACTGCATATTGGTGATGGGCGGCCAGGCAGTATCAAAGCTGAATTTTGCATCCTTGAGACCGACCCATGCCTGAAACATACCGTTGTGATGGTTATAAGGGAAATCGCCAAGTTCACCATACCAAAGTAACTTGGCAGTATTGACTTTACCGCCTTGGATCGCGGTAGAGAGGTAATCCGTGAGGTTTTGCCCTAACGCTAAAGTTGGTAAGTAACGCCAGGTTTCGCCAGCATTGTACAGATCCGCCTCGGCGTAGAATGACAGGAATGGACTTTGGTCTTTCGGGAAATCTAAGCGAAAAGCCCCCAAAACCTGTAAATCGGGAGTTGCAGCCGTGACTTTATCTGCCCACAAGCGCCAACCTTGTTCATCTTGTTGCCAGACGATATCGACTTCGCCTTGCTTAATGTTCAGCGGGGCCTGAAACACATCACCATAAGGGAAAACATCATCAATCACCGTGACATTGGCTTTGGCCTGATTAATGTTACCCGACACGCTTCCCTGAACATGCTGGAACCCCGGCAACAACTGCCACTGCGTTAAACCCAACTCATCGAGCTCAGCGGAATAGCGGAGCGTCTCTAATCCACCATTCATCGATAGACGAATATCTTCCAGTCGTCCTTTGGGCGCTATTTGATTAATAAATTTACTGGTCGACTCAGATTCTGGTGCGAGCTTTATCAGTGGTGTGACAGATTCAATGTCGATTTCGGAGAGGTTGAGCATCCACCCGGAAGGCTGCCAGTCAAATGCAACGTCTAACTCTGGCCATAGTTTTTCATCGGTACGGATTTGAAGTGAGTGACCATTTACTTTCCACCCATCTTTATCCGGCAGCAGCTTAAAGGTGCCAGATTCAATAAATAGCTCATGGCTGCCATTTTCGTTCCAGACTAACTCCGACGGCTGTAACTCCACATAGGCATAATTGGGCTGACTGTGTTTAAGGGTCAGCCAGGTATTCAGGCTGACTTTACCGGACTCTACACCGGATTCTGCCTGCATATAGGTAGTCAGCCAAGGCGCAACCGAGACATCCTGAGCACTGACATAAAACTCACCCGATACATCACGCAAAGAGCCATGATCTTTAAAGTTAGCACTTACCAACAAGGAATTAATCTTGGCATCAGCGATACTTACCGTTCCTTCCGCGAGGTGGCGCTTACCCTGATTACTCCAACGGAGTCTTTCGATATCCAGTCGTCTCGTTTCACCGGAAACGGATTTATACCAGATACGCGAATCCGTGACAGTGAAGTCTTCAAACTGACGTAGTAAAAGTGAATCTAATTGGTCTATTAGCTTCACTTCACTTTTTTCAGATGTCGCCACAGGCATTTGGCTTTCAGCATTAGGCAGAAGACTGACGCTGCGAATATCCAGCGCTAAATTGTGAATGGTGAGATCCGCTACGACGGGTTTGAACTGGAGAAGCGACTGGATCAAATCAAATTCAATCTGAAGCTCATCAACGGCAAAGCGTGCTTCCTGGTTGTTCGGCAGGTTCGCTTCTAGACCAAGTAACGCAATTGAAGGGTGGCTGTTTCGCCAGGAGCCAGCAACGCTGGAGATAGAAAAGTCAAAACCTGTGCCTTGTTTGACCCAGGTTTTGATCTCATCTTGAAAGTGGTCGAGCTGTGGTAATGTGACACGCAGTGTCGTTACGACAATTGCGAGTAAAACCAAAATGGTGGCTAAACTCCACGCACAAAATCGTCCCAAACGGTTAAAACCAAAATTCACAAATGTCCCAATTACATCATCACAACGTCAAACTGTTCCTGAATGTACAGAGGCTCAGCCTGAATTCGAACTTGCTTGCCAATAAAGACTTCGAGCTCTGCCAGCGCATGTGACTCATCACCGAGTAGCGCTTCTGCAACGAACGGGGACGCGTAAACAACAAAATTGTCGGCATCATAAGCTCGGTTCACTCGGGTGATTTCGCGCAGAATCTCGAAACATACAGTCTCAACCGTTTTCACAGTTCCTCGACCTTCACAAGTAGGACAACCAGAACAAAGAATATGTTCAATACTTTCGCGTGTGCGTTTACGGGTCATCTCAACCAGCCCCAATTGAGTGAAGCCGTTAATATTAGTTTTTACTCGATCTTTCGACAGCGCAGCTTCAAGAGAAGTCAGAACGCGCTGACGATGCTCCTCGGAGGCCATGTCGATAAAGTCGATAATAATAATACCGCCAAGGTTACGTAAACGCAGCTGACGAGCAATAGCCTGAGTCGCTTCAATATTGGTGTTGAAAATCGTCTCTTCTAAGTTACGACGACCAACAAACGCACCAGTGTTAATATCAACGGTCGTCATCGCTTCGGTTTGATCGATGATCAAGTAACCGCCGGATTTCAGTTCCACCTTACGCTCTAAAGAACGTTGGATCTCATTCTCCGTGTCGTACATATCGAAGATAGGCTTATCGCCTTCATACAGCTCAAGCTTGTCGGTCAGCTCAGGTACATACTCCGAGGTAAACTCGTGCAGGTTGTCGTACTCTAAACGCGAATCGACCAGAATCTTATCCAGCTCGGTACCAACAAAATCACGCAGAATGCGCTGTGCCAGCCCCAGCTCACCATAAAGAGTCGAGCGAGTTTTATATTTAGAGCGGCGCTCCATGACTTTAAGCCATAAGCGTTTTAGAAAGGCTGCATCCTGAGAAAGCTCTTTTTCATCCGCACCTTCTGCTGCGGTACGGATAATGAATCCACCGTGTTCATCACAGTATTGATTGACGACTTTCTTCAAACGCTCGCGTTCGCGTTCACTTTCAATACGTTGTGATACACCTACGTGGCTCGCGCCCGGCATGAAAACCAGATAGCGAGAAGGAAGGGTAATGTCGGTGGTTAAGCGTGCGCCTTTGGTACCTAGTGGATCTTTAACCACTTGCACCACGATATCCTGCCCCTGGCGAACCAGCTCAGAAATATCACGAACCTGAAACTGTTGTTTTTCGTTTTCTGCCACACACTCTGTATGCGGTACGATATCAGACGCATGCAAAAACGCCGCTTTATCTAAGCCAATATCGACGAAAGCCGCCTGCATACCGGGCAGTACGCGGCTGACTTTACCTTTGTAGATGTTACCTACGATACCGCGACGTGATTCGCGCTCGATATGAATTTCTTGTAGCACTCCACCTTCAATCATGGCCACACGAGTTTCACTCGGGGTCACGTTTAGCAGCAATTCTGCACTCATGTGCACACCTCAAAATAATTATAAAAATTCTTGAATTAGCTGATCGGTTTCGAACAAAGGTAAGCCTACTACTGCGTGATAACTGCCTTCGATTCGGGTGACAAAACGTCCTCCGAGTCCCTGAATACCATAACTTCCAGCTTTATCGCATGGTTCGCCTGACTGCCAATATTGTTCGATTTCTTCATGAGTCAATGGCTTGAACCAGACATCAGTGATGACGACCACTGAGTGTTGTTGTTGCGATGAAACGACGCTCACTGCGGTCATCACTTGATGGCGACGACCCGATAAGCGAGTAAGCATACGCTTCGCATCTTCGAAATTTGTGGGTTTCTCCAACACCTGGTCATCACATACCACCACAGTGTCAGAGCCCAATACAACGGAATCAGGCTTAGCCAATGCTAAGCCTCCCTGAGCTTTTTCCAGAGAAAGACGCAGCACATAATCTTGTGCCTGCTCATGAGCCTGTTTGGCTTCCTCAACATCTGGTAATACGATGTCAAAATCGTAACCCAGTTGAGCAAGTAACTCCTTTCTTCTCGGAGAGCCTGAAGCGAGAACGAGTGATAAGCTTTTTTTCACACTTTTACCTGACGTGCCATGCTCGACGCACTCGTCGCATTAATAAAAACATCCATGGCCAAAGTATACAGTTTATTGCCGCCGTCCACAGGGATAATGGGTTAAATACTACGTCCTGGTTCAAATATTCCCCACAGAATATCAAAACTTCCAATAACACAGTAAAAAAGGCAATTAAAATCGATTGTTGCCACAATGCCATATTGCGGATTAGTAAGAAGTTCAGCGCGACCAAATAGATGATGATCGACATCATCATGCCCCGAATTCCCAACGTCGAACCGACTAATATGTCCCATATCAGGCCCAGAATTAAAGCACTACCAACGTTAACGCGGTTCGGCAGAGCTAACACCCAGTAGCAGGTGACTAAAAACAGCCATGACGGACGGAATAGTTCCAGATCGCCCGGCCACGGGATGGTTTGCAAAACCAGCGCAACAAAGAAGCTAACGCCAATAACCATTCGGCTTCGAAATACATTACTCGCCATCAGTTACCTCTTGTTCCACTTGCTCTGCATCTTCATCAACATTGGATTGCAACACTTTGTGCTGACGATCTTCATTTGGCCAAATGAGTAGTAGGTATCGCAGACGATCAAACTCAACCACTGGCTCCGCTTTAATGGACGCGAACTCCTGACGAGTATCGTGATCCACGATAGTGACATTCGCAACCGGATAACCTTCTGGGTAGATACCACCTAATCCTGACGTCACCAACAAATCGCCAACCTGAATATCCGTACTGGTTGGAATATGTTCGAGTTGGATTTCATCCATTTCACCATTGCCGGACGCGATCACTCTGATGTCGTTACGGATAACCTGAACAGGAATGGCATTCTTCGCGTCGGTCAGCAGCAATACTCGAGCATTATGCGCTGCAACAAAGGTTACCTGACCCACAATACCTTTTTCGTTGATAACTGGCTGACCTACGTACACACCGTCGATCTGGCCTTTATCTATCACGACCTGATGACGATAAGGTGATGTGTCGACCGCCATGACTTCCGTCACGACTTTCTTTTCGTCGCGGACAAAGGATGATCCCAACAGTTTGCGTAAGCGTTGGTTTTCTTCTCTATATTGATCGAGCAAGATCAGCTCGCTTTTCAGACGTAGCACTTCTCGCTTTAAATTACGATTGCCTTCAACAAGCGTCTGACGAGTATTAAAACGCTCAAAGACACCATCGAACATACTGCGAGGTAAATTAGCGGCATACTGAATTGGCGAAACCGCACTGTTCAGTAAATATCGAACGTTAGAGAACGTATCCAGACGACTATCCGCCAGCATTAAGCTCGCCGACATAATGACAGCAAAAAACAGACGTAATTGCAGAGATGGTCCTCTGCCAAAGATCGGATTCATCTTGTTTTTGACCTGATTGCTTCCATAGCTATTGAGCCTTAATTGGCAACCTGAAATATTGCATTAAATACGTTCAGGTATGGAGCATATTTGAATTACAGAGAGAGCAGAAATGAAGGTGAAGCTCGCTTTGAGCTCCACCTAAACTTTTATTCTTCAGAAAATAGATCGCCGCCGTGCATGTCGATCATTTCTAGTGCTTTACCGCCACCACGAGCCACACAAGTCAGTGGATCTTCAGCGATAACAACTGGAATCCCAGTTTCTTCCATCAGTAGACGGTCTAGATCTTTTAGTAGTGCACCACCACCTGTCAGGACCATGCCGTTTTCAGAGATATCTGACGCAAGCTCTGGTGGGCACTGTTCTAGTGCAACCATCACTGCCGATACGATACCAGACAACGGCTCTTGCAGCGCTTCAAGGATTTCATTTGAGTTCAGGCTGAAGCTGCGAGGTACACCTTCTGCAAGGTTACGGCCACGAACTTCAATCTCTAGAACTTCATCACCAGGGTAAGCTGAGCCGATTTCGTGTTTGATCTTCTCTGCGGTTGCTTCACCAATCAAGCTGCCGTAGTTACGACGAACATAATTGATAACAGCTTCATCAAAGCGGTCACCACCGATACGAACAGAAGACGAGTAAACCACGCCGTTAAGCGAGATAACCGCTACTTCAGTTGTACCACCACCGATATCGACCACCATTGAACCAGTCGGCTCAGACACGCGCAGGCCAGCACCGATTGCTGCCGCCATTGGCTCATCGATTAGGTAAACTTCACGAGCACCAGCACCTAGTGCTGATTCGCGAATCGCACGACGCTCAACTTGTGTAGAACCACAAGGAACACAGACCAATACACGTGGACTAGGCTTCAGGATGCTGTTGTCGTGCACCTGCTTAATGAAGTGCTGTAGCATTTTTTCTGTCACGTAGAAGTCAGCAATCACGCCATCTTTCATCGGACGAATAGCAGAAATGTTACCTGGCGTACGACCAAGCATTTGCTTTGCTGCGTGACCGACTGCAGCAACGCTTTTTGCAGAACCTACACGATCTTGACGAATAGCAACTACAGAAGGTTCATCAAGGACAATACCTTGCCCCTTTACGTAAATTAGAGTGTTGGCTGTACCTAAGTCGATCGATAAATCGTTAGAAAACATGCCACGAAGTTTCTTAAACATACTCTTCGTTCATCCTGCAAAAATATTAAAGACAAAAATTGTCCTAAATGTACCAATGCCTCGCTGTCACAGCAAGGTATTGGTACACAAACATGGGCGGAAAGCACCAATTTCTTGCAGTTTCCTAACTTAAGCGCAAAAACCGAAGTTTGTTACTGGGCCGTTAATCCCGGCTCACCACGATAAATCACACGATCGTTACCCCGGTGGATTCCAAAGGTTACGACGGAGGAAGGGTCTTCATCTCCTTTCCCTCTCCAGTTGTATTGGAGCCAAGGTTGACTCATATAACTACTCCCACAAGTAACATCATCTGTTTCCAACGTTTGCGGAGATGTCGTACTAGTATCATCCATTCTCAGCCAGAAACGTATTTGTTGGCGTATTGAGCTACTATCATCTGCGGAATATGGAGTAGCGTAAAGTTCGTCGCTGACACCTGAATCAACTGTCTTAGTCACTGCTTTCAACGAACCGTCTGAACCAGAAGCTTCAGACCACACCTCTTGATAACAAACATAGTCTTCATCAGAAGAATAATCAGAAGCAGAGTCATCAGTATTGGTGATAAAGCGAGAACCATTCCAGTATTCTGTGCGCAGAGGAATATTGATGGTACTGACAGAAGTACCACCGACATCATCCATTGCCATGCGGCCATAGCGGGCAGGAGGCTGAGTAGGGAATGATAAATCACATACTGATGAATATGATTCAGTGTTATTCAGGCAAGCAGTATCATTTTGTGTACGGCTATCTATAGGATCTGAATTTGTCGAAATAGTGAATCCAAAGTTTGTAGTCGTTGAATTTGCATCTTCCGAAACATTGAAAGGACCATCTACATTAGACTCCCTGACTCCTTGAGTATCTAAAGTAAAGTCTCGATAAAATACCGCATATTGATCTTCCAGATACCAACGAGAATGAGTTGAATCATTATCCCAGTCCCCATCACTAACTGAAACCGTTAAACGATCACCAAGATCTTCATCTTCCAATACACTAATCTTTGCCTGCAGGCTTGCAACAAACTGACTGTAGTTTTCTATTGCGCTACCATTTAATGAAAAAGGTACAACTTCAAATTCAGCTAAACCAAAGGGTTGTGATAGATACGCAATATTATTTTGAGAGTATGGCTCAGTAGCTGTATCTTCCGCATCGGCTTTATCCACCCACCAATCCGATTGAGTGACTTCAAAATAAGCGGGGTAAAAACGGCCAACTTCACGATAGCCCATCTGAGTACATTCGTACCATGTTTGTAAAGTACCACCAGATGCACAACTAGAATTATCACTAGTAGCAGCCATCAGCTTGAGGCTACCGACATCCTCCCAGGATAAATCGGTAAATGTGTATTCATTGTCGCTATTCTTGCGACTGATCTCAGAGCTGAATACCAAATCATCAGATTGAGTAGGAGTTTCAACACTACTTGATAGAACAACGGTATTGTCTGATGAATCACCTAAAAAGAAATTTGATGTAACGTCGCCCTGCCCACACAAAGAGCTAGTTGATTCTACCTCACCCGAGATAGAACCACTGTCTGTATATCGCAGAGGCAAAACTTTGGCATCAAACGTCTCTCCAGCGGCAATAAATCCGTTTCCGCTATTAGAGTCACCAGTAGCGTCGTCGAGGTTTGTATTGTCTGTTGAACAAATCGCAAATGTCCAAGGACGTGAATAGACGGTGAACTGGCCTTTTAGTGTCCCACTGCCTTCAATTGGACAACCTTCGATACCTGTGCAATCAAAATTAGAATCTTCTAGGCTTACTTTTATTTTTCCTGATTCATCAACCACGAACTCACTTTTCGCTGTTCCGTCAACAAATTTTGGCGCAAAAGTTACGTTACCTTTTGAACCGCTAGCAGGGACAATCCAAGATGATGTGGAAGTTAAAGTACCATTGTATCCGTTATCAACATCAACCACCTCACCATTATCATCACAGGCCAGAGTCTTTACTTTTACCGCTTTCGACTTTCCTGCAACTACATACTGGTCGTCAGCTGAAAATTTAAACGGTACAAATTCGTAGCTACCTGTGACTAAGGTATCGTCTTGATCACCTTCAATATAAGCACTGACAGAGACAACTTTATTCTCCTCTCCGCTCTCGATCGAAAATTTTTCACTTGGGCCAGAATAACGTTGTTCAACACCATCGACAGAAACGACTACCTTACCGTTAAAGTCTGATGCTAGCTTACCATTTTCCATTACAGAAACTGTTGGAGTTATGTCTTCACAAACCAGCGCAATATTAGATTCAGGAGTAAGGATCAGCGTATAGTCATCTTCGACGATATTACTTGAGCAGTCATAACTAGGGCGTTGAATCACCACATTGATTGTATCTATAGTCAAGTATTGAGATGTCACTGCACCATGCACGGTGATAGGGTTGCTAAAACTCACCGTTTTACCAAGGATAAAGCCATAGAATTCATCGTTGGTAGTAGAAAAATCAATATCACCTTCTGGCGCATATAACGTGACACTGTTCGTATTGGCAACTTTCATTTTGTTTGCCATATTGAACGAATTCACGATATTTATTCTGGAGTTATTACCAAAGGAATATACTGTCGCTCCAGTATCTTCCTTCCAATTGCCAAAAGTAACCGTTGAATTATCCAGGGTCTGGAAGATAACATTATCACCTCTAGGTATATTAACTGATTCAATTTGGACACCATCAGCGATAACAACCGTTAATTTATCAAACGTGTCTTTATGATTATTGATCGTCAAGTTTTTCAAGCTGCTCAGAACCGTTATCAGTGGTTCTTTAAGGCCTGACGAACTAGAGCCATAACTACAGATACGAGGGTTATTGTTGCAGAACTCTTCCGTGACAATACCAGCATCATTTTTATCAGGGCTTATATATAAAGAGGAACTACCAAAATTAGGTGTAATTTTGGTTGGCGTTTCGGCTTTACGGCTTTCAACCAGACCATCATTACCGACTGAGAACCCATCACCAGAAACACCATCTGCGGGAAAACATCCATAGCCATTACAACTTGATGCGGATGGGATTTCATATAGCCACCATTTATTGAACCCCTTGTCAAAGCCAACACGCAGGTTATCCCAGCTAGCTCCTTCTGGCCAATTCTGTTGGTAGCTATATATGTTTGTATCGTCATTCAAATACTCGCTAGACCATCCAGATATTTGAGTAGGGTTTTGAATATTTAATGTACTGGTTGAACCCTTCCAACCTTGAATAGGCTCTGGGAAGTAACTGCAAATAAGAGGCAATGGTGGTGGTTCAACTTGACTCGAACATCTCGTGATATCAACATCACCGCCTAAGACCCAGTGCTTACCTGTCTTTAAATCAAGCTTTCTAGTGTCAATCAAGACATATGATGATTCTAGTTCACTATCAAGCTTACGGTAATAGTTCAGAACATCTTCAGAAGTATCATGAGTAATCAGAATATTGTAGAAAAGAGCAGGATCGAGCTTTGATTCGTAAAAAACCCTTTCATACAGACTACTCGCATAGTTAGTAGGAATTTCATTTGGATCGGTGTACCACAGAACATAACCATGGCTGCCTTGATCGAGTCCTACGGAATGGCCTGAATTTCCCCCCCATACATTGAAAGCAATTGTAAAGTCACCATCTCCTTGAACTCCACACACTGCTCCTTTAGGGTCGGCAAAAGCTAAATTTGGTAACAATAAAAAGATTGCCAATATTGAGAAGATTTTTTTCATTATGACTTATTCCTTCACCCAAACTTCTTGCTGACGCTGTACTTGAGACAGCCCTGAACCACAAACTGCCGTTGCTTGCACTCTAAACAGAGATACAGCATCCGATTGACCAGCATTAAACTCACCTATGAACTTACATTTCATCGCTTGCATCTTACAACCTTCAGGTGTCGCAATAACGGGCGAGACTCCATCGACTCTGTTGTCACATATCCATTGCTTATCCCGAAGAAAATCATCCTTATCTTCCAGTGGGTACATTCGGGTTAGTGCCCACTCATTGGCAGACTGAACCGTAAACCAGGCTTTTGTCCCCAGAAACTCTTTTGTGATTGCACTCTGATTCGACCACCCGATACGAGCCAATGTCGCTGCTAAGTAACCCATTACAATAATGACGAAAAGAACGACCACCAACACGTTTCCTCTCGGCTTGCTATGGAACATTGAGCACCTGTACATCTTGTTGGTAAACACTACTCTCTCCGTTTTGCTCAAACTCAAGGTTGATATGAACAATGCCTCCCGAATGAAGGCTACGTGGCTCATATGCAAAAGTCAGCGAGGAAACATGGTCAGATATAGTGGCTACATTCACCATGTCATCATTTCCATGTTTATCAGTCGAAATGTTGCCTCGTGTTAGTATTTTTTTATCCGCATCCCAACAGTATCGAACGCCAGTTCGCGGATGAAATAGATAAAAACGATTCCCCACAGAATCGTTGCTAAACGCATTGCCGTTCGAGGTAGTAAAGACATTTGCTGATTTTTCTATTTCTCCAACATCCATGTTATCGCTAGAGTTATAGAAGTCTGCGGAGTGGGTTGGGTTTATTATCATTCTGAGATTTTCTGGGATACGGTCGTAACGGTTACCAGTTTCGTCCACGTTACCAACAATAAAGTCAATTTCGTTCGTTCCGCGCCTGACATAAAGACCAGACATTGCGATAGGAAAGAAAGAAATGCATGAGTTCCCTTGGGTGACCTCAAAACTATTCGGCACCGCATGGCGAATTTCACGAGACATTTTTTCAATCGCAAACTGTGCCTGGGTTTGCAGCCTTTGCCGCGCAATACTATCTGAGTATCCTTGAACACCGAGACGCAAGTAGGCTGCGATACCGAGCATAATAATGCTGCCTATAACGATCGTAACGATCATCTCTATTAAGGTAAAACCACGTACTTTCATCAGTAGTTCCCTTTGATAGCAGAAAGTTTAAATGATTGCGCTTGTCCCGCATGAATGGTCATAGTGACTCGTTTATAGTCTTCAATGTCGTTTGAAACTGAACCATTCTCGCTAACATAATCGACACCAACTTCAACTCTGAAGTTTTTGTAATCACTTTCAATCGACGATCCAAGAACATTACTCAGCTTGTAATGTGGCGTAGAATTGCAACTAGACTGTGTACCTTGCGTATACCAGCAGCCAATATAGTCATCGACATCATTAAAGCTTGAAATAGTGCTCTCTTCAGCTCCCAAGTCCTCACTTAACGTGCAGGTTGCCTGGGAGGTGCCAGCATCACCTTCACCACAACGTATCAACCCACCATCAAAGTCACTATGCTCATCAAAACCACGCGCAAGAATTTGTGACATCAAGCTTTGAGCTAAAGCAGCGGCACGGGTCTGGTAGTGAGAGGTAGCAGAATCTCGAACCTGAGGGACAAGAAAAGAAGTAAACGCCACCATCGCTATGCCCATTAAGACGATGGCGATGATCATTTCAATTAAGGTCATGCCGCGAACTTTTTTCATAAGCAAGCTCCATCAGGCGCGTATACATACCCTTGGGTATTGATTGCAACACGACAACGGCTTTGACCATTTTGGTCTTCAATTAAGATGTTTACTGCACCGCTTACAGGATTACCTAACAGGTTAAACTCGATTGGGCTAGTTGCACCATTGATGATTGAAAACTTAGCCGACTTATCGATAACCACATCACTGCGAGCATCTTGTGCATTACCCGTCAATGAACATGCTGCTGTTGAACCAATACAAGAACTAGTTATTGATAAGCAAAAATTGGTATAGCTTGGATCTTCTTCTGATTTATAACTACTTGGAAAGCATCGTTCAGGGTAACGCTTATTCGGTATATCAATATTCGACTGCATTCGATTAACTTGTACCTGACGAATCACAGAAATGACTTGCTCCTGAAGTACAAATGCAGAAAAGCTGCTCTTGCCAATAAAACGGCTAGCCGCAAAGAGAGAAAGGATGGAGAGAAGAACGATCACTAGGATCAACTCTGTTAATGTAAACCCTAATGTAGAGCTGCGAATTTTCATAACCCGACCTTAGGCTGAAACTTAGGACAAGCGACTTAAGTATACGATGAATTTATGAGTATTATGATAGGGTTATCAGTTTTCAATTCGAATTGCGAGCAAGTGTACAAATAATCAGCTCGAGTTAATTATCTGTTTTTGAGCGTCCTAATTCTTGTTCAATTCTATCGTAGGTTTCTTTATTACTTAGCGTCTCAGAAACGTGCTCAGCGGTCTGCTTGGTTTGCTCCCACTTAGCTTCATAAGTCTCTGGTTCAAAACTGATAAACCTCGGTAATAGCACATAGCCGACAACACCAAGGATAATCAGTACAATAATAAACTCTTTTGAACTAAGACCTTGTGATTTACGCATATGAAGCATTCCGAGATTTATAAAGTGAAAACACGCAGGCCAGCTGAGCTGGCCTGATGTTAATCATTTAGATTAGTCGTTACATTCGTTAGCAGTAGTAGGTTCAATGACGGCCACTTCCGCACCAACGTCAGCTGCTGAACCTTCAGTGTATTGAACACACGTACTAGAATAACCATCAATACCAAAGCGGATGACTGTATCAGTTGGAGTACCTTTAACTACCCAATCTTCATTTAACCCCTCGACTACAAGACCAAGAGCTTGAGAAGTTGCCTCTGGGTAACCCCAAACAAGGTTTAGAGTACTTGTACCTACCGAAATTGCACCAGTAGCGCCCTCTTGACCTTCAATAGCAGCTTTACCGTAAGCAATACCAGACGCACCAGCGATTGCTCCTTTAAGTCCATCAATTGTCGCGTCACGCGCATCATCTTGTAGGTTTAAAAAACGTGGTGCCGCAGTTACCGCTAGAATACCTAGGATTACAATTACCACTACTAGTTCGATAAGGGTGAAACCACCTTGTCTTTTCATTGTTTACTCTCTCTATGTAAGCATGCAGTATGACTGCAAAAGATAAATTTGTTCACACCATTTGTAATAGAGACAAAATGGCGTTGGGCTTTATTTAAGGTTTACTAAATAGATAGTAAAATAGACACTAAACTGCTCCCGAACAGGAGTGACAGTTGACCATTACTTAGCTTAAAACGCAATCAGTTTGATATGTGCTTATTTACTTAATATTACAACTACCTATCAATATTAATGCGAGTATTATATCTATTTTATCTTCTTGTTTATAGTACTAAAGTGTCAAAAAAATCACTCCGACAATATTTCGACGTTTATTGTTAGATAATTTCCATTAGCTGTAACAATCACCTTATTATCCATATAAATATAATTGCATATATATCGGTTGTTTTTTATCGTCCCACTGACCTCCGAAGGTTCAATAGTCATGATCTTACGCTGCGGATAATGAACTGATAGCCAGTAAGAACAATCCAAGCCGCCTTGTGGGTTAAACGGAGAGACCAGCCCCCCTTCTGTCATCGTTAAATGAAAGCCATTCATCTCCATCTGTGTGGGTTCGCCTTGCAGTAACCAGGCTTCTCTATAGCGCTGAACACTATCGAGCATCCAGACCTTGGCCATTTTAGCCCCCGTCACGCGTACTTCTCGTGTAACTGACTGGAATTTAAACACTAATCCCAGCAAAATAACAGCAATAAGACTACAGAGTATCAGCGTGGCTCGGTTTTGATTTTCAACCACGCATTAGCCGCCTTTGATGATGTCCAGCATCCCCCACATTGGCAGGAATATACCGAGTGCAAGTACCATAACCATACCAGCCACGATCACCAAGAGTAATGGTTCTATCCGTGCTGTCAGCGTTTTTAGATCATAATCTACTTCGCGATCGTAGTAATCTGACACTTCGAGTAGCAGTTCATCAATACGACCGGTCTCTTCCCCCACAGCGATCATCTGGATCACCAAAGGAGTAAATATCTTACTGTTGATGGCCGTAACAGAGATTGTGCTACCCGCTTCAATGGCTGACTTCATCTCTAAAATACGGTTTTCTAAAAAGCGGTTACCTAATGCTTCAGCAGAAAGTGCCAATGACTGGTTGAGCGGTACACCCGACTTCAACATAAGAGCGAAGGTGCGAGAAAAACGTGATAACTGGGCGCGATTGACAATATCCCCTACGATAGGCAAGCGCAGACGGAATCGGTCAAACGCTTCCCGGCCAGCTGCCGTCGCAACCCAAGACTTAAAGATAATAAATCCCGCGATCATCAGAGCGATAAGCAATACCCAATAATTCACAAAGAAATTAGAGGTCCCAATCAAGATGCGAGTTGGCAATGGCAGATCAACGCCAAAGCGCGTGAACATAGAAGCGAACTCTGGAATCACCAATATATTCAGAACAAACATTGCGATTGTAATAAATACGATAACAAATGTTGGATAACGCATCGCGGCTTTAATTCGCTTGCGGGTTTCTAGTTCCTGCTCATAATAATTAGCCAGTTGCAACAACGCCTGATCCAGTCGACCCGTATTTTCCCCGACATTAATCATCGATACAAACAGAGGGCTGAACACTTTACTGTGCTGCTGCATCGCAGAGGACAAGCTGCGGCCATTACTCAACTCAGAAACCACATCTTCCAATGCCTCTTTAAGCTGTTTGTTTTCACAGTTTTGTAGTAGCCCTCGCATTGAACGCAACAACGGCACCCCTGCTTTAGTCAAACTAAACAGCTGACGAGAGAACAAAATAATGACTTCTAACGGAATCGCCGGAACCAGTAACTTAGACAAGCTAAACTGGTTTTTCATCCCTTCTTTCTCTAGACGTAAATTTAATGGGATCACGCCCTTGTTCATCAACGCTTCTGCAGCAGATTCAGAGTTAACCGCTTCGATTTTGCCACTGGCTGACGAACCGTCTAAAGTACGACCTTGATAACGAAAAGTTGGCATTCACTTACCTATAGAAAAATTGGATCAGTTTTACCTGAAGCATCCCCTTCACCAAGGGCCATGACTTCATCCAAACTTACGGTGCCTTGCAACGCGAGCTCCATCGCTGATGCCAACAGTGGTTTGTATTTCTCAGAGCTGCGTGCCGCCTGAGCAAAACCAACCGCATCGTTAGCACGCAGTTTATCCATCATTTCGTTCTCTAGTTCGAGCATCTCAAACACACCGATTCGACCTCGATAACCGGTCAGGTTACAGTTTTGGCAACCGCTTCCTTTGTAGAAAGTCACGCCGACTTGATTAGGGAAACGTCCAGCTAACCATTGCTTACGTGATTCATCCAAACTCTCTTCTGTTTTACAGTCTGGGCAGACACGGCGGACAAGACGCTGGGCAACAACCGCTCGCACAGCACTCGCCACTAAGTAGCCTGGCGCGCCCATATCAATCATTCGCAGGGCACTGTCGACAGCATCGTTCGTGTGCAGAGTACTGAGTACCAAGTGGCCGGTCAGTGCGGCACGTAAACCGATTTCTACCGTTTCCTGATCGCGCATCTCACCAACCAGAATGATATCTGGGTCCTGACGCAGGAACGTGCGTAGCACACGTGAAAACGTCAGATCGATACGGCTGTTGATCTGAACCTGTGTAATACGCGGCAATCGATATTCAACGGGATCTTCTGCGGTGATGATTTTCTTTTCAGGTTCATTTAGCTCACTCAGAGCACCATACAATGTGGTCGTTTTACCGGAACCAGTCGGCCCAGTGACCAGAATCATGCCATGCGGACGAGATAGTTGACGTCTCAAGCGTGCAAGTAGCTCAGGAGGCAAGCCAGACTCTTCCAACGGACGTAATCCGGCAGACTGGTTAAGCAGACGCATAACCACCGACTCTCCATATTGAGTCGGCATGGTCGACATACGAATATCAATCGATTGACCACGTACTTTGATATTAAAACGGCCATCTTGCGGCAGACGTTTTTCAGAAATATCCAACTGAGCCATTAGCTTCAAGCGTAGAACCAGCGCGGAAGCAATTTTGACCTCGTTTAATAGCGTCTCATGTAACACACCATCAATACGCTGACGAAGGCGCAGTACTTTATCATCTGGTTCAATATGAATATCTGACGCGCCCACCTGAACCGCATCTTCAAACATGGAGTTAACCAGTTTTACAACCGTCACTTCTTCACTGTCAGTTTCGTCGATTCCGTAATCGAAGCTCTGTACATCTTGATGCTCCGCCTGCAATTGCTCTGCAAATGAAGCGATCTCTTTAGTACGACGATAGTAACGATCAAAGCTGTCGATCAGTTGACGTTCCGACGCAATGATAAACTCCAGATTGTATTCACCAAGCAGGTTCATCAGAGACTCTTGCGTGAACAGATCCGCAGGGTCGCTCATCGCAACACGCAATGTATGACCATTACGCGCAACCACCATCGCGCGCAGCCGACGAGCATGAACTTCAGGTAAGAGTTGTACGGCATCTGGATCAACTGGTGCACGGCCAAGATCAATCAACGGCAAGCCTAGCTGATGCGACAAGAAACTGAGCATCTGCTTCTCGGTAATAAAACCAAGATCTATCAGCGCATCACCTAACTTCTGCCCCGTACTGCGTTGTGCCGTTAGTGCTTGTTGAACTTGCTCTTCGGATACAATTGACTCTTCTACCAGAAGATCGCCCAAGCGCTTTCTTAACTGAATTTTCATTGCGCATTCTCCAACTGCTTAAGAACCGTCAATCGATCGCGAATAAAGGCCTGTGACTGGTTCGATATTCCCACTTTTTCCAGCGCTTTATTGTATGAGCTAATGGCGGAAGTGAACTGCAGTGCTCGCTCCTGCTGTATACCTAATCCCATCCACCAGCGAGCATTTTCAGGATCGCGCTGGGTCAGCAATTGGTAGCTCTCCAATGCAATGTCATCTTGCTTCTGCTTTTGTGCCAGCACAGCTCGCATTGCTAAATAATCTCGATTTGGCATTGGTGGCATGTGAACCAATGGGCTAAGCGCCGCTTGAGGCTGTTTGGCTTTGACTAACAGCTTGGATAAAGCCAATCGAAGCGTTTGATTGTTTATGTCTAGGTTGATGCCTTCCTGCATAATTTCATATGCTTTTCGCGTGTCACCTTTACCAAAATAAAGTGCTGCGAGTTTTTGGCGTGTATCTGCATTGGTTGGTTCATAACGCAAGGCTTCTTGGTAGGCAGAAAGCGCGGTTTGCATATCATTGGCATCTAAAGCTTTCTCTGCTCGACCTAACGCTTTGATCGCTAACTGATGATGTGTCAGCTCAACTTGTTCAATATTCATGGAACTTTCAGTAACAGAGTCCGATGGAGCACTTTCACTTGGAACACTGGCAACTTGAGCAAGTAGGATTGGCGATTGCGCAACCGAACTCACTTCTTGTTTTGGCGTAAACGAATCCACTTCAGGTGCAGATGCATCTGTTACTGGTGGATTTGTTGCTGCCGTTTTGGTAACTCGCTGTTGTTGCACCGGCTTGGTGTAAACTTGACGGCTTGTCTCTGGTGTCATTTTACTGGTCGGTGAAAGAGTTGGGACGGCCGCATTGGACTCAACCTTTTGCCCAGCCCCTGCTGGATATTGTGTGACTTCATCCGATGCCACCGGACCTTGAGACACCGCCCAGCCTCCGACAGCAAGGCTCAACGAAAACCCCGCCACCAGCCATAACCAGGGCTTGCTACGAGACACATGGGGGATCTCTGCTCTGGTTAATTCAGAGGATGATGCTTTCTCTGTGATTTCTGATAATGCTTTATTGATGGCACTCAATGTTGACTCCATCCCCAGAATACGGGTGTTTTAAATTTGGGTTTACGGGCATCAAATGTGTCGTGTATTGCGACATAAACGTGCTGATTTTTCAGTAAAGTACAGCCTTCGTTGAATGCAGCTAACAAGGCTTTATGGCAGATTTGATTGATCAGTCTTGGTATGCCCATCGCTGAACGCCAAATCGCTTTTTTCTGCTCCACTGAAAATACGTGCGCTGCATTTCCCGCAATATCTAAACGATTATTGATGTAAGCCACTCCTTCATCGAGCGAGAGTGGACGTAACGCACAACTGAATGTAATACGCTGGCGAAACTGTCTTAGCTCATGAGTCTCCAGGCGTTCATCCAGTTCTGGCTGACCAAACAACACGATCTGAATCAGCTTGTCCTGTTCGGTTTCTAAGTTGCCGAGCAAACGTAATGCCTCTAGAGCCTGAGGAGAAAGCGCCTGCGCTTCATCCACAATCAATACCGTTTTCTTGGCCGATGAATGAACACGAATCAAATGCTCCTGAATGAGTGACACAATAAGCAAAGGATCGTTATTCTCTATCCCTAACTCCCTGGCGACAGCGAACTGTAATTGTTCACCATTTAAAACTGGGTTAGGCAGATAAACCAGTTCTACTTGTGCTTCCAACTGCTCAATCAGTTTACGGCACACCATGGTTTTTCCGGTACCGACTTCTCCGGTCACCTTAATCACCCCTTCCCCCATTTGGACAGCGGCCAGAATGGTCTGAATAGCTTCATAATGAGGGGCTAACCCCAAAAACATTTCTGTATTTGGGGTCAGTGAAAACGGCTGAACTCGAAATCCAAAATGTGACAGGTACATACTCGAATCACAAACTCATTGAAATACAGGACACTTCCCTGTACTTATTGCGCATCAGGGAACCACTCTTGTAGCAAATCACGCGAGCGTTCTAGCTCTTTTTGCCAAGAGTTCACCCCAACCACAGTTGGCTTCAACAAGATGACCAGTTCTGTTTTCTCGGTAACGTTATTCACGTTGCGGAATAGATGCCCCAACGCAGGCACATCGCCAAGGAAGGGAACTTTAGAAACCATTTCACGATTTTGCTGCTTCATCAAACCGCCAATGACAACCACATCGCCATCTTTTGCACGAATAACCGAGTCAGACTCTCGAATCGAGCTTTTTGCCAATGGCAATTGGATATTTTGAAAGTCACCACCAAGGTTCAGTTGCTTCAATTCTTCTGATACTTCAATAACAGCAGGATGAACATGGAGGAATACATTACCTTTGTTATCGATTTGCGGGGTAACATCCAGGGAAATGCCGGAGAAGAACGGCGTTAGCTCAACTTCTGGTACGGCGTTTGAGTTTTCACCATTGCCTGCATTACTCGAAAGCTCAGTCACAAAGTACTCGTCAGTACCTACTTTGATGACTGACTTTTGGTTATTCGCTGCAGTAATACGAGGGCTAGAAAGTACGTTCAAGTCCCCTTGTGTTGACATAAAGCTCAATACAGCATCGAAGTTACCATCAGAAATGGTGACGTTTGTTTGGCCGCCAAGTAAGGTGCTAATTGCATCCAAGGTCGGTAGTGCAGACCCGGGGCGGTCGACAACAATCCCTCCCGAACCAATAGAAGCAGATAAATTAGACCAGTTAATACCTTGCTGATAACCATCACTCAAGGTCACTTCGAGAATTTTTGCTTCGAGAATCACCTGGCGCTGCATGCGTTCTTGAGAGACTCCTAAGAACTCGCGGACTTCACGAATATCATCAGGAAAGGCACGAACGGTAATGACACCTGCTTGCGGCGTCACAACAACACTTTGTCCCCTGTCTGAACCAATTAAGTTAGCAACGGCTTGCTGCAACATTGGCCAAAAGTCGCTTTCTGTCACCGTTTCAATGCGTGTACCACCTGTCGAGGTCGTCGAGCTACCGTTGCTGTTATCATCATTGTTAGAACTTGACGAGTCAGAGCTGTCAGAGCTACCTCCAGAGTTAGAGGTTCCGGCGGAGGTTACTGAGCCAGTTACAATGCTCGTTAGTGAGCGACCTGAGCGTTTGAATTGCAGATAATCGACAGGAATGGTCACGGTGCGCATACCAGCCGGGTACACCTGAATGACTTTACCAGATTTCATCACGTCATAACCGTACATGTTTTGTACCACATGAAGGACTTCATCCAATGTAACGTCTGATAAATTGACCGTAATGTTACCTTGTACCGCAGGATGAATCGCAACACTGTACTCAGTGCCTTTCACGAGTGAGGCAAAAAAGCTTCTTGCTGCAACTTCATTCGCTTGGATACGAAAACGCTTCGATGTGCCTTGCTCTGAAGATACATTCGAGTCTAAATTTGGCATTAGGTCTGCCTCAACAGAAGAGGGAATTTCTTCTAGCGTACGGCTATTGGCTTGATTGATAGATTCATTGAGCGCCTCTTTGACTTCCACTGGATCACGATGACCCATTGAACATCCCATTAAAGAAGCAATCGCTATTCCTACAACTAATTTGCGCATATCTGATCAGGCTCTGGCTATTATTTTTTTACGTTTAAACCAAAAAGCTCTAGGTTCCACTGACGGTTACCACGCTTTAAAGTTACAAATTCACTATTAATGTTCGTCACGCGATAACCTTTGAACAGTTCGCCCTGCTCTACAATACGGTTATCCATGATGGCGCTACATTGGCTGCCAACGTTACAAACAATGCTGTTTAACGTCGGTACTCTATACCGCTTTACGGTTGGCTGAGTGTTAGATCCGGCGACCGGCTTCTGCCAGTCTAGTGGTGCGGTAGGGTCTTGGCTTGCCCATACTCCTCCCGCTATTGCCGTTAAGGCTATTGAGATAATGAAGTTCTTAACCACCGATAAACGCCTCTCTAGAGCCTAATGTGTATACTTCCAGCACTAATGTTGCTTTGGGATATTCATCCACTTTGTAATGAAAACTGCGCCAGTAATAACTTGCAGGCAGTTTTTCTAACTTGCTCAAATAATTAGCAATTGAGAAGTAATCTCCCGTCACTTCCATACGCACAGGATGCACGTAGTAGCCAGAATATTGAGACACGTCTTTATCGTTAGAGATCGGCTCTGAAGGCAGAGTTTGTAGAGAGACTAAATGAATCCCCGCTTGTTGCTCTAACACTTGCTCAAGTAACCCCGCCATCTGCGAAGGAGTAATAAGGTGTTCAATGATCTCTGAAAGTTGCTGCGAAAGGCGCTGGCTTTCCGCAAGCAGACCGGAAATCTGTAAATCAATGTCTGCATTTGGATCTTTTTTCAGCTGCGCTTGTATACGCAAAATATCAATCTCAGTTTGTTGATTGGCCTGCTTTAAGGTACTTAGCTGCCTTTCATTATCATTTATTTGGTTAAGTTTGGGTTCGAGTACGAGCGTGAACAACAGCATCACCACTGTCACTAAACCACACAAAGCGATCAGTATTTTTTCTCGTGCACTCATTTCACCAAAACGTTCTTCCAGAGAGAGCCAGAACTCGTTCATTTATTTTTGTCCTCCCCGGCTTTCAGTTCAAACGTGACAATGCCTTTTTCATTACGACCAATACTTACGTCATCGAACGTACGACCAACAAGGTTGATTTCATCTTTAAATCGATTGACCCAGTTTGGTACTGAACTTGGCGCCTTAGCCAATCCTTTCAAATTCAACGTATTAATGCCAATCTGAATTTCTGATAAAGAAATCTCTTTATTGCCTAATTTAGCAAGAGACTGCATCACACCAGAGTAACCTGTCAGTTGTGAATCATCATATTTTCCGACCGCTTTCAGTGAATCTCGCTTCGCCTTCACGGTACGCTCAAGACGTTCTTTGGCTGCTATCTTGCTGGTGTCAGGCTGGTGTTTACGTAACTTGACCTGAGCCCTCTCCAACTCAGACTTCATGATACTGCCCTTACTTTTCACAATGGCAATTTCATCTTCTAATCCTTCACTCTGCCAGGTGACGTAACCATACGACAGTAAGATAGCGGCAGCGGCGATACCCCAAGAAATCACCACATTTTTTAAAGTCAGAAGCGCTTTTTTCGGCTTTAAATAATCAGGGTATAAGTTAATGTGTAACGCGTTAGTCGCAGTCGCCGAGTCGGCAAGCACATGTCCCGATAACTCATGCTCTTCCGGTAATAAAGGCGAAACTTTGGTGCTCAAACGGTAATTAAGAGACTGAACCAGCTCGTGCTCGTCTTCTTCATCACAGCACACTTTCAATTGATGCAGCTGGACATGGCGAAGCTGTGAAGACAGATAGTCAATGGAACGCTGAAGTTCCAATGAAAGGCTGTCCATTTGCAGCTCAGTAGACGGAACACCTGTCAACGGCGGCGTCACACTGCGAATGGAACGATGAAAAGCCACCGTTCTCTCGACAAATGCGCTGATGCGGAAATGCCCTCGAACACTGCGTTGCAGCAAAAGAAAATTTCCGAGTTCACCAGCAGTATGTCCCCATACACAATCTTCAGGAACAATAGCCGCTAAAGATAGCTGAGCACGACTGGCTAATAGCACAATCTTATCAAGTGTTTTTCTTGATAAGACATACGCCTGCACTTTGTTCGAGTTCGGCAGTTCTTCAGCGTCCGCAATAATATCGATTGCGCGTTCGGAGATTAGCTCTTTCAATAAAAACGGCAATGCGGCTGGCCACTCATGGCGAGGCATTGCTGGTTTATCGATTTGGTACATCTGGTAGTAGTTGTGAGACAGCACTACCTTTAACGAGTCGTAAGAACTGGCGGCAACACTGAGTGCCTGTTCAACCGCCCTCTCCCAGTTTGACTCAGAGACTTCAAACCGGGTCGGTCGAGCACTTTTTCGTGATGATGATAAATAGACTGCGTCTGACTGAATAACTAAAAAACAAGCGCGACCACCACCGGGTGATCGCACAAACTTGTCGATTACTGCTTTAAGATCCATGAATATTATCTTTATTTTTTACGCCAGCGATTGCGTCTCCCTGGCTTAACTTGCGATTCCGACCGAGCGGGCTGCATCTTTTGCGGACGGGGAAGAAATTGGCGCTCTGCAGAGAAATAGCGACCTTGACCACCGTATACACCTAACTCAAGTAAAGTATTTAATTCATTCCGGTTCTCAATACCCACTGCCACAATTTTGGTTTTACTGTTTGCGGCAGCACCTAGCATACTGCGAATAAAAAGTTGGTTTTCATGCCGCTGATCAATCTTGGTCACTAAGCTGCGATGGAGCTTAAGATAACGGATATCAACCTCTTTCAAATAATGGCTACTGACGATAGTTCGCCCAGCTTGCCCAATCATAAGTTGGCAACCTAAACCAGCCAGCATTTTAGCCACTGGGCGCATAAAGTCTAAGTGTCTTACAAATTGTGCTTCCACAAACTCAAAAGTGAGACACTTTCTTTGCTCACGTGACAACTGTAGCAATTCATCACGAAACCACTTGAAATATTCTCGGTTATCAAACGGGATTACCGTCAAACTTAATGCATATGACTTGGAGTGGTCAAAGTTGTCCTTAAAGCTTCTCAGGAATTTATTAACGACGGCCTTATCCATTTGAGCTTCGTAACCTACTTGCCTTACAGCAGCAATAAACCTGGAGGCTTTCACAATACCGTTTTCCGGATCTTGAAGTCGACAGGTTACGGCTTCATACAGTGGTTTCTTATGAGATGAATCCTCCATCACATACATAGGCTGTGCATAAAGCAGCACATTATCAGACGTCAGTACTCTATCAAACAAAGTGCGCCATCTAACACTTCCGCGAACTTCCTCATCATGATTCCATTTTTTAAAGCGACTCCAGTTATTGTTATTTTGTAGCTGCGCGCTGCGTAATGCAGTTTCTGCTTCATCAATAATCTGACTATGACGCTCACCTTCTTTAAACATTGTGATGCCAATATGGCACCAATTGTCTTGATCCAAAGGCTCTGGCGGTGTCAGTTTCTCAAGCTGACGAATACATTGTGAGGCAAGATTCGCAACCCCTTTTGCATCTTGATGAGGCAAAAACAGCGCAAAATCAGAATCGTAATAGCGAGAAAATACCACTTCAGGGTAACGCTGAACCAAGTTAGATAGCAGGCTGCCTACTTCAACAATAAAATCATCGGTAACTTGCTTATCCTGCTCCTCTTCAACTAACTTCCAGTCATGGATACGAATAAGCATCACCGCGCCACGTGCACCACTTTCGAGTAAAGAAGATTCCAATTTACTGTCGAACAGTACTCGGTTCGCCGTTCCGGTTAACTTATCTAAAAATGTTTGTGTTCGGATGAAAGTATCGAACCGGCTGCGCTCCTGACGTGCATCCTGTAACTCTTCAATGAGCACATCGAGCGCTTCACTGGCCGTGTATGGCCACTCCGATTTATCACCTTTAGCGTATTGCTCAACACGGCCGGCTAGAATCATTCGGCCACGCTCTTCCAGCATTTCTGACCCTGCTAACTGCTCTTTCAGCCAGGCGACGCCCCGCATCAGGCAAAAAATGATCAAAATCACTGCCAAAGTGATCGACCACAGTGCTTGCATTGAGTAGCCATAACCTAAGTAAGGAGGTATCGCCTTAAAGTGGATCACATAATCCTGGTTATGAGCAAGTGGGTACTCTTTCTCATACAAGACAGATGCATCCATCTTATGGGATGTGTCCTTAAACCGGTATACGACCGCATTATTGGTCGTCAACGTCATTTCGACAATGTTGCTGGCCTGCAGCATTTTGGGCATCCAGCGCTGCATGGAATATGCTGCATCCGGATCTTCCATCTCCTTGTCGACTACCTCAACGATCCCTTCTAAATAATGGGTAAGATATTCTTGCCCAAGCCGTTTAAAAGAGAGGGTGCCACCGACAAACAAGATAAACATTGCACATATCACGATCATGGTGACAAAAGCCACCAGCCGCGTGCTTAGTTTAAGCGTTGGGGTATACCTCATGAACACCGAATTCCTTTTCTATTCACCATATACCTTATTGAAATACTTATACTTGATTGATATTTAATAAACAATCGTATTCGTTTGATTGTGAGAGGCATACTGTTTTTACCGCTACCGTCTCGTTAACGGCAAACATGGCAATCACTTGAGTGCCGCTAACACTATTTAGTATGGGACACAGATAACAAAAAAGCCGCGATATTCGCGGCCTTTGAAACTTCAGTGTAGCTAGGATTAAAACGGAATATCGTCGTCAAAATCCATTGGTGGCTCATTGTACTGCTGCTGAGGCTGCTGCGGAGCCGGTTGCTTTGGAGCCTGTTGCTGAGGTGCATTGTATTGCGGTTGCGCTGGTTGCTGAGGCTGACCCCAACCACCTTGCTGTGACGGTTGGCCTCCCATAGCAGGTGCACCACCTTGAGCGCGACCACCCAGCATTTGCATTACGCCATTGAAGCCCTGAACCACAACTTCAGTTGAGTAACGGTCTTGACCACTCTGGTCTTGCCATTTACGCGTCTGAAGTTGGCCTTCAATGTAAACTTGTGAGCCTTTGCGTAGGTATTCGCCGGCAACTTCCGCAAGTTTGCCAAACAGCACAACTCGGTGCCATTCCGTTTTTTCGCGCTGTTCGCCAGTCGCTTTATCACGCCATGAATCAGAAGTCGCAATAGTAATGTTTGCTACTGCACCACCATTCGGCATGTAACGAATTTCAGGGTCGTTGCCTAGATTCCCCACCAAAATAACTTTGTTAATTCCACGGCTGGCCATGATGTGCTCCGTTTGACTCTGGATATTTAAAATTTTAGCGCATTAGAATAACACGCTTTAATGACTGGGTTAAAGTCTAATACTATTGTGTTCTATCTGGCGCTTATCTAGAACCAAAAACTCTATTCAATGATCACAGGTAACATTTTTAATTTACGTTGCAGACATCGCGACGTGAACCTTTGAATCTGAACGCATTTATTCACCAAGTATATGGCTCTGACGCTTCTTTGCTGCCAACGTACTAGCTCCTCTGAATGTTGGGAGATTTGACCTCATGAAAAAGTCAGCTTATGCCAGAAAGCTATTTCTGATTAGTATGAAAGAGAATGCCCCCCAAAAGGTAGCGGCACTGGAAAAGTACATCCAGATAGATATCCCAGTGATCTCGTCGGATGCACTAATGGAAGCAAAACCGAAACACCGTAATAAAATCTTGCTCATCGATTTCAGTGAACATAAATCGCTCGTTCAGTCGATTAAGAATTTACCACTGGCATGGAAAAACTTTGAAACGGTTGTTTTTAATGTTCCTAAACGTCTAACGACGGATGAACTGCTCTCATTCGGCCAGCTCAAAGGCGTATTCTATGCCGAAGAATCGATTGAACAAGTCGGTGAAGGATTAAAAGGCATCATTAATGGCCAAAACTGGCTACCAAGAAATGTGGCCAGTCAGCTTCTTCATTACTATCGCAATGTGATCAATACGCATACCGCGCCCGCAACTGTAGACCTTACTATTCGGGAGCTGCAGGTATTACGCTGTCTTCAAAATGGGGCATCAAATAGCCGAATGGCAGAAGAGTTGTTTGTCAGTGAGTTTACGATTAAGTCTCACCTGTACCAGATTTTTAAAAAGCTCTCGGTGAAAAACCGCGTACAAGCCATTGCTTGGGCTGACCAGAATCTGATGTCTTAACGCGAACCTTCTGTTAACTAAGTTAATGCGGTTCTCACACTCAGTTTGAACCGCTCATGCTTTTTCCGGCCTCTGCCTCACATTTTTTCCTACTTTATTCATGATTAAGACATAACTCTCGTGTTAAAGTGATGCGCAAATTCTTGAAGATAATGACGAGAAAGGAAATTCCTCCAATGATTAAAAAATGTCTGTTCCCTGCTGCAGGCTATGGTACGCGCTTCTTACCTGCGACCAAGTCAATGCCAAAAGAGATGATGCCGGTAGTGAACAAGCCATTAATTGAATATGGCGTTGAAGAAGCGATCCAAGCTGGTATGAACGGCATGTGTATTGTGACTGGTCGTGGCAAACACTCAATCATGGATCACTTTGATAAAAACTACGAACTTGAACACCAAATCAGCGGCACTAACAAGGAAGAGCTGTTGGTAGACATTCGTGAAATCATTGAATCAGCGAACTTTACCTATATCCGTCAAAGAGAGATGAAAGGTCTTGGGCACGCTATCCTTACTGGCCGAGAGCTGGTTGGCGATGAACCTTTTGCAGTCGTTTTGGCGGATGACCTTTGTGTTAATGAAGACGAAGGCGTTCTCGCTCAAATGGTCGCTTTGTTTAAGCAGTTCCGTTGCTCTATTGTCGCGGTACAGGAAGTCCCTGTTGAAGAAACCCATAAATACGGCGTTATCGCAGGCGAGATGATTAAAGATAATATCTTCCGTGTTGACGACATGGTAGAAAAACCTGAACAGGGTACCGCACCAAGTAATCTAGCCATCATCGGTCGTTACATCCTGACTCCTGACATTTTCGAGTTAATTGAAAACACTGAACCTGGCAAAGGTGGTGAAATCCAAATTACGGATGCGCTGCTAAAACAAGCCAAAGCTGGCTGCGTACTTGCGTACAAATTCAAAGGTAAGCGATTTGATTGTGGTAGCGTAGAAGGTTACATCGAAGCAACCAATTACTGTTTCGAAAACCTGTACTTAAAAGACGAGAAAAAGTCTGAGCTAGGCAAACACGCAACTCAACGAGAAGTATAAGCTTTTCAAACTTATCACTTATTCTCACATGATTAAGCCCAGCTCAAATGCTGGGCTTTTGTTTACTGTTTTTTTGTCCAGTATTCCTTTGCACATTTCTCACACTATGTAATACTTGCCCAACTTGGTTATACATAGAGCAAAAACGATGGATAAAATAGAAGTTCGCGGTGCCCGAACCCATAACCTTAAAAACATCAACCTGACTATCCCTCGCGATAAACTGACGGTTATTACTGGATTAAGTGGCTCCGGTAAGTCTTCCCTCGCTTTCGACACCTTATATGCGGAAGGTCAACGACGTTATGTTGAGTCTCTTTCGGCTTATGCACGTCAGTTTTTGTCTCTTATGGAAAAGCCCGATGTTGATCATATTGAGGGCTTATCACCGGCCATTTCTATTGAACAGAAGTCAACGTCTCATAACCCACGCTCAACCGTAGGTACAATTACGGAAGTCTACGACTACCTGCGTCTGCTTTACGCCCGTGTTGGTGAACCGCGCTGTCCGACCCACCACGCCCCTCTTGCCGCACAAACCATTAGCCAGATGGTGGACAAGGTATTGGAATTGCCTGAAGGCAGTAAAATGATGCTCCTGGCTCCCATCGTTAAGGAGCGTAAAGGCGAACATGTAAAGACGCTGGAAAACCTCGCGGCGCAGGGGTTTATCCGTGCACGTATTGACGGTGAAACCTGCGATCTTTCCGATCCACCAACACTTGAATTACACAAAAAACACACGATCGAAGTCGTCGTGGATCGTTTTAAAGTTCGTCCGGATCTACAACAACGTTTAGCTGAATCTTTCGAGACCACACTGGAGTTGTCGGGCGGAATTGCTGTCGTCGCGCCAATGGATGGTGACGGTGAAGAGATTATATTCTCAGCAAACTTTGCTTGTCCGAAATGTGGCTACAGCATGCAGGAATTAGAGCCTCGACTGTTCTCATTCAATAACCCTGCGGGAGCTTGTGGTACTTGTGATGGTTTGGGTGTGCAGCAATATTTTGATCCAAGCCGAGTCATTCAGGATGATTCATTAAGTCTGGCACAAGGTGCTATCCGTGGCTGGGATCAAAAGAACTATTACTACTTCCAAATGCTCACCTCAATTGCGGATCACTATGGCTTTGATCTTCATGCTCCGTTTAATTCTCTGCCGAAGAAAACGCAAGACATCATTTTAAAAGGATCTGGCCGAACAGAAATTGAGTTTAAGTACATCAATGATCGTGGTGACATTCGTGTAAAACGCCATCCATTTGAAGGCATTCTGAATACGCTCGAACGTCGCTATCGCGATACAGAATCTAACTCTGTGCGTGAAGAGTTAGCCAAATATATCTCGACGAAGTCTTGCTCAAGCTGCGGCGGTACACGTCTGCGCCTTGAAGCACGTAATGTGTTTATTGCGGATACCACACTCCCTGAGATCGTAGAGCTGAGTATTGCTGATGCCCTGGAGTTCTTCCAGAAACTTAAACTGGAAGGACAGCGGGCACAAATTGCCGAAAAGGTCATGAAAGAGATCAATGACCGCCTGCAGTTTTTAGTCAATGTGGGACTAAATTACCTTAACTTATCCCGCAGTGCTGAAACCCTGTCAGGCGGTGAGGCGCAGCGTATTCGCTTAGCAAGCCAAATTGGTGCGGGTCTGGTTGGGGTGATGTATGTACTTGATGAGCCTTCAATTGGCCTCCACCAGCGAGATAATGAACGTCTGCTAAAAACACTGACTCACCTACGCGATCTGGGTAACACCGTTTTAGTTGTGGAACACGATGAAGACGCCATTCGCTGTGCCGACCATGTGATCGATATCGGTCCCGGAGCAGGTGTTCACGGCGGTAATGTCGTAGCTGAAGGCACAATGGCCGAGATTATTGCGAACCCTGACTCTCTGACAGGACAATACTTAAGTGGAGCCAAAGAGATTGCGGTGCCAAAAGAGCGCACTCCTCGCGATCCGAAGAAAACGGTAGAGCTGATTGGTGCAACCGGCAATAACCTGAAAAACGTTAATTTGTCAGTACCTGTTGGTCTGTTTAGCTGTATTACCGGCGTTTCAGGTTCAGGTAAGTCGACTCTGATTAATGATACTTTCTTCAAGATTGCCCATACCCAGTTGAATGGAGCCACGACCGCACATCCATCACCTTATAAATCGATAAAAGGCCTTGAGCACTTTGATAAAGTCATCGACATCGATCAAAGTCCAATTGGTCGTACACCTCGCTCAAACCCTGCGACTTACACCGGTATTTTTACTCCGATTCGTGAATTGTTTGCCGGGACGCAGGAGTCGCGCTCTCGTGGTTACAAACCAGGACGTTTTAGTTTTAACGTACGAGGTGGCCGTTGTGAAGCGTGTCAGGGCGATGGCGTAATCAAGGTAGAAATGCACTTCCTGCCTGACGTCTATGTTCCATGTGATGTATGTAAAGGCAAGCGCTATAACCGTGAAACCCTAGAAGTACGCTATAAAGGTAAAACCATCGACGAAGTTTTAGAGATGACAGTTGAAGACGCGCGTGAGTTCTTTGAACCCGTTCCCGTGATTGCACGTAAACTGCAAACTTTAATGGATGTAGGCCTGTCTTATATTCGTCTGGGGCAAGCGGCAACAACGCTGTCTGGCGGTGAGGCTCAACGGGTGAAACTGGCCAGAGAACTCTCAAAGCGTGATACCGGTAAAACGCTCTATATTTTGGATGAGCCAACCACAGGTCTGCATTTCCATGATATCCAGCAATTACTGTCGGTACTGAACCGTCTGCGCGATCACGGCAACACCGTTGTGGTCATCGAACACAATCTGGACGTCATAAAAACAGCCGACTGGATTATCGACCTGGGCCCAGAAGGTGGACAAGGCGGCGGTGAAATAATTGCTCAAGGTACACCTGAAGATGTGTCCTTGATCGAAGGATCACATACCGCTCGTTTTCTTAGTCCTATGTTGAAATAGAAAAAACAGGTAAAGTACCAAGACCAGCATTGCTGGTCTTTTTTCATTCAAAACAATGCAATGTCTATGGCCACTATACATGTAAGTGGAACTAAGCTTTCACCGGAAAAAGTTCAGGTTCCTCTCAACCGCAAGTTTCTTCTCTCTTTGGCAGTACTGTTTGTACTGGCAATGCACTTTTTTATGCCAAATCCGGGTGGGTCAGGATTAGCGCTATCCTTCAATGCCACATCCTGGATAGCGTTTAGCTTTGCGTTAGGGATTGGCTGTTATCAACTCGCCCGGAATCAAGCGGTAAGATATTCAAAATTGACTATCGGCTTGTTTATCAGTGTTATCATTATGACTATTCCGGTTTTTTATCCGAATGCGAATAGTCACTTAGCCTCCAACAAACTCATTGGTCTGTGGAGTGGGTTGTTGTTTTTCGTTGTCTTGCAACAGTTCCATTTCAGTAACAAGCACCGCCAACGTATCTTGTGGTTTATCGTGTTGGCCGTGGTGATCGAAGCCATTTTGGGACTGACGCAATATCTCTACTTAACACCCGGTAACCCATTCGGCTACAACACCATCGCCAACCGTCCATATGGCATATTTCAGCAACCTAATGTCATGGCCAGCTTTCTTGCTACTGGTTTAGTGATTGCCAGTTACTTAATGGCACGTCAGCCATACAAGTACGACCGCAAGCTCAGCGATATCTATTTACTCTATGCAGTACCCGTTTTAACCATCCCTTTGATCGTTGCTCTCGCCTCGCGAACAGGTTGGCTGGCTTCTCTGTTTGCGGTCCTGCTGATTATCCCTTACATGTACCGCTACAATACCAAGCGGCGCTTTTATCATTGGGTGATTTCTCTCGTGACCGGTCTGTTGTTATCCGTCGTGGTAATGCACATCGCTTTCCCTCAAGGCAACGGGTTAGCAGCAGAGAAAGTTAACATGGAGTCAGCTCGTGCTTACACTTTCCCGCAAACCTTAGATATGGTGATTGAAAAACCGTTTACCGGATATGGCTACGGAAAGTTTGAGTCAGAGTACATGCTGTACACTGCTCGCCAGCATGCGTTAAACGAGAATTATCCTGCCGGGTTACCTGGAATGGATCACCCTCACAATGAGCTTTTGTATTGGGGAGTTGAAGGTGGTCTGTTGCCTGTCTTAGCTATCTTTTTAGCCATAGCATTAGTGCTGCACAGAATCTATCAGGCCAAACGGGGGACACGCTTAGCGTTACTGGCTTTGTTTATTCCAATAGTGTTGCACTCGCAGCTTGAATACCCGTTTTACCACTCGTTAGTGCATTGGGTGATCTTTATCATCCTGCTTTATTGGGTGGATCAGCGAGTTGCACGTTATCGCCAGGTTGGTTTCACTAAAATCACCAAAAGTTTACTGCGCATAGTCAGTTTAACTTTGCCTGCCGTGTTTACGTTCTATATGGTGAGCGCCTTGCATACTAACTACATATTGACGAAATTTGAAACCACACGTCCGACGAATCCAGATATTCTTAACCAGGTCAGCAACCCTGTGGTATGGAAAGATAGATTCGACTGGGATGTGTACAGCACTTTCCTCAATATCGGTTTACATAAACAGGACCCAAGCTTAATTCAGCCATACATTGACTGGTCATTGAACATCATTAAAGATAAGCCCCGCCCGGCTTTCTATAACAATTTAATTCTGGCTTATCAGGGGCTAAGCGACAGCAGTAAAGCAGAACAAATTCGTGCTGAAGCACAATTCTTATTCCCTCGGGTAGATTTTAGTACGGTGAATTACCAGCCACCATCACAAGCGCAATCAGCTTCACCTCTACCTGAACAGTCTGGTGAGCAGTAAATAAACCAAAAAAGCGAAGGGTAACCTTCGCTTTTTTACTTCAGTGTGTCGTTACTCTGTCAGCGACTCTTCCAGTGCTTTCAAACACAGCGCAACATTTTCTGGGCGAGCTCCGTAACCCATCAGACCAATACGCCACGCTTTACCTGCCAACGCACCAAGACCGGCGCCAATTTCCAGGTTATAGGTTTCTAGTAGGTGAGCTCGAACCTTCGCTTCATCAATGCCTTCAGGTACATAAACGGCATTTAATTGAGGTAAACGATACGCTTCTTCTACAACGAATTCAAAACCAAGTTTTTGTAGGCCGTCTTTTAGTTTCTCATGCATCAATTGGTGACGAGCCCAGGCATTTTCCAAGCCTTCATTTTGCAGAATCAAGAGCGATTCATGCAAAGCATATAGGCTGTTCACTGGTGCGGTATGATGGTAGCTACGCTTACCCTCTCCACTCCAGTAACCAAGCACTAGGCTTTGGTCAAGGAACCAGCTTTGTACCGGTGTTGTTCTCGATTGAATTTTATCTATTGCCGCCTGAGAAAATGTCACCGGAGATAAGCCCGGTACACATGACAAGCATTTTTGGCTACCTGAGTACACCGCATCCAACTGCCATTCATCTACTTTTAATGGCACACCACCCAATGAAGTGACCGCATCCACAATAGATAGCGCATTATGTTGTTTGGCTAATTTACCCAAAGCTTGAGCGTCGCTGACCGCACCTGTTGAGGTTTCCGCATGAACGAACGCTAAAATTTTGGTATCAGGGTGCTGTTGCAGAGTTTGTTCTACTTTATCGACAGAGACTGGCGTGCCCCATTCATCATCAACCACTACAACTTCACCACCAGCGCGAACAACATTTTCACGCATACGCTCACCAAAAACGCCGTTTCGGCATACGATGACTTTATCGCCTTTTTCAATCAAATTGACGAAGCACGCTTCCATACCTGCACTGCCTGGTGCAGAGACGGCAATTGTGAATTCATTTTCTGTCTGAAAAGCATATTTCAGCAGTTGTTTCAGCTCATCCATCATTGCAATAAACAGAGGGTCCAGATGGCCAACCGTTGGGCGGCTAAGCGCTTGTAGTACTTGCGGGTAAATATCAGAAGGACCAGGCCCCATTAAGATACGATGAGGGGGGATAAAACTTTGGATCGACATGTGAGCTCCTTGTTTGACGTTACTTAACCCGAGTGAGGACAATAGTTTTTAGTATTTTGAGTAAGTCTCGGGTATCCAAGAACTCACACTAATGGATTTTGTAGGACTCGGCAATTAGCCTTATGTATTGAGTTCACACCACTGTCACAGATTCGCTAATAAAAAATTGCAGGATCATTGAAATATTCATTGACTTTATGACGCCAAAACCGTTCAATGTTTGAGCTTTATGTAGAAGAGGAGCACTACCCAGGTAGATGATTTGTGGAACCGCAATTCCAATACCAATCATTCAGGGGGAGTAGTGCCGAGGTAAGTCAAAATTGCAGGGTTTGACTTGTCGGTTGACGTGGGTTGAGTCCCATCAACTGTCATCAGCATTGTCTGATGAAGAGCTTCTGAGGGTAAATATTTCAAATATCATTCTAAATACCTCTCTTTTTGCTCTGTTCCTTTCCTCACTAAATATCGGATATATCTTACTTTTAGGAAGTCGTGGGAGAACGCAGTGAGCGCATTTAACGTAGCAAAATTCGGTGGAACCAGTGTTGCCAACTTCGAGGCAATGAGTCGTTGTGCCGCCATTATTGAAAACAATCCAAATACTCGCCTTGTCGTGAGCAGCGCTTGCTCTGGTGTAACTAATCTACTCGTAGAGCTTGCTAACGGTGTTCAGGACCAAGAGCAGCGTGCCGAGTTGCTGCGCAAGCTAGCAGAAATTCATGATGCCATCCTCTCGCAATTAAAAGATGCGTCAGAAGCAAGTGCAGAGGTTTACGCCATTCTTGATACGGTAACCAGTCTTGCTGAAGCGGCGTCTATCCAAGCGAGCTCGAAACTGACCGATCACTTAGTGGCGTGTGGCGAGCTAATGTCAACACACATTCTGGCTCAGCTAATGAGAGAACGTGGTATCAATGCGGTACGTTTCGATATTCGTGATGTACTGAGAACGGACGCTAACTTCGGACGTGCTGAGCCGAATGTCGAAGCGATTTCTCAGCTCGCGCAAGAAAAATTAGTCCCAGTTTGTCAGGAGTCAGTGGTCATCACCCAGGGTTTCATCGGCTCTGACGAAGAGGGTAATACAACGACGTTAGGTCGTGGTGGCAGTGACTACAGTGCCGCACTCATTGCTGAAGGCGTTAAAGCTTCAGGCTTAGAAATCTGGACTGATGTCCCGGGCATCTACACAACAGACCCACGTATTGCGCCAAAAGCGTCTCCAATTCCAGAAATCAGCTTTAGCGAAGCGTCAGAAATGGCAAACTTTGGTGCCAAGATCCTCCACCCTTCTACGCTCGTTCCAGCGCTACGCCACGATATTCCGGTGTTTGTGGGCTCGTCTAAAGATCCAGAAGCAGGTGGTACATGGATTCGTCACCAAGTAGAAAGCTCACCGCTGTACAGAGCGCTTGCGTTGCGTTGCAACCAGACGATGGTCACGCTACGTAGTGCGAACATGTTCCATGCTTACGGCTTTCTGGCTAAAGTATTCGAGATTCTGGCTAAACACAAAATCTCAGTAGACCTGATCACTACTTCAGAAATCAGTGTTTCATTAACACTCGACCAAACAGATACCTCTGGTGGTGCACCACAGCTGCCTCAAGCCGTAAGAGAAGAGCTGGAAGAACTGTGTAAAGTAGAAGTTGAACACGACCTATGCCTGGTAGCACTGATCGGAAACAACATGAGTGGTAGCAAAGGGTACGCAAAACAGGTCTTCGGCACACTAGAAGACTTTAACTTACGTATGATTTGTTACGGTGCAAGCCCGCACAACTTATGTTTCCTACTGCACAAATCAGAATCTCAACAAGCGATTCAAAAGTTACATGCCGAACTATTTGAAAAATAAACACGCTTAGTTCAACAAACAAAAAGGGCTGCCCGATGGCAGCCCTTTCTCTTTCCGGTGGATTAGCCGTTAATATTCGGACCTAACCATTTTTCTGCTTCGAGTCGGTCCCAACCTTTACGTTCAGCGTAGCTTTCTAACTGATCTTCCTGGATCTGCGCGATAGCAAAGTAGCGAGAATCCGGATGAGAGAAGTACCAGCCAGACACTGAGGCGCCAGGGTACATGGCATAGCTAGAAGTCAGAGACATACCGATACTCTCTTCTACGTTGAGAAGATCCCATAACGGCCCTTTTTCCGTATGCTCAGGACAAGCAGGATAACCAGGCGCAGGTCGAATACCTTGGTACTTTTCACGGATGAGCTCATCATTCGATAGATTCTCATCTTCAGCATAACCCCAGATTTCTTTACGGACACGCTCATGAAGGTATTCCGCAAAAGCTTCCGCTAGACGATCAGCCACCGCTTGGATCATAATGGCATTATAATCATCGCCCTTCGCCTTATATTCATCGGCCAATTCACGCTCACCAATACCACCAGTAACGGCAAACGCGCCAATCCAGTCATGCTTGCCAGAGTCTTTTGGTGCTACATAATCAGACAAGCAGTAGTTGAAGCCTTTTGGTTTCTCTGTTTGCTGACGAAGATTACACAGGACTTTCGCGACTTCGGTACGCGATTCATCCGTGTACACTTCGATGTCATCGCCCACACTCGCCGCAGGGAACAGACCACACATACCTCGCGCTTTCATCAGACCTTCGTTTTCAACACGATCAAGTAGTTCATTCGCGTCATGGAACAAACGCTTCGCTTCTTCACCCACTTCTTCGTGATCGAAGATCGTTGGGTACTTACCAACGAGCGACCAAGTCATAAAGAATGGTGTCCAGTCGATGTACTCACGTAAGGTCGCGACATCAAAATCATCAAAGATATGAATGCCCGACTGTTTTGGTGCTGGAGGTGTATACGCATCCCAGTCAATCGCAACTTTATTGGCACGAGCTTCTTCCAGGGTAACTGGCTTGGTTCTCGGCTTTTTACGGTTGTGCTGATCACGAACACGCTCATAATCGGCATCCAATTTTTCTACGAAATCAGGACGACGTTCATCAGACAATAGTGAGGAACAGACACCGACAGCGCGCGAAGCATTATTAACGTAAACGACCGGATGTTTGTAGTTCTGCTCAATTTTAACTGCAGTATGCGCTTTCGACGTTGTCGCGCCGCCAATCAGCAATGGAAGATCAAAATCAAGACGCTCCATCTCTTTAGCCACATGAACCATTTCATCTAACGATGGCGTGATCAGACCTGACAGACCGATAATATCGACGTTCTCTTCTTTAGCGACTTTTAAGATCTTTTCACACGGCACCATAACGCCAAGATCGATGATCTCGTAGTTGTTACATTGCAGTACAACACCAACGATATTTTTACCGATATCGTGTACATCGCCTTTCACTGTAGCCAATAATATCTTACCGTTGCTCTGACCGACCTGCTTTTCTGCATCGATAAATGGTTCTAAATGAGCGACCGCCTGTTTCATTACACGCGCCGACTTCACAACCTGAGGCAGGAACATCTTACCTTCACCAAACAAATCGCCGACCACGTTCATGCCATCCATTAACGGGCCTTCTATAACCTCTAGCGGTTTAGAAGCGTTAACACGAGCTTCTTCGGTGTCCTCAACGATAAACTCAGTAATACCTTTAACTAAAGCATGTTCTAAACGTTTTTCGACTGGCCAAGTTCTCCACTCGAGTGCAGAGGCATCTTCTTCTTTACCGACGCCTTTATCGGCGTACTCAGAGGCAAGATCCAGCAGTCTTTCGGTAGCATCATCACGACGGTTAAGAACAACGTCTTCTACCGCTTCGCGCAGTTTTTCAGGTACGTTGTCGTAGATCTCCAACTGACCAGCATTAACGATGCCCATATCCATACCGTTTTTAAAACAGTGGTAAAGGAATACGGCATGAATCGCTTCACGAACATAGTTATTGCCACGGAAAGAGAAAGAAACGTTAGACACACCGCCAGAAATCATCGCATGCGGCAAGTCACGTTTGATGTCGCCAACCGCATTAATAAAGTCAACGGCATAGTTGTTGTGCTCATCGATACCTGTAGCAACCGCAAAAATATTTGGGTCAAAGATAATATCTTCTGGCGGGAAGCCAACTTCATCGACCAGGATATGATAAGCATTAGTACAAATTTCAATTTTACGCTCACGTGTATCAGCCTGACCGACTTCGTCAAATGCCATCACGATAACGGCAGCACCATAGCGGCGAATCAGTTTAGCCTGCTCAACAAACTTCTCTTTACCTTCTTTTAGAGAAATCGAGTTGACGATGCCTTTGCCCTGAATACACTTCAGGCCAGCTTCGATGACTTCCCACTTGGAGGAGTCAACCATAACAGGCACTTTAGAAATTTCAGGCTCAGAAGCACATAGGTTCAAGAAACGAACCATACATGCCTGAGCATCCAGCATGCCTTCATCCATGTTGATATCGATGATTTGTGCGCCGTTTTCAACCTGCTGGCGAGCAACATCTAACGCTTCATCGTATAACTCTTCTTTGATTAAGCGCTTAAAACGAGCTGAACCCGTGACGTTAGTACGCTCACCCACGTTAATAAATAGCGAATCTTTATCGATAGAAAGTGGCTCTAAGCCAGATAAACGGCAAGCAACCGGAAGATCAGGCAACTGGCGAGGCGTTACGTTTTCAACCGCTTCCGCCATTTGACGAATATGTTCTGGCGTTGTACCACAACAGCCACCAATCAAGTTCAAGAAGCCGCTTCCAGCCCACTCCTCAACATGCTTGGCCATATCCTCAGGGGATAAATCGTATTCACCAAATGCATTAGGAAGACCCGCGTTAGGGTGAGCAGAGACAAAAGATTCGGATATGCGCGAAAGCTCTTCAACATATGGACGCAGTTCATCAGGGCCAAGCGCACAGTTCAAGCCAAATGAAAGCGGCTTAACATGGCGTAACGAGTTGTAAAACGCCTCTGTTGTTTGACCTGACAAGGTTCGCCCTGAAGCGTCAGTGATGGTACCTGAGATCATCACAGGAAGTTCGATACCCAGCTCTTCAAATACTGAATCGACCGCGAAGGCACACGCTTTCGCATTCAAGGTATCAAAAATCGTCTCAATAAGAATGAGGTCCGAGCCACCTTTGATCAACGCACGAGTAGACTCTGAGTAAGCTTCGACCAATTCATCAAAACTTACATTGCGGTAACCAGGATCGTTTACATCAGGAGAGATAGAACACGTACGGTTTGTCGGGCCCAGAACACCGGCAACAAAACGGGGTTTATCCGGTGTTTTCGCGGTCCACTCATCAGCGACTTCACGAGCTAACTTAGCCGCGGCAAAGTTGATCTCTTCACTCAGGCTTTCCATCTCATAGTCAGCCATAGCGATAGTGGTCGCATTAAAAGTATTGGTTTCCAGGATATCAGCACCAGCTTCAAGATAAGCGCTGTGTATTTCCTTAATCAATTGAGGCTGACTCAGTACCAACAAGTCGTTGTTACCCTTTAGATCGCAGTGCCAGTCAGCAAAGCGCTCTCCTCGATAGTCTTGCTCTTCAAGTTTGTATCCCTGAATCATAGTGCCCATACCACCATCAATCAGAAGAATACGTTGCTTCAATTGAGCTTCAATCTGTTGTCTTACATTACTTCCCACAGTACAGCCTCATTCCTTTCGTTATCATGCCATCCTATCACACAAAGTTCAGGAGTCTAGACGTCTAAATACAGATTTAATGATTATTTTATCGGCCTCTTACGTTATCAAATAATCGCGAAAAAATGTTTGCTATTTAAACAGCATCAGCCGAAAATTCCATTCATAAAATGTTACAAACAGAGTGTTCTAATGTCGGTCTATCATACTTTATGTTTTCTCTCCGCAGCTGCGATGCTAATAGCCTTTGTAAACAGCAAAATAGGCAAGATGCAAACCACTATTGCCATTACCGCTGGTTCAATGGTTCTTTCCCTCCTGATCCTAATTGCTGGTCAAAATAACTGGTTCCATCTGACAGAGATAGCCACAGAAACCGTAACCAGAATCAATTTCGAAGATTTCTTGCTCAAAGGTATCCTCGGTTTTTTGCTGTTTGCAGGCGGTCTGGGAATCAAGTTACCCAACCTGAAAGATCAAAAATGGGAAATCACAGTATTAGCATTAGCAGCCACTCTGTTTTCAACTTTCTTCATCGGTTTTGTCCTCTATGGGATTTGCTTACTGATCGGGATTCAGTTTGACTTGATTTACTGCCTACTGTTTGGTGCATTGATCTCTCCAACGGACCCGATAGCGGTACTTGCCATTGTCAAAAAACTGGATGCCCCAAAACGCATCTCGACACAGATCGAAGGTGAATCGTTGTTCAATGATGGCTTTGGTCTGGTTATTTTTGTCACCTTATTCACAATCGCATTTGGCACTGAAGCACCAACGGTAGGAAGTGTCACGATGCTCTTTATCCAAGAAGCGATTGGCGGCATTTTTTATGGCTTCCTACTTGGGTTGCTCTTCCACTACTTAATTAGTGCGACCAATGACCACTCAATGGAGCTATTACTTACTATTGGTGTTCCTACAGCAGGTTATGCTTTCGCAGAGTACATCCACGTATCAGGCCCATTAGCCATGGTTGTATCCGGCATTATGATTGGTAACTGGACACGCTTTATCGGCTTCTCTAAAGAGAGTGAAGATCACCTCGACCACTTCTGGGAATTGGTTGATGAGTTTCTAAATGGCGTTCTGTTCCTATTGATCGGTATGTCGATGCTGCTGTTCAAATTCCACCAAGAAGACTGGATCATGATGGCCATCGCTGTACCTCTGGTTCTGGCATCCCGTTACCTTAGTGTCTTTCTCTCTTACATTGGTTTTAAGCGATACAGAAAATATAACCGTTGGTCAGTCAAAATCCTAACTTGGGGCGGTCTTCGCGGTGGTCTCGCTCTTGCGATGGCACTTTCAATCCCATCAGGAATCTGGGTCGTACAAGACAAACTGATCGATGTTAAAGAGATCATCTTGGTTATGACTTACGCAGTGGTTGTGTTCTCTATTTTGATTCAAGGCTCAACCATTACGCCAATGATCGAGAAAGCCAAAGAAGAAGAAAAGAAGATGGAAGAGGAGCGTAACGCTTTAGCCGTCTCCGAAGAAAAACAGCATCCTGTACCAAACGAACATAAAGAACAGCTTGAATCTTAAGTGTTACTCAATCCTCAAAAAGCAGCCATATGGCTGCTTTTTTTTATATGTGCGTACTCTTTACTCGCAAACTAAACACAATCACACTAATCTATAATCTCTAAGCAATAAGCAATAAGCATCAATCACTTAAGATCCTCTAGTCGCAAGTATTGTGGAAATACCAGAGTAGCGACCATTCATTCGCACGCCTTTATATTCACATCCCTTGGATTACAGCAATTTGACTATGCTTATCTCTTTGGCGCAGTTTGTATCAATACAGGGGAAGCAGAAGCCATCGTCTCACCATTGAGCAATATGGAAGCGATGAGAGAGCATTTAAATCTCATCTCTGATGCTACACCAATGGGAAAACACTCGGTCATCATTATGGATCAAGCGAGCTGGCACCAAAGTTATCTAGGAAAAGAGTACTCAAACGTAACCATTCTCCATATCCCACCGTCTTCACCAGAGCTCAGTCCAATAGAGCAAGTCTGGAGTTGGTTGCGACAGAATGAACTAGCCAACCGATGCTTTGATAGCTACGAAGACATTGTTGATAGTATTTGTACTGCTTGGAATCGATTTTTGGAGAATAAAAGAAGAGTTATCTCACTCTGCTTTAGGGACTGGACAAGCTTGACCACTTAATTAATGTAATTGGTATAACTGGTCAGGAAACAGGGTTCGATAAACAAACTCTATTTGCCATGGATGGCAAATCGAAGCCCCATGGATGGGTTCATGCGTGTTTGTGTTCGATACCTGTTTCTTGGTTCTCTATCATTTAGTATGACCACGTTCTTACTTAGGTTGGTATAAGTGGCGGAATGACCGGGCTTGCGTACAATTGGACTCACATACGAGCGGGCTCGATTTCCCTGAAAGGGAGACTATGCGCCAAAACGAAAAAAGCCTAGTCTTTCGACTAGGCTTCTTAATAAGTGGCGGAGTGGACGGGACTCGAACCCGCGACCCCCGGCGTGACAGGCCGGTATTCTAACCAACTGAACTAC
>NZ_JAWLID010000012.1:0-149736 GCF_033042495.1 Vibrio sp. EA2 | reverse complement strand
CAAAGGCTTTACGGGCAGCGTACTAACAAACAATTTAAGAGGGATTCGTAACGCGTGGCATTTTTACTATGCGTTAACTTTAGTGATTAAGGTGGTTTGCGGTGGCGTCGGTGTTGCGTTACTCACCCCTTAATTCGGCGTTATGCGCTTGGGGTGTAAAAATGAGTTTAGAGAGATGAATAAGTACATTGTTTTTGGAAAATCCGGTGTTGTTGTACCAGTGGATGTAATGTCACAAACAGCATCCGATGAGATTGGCTCGTTTATGGAGCAAGGTTTCAAGATATTGAGCGATAGTTGTGAGGCTTCGAGTGCAGAGGAGGCGATAGCAACTTGGGAATCTCAATTGAAGAGTAAGAATAACTACGAATTTGTAAAAACCTCATCCACCAATGCTATATCGAGTGATCTAGATATTGTTGAAAACCACGGTGTCATTACATCAACTGTGGTTGCTGGTACGAACTTTTTGCGAGATATCCTCGCCGGAGTTCGAGATATTGTTGGTGGTCAATCTGGGACATATAACAATAAACTCGACCAAATTAAATCGGATGCACTTCTTGGGTTGAGAAAGCAGGCAGCAAGTAAAAAATGTAATGCTATCGTAGGTGTATCTATCGATGTAGATGAAGTTTCTGGCGGTGGAAAATCAATGTTTATGGTTACAGCTGTTGGAACTGCTGTGATCGTTGAAAAACGCGCATAACAAACTGTTCAAGAGGGATTTTTCATTTTGCTGTAAGTTATTGTTTTGTATTTGTTTTTATCTTAGCGTTGCCCCCTAGGGTAACATTGAGGGGAACTGCAGAAAATAACTCTTAATTGTGATTTAAATCACTATTTTGTGCTTGTTTTTGTTTCGGCTCTTCACCGAATAGCCTGTCAGAGCAAAATGTGCTCAAGAGGAGCAATTCAAGCTTGTGGAACTAACATCAGGCTTCGATATACTTTTTAAGATAGCGCCGAAGCTTTTTAAAGTGGTAGTTCAAACAAGTTATATGCTCCATTTCCTGCTGGCAACAAGTAAGATACCCTTACCAGTTGTTTCCAACTCAAAGCAACTCTTTAGTTGTTGCGTCCGAAGTAACTGTGACAAGCTCTGCCCCGAAATGTATATGGAATCCACTATTACAACACCAGAGGTTTTTTTGCCGTAGATTATGCAGCTTTATGTTGCAATTTTATGCAAAGGACTGTTGCAAAATGACTTTCAAGTCTTTGATTGCTTGCCTTTTTTATGCAAGTTGTTACAAACATCACATTAAAAAGCCTGCATTATTTGAAGGCTTTTTTCATATTTGCAATATTTCGTCTTGAAACGTTTTTTGGATGTCGGTTTATAACAGCTGCCTCAAACGATGTTCGGCTAAACCTAAAAATTTTCCCGCCTTTACATCCACGAAGCAAAACAATAGAAATATCAACGGTTTTTTCCTTCGTTCTCTACATTGTAGTAACCGAAGTATTGTTTAACGAACTTAATAAACGCTTTGGTTTTGGCGGACTGATAGATAAGTTGCGGGTAGACCAGGTACACCGCATTGTGTTGGTGGTCAGTCTCTGAGGCCAGTACTTGTTTCAAGTGGCCTTGTTCAACGTCTTGCTGAACAAAATAACTTGCTAATCTCGTTATGCCCTTGCCAGCTAAAGCAGACTCTTTTAATAATCCGTTTTCATTGCTTGAGAGCCAACCTTTCGCTTGAACTGTCCCCGTTTTTAAAGGCCATTCTCTTTGGTGTAAAGTGGTCAAGCATTGATGTTGTTTCAAATCGTCTAGAGTTTTAGGTGTACCGTTCTCAGCCAAATATTGCGGTGAGGCGACAAGCCAGTGATGGTAGTCCAATAGATGATAAGCAATCATGTTCTCAGGGGGCATTCTTGTGGCTCGAAACGCAAAATCAACGCTTGTTTCTGTCAGGTTAAAAGCTTGGTAACTTGATAGGATTTCGAAGTTCACGTTTGGATGCAAAGCTCGAAACTTTACACATAAATCGTGCAACACCGCTTCGGCAAACATCTTAGGGGCGGTCACGCGAATCAAACCGTCAACCTGCTCCGACTGTCGACTTAGGCGCTTTTCCATTTCCATTACGCGACGTTTTAGGTCTTCTGCTTGAGCAAAGATCGATTCACCTTCTGGCGTTAGCCTAACGCTGCGAGTGGTACGAACCATTAATGTGGTTGCAAGTTCAGATTCCAATCGTTTGATTTGCTCAGAGAGGTAACTTTTGGAAATACCAAGCTGCTCAGCCGACCTTGAAAAATTCAGTGTTTGAGCCACTTCGGCAAACAGCATTAACTTCTCTATTCTTTTGTAATCCGACATTTTGATTGTTCGTTATTTAAGATAATGAATTCTATTTTACGGTATTAAACTATTTATTACGAACGGTAATATGTCTTGCATTGAAATCTGCCGTGAGAAAAATAATGAACAATCAAACACTACCACTCACAAAAACCTTACCTAACGTTAGTCGATTAGTTTTTGGTTGCATGGGGTTAGGGGGAGAATGGAGTCGCAATCCATTAACGATGCAAGATGAACAACAGTCTCATGCCGCTGTGGAAGCCGCATTAGAGGTTGGTATCAATTTATTTGACCATGCGGATATTTATAAATTTGGTAAGGCAGAGCAAGTCTTTGGGCGCATATTGGCGAAAGAGCCAACGCTGCGCGATCGAATCTATCTGCAATCCAAGTGCGGTATTCGTCTTGGTGATGAGCAAGGTGTTAAGCAATATGATTTTTCTGCTCAATGGGTAAGGACTTCTGTCAATGGCATTCTTGAAAGACTTGGCGTTGAGCAGCTTGATGTATTAATGCTGCATCGCCCTGATCCTTTGGTTGAGTTTGAAGAACTTGGCACAGCACTTAGAGCACTTAAGGAATCGGGCAAAGTAAACCACTTTGGTGTGTCGAACATGAATGGTGCGCAAATTGAGCTGCTTCAACAAGCGACGGGGGAATCCATCGTTGCTAATCAATTGGAAATGAGTCTCGCCAAATCTGATTTCATTAAACAGGGCATTGGTCTTTCTTCGACGGCGTCAGATTATGTATCGGGTACGTTAGAGCAAGCGCGAAAACACGATATCCAACTGCAAGCATGGGGTAGCATGGCGCAAGGCCGCTTTTCTGAGCGTGGTTTGCACTCTGATGATCACAACACGAGACAAACGGCTGAGATGGTCATGTCACTGGCTGCGGAATATGGTGTGTCATCTGAGGCGATTGTCTTAGCATTTCTTACGCGTCACCCAAGTCAAATTCAACCAGTTATTGGTACAGCAAATGCACCGCGCATTCGAGCGTGTGCACAAGTGGAGAATGTCACATTATCGCGCAACCACTGGTATGGACTATTAGAGAAAAGTCTTGGTCATGAGATCCCGTAGGAGAGAAGAATGAAATACATACAAGTTCAGGCACTGATTCAGACCGCGCTTGAAATAGCAACTCAGCGCAAGCAAAACATTGCTGTCGCCGTCGTAGATACGCATGGTGAATTATTAGGTTTCGCGCGAATGGATGATGTGAGTGTACAAGCTGGATTATTGGCTCAGAATAAAGCTTATACTTCGTCTAGAGACCGTCAACCAAGTGGCAATCTAGGTGCTTGGGCTCGCGAAACAGGTAAGCAATTAAGTTACTGGACGGATCCTAAGATCACCGGTTTTATGGGTGGTGTTCCAATAGAGTTTGAGGGTAAGGTCATTGGAGCTATTGGCATAAGTGGCCTAGCCGAACAAGACGATGAACTGCTAGCGATGGAAGTGTTGAAAATACTATAAATGAATCCCACCAATGCTCTTCGCTAAGCTAAGTATTGGTGGGAACGGATCGCCAGTTACACACTTTACCTTGAACACCTCGTTATTACTTAACCAAAATACTTCTAACTCAAAAATACCCCATTCCGTGCAGGCAACTAGGAAGATATCCTTCTCGGTTGCTTTCCAGCGCATAAGAAATACTTAGTAATTGCGTCCTCGGCCGCTGTAACAAGCCTATGCCCCAAAGTGAGTTTGCGAGAAGTCTATTTAAACGCCGTGAACCAATTTTTCATTAGAAAATATAATGTTAAGAAGCTCGTTCATTATTTTGAAAAGTGTTGTCAGTAATAACCCTTCACAATCAAATTACGAAGGGCAAACAACCAAAACTTTAAGTTTGCACAGTGAGTACAATTTTTCCAACATGCTGTTTTTCTGTGAATTCCATCTGTGCTTGAACCATTTCCTCTAGCGGGAAGGTCTTAGCTATTAATGGTTTGATATTACCTTGTTCTATGTGATGGACTAGGTTAGTAAAAACACTCGGCTCAAGTACCGTACAACCATAGAAGCTTAAATCCTTAAGGTACAGTGTCCTTACATCTAGCTCTACCAAAGGCCCGCCTATTGCGCCAGATACAGCATAGCGACCTTTGGGGCGCAAGACCTCTAAAAATTGATGCCATTGGATGCCAGCGACTAGGTCGATAACCACGTCTACACTATTTTTTCCTAATGTGTCAGCGAGGTCATCGTCTCTATTAACCACTATATCAGCCCCAAGCTCTCTAACTAATTCGCGCTTATTCGAGCTGGTGATCGCAATTACTATCGCGCCACGAGCTTTAGCCAGCTGAATTGCTGCTGAGCCTACTCCTCCAGATGCGCCTGAAATCAAGACATGATCGCCTTCTTTGACTTTCGAACGAGTCAACATGTTTTCCGCGGTAGAATAAGAACACGGAAATGATGCGAGTTCTATATCATTTAACTCTGAATTTATTTTATAGGCGTGCTTTGAAGAAACGACAGCATACTCAGAAAAACCACCATCACATTCAGAGCCAAAATACCACGGAGGATTCTTATTCTCACCGTTTACATCGACAATACATGGTTCAACTAGAACACGTTCTCCGATGCGACCTAAATCAACGGATCGGCCAACTGCAACAATTTGACCACAAACATCTGCTCCTTGGATTCTAGGAAAGCTCAGTGCGTTACCACTCCAACTAGCATCTTCATTGTTTTGGTCGCCTTTTGAGTACCAGCCAATACGAGTATTGATATCCGTGTTATTGACTCCTGCCGCTGATACACGAATTAATACTTCAAAGTCTTTCGGTGTTGGGACTGGAATATCATCACGATATTCCAGCATATTAGAACCACCGTGACCATTAAGTAATATAGCTCTCATTGTTTTCGGTATTTTAGTCATACTTTGTTCTCTGATAGTAATGCCAAGATTGTGTGTTGTGCTGATTGAATCGCGTCATTTCCTATAATCGGCCACGCGCTCGATACTCCTTCATGAAGTAGATACAAGGGAATAGCTAAGTCTTCTCGTAAGCTTTGTACGCCTAAGAAGATCTTAACTTCCTGTTTGTGATTTGTGACCGTATTAGAGATAAGTTCATTCTCAGGGAATGCTGCAAGAGCATTCAGAGACATACAACCATTTGGCGCGTTCTCAGCCATCCATTTCCCAAGCATGGTGAATATATGTTGTATAGAGCCTAACCCTGCTTCTGGAGAGTGCTCTGACAAAAATTTTAGGTAACGTTGGTGGCGATGTTGCAAAGCTCCGACAATCATCTCTTCCTTAGATGGGTAGTGTTTGTACAAGGTTCTTAGGCTCACACCACAGGCAACTTTTAGTTGAGTTACACTCGGCTCTGCAAACCCATATTTGCTAAACGCTTGCTCTAAACTTGCAGCGATCTGGTCTTTTAACATAATGAAACCTATCAAGGTAGAATGTTTGCTTTACCCACTATGGTAGAAGGATCGTTCTACCCGTGTCAAGAAAGAGTTTCCAGGAGTGGGAATGTTGAGGAAAGTATCAATACTGAAATGTAATTTATGGATGGGGTTTAACGAGATACTTTTTGTTATCCGTACTTTTCTAATTTAGTAAGCTCTGTAACTCAGAAATGTCCGTGCGACCTGAAGTCGTATGAAGCGTTGTTCACCACGAAAAGCGTGAACCATCTGTACCACCAGATGACCCTAGGGTTCTGAATAAAGCAGCGAATCCGACAATGTAACGAAACTCGGTCATTAGCTCGAGTGGGAACCAAATCGTGAGAGGGTGTTCCTCCTGACAACCACAATTGGGTGAGTGCTAGGGAGTCAATATGATGAATGTAATGTGAATCCATTTAAGGCACGTTATATGATGAAGCAGCGGAAGTGGTTAATACGCTGTAGCCAAAAAGGCAATGAGAGTCGGAAAGAGGTTGGACATTACTCTTTCGTGGTCATTGTACTCTCCGTACCATAGTGGGCATCTAAGTTGACATTTTACGCGACATACGGAACAGGGTAAGCCTGTATATCTCCCTATGGGAAAGCAGCCTGTGAGGGTTGCCGATAGGTATGCAGGTAAAGGAGGTTAGAGAAAGCGAATGCCGCTTTGTAATGAAGTGGATACAGATTGATATCTGGCGTGAAAACGAGCTGACTTCTAACTGGTCTCCCGTTGTGAAAGAGTTTGAAGAACTTTATTAAAGAAGAAAAGCAAATGATGATTTCGAATGAAATTAGTGCGTCTTCTAACTACGAACTGTGGTTCCTCATCTATTGAGTGACCATTGGAGAAGTATTCAAAGCTTCAAGTGCGTATCGCAAAGGTAATTAAAGCGAAGTGTTATTGCGGTGATCAAATTGCTGGTCTCGCTCTACTTCTATGACGATTTAATTACTGGGTACTTAACGGTGCCTTTGTGGAGGCTTGAGCCGTATGCAGTGAAAGTTGCACGTACGGTTCTCAGGAGGGCGGCACTCGGCAACGAGTGCCACCTATCCGACATCTTCGTTTCAGTCTGTTAGACAAACTCTTGTTAGACAAACTCTAGTACTCAGTGTTTTTTATGAGTCAAAAGGTGAGCCTTAGCTCACCTCTGATTACAGATAAATGTCAGTCACTCCAAGATGGAAGCTTTCCCATTCGGCGAATAGCTTCTTCCTACCAGAAAGTTGCTTTCTCATAAAGGTATCAACATGTTGGATAAACTCATCACTCTTGACGCTGTAAGTAACAGATTTAGGGTAAGGGTAGCGCGTCCTTGCAGACTTCAATAAACCGTCAATCTGCTTGGGTTTCATGTCCTTTGTGCGTCTTATCCGTTTCATTTTCTCAGCCGGAGCGACGGCTTGATTAACCAAAATATCCTGTTTGATGGCATTAAGTAGATACGCGGCATTCTCAAGTTTGTTTTGCTGTGTCTGCAGTTTTGAGTAAGCTGAGTCATTGCGCTTAACCCACAGATTGTATGCCTTATGGATAACCTTTCTGCGGGTATCTAATACGTGCTGCTGAGTTTCTCTCTCCCACAGCGCTACACGCTTGCTCCGACGTTCAGTTTCACCAGTAATATCGTCGAATAAGTCTCGAAAAAATCCCATTTAGCATCCCCCAATAAAAGACAGGCATCGGAATGCCGATACCTGCCGTTTGCGGTTATACGATTACTCGAAGATCGCTTTAGCGGTAGATAGTGCGTCTGATGCTTCGTTCAGGTCATCATCTGAGAACTGCGTTTCAGCATCTTTGAACATCTGTTTAATATGCTCGTCAGCGGCTTCACGTAGAGCTTCAACAGCTAGATCGAAGGCTTTACGGGTGTCGTTCCAGTAGCCCTTGTTCCATGACTCAATACTATCAAGAGTGTCACTTTTCTTGATGGCCTTAATCACCGATTTAGCAAGAGACTTGCGCCAGTCAGAAAGAAGACGGAACGCAGCATAACCAATAAGGCCAGCAAGCATCAGACCCCATACAATAGGACCACCGGTTGCACTCACTAACCACGGAAGTGTAGTTACCGAACCAGTGACTCCAAGAGAAGTCAAAACGCCTGCAGCTTTACCTACAAGGATGTAAGCCCCCAGGTTTGATGAAATTGTTGCAACATACGCTCCCATAGCACCGAAGGCAGTTGCACTAGAAAGACCACCGATAAATGCAGAGTGGCCATCGAAAGCACTAACGTTCAGCTTAGATTTTTCGAACCCAGATAGATCACCACTCTCAACATCAACGTTATTCCCCGGCACCTTACTAGAGAACTCATTCACCAAGATCTCAACTTCCGCAGCAAAACGCTTACTGGCATTGTTGATGATGTTCTTACATTTGGTTTCAATGTGCTGGCCTAAAGCGTCAGAGATGCCTTTTTTAGCAGTATCTTTGTCTTCGAAACGGTCAGTAATGAACTGAGTCATGTAATCTTCATTCAGCAGTGAGTTACAAACATCATCGAGCTGAGTTGCAGTTTCCTTCTCGAAGTTGGTGATAGCAGCTCTTTGCTTTTTGAAGCTCTCTAGGACGCTAACAACATCTTGGCGAAATCGAGCATCTTGAGCTTTTACCTCTTCCATGCGCTCATCGTTGCTACGACGTTTGTCATCAAGGCCTAGTAACTCAATATCTATATGTGCAGCAATTTGCTTTTTCATTACCTTGAGACGATTGAGACGACGCTGAATAAGGGTATCTTGAACGTCCTGCAGAATTTGCTCGAACTGCTTAGTGAATGCAGTCATAAACTCTTCGTTGTCGTCCCAGAACGGCAGCATACGGTCGGCCCAATCTTCCTTGGTGATCTTACGAATGCCTTCACATTGATTGTTCCAATCTTCGTACAACAGGAAGCCCATAGACTTATGGAAAGCTATAGAAGCACGAGGTGCGGTCTTGGTCTTAAATTCTTCGATGCTCTTAACACCGAATGCATGAGTGGCCAAAATAGTGATGTGCTTCAGTGGGCTCTCTGGGTCCAGTGGCACATTACCTGGTGCACGTAGGATGTTTGAGAAAAATTCTGGTTCGTTGTCTCTTAGGAACTTCATGATAGATGAGGTAAACAGAATTGCATCCGCAAGCCCCATTGCTTCATAAGCTTTACGTACATCGACGCTATCAAGTACGGCACCTTGCTTTCGTGAGTAGTCTGGGTCGATTAGTTGTCCCGGAGTATCAAGTAGGTTCACCTTCTCAAGAATTGGTGTGTCGACGAATACAACAGCCAGATACGCATCTGGGTATACAATGTTGTCTTCCTCGTCACGAGCGCCGTATTCTTCCAAGATCTCATAAGAGCCTTTAGCCAATGCAAAGCGCTCAAAATCTCCATGAAGCATGTTTAGAGTGAAGGTGTCTTCACCATCCATATACTTGAATACAATTACATCTTCATTAGCGCTTAGAGCTTCCGGTTTTTTTTTTGAATGCATGTAAATGGTATTTGCAGCAGTGACCGGAGAAAAGCCTTCAGGTGCGATAGTGCTACCTAATAGCATGTTGATCAGATGAGACTTACCTGAGTCGCTTGGACCGAAGATACCCAGCGTAGGTAGAGTCGATTGAGAAGATAACTCGTTTTTGGCAGTTTCCATTTTTTCCACCAACGACGTAGGGCGGATATGCTCTGGTAGCGAATCTAACTGAGACATAGCTGAGTTCAATGATTTAATGAATGCATCAGTCTCTTTCTGCAGTTCAGTATCCAACATAATATTGTTCCTATTGATTAGAGTTTTTGGAGTAGTTAATAACTTCATGAAATCAGCCTGATTTGCTCCGACACCAGCAACGTAATCAAGCACAACTTCTATAGGGAATTCCAAAGGATTAGACTCAATTCTTGAGGCCATCTTTTGGCTGGTAACCTTTCTACAGCGCTCTGCGGCTGCTTCCTGACTCAAATTCCCTTTCTTTCTAGCATCAGAAAAAAATTGACTAAAAGATATTGGGTTAGACATAAAACCACCTTTCTTAGACGCGGAGTGACTGAGATAATCAACTTAAGATCAAAGATAGCACCAATATCATGCTGATACAATCCTTAATGGGGGGATTTTACTCACCGTGTGAGTAAGAAATCAATATTAATGGATTTTAAAAGGCCACGTGCTAAAAACAAGCATCGTTACTTTCCTTTCCACCAGCTAGAAATTTCCCAACTCTTATCGCGAAAGGTACTTGATCAAACGATGAATTTCCGCACTATGGGATACCAAAATTGGCATACGTCGACACAAGCCACTAATCTGCTAGCAAAATCGCTTGGAATAACGAACACCTTTTTCTACAAATTCACATGACTCAATACGTCGCTCTCCCTGTGTTGTTCTCACTTGAGCAAGCTGTATGTGGATGCGACAACATTTTCCACTTATCGGTAAGTCATAAACGGTTCGGGAAACATAAGTATTAACGGTACAAGCCTCTTGCGACTCAGGATCAACCACTTTAAATCGACGATCTCTTCGGCAATACACATCGATAATCTGTGTCGATTCATCCACTTTTACGGAGTGAATTTTCTGTCCTTGAATACTGAGAAGTTGGGAAAGGAATTGAGTCAAAGTACAAATCGTCCATAGTGATCAAAAAGAAGTTACTAATCAGTATGGTAGAGACGGTGAATATCTGACTTAGACTCAACAAAGCGGAGAAGAGCCGAAAAGTAAGCCGAATTGGTCACAAAAAAACTAACAATAAAGCCTATTTATGTAGGCATAATTTTTTAGTTACGCTAGCCCATGCTTGAACTAGGTTACTAAAAGTATACTAATTGCATTCAACCTATAGGTAACTAATATATACCGTGAGGCACCAGTGGCGTAGCGTTCACCTGTGCGCCGATCTATTTGCGGAGCAACTGACAATGAGTAACTTTCTTATCATCAATGCCTCATGGGCCATCGTCATTCTCAGAAAGAAAACTAAATGCGTCTTTGGTAGATAAAGTGGTGACGGCTTTAGAACAAGAATGTCATTCAGTTAGCGTAATGACCATGCAAGATCGATCTTTACGGCGAACTTAATTCAATTAATGTGCAGTGTTACTATGGTGTAATACTTAAACCAAAGCACTGTGGTTTCGTATCATTGAGCGAAACCGCAGCTATCTAGTTTCTGGATTGGCGAGGCTGTATGAAAGCAAAAGTTGAAGTTGACGTTAAAGGGCGTAAAAGCGTTGTTGATGCCTGTACGGAGCCTTGTGCGATAGAAAAAGGTATGCGGATCTTGGGGTCAAAATGGAAAGGCTCAATTATCTACCATTTGAAAGATGGGCCTGTGAGATTTAATGATCTTTCAAGAATGTTGGGCGGTGCAAGTAAGAAGATGGTAGACCAGCGCTTAAAAGAGCTAGAAAGTGAAAATATGGTGATACGCCGCGTGCTTAATGATAAGCCACTAGCAGTAAGTTACGAACTGACTGAGTTTGGCAAAAGTGCTCTAACAATTCTTGAAGAATTGAGAAAATGGTCTGAAAGCAACAATGTTCAGCTTAAATAGTTTGAGCAACAATCTCTTCTCGAACTGTGTGATAGGGCAACCATACGTGGTTGCCTTGATCATATTTTGGTCTGGGGACTCAGTAGTCTAGTGTCCCACGGATAGGGTAGTGGTTCTCTGGATTACGAATCCATGCTAGACCACGTATAAGTGCCTCTAACTCTGGTCTTACAAATGGGTTGTTTGATAGGTCAACCACGTGCAAATTACCGTGTTCATTGACGACAAATAGTCCTGGCTCCGCAAAGTTATGGTCGGTTTCGGCTTCAGAGCGTGGAAGAGAAATATAAAGCCCCAGCGTCTTCATTTGTTGCTCAGTAAGACCATAGGCGATTGGAAAACTGATATCGAGCTTTTCCAGGTGTTGCTCTAACTGTTGTTTCGAATCCCCAGAGACAGCCAGAATATCCACGCCTGCATCACTAAAGGCCCGTTTATAAGTCTCGATTTCATTGAGATATTTGGTGCAAAGTGGGCAATGCTGACCACGATAGACAAACACCGCTTGCCATGTTGCATCGCCTTGAGGTTGGCCTAGCCTGACTTTGGTCCCATCCAGTGTTGTTACCTCTAATGTAGGGAAAGTGTCACCCGCTTTGAGTTTTTGTGAGTTTGCCATCTCAGCTCCTTGGATTGATCTCACGACTGAGTCGTTAAAAAGTAAGACAGGATGAGGCGAGTTGCAATTAGTATACTTTTAGTAACCTAGTTAAGAAACTCAGCACCTGATAAGTTACAACTGGTAACGACCGTTCCGCTGCTTTGAATTTGCTGTCGGGCTTGCAATCACACTGCCCATTCAATTTTTCGGGAACAGTAGTACGAGAAAGAATGCATTCTAAGAAAAAAGTGAAATGAACTATTCTGCATCTGCTTTAGCTATCAGCTCAGACAAGATCTGTTTATAATCTTCAACGGGATGCGCACCAGAAATGCTAGATTCACGGTTAAAAATCACCGTTGGTACGCTCGAGACGCCCATTGTCTGCCATTGCTTTTCAGTGGTACGTATCGCACAGCGTCGTTGCTCATCATCTAACCAACGCATGCCTTCTTCAGCATCAAGACCCACAGAGATAAGTTCTTGCTTTAGAACCTCACGGTCAGAGATGTCTTTCTGTTCACTGAAAAAAGCCGCAAACAGACGTATCTTTAGTTCACTTTGCTTGCCAAAGCTTTTGGCGTAATCAAGTAGAATGTGTGCGTCAAACGTGTTCAACATCTTCATGTCATCAAAGTAGTTAAACTCGAAGCCATGTTCAGCGCCGATGCCAGCGATACGAATACGCGCATTCTTACTTTCTTCTGCTGTGCTGCCATATTTGCGTGCAACGTGTTCACGAAGATTTTCTCCTCCAGCAGGCATATCAGGATTCAATTCAAACGGCTGCCACTCGATCTCGATGCGATCCTCAATTCCAAGCTCGTAAATCGCAGCTTTTAAATGGTTGTAGCCAATGATGCACCATGGGCAGACGACATCACTAATGATGTCGATTTTAACTGTGTTGTTCATAATGGCTCCTTACGCAAAGCACTGTAACCACGTGGTCAAACAGTGCTTTGACTGGCTTTTGATTACTACTTGTTCAGGTTAACGCTCGCTAGGGTGCGTCCACGCAAACTTTTGGAACGGCGCATCTGGTTCAGTGTGTGCCAATGCGTTGGTGAAGTTTGAAATAAGCTTTGCAGACAACCCAGTCAGAACTTCCAGAGCTTGGCGTTTGGTAAAGCCAGCGCCCAGAAATGCTTGCAGCTTTTCATCACCGATATGACCACGGTTATCAAGCAGCGCTTTGGTAAAGTCGTGCAGTGCTTGCAGCTTTGCATCAGGAATAGCAGTGCCTTCACGCAACGCTTCAATCACTTCATCTGGCATTTTGCCCGCTTTCATCATCCAGGTATGGCCTGGAACGCAGTAGTGGCAGTTATTTTCAAAGTTCGCTGTCATAAAGACGACTTGCTGCTCTAGTGGGCTAAACGTCGTGTTTTTCATAAATAGGTCGAAGACGGTGTTGTATGCTTCGTAGGTAGCCGGTGCTTCAGCGAGAACGGCGTGCAGGTTTGGCAGCATACCGAAGCCTTTTAAAGACTGTTCTACCAGAGCTTTAGACTCTTCCGGGGCCGTTTCTGCATTGTAGTAAGTAAATTCAGTGCTCATAACAATCTCCTTAGAAGTTGGCGTCTAGGTGGGCTTCAAAGCGAGCAAAGTCGCTCTCAATGTCCGCGTTTTTCATGACGTCATAGCAAGCAAAAGTAGGCAATGCAGACATACCAAAGAAACGGAAGTTAGCATGCATGTGGAACATCAAGTCATCAACACTACGACCTTGGAATAGGTACTCACTATCGTCATTAAAGGACTCTGCAGGTGCGTTGAATGTAAACGAGAGCATGTATTTAGTTTGAGTGCGGGTGCCGCCAGTACCGTAATTTTTCTTGGGTTCCTCTGGTGTTCTGCCATCAAATGCACACAGGGCACCGCCCATACCAGCGGTAAATACATCATCCATGTATTTCTTGAAAGACCATGGGATCGTCATCCAGTTAACAGGCGACTGAAGAATGACTCGGTCCGCCCACTCAAAATGTGCCAATTGTTCATCAACTACGATGTTATCTTGCATCGCCACCACTCGAACTTCGTGACCCTTTGACTCTAACTGGGCGCGAGCTTTCTCGACCAAAGCCGCATTCAGCTTGCCTTCAGAAAATGGAGATGGCTCGTGCGCGTTAATGATTAGAACGTTACTCATGATAATTAACCCTTCAATGATTAGACTGTTTTACAGAGCGACGAATGATTTCGTTCTCTTGCGGTTTATTATGGTTACCTACATTTCTAGTTCAATTAGTTAACTTTTGGTAACCACCGGAAATGCTAATTAAATAATATTTAAGTGGTTGTTTTATAGGGATTATATTTTTAGTTTGCATCGGATAAATGGGCTGGTAGATTGATTAATTAAGGTTACCAAAGTATGCCAATTAAAATTATATGGAAGGCAAGCTTCCGCATTCATAGGCCTCACTCCTAAACAGCACTGGTAGGAAAGTTGTCATGATGGGAATAGACAAATATGGTGGTGCAAAAGATTTACGCTTACTATTATACCTTTGCGCTATGGCTTACATCAGTCGGCTGTCAGAGGTGCCAGTTACGAAAAAAGATGTGTGGTTGCTCAAAGTGTTGAAAAGACTAGGCCTTAAAAAGGCCTGAATAGCACTAGCGGACCAAACCCTCAGAACTGCATGGGCGATGCTCCGTCATCAAAACAAAATATGCGCCAGTACTGATCGCAAACTAATTAACTGCAACAATTTTATACAATGATGATGCATAAAAGGGGCAAGACCAGCCTGCTGAGAACCTGGCCCTGTGGAAAATGCTTCTTTAAGAAAGCTGTTATCCTGAGAAGGAAAGTAGGTGCGCAACCATCATAGGTTAGAGGGTTACTCCCTCAATGAGAGACCGAATATATGCCCGCATCTTAACTCTTAGAATTTTTCCTTGTGTCAAACGTGAATTCCATATACGACACAGGGGGCTAGGCCGATTTGCTGTGGTTATAGTTTTTATCCAACATCATAGTTCAATTCTACTTGTGCTGATCCCTTCTAGTGTCTTTTGTGTTTTTAAGCTGTTCTAAAAAGTGTAAGTGTGGAAGTGCGCTCAGTCCTTGTGCTGTAAGGCTTCAGGTGCGACAGGAAAAATATTATTTCATATAGAAAAAAGAGAAAAAGTTGTCGCACCCAAAAGAGGAGTGAATAGAAGTGTTAACTGTAAAGCAGTTAACTTTTCCTATTCTGTTTGTTCTCTTTGTCTTGAGTAACTAATCATAAATAGTTCATATTTATTTTTAATGAGTTTAGGAAATGGCTTTTATCCATTTTTAAGCACTAATTTGCCTTTAAGCCTTGTAATGTAATGACTGAGGGGCTTTGATGCGTAAATCGATGGAACTAAACCAACAGCTTACGACCTGATCGGCTACATTCATTCAAGTCTGTAGTTTCATGCCAAAACCACGTTACAAAATAAGCAACTGGAAACAATACAACCAATCTCTGATCAACCGTGACCTTCTGACGTTGTGGATTGACGAAGAAGCGATAAGTTCGAGGAAGCAAGAGAAACAGAACAAGTCAGTGATTTAGCCATCGCAACCGCTTTCATGGTAAAGCGTATTTTTTTCAATGCCACTTCACGCTTCACAAGGATTTATTGATTCCGTTTTTCGACTTGCTCTGGTTCCACTGTGTTCCCCATACTACAGCTGTATCAGCCGCCGAGCCAAAGAGGTTGATGTGAGTTTTAAAACGAAAACCAAAGGACCGCAGCACCTCGCTATCGATGCTAAAGGTCTCAAGGTTTATGGTGAGGGCGAGTAGGAGGTCAAAAAACATGGCACCGATGGCAAACGCAGAGTGTGGCGCAAGTTACATATTGTAGTGGATACAAGTAGTCACGAAATTATTGCCGCCGAACTGAGTTTGTCAACGGTCACTGATGCAGAAGTATTGCCACGCGGCAATCCGTATTAAGCGAGTCGTTGCTCTTATCCCTCCAAGAGAGGAAGCGGCATTCTGGGAACGAGGCCATCCAAGAAACTTAGCGGTTGGCTGTCAAAAGTTATACGGTTCGAACAAGCATTGGAAAGAGCGATGGCTATCACAAACGCTCGCTCTCTGAAACAGCGATGTATCGTGTGAAGCAGTTACTTGGGGGACGATTAAGCCTACGAAACTACAACGCAAAAGTTGGTGAAACCTACTCAATGGTCAAAGTGTTGAATAAGCTTACTGGGCTTGGTATGCCTAAAACTTGTCGTGTTGGTTGATGCTCACCTGAAATAGGACGATTCAGCTTCAAAAGTGAATTACGCAACATAGCTCATTTCTTTACGTGAATAAAAACAAAAGAAAAAACACAGATAATGGCAAGCAAACATGCAAAGCATTTTGCACTTAATATAAAAAACTAATGCGAGATATAAATATATTAAAAGCTTTGAGGAAAATAATATTACCCACATGGTTTTCACTAAATATAAAAAATCAAATAGTATTATAACCTTGTTGTAATGCGAACTTTGTTCGTGCTAAATTATAAAAATAAAGATAATTATAAATATACAAAGGCTTAATATGTACATTCCATTAAAAAATAATGATGATACTATCGTTACTATTATAGTGACAGATAATGCAAATCAAGATGCTGTAGACAGCATTATAAAAAACACAAATCACAAGCTGGTCAGTACAAGCTCAGAGTGCTTATCATCAACAGTAGCTACGATGAAATCAGCCAAGTTAAAGGTTGCTTTAGTTGCTTTTGATTTTTCAATGATGAATGTGCAAAGTGTTGTTGAAACATGTATGTATAATAAAGTTGAGATCAAAGATGTAAACAGCAACAGGATTATAAAAAGAAAAGAAGATGGTATTTTATCTGATGTTCATCTTCTTGCAGATTTCTACGATGAATTCTCAACTGACAAAAACCTTAGCATTCTTGCTAATGCTGTTCGTTCTCTAGTTCCTGTTCATGCTTCAGTTGATGAAGCAATATCTATGCTTTCTTCCATTGCTGATGTTCCATTACAAATCGCAGAAAAAAAACTTAATGCATCAATTTCTACGATTCGCAATGTGGTTAACTCAACAACAAATCTTAACTACTCAACCAAGCTTTCTTCAAAAGAAGAGATGTACGTGAAGGTGTTCAATCGTGCGAATGAACGCGTTGATACTATCGAGTTAATCAAAGCCCAGACTGGTGCTAACAAAACCACTTACGCACAAAAGCTGTGTCGGCTCGCGTACAACAAACAAGTGAAGAGCTGTTCTATAACAACACTAAGAAGTGTTGCTGAACAGTACGCACCTAAAAAAGCTAAGACAGTTGTCGCTCACAGCGAAAAGAGCATCTCTGCATTCGAACAAGCTGATCACTTTAGCTGCACTATGCACTCTCTTCTAAAAGACCATGTTTTCGAATTCGTTAAAAATTGCGGCTACTTCATCTTTGACGAGTGTGAGAAAAACATTCAAGCGCTATTTGAAGAAAGTAATAGTGCTGAAGTTGAGTTTTTGAACCAGAAGCAAAAAGAAACTATTCGTACGCGCTTAACTGAACTTTTCGAAAAGAAGCAAGCCAGAGTCGTTGCGATGGACGCAGATGCTAGCGATGCCATTTCGCTTCGTTTTCTCAGATCATTTGGTAAAAAGGTCAACGCTTACGATTTAAACTACAGTGAGCCGACTCCTCCTTCGCATGCAAAAACAAGCAAAGGTTCTGAATCTGCATTACAACTTGTAGAACTGGCAAGACCGTTCATTAAGTCAGCAGGCACTTGTCAGCAAAATCCATATTCATCAATCACAACACAAATCGATGACATCGACATGATGGAAGCACATCTAATTGAGAAAAAGCTAATTGATGATAACGAAAACATGTTTATTGCTTCAGATAATAAAAGGGAAGCCATCAACATGTTGAAAGATTCTGGGTACGTAAAGAAATCTGGTTTCGTTGATGAAAAGGCGGCGCTAAAAGCGAGAATTCTTTTAGTTCATGCTGACAACAAGGGGCAGCCTGAGCAGAAGGCATTTCTTAAAAATCCAAGCGCTGAAATTGTGAAATACAAAACAGTGATCGTAACCCCGTGTGTTCGCGAAGGATTCAACATAACTGCTAACTACTGCAACACTGTTATCGTTCTATGTCATGGGATCTTGCTTCCGATGCCCCTGGTACAAATAAGCAGAAGACTACGCACAGCAACCAACATCATTTTTGCTCTTGATACAGGCAGAAAACCGTCGTTCGGATTTTCGAATTATTTAGAAGATGCAGTAACACTTGAAGAAAGGCTAGAGTCTGAGTTTGCGAAAAGAAGAGATGTATTGCTAAGTGATTTAGCTTTATCTCTTACGCTAACTCTAGAAAACCTCGGCTTTAATCATCAAGCTCCAACTCGTTACAGCGAAGATGAAAAAGCACTGATTAAGAAAGAGCAGAACTCTGTTAAAAAAGCTAACAAGAAGTTCATGCAAGAAGCAATTGCTAGTGCTGAATGTATTGATAGTGAAGCAACTAAGAGATTAGAGCAAAGCACATGTAAATCTGAAGAAACTACTATGTCAGTAGAAAAGAAAAAGGTTGCTGACAAGCTAGCTATTGATGTCAAAGATGTAGATGTCAAAGCAGTTAAGTTCGCTGAGAAATTCAAAAAAGACCATGCAGTTAAAGTTGCTGAAATCATTGCTGACAAGGTTACTGTCAAAGCGAAGCATGATGTTAAACAAACTGTAAAGCAAAAGAATATCGCAGAAGCAATGCAAATCTTTATAGATGCATTGAAGGGCAATATCATTGATGTTGAAGGTAATGAAATCGAACTAGATTTAACGACAGAGTTTGTAATCGCTGATGCAGTTGAAGTGTACAGCTATCTTCATGCTAACAAAGCTAAGTTCAATAAAGCATTTTCTCAGAAAGACAAGATGCGAATCACTGAATCAAAAGTAAAAGCTAATGATAAAGCCACTGCTGAAAAGCGCTTGAGAGCTTTGCTTAAAGCGCTCGGTATAGACAGCCCTCGCTTTGGAAGTACTAACAATAAGCGTTACAAGCACTGTTTACATCCACTTGCAGTACCTTCTCTGAAAGCGCTGGGTTTGCTTGAGAAAGAACAGTCAAGCGAGTTCAAAAGTCTTGAGCAATACGAAGAAGTACTAGTAGATCTATATAAATAAAATAATAATAAAAATAGGAATTAATAAAATGAGAAAAGTAAACGAACTAATGAAAACTCCCCTGTTGACGGGGGAGGACGTATCAAAAATAATGATCGATGAGGGCATGGTTTATCGTGACAGAGCATCTACAACAATGCTCAGCAAGTTGCTCTATTGTACTCCGCGCAACGCGCAGAAAATAATTAAATATGGTTTTAAAGACAGCGGAACTCAAGCTTTATTCTATCTGCAAATGAAAATAGCATGTTCGGATAAATAATTCTCAAAATAACCTTACAATGTCTTGGTTTTACTATATAATCATAGACAAGCAATTAAGTTTTCTTGTTTATAGTTATCTTATCAACCCCAGTAACAACTGGGGTCTTTTTCTGCCCTGACCTTCTCACTACTCGTCGGGGCATTTTTTATCTTAAATAAATTGTCTATTTTAGTTGCATGAGTTTAAATTAATTAAAAAATGATAATTGACATCAAATCGCCATTTCCCCCTTTTTATCTTCTTAGTGCATTATTTTAAGTGAAATAAAAAACAATCATTAAAAATGCGATATATTATAATTTTCTATTTGAAATTATAATATAATCATATAGTGAGGGAGAATGCTTAAACACCAAAAATTAATAATGAAAATGGGAAATAAAAATGAAAAATTTCAAAGAAACAGAAATCAAAGTTGAAAGCGAAAAAGAACTACTTCTATCTCTTATGTCTAAAGCTGTTGCTGCTAAAAGAGAAAAGCTTCTGCCAAGCGAGTGGGATGTCGATTTCATGGAAGAAGAAAGCGGTTCCGTCAGAAAATTCTTCGAACAGTTAGTGTTTGGTGACGAAGATGTATGTGAGCTAGTTCTAAACGAGTTCATCGATATTCACGAGTTGGACGAGAAGTTTGAACTAACTGATTGCAGCTTCATCGACAAAGCAAGAGACATGCAGCATGATTTGATTAATGAACTGGTCGAGTGCTACTGTTCATAACCCTCCAAGAAGCCCCTCACAGGGGCTTTAATAAAAGAATAATAATAAGGCACAACATGCAACACACTCACGAAGCAATTGAATTTTCAGACAAGTATCTGTTCAAAGAAAGACATGGATACAACAACTCAGTCATCAACCCTGTCAGCAGTATGATGAAACTGACTGGGCTGTCTAGGAACACTGTTCAGCAAGCATTTGCGGGTAAGAAATGCAGTAAGCTACAAGTTAAAGTTCTCGAACTTCTTGAAATCATCGTTACTGATGACCAGAAAAAATTAGAGAGATTCGAGATCTAGCAAGAAAAAACCAGTAACACAAAACTTAAGCCAAAATCCCCATCGGGGCTTTTTCTTTTTCTCGAATTTTATAATCATCAAAGTAGGCAATCTGACAAAATCTTTATTTTATGTATAAGTTAAAATAAAAATACAAATTAAATTAAAATAATATATTTTATTTGGTTGTTTATATTTTAGATTGCAAAATAAACTCTTATAATATAAAACTAAGAAATAAAATAATAATAAAAAGGTTTAGGTTATGGTTTACGAAGCAATAGATTTACTTTACAAACAACAAGTTGAATTACAAGCGCAACAGCAAGCTCAGCTAGATAGAATTGAAGTATTAACTAATACTTTTGACGACAAGTTTAAAGTAGAGATGGACGTTGGAAAAGTTCATGCATGGGGCGGTTCGAACAGAAATATAGATATAAAAGTAAGGTCATTAAAGACGGGTGAAACATTAGCTGTTGCTTCTGTGAATGCAGTGAGAGATGACTACAGAGAGCCATTTAGCTGCCCTAAAAATACTGACAAATTACTGCTGGGTGGTTTAAGCAGACACGCACCAAAAATCATGCATGATTTTAATGAGTACATGAAAGAGAAAAATATGAACATAGCTTTTAAAAAATACCTGCTCAACAAAACTGATGAGTACTTGGCAAAGAAGCACAATGAAAAATTCATGCGCTAATAAAAATAAGAAGTGAGAAAGCACTCAAACTTAAAGCTATAATAAAAAGAGAATTAAAAACATGGAAAAACTAATTGAATTTTTAATAGACAGAAAACTAGTAATTCATGAGTTACTAAATTAGAAAAATGGCTAAACTCAGGTTTGTCCAGAGGCTTGCTGATGGGGCATGAAACACGAAAATGCCCCATTATTTGCTAAAAAAACTTTCGATCGATAAATCCCGTCAGAATTTGCCCTATATTTCCTAATGTCGAACCAGAGCCGGGGTGTGCATATTCTGGACAAAAGCGAGAAAAACATGAACTCTTAAGAGTTTTGTCCAGAATGTATAGTCATTCAAAAGAGAACATTGATTAAAAAGGCTCTAATGACAAAGCAATCGTCAATAGCACTGGCAAAGTTACGATGCTTAAAAAGTTACCAAACAGCACCATTGAAGCGACCTTGGCAGGCTCAAGGCCAAACCTCTCAGCAAGCAGGTAATTCATGACTGCTGGAGGCAACATCGAAAAGAGTAACATCATCTGCAAATGCATGGTCGGCAGTGGAATAAGCATATAAATAATCCCAAAAGTAACCGCCCCTGTTGCCAACGACTGCAGAGTGCAAAGCAGACCGACTTTAAGACCGCTCAGGCGCATATTACACATCTGAGTCCCGAGGGATAAAAGCATAATAGGGACGGCTGTCTGCCCCAGAAGTGCTGTTGCATCATAAAGAGGCTCCCAGATACCAATGTCGGTCAAGTTTAGTATCAGAGCCACAATAGCCGCGATAAACATAGGCATACGTACAACCTGCTTAAGAGGATTCCCTTTGCTGACTAATGTCAGACCAAGACTGACATGCGTACAAACCGAAACGACGAGCAACAGTACTGCTGGTGCTATAGCAGCCTCGCCAAACGTGTAAGTAAAGAGAGGTATTGCTAAGTTACCACTATTGCGAAACATATGTGGCGGAGCCCAGACTTTGTAAGGAAGTTTAAACAACCGACATATTGGAACCATTAACAAGCCAGGGATAAATATCGCAACAAGCGAAGCACTAAGCAGCGGCACTTGGGTCATATCAAGTGGCATCGTTCCTACTGAAGAAAACACCAGAGCAGGCAAGAACATATCCATGTTAATACGGTTAATGGGCCGAAAATCCATTTTAATCCAACGACCAATGCCGTACCCCACAGCCACGAGGGAAAATAGCGGAAACAGTATTCCAATGACTAATTCAAACATCTTACTACCTGTTTTCCAGTGCTGTCTGTAAACGCTCTAAAGCAATGGCAAGACTAGTGTGATTGGTACCGTAACAGACACGCAGGTGACCACACCCCGCCTCTCCGAATGCTTCCCCGGGTGCGACGCCTACTTTGGACCTCTCAATCATATCCAGAATAAATGGCTGGCTATTGTTAGCTAACCCATCAACCTTCAGGAAGGCATAAAAGGTTGCCGGCATTTCATACAAGGTTACGCTAGGGATCTTACCTAATGCTTCACGCACCATATCTCTCGAATGACGAAAACGCTTCAGTGTCTGTTGTAAAAAGACTTCGCCCTGCTCAATTGCAGCAACGCCTGCGGCCTGAACAAAGGCAGGAGCACAGGAAACATTAAACTCAATCAGCTTGGTAATCGTTGGCCGGAGCGGTTTAGGCAGAGTAAGCCAGCCCAAACGCCATCCCGTCATACACCAGGTTTTGGAGAAACTATTACAAACAATAATACGATCATGGTCATCGATGAACTGACAAAAGGAAGGGGCAGATGTTCCCTGATAAACATGGCGGTTATACACTTCATCCGAGATTACCCATACCCCGGTCTGTCGAGAAAACTCGGTTATCGCTTTAAGCTGTTGTTCGCTCGCCATCCAGCCAGTCGGATTGGCTGGTGAATTGATAACTAATGCCCGGGCATCTTTCGTCACCGCAAAAAGCGCCTCCATATCCAGTTCGAATCGTCCTTCGACCTGAGTAAGCGGGAACTCTACGACTTCCGCACCAAGTAGACTTGGTATCGCGGTCAGTATCGGATAAGCAGGACTGATAACAACCACCTTATCCCCTGGCTTTAATACGGCCTGAGCGGCAAGCATCACCGCATTGGTACCTGACAAGGTCACTACGATATTCTCATCGGTAAACGGACGCCCAAACAGGCGTGACTGGTAGTCAGCCAGCGCCTGGCGCAACTGCGGTATACCATTGTTTGGTGTGTACAATGTCTGTCCCTGCTCCAGGCTTTCGAAAGCCGCCTGCTTAATAAAATCAGGCGTAACAATATCTGACTCTCCAAACCACAGGGGAATGACATCTTTTTGCGACATACCAAAGTTGGCAATAGCGCGGATAGAAGACTCTTTCAATTGTGACACAACCGGACTGATGTCGCTAAGTAGGGAAGACTGCATTGTTGTACCTCGGCTAAAAACTCGACTAATAAGCTCTAATCTTATCGGTCATAGCAGGAATTGCCTTGCTTTTCAGGTGTGACATAAGCCCATTTTTGTATTAGTCTTCCAATTATTACCTCATTAATGGCGGAGTCTTTCTATGAAGAAGCTTGATAAAGTCGATATTGCCGTATTGCAGCGTTTGCAGCAGGATGGACGCTTAACAAATGCAAAGCTTGCCCAAGAGCTGGCAATCAGTGAAACCCCCTGTTGGAGGAGGCTAAAGCGCTTGGAAGAAGAGCAATATATAGAGGGGTATCAGGCTAACCTGAATCGCCGCAAGCTAGGGTTTGGCGTTCTGGCATTTGTTCAGCTTACCTGTACAAAGCATGATACTGAAACAACCAGGATTTTCGAGTCTATTATCCAAAGCTCTGAGAACGTGCTTTCTTGCCACAATACAACCGGCGATTCGGATTTTATGCTCCAGGTTGTCGCTAAAGATCTCGATGATTACAGCGATTTTGTTGAAAGAGAGCTAAGGCAGCTACCCGGCGTGTCTGTGATTAGCTCAAATATTTCTCTACGAGAGCTGAAGTCATCCACAAGGCTACCGGTTTCTCTCTGACATAACCAACCTATGTCACATTTTCTTTACATCTGAATTAGTCTTTCATAATTACGTTGTTTTATGAAAGACTATTTACTTTTTGATTGATATCCAGGTAACCTTTGCAAGGTAATTTCTTCGCACAAAGATAGACTGTTAACAACTGATACCACTAAACAGCACTGCGGAGAAGCCTATGAAAGCCGTCGTTATAGAAAAATTTTCATCTATTCCAGAAATCAAAAATGTACCGGATCCAACACCCGCTTCCCATGGTGTGGTAATTAAAGTTGAAGCGACTGGCGTATGTCGCAGTGACTGGCACTGCTGGCAAGGTCATGATGAGGACGTTGTACTCCCGCACGTACCCGGTCATGAATTTGCCGGTGTTATCGCAGAAGTTGGTTCAGAGGTGAATAGGTTCAAGGTTGGCCAGCGAGTGACAGTGCCGTTTGTAAACGCATGTGGCTCCTGTCCTGAGTGTAATACCGGTAATCATCAGGTGTGTGGTAACCAGACCCAGCCCGGCTTTACGCATTGGGGATCATTTGCTGAATACACCACTGTTGATCACGCTGACGTAAATTTGGTCACCCTACCAGAGCATCTGGACTTTGTTACAGCAGCCAGCCTTGGCTGCCGGTTTGTAACTTCATTCAGAGCGGTAGTCGATCAAGGCAAAGTTTCTGCCGGACAATGGGTAGCAGTACATGGCTGTGGTGGTGTCGGCCTGTCAGCGATTATGATTGCGACTGCAATTGGTGCCAATGTAATCGCCATCGATATTGATGATACCAAGCTGGAAATGGCACGCTCGCTTGGGGCTGTCGCCACGGTAAATGGCAATAAAGTCGCTGATGTTGCAGAAGCTGTAATTGAGATCAGTAAAGGAGGTGCACATGTTTCTCTTGATGCTCTGGGGCACCCTATCACCTGTGTAAACTCAGTGAAGAGCTTGCGCAAATTAGGCAAGCATATACAAGTCGGGTTATTACTTGCTGAACAGGCCAATCCTGCTATGCCTATGGCTAAAGTTATCGCTGACGAACTGGAAATTATAGGTAGCCACGGCATGCAAGCACATCGTTACGATGCCATGTTAGCCATGATGATGTCCGGAAAATTAACACCAGAGAAATTGCTGGGCCGTACTATCAGCCTGGAACAATCGATTGAGGCTCTAACCACTATGGATTCGGCAACCACACCTGGAGTTACGGTTGTTACAGGTTTCTAAGGAGGGCGAAATGACACAAGATAAACAATCTCCGATTATCGGGTTTATTGGGGGCGGTAATATGGCCGCCGCCATGATTAGTGGGCTGATTTCGAAAGGTTTTCTGGCGCAAGATATACTGGTGTCAGAACCATCCGCAGAAAGAGTGGCATGGTTATCAGACAAATATGGTGTATCTACGGTAAGTAAAACGCAGGATGTCGTTGATAAGTCCGATGTTGTTGTGCTGGCGGTCAAGCCCCAGGTTATAGAAGCTGTTGCAAAACAAATTGATATCAGAGCAGATAGAAGTCAGGTTTTTGTTTCCATCGCTGCAGGCACATCTATCAAAACACTCGAGAATATATTGGGCCATGAGTGTGCAATAGTGCGCTTGATGCCCAATATGCCAGCGCTGGTCGGCGCTGGGATGTCTGGTTTATATGCAAATGCCAACACCGATGAGCAACAAAAGAAGCTTGCAACCACGGTCGCTGAATCTTTTGGTGAGTGCTTAGAAGTACAGAATGAAAATGACATTAACCTAGTCACAGCGCTTTCTGGTAGCGGTCCGGCGTATTTCCTGCTTATGATGCAATGCATGATCTCAGCTGGTGAAGAGCTGGGGATGAGATCTGATGATGTAAAGCGCCTGGTTGGTCATACGGCCCTGGGGGCTGCAAAACTAGCATTACTATCTGATGATGAACCAGATACACTTTGCCAACGTATTGCGTCACCCGGCGGAACCACTGAAGCGGCGCTTACTACTCTGCATGAGAGAGAAGTTGAAAGTGCTGTAAAACAAGCGGTTAAAGCGGCATACCAGCGTGCTTTGGAATTAAGTGTTTAAGTAGGCAGAGGCAATATATGAGCTACTTAAATGCATGGTTATGCGAACTACTAATATGCTCCAGCTTTTAAAAATGCTCACTGATGTCCAATTCCTGTCACGGCGACCACCGTTATAAATGGTGGTCATTGTCGTTTTGGGATACTAAAACTTATCGATAGGGTAGAAATCGGCCTGTCATCGTAAATTGAAAATGTCCAGAGGTGTGCCAGCGTCGATCACGGCAAACACACCTTTGCCCCAAACCGTTTCAGAGCGTGTCGTTTTGGTAATAGAACTGACTAATATGCACATTGCCTATCAATTGCCGAGTAGGGATAGTTCAGTTGTTGCAAATTTTGCAACAACTGACATCGAGTCTAACGATCAAACAGCCTGTTGTACAAATTCTAATAATTAATTGTGCAAAAGGCTCCTGTATAGATGAGCTAGTGCATTTTTCCCCTTGTCGAGCTAGCTGATGTGGTTAGCTCAGTTCTATCCCAAAGAGTTCCTGAAAATAGAAACTAGGTATTAGATACCTTATTTAGGCTAGAAATGTTCTTGTAAGTTGATTAAATTTTGTCAGAAAACTTAAAACCTTGGCTTTCTAGTGTTTTAGCCACTTCAGGGAAATAGATAGTGCTGTAGAATTGCGCCGTTTGAGCTGTGTAGCTCGGCATTTCAGTCAAACCGATGTTGTCCCACCACTTACGTAGTTCTTCATCATACTCAATCGCACCAGCCGCAACTTTTTCTGCATCGTACTTTTCATTCATTGCGTAGCTTTCTAGTGACACACGCGGCTTAACAGCAGACTCAACGTTGGTATCAATCACACCAATAGTCGAGCCAAGAGTTGGATAGGTATTTTCTGGTAATTCAAGCAAGTCAATCATTGCTTGAGGGTTTGCGCGGATACCACCAATGACCGTAGTGCCATAACCAAATGACTCCGCGGCTGTCTGTAGTGCGTTTACTGCGATACCTGCGTCAACAGAACCAACAACAATACCCTCAGCTGATTTTGAAATCACCATTTCTTGTCCTGCGTATTTCATGGCAGCATCTGCGCGGTTATAATCGATCACGACTGTCACAAACACATCTGCCGTAGCGACTTGTGGTTGACCACCTGCAATTTCAGCAATCCGTTTAATCTTCGCTTTATCACGAGTAACGACAAGCGATACTTGCTGACCATTAATCGAGGTAGGGGCTTGTTGTGCGGCTCGCAAAATTAGCTTTAGGTCTTCTTCTTTAACTGATTCTCCAGTGAAGTTACGAATAGAGCGGCGTTTGAGTAGTTGTTCGATTGTCTGATTCATTTTGATTACCTATGTCCTGTTTCGACTGTGTAATCATTTTACTTTTTCACGTGATACGTGGTAGAGCACTACCAGTTGAATTGGTTATAACCAAAAGTTAAAGCTATTTCACCTCAAGAAGATAGTTGATCAACACTTTGACACGCAATGGCATATAGCTGCGTGATGGGTAATAGAGCCAAACTGGAGCTGAAGTGGGCTTAAATTGATCGAGAACCGAAATCAGCGCTCCATTGCTCTCTTCAAGATAACTCTTAGCAACCAAGGTGATACCAAATCCTGCTTTTGCTGCGAGATAGGCAGAGTTCGGATTGTTGACGATAAGTTTAGACTCAAACGTGTACTGCGATACGTCACCATTATCAATGAAAGTCCATGGGTTAATTCTGCCTGTTGTGGGAGAGCGGTAGTTGATGCAATGGTGATTTTCTAAATCTTCTGGGGATTGTGGCGCTCCATACTTATCGATGTATGACGGTGAGCACACATATAACAGCTGTAAGTCATAGTATGGGCGGGCGATTAAGCGGCTGTCTTCATTGATGCGGTTGCCAATACCCAGATCAAAGCCATTCTCAATCAAGTCGTGCGCTCTATCGTCAAAGTGCACATCTAGCACAACTTCTGGATGCAGGTCCATGAACTCGAGTAGCTTGGGGTAAACCATTGTCTGACCAAAGTGGACTGGTAGGTTAACTTTGATCTCGCCCCTCATCTCGGTGCTTGCATCCATGCTCAGGCTTACGCTTTCATTTAACGCTTCAACTAGATCAACAGTGCGATCAAATAACTGCTTACCCTCAATCGTCAGTGTTAACGAGTGAGTAGAGCGATGAAATAGCCTTTGATTCAACACTTTCTCCAGTTAAGAAATCGATTTACTTATCGCCGCAGGAGAGACGCCAAGTTTACGAGATGCAGCAGAGAAGCTGCCTTGTTTAACAACATCAATAAATGTGGGAAGTTGAGAGGGTATCATTCTGACGTTTGGTTATAACCAATGTGGTTAATGAGTCTATACAGTTTATAACGGCATCCTGACTAAATACAGCGTGTCAAAATAAACATGAGCGTCGAGATTTAATGTATCAAGCAATTACCAACATACTCACCCTCTCCAAATAAAAGGGTGAGTAGAAAATAATCCAGAACCAATTAGGCTCAATCAGAAGATGGAAATATCAGTTCTAGATTAACTTGAAAACACTTCTTTTAAGTGTGCTTTATACCTGTCAAAGTCGTTTTCTATCTGAGGATTTTTTATAACATCATTGCACATAAATGTGCTCACGGGGGACATTCCCAAAAACTGATGTGCTTTATGAAATGGTAAGTACACACCATCAACGCCTACCCCTTCAAAAAACTGAGATGGGTCAGTAAAAGCGTCTTGCGGAGCATTCCATGTAACCGAAAGCATATACTTTTTCCCTTGAATCAACCCACCTGATCCATACTTTGAGCTGCTATCAGTTCTGGTTCTGCCATCGCTTTGATACAAACGACCGTGACCAATAGTAAAGACATCATCGATATATTTTTTTACGATCCAAGGTGTTCCCATCCACCATGCTGGGTTTTGGTGGATCACAACATCTGCCCACAACCACTTTGCTATTTCAGTCTCTATGTCGTAACCGCTATCAACCTCAGTAACCTTTACGTCATGGTTTAACACGGTCAAATAGCTCACAGCTAATTCTACTAAGCTACTATTAAGTGCTCCTTGGGAGTGAGCAAACTTTTTACCACCATTAACAATTAATATATTACTCATTTTAATCGTCCCACTGTGGAGCAAGACCGTCAGGACTAACTTGACGCCCGTTACGCTCAAGGCTATCGATCAATTTGATATCCTCACTCAATAGTTGAATCTGTTGAGCTTGAAGATTACTGATTAGGTTCTCACGCTTGGTTGAAGATGGAATCACTGCAAATCCCTTTGTTAGCGCCCACGCGAGTACAATTTGCGCAGGCGTTGATTGGTACTTACTTGCGATATCAATAATCGTAGAATCCTTTAAAACTTCGCCATAAGCTAACGTCATGTAAGAGGTCACTTGAATGTCATTTTCTTGCATAAATGACACTAGCTTGTGGTTTTGCAAGAATGGGCTTAGTTCAATTTGGTTGGTTGCTATATTTTCCTTGCCCACCGCATCAAATGCTTTATTTAACAACTCGATATTGAAGTTTGATACCCCAATTTGTTTGGTTAATCCTAACGATTTTGCTTCAAGTAGCGCTTGCATATACTCTTTGACGTTGTCGTTTGTACCTGGCCAATGAATCAATGTTAAATCGACATAGTCAGTTTGTAGTTTATCTAGGCTCTCTTTGAGGCTTGGGATGAGCTTGTCATCAGCCATATTGTCTACCCAGATTTTTGTTGTAATGAACAACTCTTCTCGTGGCAACTTAGATTCAACCAGTGCTTCTCCTATGCTCGCTTCATTACCATAGATTTGAGCGGTATCAACCACACGATATCCAACTTCCAATGCGTTGCGTACTGAATTTTTTACCACTTCACCCTCTAAGCGAAAAGTGCCTACACCAAATGAAGGTACTGTCATTTTTATCTCCTAAGTATTTATCTTGTCTTTGTTGTTGGCACTAACTTTACTTGATGGTTTTAATTCCCTAAAGTAAACATTAGTTAATTATAAAATTACAAAAGGTAACGAATGAAATCGACCTTGGATGAAATGAAAGCTCTAGTCGCAGTTGCCGATACTGGAACTGTGAGAGGAGCGTCAGAGATTCTTTCTATAACACCAGCTGCGGTGAGTAGAACTATTTCTAGGCTCGAAGCGAAACTAGAAACCACCTTATTAAATCGGACTACACGTAAATTGAGTGTCACTTCAGAAGGCAGTATATACTTGAAAAGAGTACGCAAAGTGCTCGAAGAGGTTGAGTTAGCAGAAGTACAGTTGAAGCACCAGAAAGAGACGCCCTCAGGTTTTTTGCGCATAAATGCAGCCACGCCCTTCGCGATTCACGGGCTTGCTCCGTGCATTTCACGTTATCAATCCCTTTACCCTGACGTTGAAATAGAGTTGACGACAGATGAAGAAAACATAGATTTAGTTGGTAAGCACACCGATATTGCTATCCGTATCGGACAGCTGAAAGATTCCTCATTAAGAGCAGTATTTATCGGTAATAGCAGAATACGTATTGTTGCTAGCCCTGAATATCTAAATGAATTTGGTACACCAAGCAGTATTGATGAGTTGTCCAACCATAGGTTATTAGGTTTTAGTCGGCCTGAGATTTTGAAAAACTGGCCACTCAAAGATGCAAACGATAAGATTTTTAGAGCAACGAGTGACTTGCAAGCCGACAATGGTGAGGTGATCCGGCATTTAGCGTTGTGTGGAGCTGGCATCGCATGCTTGTCTGACTTTATGACATTTAGTGATAGAAGAAATGGTACCTTGGTAGAACTGTTCAAAGATTCTTCACTCAAGATAGAGCAGCCCATTCACGCTATTTACTATAAGAACTCAGCAACATCTCTGCGAATTTCATCATTTATTAAGTTTATCAAGGCGAACCTAAATGTTGAGAAAAACGAGTTTATGTAGCTTATCTTTCGCTCGCTCGGTTCATAAAGCTTTTTTGCGCTGAGCTTTCTCGATAAAGTAGTTGCAAGCACTCATCAATTGCTGTGATGTGTTTGGCACATTGTTCTACTTCGGATTCATCAGTTTCGGGGAATATTAGTTCTGTTTGACTTGGTGTCGCTCCCCTGCACGTTAAGATTTTGAGGATTTGTTTAACGCTCATAGAAATCTCCATAACTCGGATTTAGTGAGAGCCTACGGTCACCGTAAGCTCATCAAAAATGTTTACAGCTTGACTTTGTGCAAACCTGCATGTTCTTTTCCGCCAAACAGTAGGCCACCATCATTGGTGATATAAAAGTAGCCTTTATCTTGCTTGCTCATTTGGATTGCAGTATTACCCTCAATGCCATGTTCAAGCACTACGGATTTTTGCTTATCCACCGTGTATTTAATCACTTCATGGTGGTGCGTGGTGATGAACCAGTCGCCTTGCTCATTGATGATAAAATCATCGGCTTGAATACCATTTTCGATGATTTCAACCTTCGCTGCTTTGCCTTCACTTAACTCGATTTTGCCAAGTGTTTGCTGCGCGGAGTTGGTGAAGAAAAGCGCACCTTTGTATAGCTGAATACCGTTTACTCCTGGAAGTCCAGGGCGATCTTGCATCGGTTTCAGTGCTTCATTATCAAGCCAAACAGACAGTTTATTGGTGCTCATATCAAACAGGTAGATCTTGCCCATTGCAGCATCAGCAATTAGATATTGTAGTCTGCCGAGATAAACCATGCCATTTAAAAATGCTGGAGTATCAAGACCGATGAGGCGAGTGAGTTCGCCCTTTGTTGATACCTTATAAAGCGCCATGTGGTTCAAGAAGTCCGCACCAGTCATAATCGACAATTCGTGTACAGATAGTAGACCCTCGCCATTTTCATCAAAACGGATTGAAACCGGATGACCATTTACCTTTGCCCAAAGTGACGCTTGACCGTTCTCGTTGTATTTATAAAGTGTTTGACCAGTGTAGTCGGTTGCGATCAGCTCTTGATCGTTTTGGTAAGTCAGGTTTTCAAAGAAGTGTCCCGCAGGCATCGAAATGACGGAGTCAATCACAGGCTGATGGTTGTGATTGTCCGCTGCGAAAGCTGGTGTCATCATCGTAGCCGTTGCTAAAACTAAAGTAGTGAGTGTGCTTTTGAACATAATCTTAATCTCGTCATTTGTTGCGTTGATTGAGATATTAGATTAGCTTTCATAAACCATCTATAAGATAAAAATTAAGATAACTTTAACCTATAGTTTATGAAATCACTCCCTAGTCAGTTACCGATTCTGATAGAAGTTGCCAAAGAGCAGAGTTTTTCAGCGGCGGCACGCAACCTCGGTATTTCAACCCCAGCGGTCAGCAAAGCAATCAACAAATTAGAAGACGAATGGAAGCTAAAGTTGTTTTATCGTTCTTCTCACTCGCTAAGCTTGACCTCGGTAGGGCGACAGTTGGTCGCGGAATTACAACCTGCGGTGGAAAGCATTTTCTCGGCGATTGATAGCAGTAAAGAGGCAAACCAAGAGCTGGCAGGGACGATTAAAATCAACCTACCCGGCACTGCATTAGGTGTGGATACTATCTTGCCGCATTTAATCGCTTTTAATGATAAGTACCCAAACGTACAGCTTGACCTCCATTTTAGTGATGCCAGTGTAGACCTAGTGGCTCACGGCTTTGATTTGGGGATCGGCACATCCATCAACCAAGATTCACGCTTGATAGCCAAGCGATTGTTCAATAGCAACATTGGCTTATATGCAGCGAAAAGCTTTGTTGAGCAGCAAGGTATGCCACAAACTCCAAGTGAATTGGGTGACTATCGCTGCCTACCTATCCGCTCGATTGAAACGGGTAAGGTGCGGGCGATCAGTCTGTTTGAAGATGAACAAGAGCAACTATTTGTTCCACAAGGTAGTGTCACGGTAGACAGTTTTATTGCCGCTAAAAGTATTCTCTGCTCAGGTTGGGGGATCGTTGGGCTTGCTGAGTGGATGGTAAATGCAGAGCTTGAACGAGGTGAAGTAGTTCCAGTTTTGCCAACCTATTGGGGACCAAAGCTGCCGATATACCTCTACTACTCATCAAGGGAGTACATGCCACAAAGTGTGCGAGCCTTGATTGATTATCTCTCTGATAAGCTCACTTGAGCTTCAAGGGGTTACTATCAAAGCGTTTCAGCAATCCCGCTTAAATACATTTGAGTTAACTGCATGCATTACCACAAGCAGCAAATGCCTCAATCAGTTTGGTTTTTAGCCAATTAACCGCAGGATCTTTATCATAAGCAGGGTGCCAGCCAAGATACATAGTAAAACCTTGCGCCTCAAATGGCAGGTCGAACCCATCAAGCTCGCGCTCGTAATGAGCTATCAAGCGAGATGGCAGTGTGCAAACAAAATCAGAATGTTTCAGTAGCTCTTGCGCGACATTAAATTGAGTCACAGAAAGCGCAACATGGCGAGATTTTCCCATCTCCTTTAACTGTTCATCCATAAAACCAAAGAAGCTGCCGCCAGAGGTAGAAACTAAGATGTGTTTTAGCTGGCAGTAATCATCAACAGATAGCGGCTTGGTCCCTCTCGGGTGGTGTTTTCTCTGCCCCATCATAAATTTCTCTTTAAACAGAACCGCTGCTTTGGCATCTAACGGAATTCCTCGCTCAGAGGCAATAACCAAATCTAGCTCTCCACGCTGCATAAGATCATTGGCTTGCTTAACATCTGTGTGAAAGGCGATCTGAATATTCTCTCCTAATGAATCATGCAGAGATTGAGTGAATGTTTTACTGATGATCGTCAGAGGGTAGTCGGCAATCGCGACATTAAACGTTCGCGTGTCAGTTAGCGGCTCAAACACTTGGGTCTGCGAAATCAACTCATCAAGCCCGTGTAATAGCTGTTTTAGCGATGCGTGAATAGCCGTGGCTTTAGGTGTTGGCAGCATTCCCCGACCATTACTTGCTGGCACTAACAACGGATCGTCAAACAGGGTGCGCAGTTTACCAAGCTGGGTAGAAACAGATGACTGGCTGAGGTTGAGCCTTTGCGCAGCTTTGGTCACGCTGTTCTCATCAAGCAAAATATTGAGTGAGGTGAGTAAGTTAAGATCCACTCGCTTTAGATTATCGGTCAAGTTGCTCATCGTTTTTATCAATACCTCATATCAATACATTCAATTTCAATGATGCCTTATGAGTCCCTATACTTCAAATCAACGAATAGCGATAAGTAACAATCACAACAGAGGAAACTCATCATGCTCGATATTCAACTATTTGATACCAACCAACCCGTTAAACTGGTAAGCAGCGATATCCCTAAAGCAAAAGCGAACGGTGTTGTTGTGAAGCTTGAAGCAACGCCTCTGTTGAGCTACTCACGTAACTACCTTGAAGGCAACTTGCCTTACATGTATCCGACAATGCCATTTACTCCGGGCACCAATGCAGTTGGTGTTGTGCATGAAGTTGGCGAGGGTGTACTGGGGTTAGAGGTTGGTCAGCGCGTGATTGTAGACTGTAACTGGGAAAAAGATGAAGCCGTTGCAGAGCCAGAACGCATTCTGATTGGTTTGACTGGCATCAGCATGGGCAGCGCAGCCATGCTGGAAGAGTATCCACACGGCACATGGCGCGAATACGGTGATTTTCCTGCATCGGTTGTATTCCCAATTGAGGGCACTGACCATATTGACTCAACCACGCTCTCTTCCATCGCTAAGTTAGTTGTACCATTTGGTGGACTGCGCCGTATGGATCTGAAAGCAGGTGAAACTGTTATTGTTAATGGTGCGAGCGGCTACTTTGGCTCTGCAGCGGTGCTTTCTGCATTGGCGATGGGCGCTAATGTCATCCTAACGGGTCGTAGCCAAGAGAAACTTGATCGCGTTGTTGCTGACCTTAACGTTTCAGCAAACCGTGTACGAATTGTCGCTCAAAGCGGAGATTTTGATACCGATGCTGCAGCACTTCGCAGCGCGTTCTCAGCCCCTGCAAGCAAAGCACTGTGTATGGTTGGCGCATCTACAGATTCACACAGTACACTGGTGAGCCTAAATGCTCTGCAGCGTGGCGGTCAGTTAGTGGTAATGGGTAGCACATCAGCGGGGCTAACACTCGATTACAATCAGATCTTGCTAAACAACTGGGAGATTAAGGGTAACTTCATGTACAGCAAAGAAGACTACCTTGCTCTTATCTCAATGGTGAAATCAGGATTGATTGATTTCACCAAGATCCCAGTTAAAACTTTCTCTCTCGAAGATATTGAGCAAGGCATTGATGAAGCAGGTAAATTGCAAGGGTTGAATAGCGTTGTGCTCGCGATTTAAACCGAGTCATTAAATCTTTTATTATCACCAGATTCATTAGGTTGGATCTGGTGTTGTCGTATATAAAAACTAGGAAACACGATGATCGATTTTACACAAGGCAAGTGGATATTTGAGCCTCAAAGCCATCAAGTTACGGAGGAATCAGTATCAATCACCACCGAACCTGAAACGGATTTTTGGCAACGCTCTTACTATGGTTTTAGAAATGACAAAGCGCCTGCAATATTAGTTGAATCTGATGAAAACTTTACCTTTACGGCGAAAGTCGCTTTTTCTTATCAGAATCAGTTTGACCAATGCGGTTTGATTATTTATCTCGATAGCGAAAACTGGTTTAAAGCCTCTATCGAGTATGAAAATGAACAGTTCTCTCGACTAGGGAGCGTCGTTACCAATCTTGGTTACTCCGATTGGGCGACAACGGATATCCCTCTACCGAATGAGATTTGGTACCGCTTAAGCCGTCGTGGTCCAGACTTCTTAATTGAGTCTTCTCTTGATGGTGAAAACTTTAAGCAGATGCGCATTTTCCACCTGCATAAACTAGGTGAAACCACGGCCGAAATGGGTAAAGTGAATCCACCGTTACCAGTAAAAGGCAGTGTTAGCTTTGGGGTGTACGCTTGTAGCCCACTGCAATCGTCATTTACGGCAACGTTTTCAGATATGATCCTTGAACCATGTTTGTGGCAGGCACATCCTATCTAATCGTTAAAGATAAAACTCATCATCGATAACACATTGAATTATCGATGATTTATTGGTTATTTTTATCTGTGTACGCTTTGAGGGAACATATGGAGTGTAAGAAGACTGGTAATGACGTTCAGTTTGAAGTCACTCAGAGAACACAGCAAACTTTGAGTCATTGGATAAAAGAACCAAATCTTCAGCCCACTGACAACCTATTCCTTAGCCCAAGAAAAGCTGAACAATCTCTGAGTTACTCCCAATACAGAAAAGTAATACGTGGTTGGGTACTTGCTTTAGGTCATAACCCTGATCTCTACGGAACTCATTCACTGCGCCGAACCAAGGCCACATTGATTTATCAAAAGACTAAAAATATTCGAGCGATTCAGCTATTACTTGGGCACACCAAGCTCGAGAACACCATCAAATATTTGGGTGTTGAGTTGGAGGATGCCCTCCTTTTATCTGTAGAAATTGCAAGCTGATTGATAAGGTTTAATTATTAAATGATGATAAATTAGAGTTTTTACACTGCCACATTTCTGTCCAGAGGTGTGCCAGCGCCGATCTCGGCAAACCAGCAGCACTCGATTTCGTTAAGCATGTGACTTCGGTGGATTCCCATGCGTGGGAATGACTTGACTCACCATTTCTCTTCGCCATCATCAACTTTCGAGTAGATGCTTCCGCCTTTCTGAACAATATGCATTTCAAGGTTTAGCGAAGATAAGATGCGAAATAGCGTCTGAATCCTTGTAGTTTCAGGATTAACCTCAAACTTAGAAATGGTGTCCTGTTTAAGACCAACGGGGTCGGCAACTTTTGCTTGCGACAGATTCTTGTGTTTTCTTTCGTCACGCAGATGTATTGCTAACTGCCTTGGTGATGTTATCAACATAACAATTCCTCGTATTTACCCTTTATGGAGGGTAAATGCGGTTTTACCCTCGGTCAAGGGTAAAAGGCAACTTTAGCGTGTGAGAATAAGAAAACAGCCCCGATTGGGCTGTTGGTTCTAGTTTATGTATGCTTCTGCTTTCGCTAAGTATGCAATTAGCTTTTGAGCATCTTCTCCTGCTTTTTTCGGTTTGGGCTTGTAATCGAAAGGCGTTAAAGTACTTGCGTGTGGTGTAAATCTTTTTAAGCTCGATGCATCAGAGACTGATGAAATTGCTTTTCTTTTTCCTTTTATAGCTTGTAATTTGTTGCTATCGCCAGGGCTGAACACGTAGTCATTAAATAGAACGGCTGGGAACTTCGCCGCATCCAGTCTAGTTTTTATGCTGTATAGTACTTGATGTAGCTCTTGAGCTTCTTCAGCATTAATTTCATCTTCACTTTCTAGTTCGTCAAACATCTCTAGAGCTTCATGCAGTTTCACAGAAATTGTGCAAAGATAGTGTTTCTTTCATTGATAACAACACATTGTCTTTCATGTCGTTCCTCTTTGCGGTACTTCTTATATAACTCGTTAGCTGGTCTAAAGTGAGACATGATCCTGTCAATGTTGTGCTCAGTAATTTCGTACTTTCCAGATTTCGCTTCTTCAGTGCCATATTTGGCAATGAGGTGTTTTATAGATCGCGGAGAGGAGAGGGCAGTGCTCGGTAGCTATATTAATGTTACATGTGTCGCGTTGCCGCTACCATTTATTAACTCAGGGTCTCGGACAATAATGTAAAGCATCTTGTCACTTTTTTTGAAATCGCGGTAGAGGGGATTTTTTCTGCTTTGTAGGAACTGTAACGTTACAAGTTAATTAATATGTATTTACAGCGATATCTTTTGATTTCTTCTTAATGTTACGTCTTCTATTCCGCTTTTTGTTGTCAGTAAAAATACCTTCGTTTTCATAAGCTTTTTCTATTTGTTCAATCGCTTGGTTAATTACTAGCTCTTGATCTTCATGTGTCGCAACAGGGGTTGCTTTCAATTCCCAGTGGTTCTGCTTGCTTAGTTCAAACAAAATTAGAAGCAGATGATAGAAGAATTTACTTAGCGTTTTAGATGCTGAGTATATGCCTTTCTCTTGTTCGTAAATTGCGTGAACGAAAGCTTTGTCGCGTTTGTTGATGCGTTTTCCATGATAAAGCCAAAAGTCGATAGCATCCTCTACCTCTTTTTGATATTGCTTTCTACATGAGATAATGAAGCAGTTAAACATGTGCTTATTCCATTCCTCCATTTGTTTTTTTACTTTATCAGCATGTGCTCCAGCATCTCTTCTTACTGTTTCAAATCTTTGCTCTGCAAAATCTTTTTGCGATTCAAACATTTCTCTAAGGTCATAATTTTTGACTTGTGATTCGTCATAGCTACTTATAATGTTTGCATCACTTTTCAGAACACCAGATTTTATCAAGCCGCCGAGGGTGAACTTGTTACCGCTCCTGAGTTTAGAAGCGGGTATGATGAAGTCATTGTATTTGTAAACAAGACCAACAAATTTTTCGTTGCTTCTGTCTTCTTTAAGTACTATTTCGACTCCATTTCTTAGTAGCGCAATTTGATAGAGAGCTAAGCTCGCTTTGGTGGCGTGTTCCTCTGCCTCTTTGTTGTTTACATCCAGTCTCTTTAGCATGTTTGCTCTGGATTGCACGAGCATCGGTAGCTCTTTAATGCTTGATTCAACTAAGCGTCTCATCATTAACTTGACTGAGTGAGAGTACTTGTCCGAAACGACTGCTTCGCCTTTAGCTAATATCTCTGATGAATTTTCCAGTTGTCTTAATCCAAACTCTTTTTCTTGTTCGCGCATGATTTCTTGTGCAGTTTCAACAGACATCCAGTTACTTATCACCTTGTTTGTTTCGAGGTCTTGCGTTGATGCTGTTATGTGTACGTGCTGAGAATCAGTATCTTCGTGTCTAAATGCGATGTAGCGTGCGTTTTTGTAACCTAGGCGGTTCATTGTCTTTCTAACTGTTTTACGCCACTGCTTGTCTGTCAGATGCTCTCCTTCGTCTACAGATATGACGAAGTGGCGAAAAGGGTGTTTGACGTGTGGATTATGTCTGTATGAGCTTTGAAGCTCAGTGGTAGCATCGTGCCAGTCCGCACCTGTAGCCAGTTCGCCCATGCTTACAGGGATAGAGTCGATTTCGTTAGCGCAGATGAAGAATGAGTGTCCTTCGCTTGCTGGAGCATGTTTTGTTTTACCTGCGCCATATTTCACCAGGTTGTCGGCGTCTTTTTGTTTAGCGCCATATTCGACAAGATTCTGTGCGTCCCTAGCTGTCTGTTGACTTCTTGTGCATTCTAATTCTGTAAATATCATTTTATTGGCTCTTTATTATTATTGTGAGTGAGAAAGTAATAATTAGGGGTAGATAAGCCCTCCTTGAGCAAGGAGGGAATTTAGGCTTTATAATTCAGCTTCTTCTAGTATCTTTTGTTTGCATATCTCATCTAACTGACGCGAAGATAAGTATTTAAAAGCTAGTATTTTAGCTGTTGCTGATGAGTGGGAATCTATTGCTAGCTTGCGTATAATATCAACGATCTTCTCAAGTTCTTTAATGCATTTACTCAGTTCAGCTATCTCAGCGCTGTCAGCATCTTCAATGTCTTCTGCAAGTACCTGAAGTGCTTTTGATAGCTCTTTAGTTTCTTTAAAGTACTGTAAATATGCTTCGTCATTGTTCGGACGTGGTTCGACTTGATTTAAAGCTATATCTCTGAGAAAAGCAGCGTTGGAGCGGTAGCTGTAACTTTTCTTGTTAGCGATGAAGCGATCGTGTTGTTCTGCTGTTAGATGGGTTTTTATTGCTACACCATACAAGTCTTTAGTTTCTTTGCGCTCTTCTTTGAAGCCGTTTTCGACTGCATCGAGGATGTGACGCGAGTCATCAACAGCATTTTTATCAAAGTTATCTGCATTATTTTTAACGTAAATACTTTTTACTATGTAGTTGCAAAAATGCGCATGAGAACTAAATGTAATTTTTGATGTGTTTGAAAATTGAGGAAGAAGAGAAGGTACAATAAATTGTAATTCTTCTAAGCTGTAGTCTGTTTGCTCGATAAGCGCCATTAGCTTATCTTTATTTTCTCTTTTTGTGTTAACTACTACTTCTCTTATTATTTTATTTAAGTCTTCTTTTTCTGAAATCTTCATTTTATTATTTCTCTTTTTATTATTATTATTTTATTTTTATTATCTAGGAAGCAACAGCGTGCGACTTAGCGATAACTGCGAAGCATGTTAGCGCAACCGACTGAAAGGAGGCTAAAACTACAAGCTTCGCTATTTGGAACAAATAGGGAAGAGCAGTATCCGCTTGTTACTGTTTTTGTTTTATTTGTTTTTATTATAACAATATAATTTATGATATTAAATGTGTTTATTTAAAATAAGCGAAATATATTATTGTATAATACAGAGTTCAACAGAGGAATATGATAAGGAATTTGTCGCATGCGACAGGGAAAGTGCGCGTTACAACATCGAAAATGCCGTTTGCGACAAGGAATTTGCGCCGCACTCTCACTACGTCTCAGCCGCTTTCATCCGCTTTCACTTCGTATTACTGATAGTCAGTAAGTAGTTGTTGGGACAAATGTTATATGGATTAAGTTAAGAAGCAATAGCAGAAGAAAGTGTGTTCGTGATGGGGGAGTCAAATATAAATAAAGGATGTACTTATCATGTCTTTATTTTTATCACTTCGACTGATTATATTGTGTGATATTTAATATATGGTATATGTATATTTTGTTCGTTGTTAAATATATAGAGTTTGTATATTTCCATTTAGTAAAATAAATTCGAAAAAGTGATTGCTTTTGACTTCTAAATACGAATATTATATTTGCAACGGCTCTTGTAGTCATAAGAATAAGAATAAACGGAGGCGTCCAATGGCGCTTATACACCCAATTAATCAACTGAAAATAGAAAAGAAAGTCGATGTATTAAAACGCGTTGGTTTATCCCAAGCCACGCTTCACAGACGTATAAACGATGGCACATTTCCGCCCGCAGTACAACTGGGTCCCAAGGCTGTGGGATTCATGTCGCATGAAGTCGATGCGTTTCTTATTGCATGCGCTTTGGGAGAAGATAAAAAGCGTGTGGTCGCTGAGCTTCTTGCGCAGCGACAAGCGCTTAAGCAAGCGAATCCTTTATTGCAGTACATGAACTTTCACTAATTTATCTTTTAGTTCTGTGCATACGTTGCACAGAGCTTGCTCAACTTCAGTGGTAATTGCAAGATTCGCAACGACTTTTGCGATCAAGCTGAGGAGGATAAAAACTCTTGACATTAAAGTACAGGCTAAGTTAGCTTGATAAGGCTTCCAAATCGCTCTGCTCTTTGAAAGCTCTGAATAATAATATAACAGCAAAAATAATAACGATAAAAACAAGATAAATGGCTGAAAGCCATCAATAAAAGTTATTACGTTGTCACTCATTATTACTTCGGAGGAAACATGAAAGAGTTTAACGTCTCAAAGAAAAATCGAAAGTATTTTGCTGCATCGCTTGACGGCTACAAGTGCAGAATCTTAATCGATGAACTATCTCAGAATCTCTCAATCGGTACGCAACTGCTGGATGTCGAAGACATCTCTGTGCGTTCAAAGTATGGAACCGACCTAATATTCAAACTTAAATCCTCGATTGAGGAACAAAATGAGTCTGGTTTTATTACTTTAACCAGTACTTACAATACCTATCTCGTTGATAAATGTCGCGCTCTTGGTGGGCAATGGGATAAGTCCAGTGAGTGTTGGGTGTTTAGTGGCCTTATCGAAGAAAAAGTTGATGAGCTGGCTTGTGTTTTCAATTCTCATCTAGTGCCTGTCGAAGTTACGATTAATGATGACTACGATGTGTACGAAGAAAAGGGGACACTTTGTTGCCTTGGCTACCCAATCGCACGCGCATTTGGGCGTGATTCAGGAGCAAGAGTCGAAGAGGGGGTAGGTGTCGTAGCGGGCGGCTTCACAAGCGGTGGTAGTAAGAAAAATTGGGTGACTCAAGCCAAATCTGGGACAGTGTTTCGCATTGAGGTGCCGGAGAAAGTGCTCACCCATTTTGCTGAGAAAGAGCCTCATTACCACTTTAAAGCTATCTGAAGGTAAGTGATATGAAATGGTTTCCAGCGCGTCTTGATGACACTGAAGCCATACTCAACAATGCTATTCTTTATAATAACGTTGTTTTGTTGCCAAACACCCCATGGAATACCGCAACCGCATTTGTCTTATATGACATATCACAATATGCGGAAACGTTAGGGTTTACCCTTGTTCGTTTACCCTCGATTGACGAGGGGGACGTACCAAGTTTTTGTGATGTAGTTTGGCAAAGGTTTGAGAGAAACAAGTGTATCGTAGAGCAGTTTTTGGCAGCGCAGTCCACGTATCGACGAGAGAGTTTAAAAGCAATATTAATTGACAGAAAATTGAATGACGCTTTAGGCCTGGGGCTATTTGACGCCTTTCAATTAATCTCTCTATCAAAACAAACCTTACTATTCCTATCGGAAAGTATTGATGCATGTTTCACCCTTCAGAACGTCAAGTTGTTATCAGGGTTTGAATACTTTTTAACGAAGTCATCCAATACTCGATTGATAGGTGCATGCCATGAGAACTTGTTAACCTCATCTCAGTTCACACATCATCAAGATGGTGTTTATCGGCTCAATAACTTTAATAATAAAGAATTGGTTAGGCATGCATTAAAGTGTGTATGTAGAGTCAGTCCACATTTCGAAGTAGTAGAAAGCACGTTAAAAGCACTTCTCAAACAATATCCTAGTTTTGAGGCATTTTTTTCAGCTGTCCAGAAAATGGTTTTGCACCAATGTAAGACGATTGAATAAAGAAGTCCGTGTTGTGTATTTATATCTTCAAAGGGTTTTGTCGATTAGATAAGCTGAAAGGTAAAATATCAGTTAAATTAATGTAAACGAATATTTTTTATTTTTTAAAGAAAACAGGAGTAAGATCATGCCTAACCATATTTATAATATCATCGAGTTTCGTACTAAAGATAAATGCTATGCTAGTTCTATTCGCGATTCGATCAGGAATGAAAGTAGTGATATGGATTTTAATAAGCTACTTTCCAACTCTTTGAAATCAAATTCTTTTGAAGGAGAGAGCAGTGTTATTCATGGTAATGTGGATTGGAATCTTCAAAATTGGGGAACAAAGTGGAATGCATGGGATAGCCAATGTTGCCTCGAAGACAGAGGTGAATATGTTCACGGAAGAATTACATTTTTTACTGCGAATACTACTCCGTACCCAATATTTATTGCATTATCAAAGATGTACCATAAAATCAGATTTAAGGTAAGGTTTGCTGACCAGCATGCTTTTGGCTGCGATTGTGGTTTCCTAGTTTTCCAGAATGGGCAGGAGATTGATCGTCATATCTCCCCAAATGAATTTGGCTCAGATGAACAATTTAACTATTGGGAAGATATTGCATTAAATATCAATTAACGTTTCAGTTAAATAGCTACAAAGCAAGCAACCGCCATCAAATTGAGAGGTTGCTTTAGATCAGAGGGCCTGGCAATACGCGACCCGCTTAGTTCGCTAACGGTAAGATGTCGATGGTGATGTCGATGAAGTTATCAATCATGTGCTTGTTTTTCTTCTGGCAGTCTATGGGCATTGCGGCATAGTTTACGGTATATTGAGTGCCGTACACTCGGCACCGAGTGAGATCGCCGTTGTTCCGATGTCGCATTATTTCAATGGTGTGGCCGTACATTGGACAATGTTGCAGCGGGATCAATATAATGTGATCAAATTTACCGCCTCTTCCTAAGTGGATGAAAGCAGAATCAAATTGTGTCCCCCAAATGTGCTTTGATGATGTCTAATGTTCTCTTTACTCATAGGATCGCGATAAGGGCGTTGGCTGGTCATCGCATCAAACCGCATCACAAAGAGAAACAAGTTTGACCTGCTTGGAGACAGAGCTGCTGTCTAGCCCTTCAGGGCAGCCCTGACTGATCTGCTCTTTAAATCGACGATCTTTTCGGTAATACACATCGATAATCTGTGTCGATTCATCCACTTCAACGGATTGAATTTTATGTCCTTGAGTACTGATAAGTTGGGAAAGGAGTTGAGTCAAAACACAAATCGTCCATAGTGTTCAAAAAGAAGTTACTTATCAGTATGGTAGAGATAGTTGATATCAGAGTTAGACTCAACAAAGCGGAGAAGAGCACCTAAAGTTATCCGAAAGTAATTTTCAGTCATGGCGTATAGAGATCATTCACGGCTCAGTAATATACAGTGTTAGCTGTAATCTCTTGCCAAATTGAAAAATGAAAGTTTTAATACTCTTGGCGTTTTCTAATACCTGAAGGTTCTTATAACTCTCGATAAATGCTGCTTTTTGAATTGCTCAAACTGCTTATCAGAGTAGAGTTTAGTTAGTGTTGGCTCAGATATTAGAAGGTATTGGATAGAGCCGAGTAGCTCGTAAATGACTACAAATGCTGAGATATCATCATTGCAGTCTTTCAAGTTTGCAGCTTTAGCCAGTGAAATCAGCTCATCTAAGTAAGGTTTCAAGAACCAGCGGTTCGAGTCAATAGCACGTTCTCTATTATCCAGTAGCTCTCGAAGAAGTAGCACGATGATTTCTTGTTCGCGGCCTTTTGCTTCAACCATATTTTTAAATATAGTTTCAAGTACATGCCTGGGATTATTAAGCCTTGATTTATGTGTGTTGATATCGTCGGTCAGTGAATTTGCCGCAGACTCGAGGACAGCGGCATACAACTTCTCTTTAGTGGGAAAGTAATGCAGTATCCCTTGTTTTGTTAACCCCATGCCTTTGGCGATATTGTTAATACTGGTCCCATAAAATCCGCTTTTGGAGAACTGTGCTTCAGCTTCTCGCAAAACGTTGCTTCTTACATCTTTATTCACGATTTTTTTACAAATATCAAATTCACATGTTGACACCCTACCATGTGGTAAGTATTTTTACAATATCGACACCTACCAATTGGTAGGTGGATTAAAGTGGAGAACCGAGCATGGATATAAAATTTGAAGAGCTGCTAATTGAAAAAGCGAAGCAAAATATTTCAAGTAAGACGACCTCTCTAAAGGGGGAAGTCCACAAGGTTGATGTCAGTCGTTATACCGACCAGAAGTTATTTAAGAAGGAAGTTAAACAAATATTTAATAAACGACCTACCGTGTTATTGCATTCATCGGAGGTGGAAAATCTTAATAGCTATCAAACCGTTGAGACAACAATGGGATCGTTAATCGTGAGTCGTGATAGTGATGGACAAGTGCACGTGTTCAGAAACAGTTGCCGACATCGTGGCGCTAAGGTGGTTGAAGGTAAAGGCTGCAGTAAGCGAATGGTCTGTCCTTATCATGCTTGGTCTTACTCTACTGATGGGAAGCTGAGTAATGTACCAGGACAGCAACACTGCTTTCCTAACATTGAAAAGAGTGAGAACGGTTTAATTGAAATTCCTTGTATAGAAAAGTTTGGATTCATCTGGGTTTGTCCAAACAAGGAACTCAACAGTAGTCTTGATACACACCTTGATGAGCATTTAGGTGATATGCGTGAACAGCTTAATTGGATTGAAGCGAATAATCTAAAGTTGTTTAAGCGTACTTGTCAGGTGAGAAAGGCTAATTGGAAGCTTTTGGCTGAAGGGGGCTTAGAAACCTATCATTTTTCTTTTGCACATAAAAACACTATTGCTCCATTCTTCCACAATAATACTGCGGTTATCGACCAGATCAGTTCACACTTTCGAGTGTTTATGCCGACGAAAATTTTAGATGGCGCGATGAAACCTGAACATCAACCACTTTCGATACATGACTGCAGCCACATGCTTTACTACTTAACTCCTAATATGGGGTTGCTGGTACAAAGAGAGCATGTCGATCTTATTCAATTCCGCCCCCTCACCGTCGATGTGACAGAGATATCGGTCAGTTCTCTGATCCCTAAAAATGCGGATTTGGACAGCCCTCAACAGCTATCACATTGGCAGAAGAACTTAGATATCACTAACCAAACCTTAGATGAAGATTGGGTTCTGGGCGAGTCAATACATGACTCAATGATTAGCGAAGCGTTGCCATATATTCAATATGGTAAGAACGAGTGGGCCTTACACGAGTTTAATGCAGTATTGCAAACGATGCTTGGTGAGTCTGATTCTGAAAGAGAGAATAAGTAGGGAAGTTATGTCTAATTTAAAAGTATGGGAGTGCCAAGTTTGTAACTGGATATACGATGAAGCAAAAGGGCATCCTGAAGAGGGGATAGAGCCAGGAACACGATGGGAAGACATTCCCGATAATTGGATATGCCCTGAGTGTGGCGTCGGAAAAAGCGATTTTGAGATGGTTGACGTCAGTTTATATTCAGCTCCTGAATTACATCAACCGCGACATGTCGATGACTCAAGCACAATAAAATCAATACCGTGTAAACCTATTGTAATTATAGGAACGGGGTACGCAGGCTACCGGTTAGCCATAAAGCTGCGAGAACAAAATACTACAACACCTATCGTCATGTTTACAGCAGACAGTGGCGACTATTACAGCAAGCCGAAGCTCTCAAATGCTTGCTCAGAAGGTAGGTCTGCGTTATCACTGATCCAAAGCAGCGCTGAAGAAATGGCGAGAAGGTACTCATTAGAAGTGGTGCTATATACAGAAGTGAAACAGATAGATACGACAAGTAATCGGATAACTTTTGCAAACGGTAATTATCTGTTTTACTCAAAACTGGTGTTAGCAACAGGTGCGACGAGCAAGCAAGTTTCATTGAATGGTAACTATGCTCACCGAGTGTTTCAGGTCAATAACCTTTCTGACTATTCTCGTTTCAGAACCAATCTTGAAGGTAAGCATGACATCGTTGTTATGGGAGGGGGACTAATTGGCTGTGAATATGCGGATGATCTATGTCGTGCGGGTTATAACGTGACGATTGTTGATCCTATGCCAACGGCGCTTAGTGGATTGCTTCCTGAGTTTGCTGCTGGTGGTTTGGTGAGAGAGTTCGAAAGACATGGCATTACTTGTCATTTTGGACGTGTTATTAGCGAAGTAGGCAACCGCATTGATAGCATGCAAATCACCTTAGATGATGGCACTAAGCTGAAAGCAGATGTTATCCTCGCAGCTGTTGGTATTAAACCCAATATTGCGTTAGCCAAAGTTGCGGGTTTAACTTGCTCTTTAGGTATTAGAGTTAATCGGTATCTAGAAACCAGCGCCAAGGATGTCTATGCAATTGGGGATTGTGCGCAGGTGGAAGAGCAATACTTGCCCTATATTGCACCGATCACACTACAAACGAATGCACTTTCTAAAACACTACTTGGTGAACGAGTTCCGGTTCATTATGGAGTCATGCCAGTCAACGTCAAAACCAAGTTACACCCCATCACCGTCATTTCACCATCAAACGGCTCTGGCCAGTGGGTTGTTGATGAAAATGACGATACAGGGGTAGTGGGTCGGTGTATCGATGAACATGACAAATTGATTGGTTTAGTTTTGACGGGTGAAAAAATCACAAAAGCATCGGGAATGGTGAAACAGTGCGCCAATGAATTTGAGTAGCAGTTACTTTCGCCATCTCCCTCGGAGTTTTGGGTCATTAACCTGAATAGGGAAAGTAAAAAATGAAAGAGGGAGGAAGGGGAGAACAAGCAATAAAGTAGGCTGTTTATAAAACAATCTACTTACGGTCACTGTCCAAATATTAAGGAAGATAGAGGAACTGGTTATGTCGAGCGCATTACCATCAAAGCAACTAATAGAAACTTTAATTCGAAAAAAGAGCAAACAGTATTTATTCAGTCACGGGAAGGACATTGGGTTACTTGGAGTTGGGCGGGTGTATAGAAAGACGTGAAAGCGATCATTACAGGCTTAAGAAAGCTTGGAATGAAAGAAGGTGATTGTGTCGCGATCTTATGATTATGTTCGAAGACCGACATACTGAATACATGTAACCCCGACAGTTACACAGAATTATTTACAGGGTCCCCTTGCTCTTGAGCGATTTCAAAAGGTATCCACTTTTTAGTTTGGCTAGTTGCACTCCTTGCTTTTAGCAAAATGCTTTCTAACGAAAAAAGTGAGAACTCTAAAGCATCATCTACTTCCATCCTCATCGGTAATTCGAATTCGTAAGCATATTGGATGTTATTTATAGCTGTGTTTAGCCCATCACAGTAGCGTATTAACTCTTCAACACTTTGTGGCTTCAGGCCTTCATATTTCCTGCAAATAGGAATGGTTTCTGAAATTAAGCTTGAATAATAGGCTGACACTTTGGTTGAGAAAATACTGTTGAAACCATAATTCCCGAACTTTTGTGACACTTATTTTTGAGGAGGTTGATAAAATTCGCTACACAGAATCAGAACTAGGAACAAACCATACCCTTACGGCTAAACTTAAAATAGAGTTCGGTATTGTCTTACCTGACTTTGAAGAAGGAGAAGAGGGTTATGATTTCCAAGGATACTTAAATTCAGTTGCGATTGCCATTTCAGGTGAAAAGCGTTGGTCGGTAGAAAGCGATAAAATCGTATTAAGTTTCAGATGCATCAGGACTTGTCAGATGAAGTGTGTGATTATTTAGGAACAGCGATGCACTCTTCAAGAGTCCATCGCTGCTATTCAACTTTGAATCTAATCTGGCGTGAGTCAGAATAAGTAGTTTATTCTCATACGTCGTAAGTTGTAGATGCTGTATCGCCGCCTGTACCAGTCCAGTTAGTGTGGAAGAATTCACCACGTGGACGGTCAACACGCTCGTAAGTGTGAGCACCGAAGTAGTCACGTTGAGCTTGAAGCAGGTTCGCTGGTAGACGAGCAGTCGTGTAACCGTCTAGGAAAGATAGCGCAGAAATCGTACATGGCATTGGGATACCAGACTCTAGAGATTTCGCTGCTACTTTACGCCATGCTGCTAGGCTGCCTTGAAGGATGTTTTTGAAGTACTCATCAAAACCTAGGAATGCGATGTCTGGGTTCGCTTCGTACGCATCACGGATGTTGCCTAGGAACGCGCTGCGGATGATACAACCACCACGCCACATTAGCGCTACGTTACCGTAGTTTAGGTCCCAACCATTTTCGTTCGATGCTTCGCGCATTAGCATGAAGCCTTGAGCGTAAGAGATGATCTTAGACGCCAGAAGCGCTTGACGTAGTGCGTCAACCCACTCTTGCTTGTCGCCTTCAACTGGAGTGATTGTCTTGCCGAATAGTTTTTCAGCTTCAACACGTTGGTCTTTCAGTGCAGACAGGCAACGAGAGAATACAGACTCAGAGATAAGAGTTAGAGGAATACCCAGGTCTAGTGCGTTGATACCCGTCCATTTACCTGTACCTTTTTGGCCAGCCGTGTCCAGGATCTTCTCAACTAGCGCTTCGCCGTCTTCATCTTTGTAGCCAAGGATGTCAGCCGTAATTTCAACAAGGTAGCTGTTTAGCTCAGTGTTGTTCCACTCAGCGAATACCGCTTGCATCTCGTCTGCAGACATACCAAGACCGTCTTTCATGAACTGGTAAGCTTCTGTGATCAGCTGCATGTCGCCGTATTCGATGCCATTGTGTACCATCTTAACGAAGTGGCCCGCACCGTCGTTACCAACCCAGTCACAACAAGGCTCACCTGCATCAGTTTTTGCAGAGATACCTTGGAAGATTGGCTTAACCGCTTCCCAAGCTTCTGGAGCGCCGCCAGGCATGATAGATGGGCCAAAACGTGCACCTTCTTCACCACCAGATACACCTGTACCGATGAAGTGGATGCCTTTTTCGCGTAGTGCTGCAACGCGACGGTTTGTATCTGGGTAGTTTGTGTTACCACCGTCGATGATGATGTCGCCCTTATCTAGTAGAGGGACTAGCGCGTCGATGAATTTGTCTACCACATCACCTGCGCGAACCATTAGCATCACTTTACGTGGCGTTTCTAGCTTCTCTACTAGTTCTTCTAGAGAGTATGCACCGATGATGTTCGTGCCTTTCGCTGGACCTTCCAGGAACTCGTCTACTTTAGCAGCAGTACGGTTGTGAGCGACCACTTTGAAGCCGTGATCGTTCATGTTTAGGATAAGGTTTTGACCCATTACCGCTAGGCCAATTACACCGATATCACCTTTCATTGTTTCTCTCCAATTTTGTTTCATTGACGAGCAGCGTTTTAAGCAATTTTTGCTGCTGCGTCCAAATCTAAATACCATTCCGTCAGACCAGATTTCGCTTGAATCTTAGCCGCTGGGTATGGCAGTGCGTGTGCAGGTGAACTGTTGATCTCTTCAACGATGTCCGCTTTTCCTGCACCAAGCACCAAGTAACTGATACGTTTTGCTGCTTCTAAAACGCGTGCCGTTTTTGACACACGAAGCTGGCCTGACTCAGGATGAGACGCCACAAGAGATAGATTCGCATCATCATAATTCGTTTGGCCAGGGAACAGAGAAGCTGTGTGGCCATCTGCACCAACACCTAATAAGATCCAGTCAAACACAGGGGTTCCGTTTTCAGTCGGAATCACCTCTGACATCTCTTTCGCAAAGCGTTCCGCTTCCACTTTAGGGTCATCTTCACCGCGTATACGGTGGATGTTTTCTGTTGGAATGTTTACTTGGCTAAACAGTAGCGCGTTCGCTTCTCCGTAGTTGCTTTCCGCATCGTCAGGTGCGACACAACGTTCGTCACCCCACCAGAAGTGGAGATTTTGCCACTGAATAGAGGTTGCGTAAGCCTCTGAAGCCAACAGTTTGAACAGCATTTTAGGAGTGCTGCCGCCAGAAAGAGAGATGTGAACAGGTCGGCCCATTTCGCTGAACGCTTTCATGTCGTTAGCTAGGCTTTCAACTACCTGCTCTGCTGTTTGGTAGATCTTATGGTTGATCATAGTTCACAGTAATCCGTATCTGTTAAGTTTTTACATGGGAAGCGCCAAGCGCGACCATCACGCTGTAGCAGGTCGTCTGACTCTTTAGGACCCCATGTGCCGCATGCGTACCCGAAGAGGGATTGTGGATCTTGTTTAAAATCTAAAATTGGCTGTACGTACTGCCAACACGCTTCCACCGCATCACTACGTGCAAATAGCGTAGCATCACCATTCAAAGCATCAAGTAGAAGACGCTCATACGCAGTTAGCATTTGCGTTTCTTGTAGGTCAGCGTAATGGAAGTTCATTTTCACTTCTTTCGCTTCAAAACCTGCGCCTGGCTCTTTCAAGCCAAAGCTCATTTGAATGCCTTCGTCTGGCTGAATGCGAATGATCAGCTTGTTTTCTGGTGCGTTTTGACCAAACACTGGGTGCGGTGTTTGTTTAAAGTGGATAACCACTTCAGTAACGCGTGTTGGAAGACGCTTACCAGTACGCACGTAGAATGGCACGCCATTCCAACGCCAGTTGTTAATGTAGGCTTTCAAACCGATGTAAGTTTCGGTACGAGAATCATCTGCAACCCCCGGCTCGTCACGGTAGCCACGTAGACTTTGTCCACGAACTTCAGAAGCGGTGTATTGACCTAATACTAGATCGTTACGCAGAGCGTTTTCGTCCAAAGGCTTTAAACACTGGAGTACTTTAACGACTTCATCACGCATCGAATCTGCATTGATCTGTGCTGGTGGCTCCATACCCACCATCGCCAATACTTGTAGCAGGTGGTTTTGGAACATATCGCGCACGGCACCTGAGCTGTCGTAGTAACCACCACGCTCCTCTACGCCGAGGAATTCTGCGCCCGTGATTTCAACATAATCAATGAAGTTACGGTTCCAAAGCGGCTCAAACATTGCGTTTGAGAAACGAAGTACAAGAAGGTTTTGTACCGTCTCTTTACCTAAGTAATGGTCAATTCGGTAGATTTGATGCTCTTGGAAGTGCTCGTGAATTTCTTTATCCAGAATACGCGCTGATTCAAGGTCATAACCGAATGGTTTCTCAATAATCAGGCGTTTCCAACCATCTTCTTCTTTGTTTAGGCCGTGTGCTGCAAGACTTGCAGGAATCACACTGTATAAACTTGGTGGGGTTGCTAAGTAGAAAAGCGTATTGCGCCGATCGAAACGATATTCGTCAGCAAGTTGGTCTAAACGAGAAGATAGCTTACTGTAATCTTGTGTGTCAGAAGTATTGATAGCTTGGTAGTGCAGATGGTTAATAAATGCATCAAGCGTTTCTGGCTCAGTCTTTTCCATTTCCTGAAGCGATTTTTTCAGCTTCGCGCGGTAAGACTCATCACTGTATTCAGTGCGACTTACACCCAGAATGGCAAAATTTTCTGGAAGCTGCTTGTTCGCATAGAGGTGGTATAAAGCAGGAATGAGCTTACGGTATGTAAGGTCACCTGAAGCGCCAAAAATAACGATATTGCTATAGTCCGGTATTATCATGTCACATTCCACTTGGCGTATGAAAAACAAATAAAAGCCTATAGATACAACAATCTTTGTTTATCCATAGACTTTTAAGTTCGTTATAAAAAAGTAAGTTATGCGATTGCGTGGATTAAAATTTCACGTACTTGCACTGGTGTAACTGTTCCATTTTCAGTAAGAGATGTGAAACCATGGGTTTCTAAACGTTCTATGACTGCATCGATAGCTTCCTCTTTGCTACGATCGTGTTCAGTAAGCTGCGTTGACACTCCAAGAGATTGATAAAATGCTTCAATTGCGTCTATAGTACGTTCCGCAAGATTTTCACTTGTCGTCAGTTCGAATACGTTTCGCCCCATTTGCTCCAGTTTATCGCGTTTAAATTCAATTTGGTTTCGTAAAAGCGAAGGCTGCACAATAGCAAGTGATCGCGCGTGATCTACATGCCAAAGGGCAGTTAGCTCGTGGCCAATCATGTGTGTCGCCCAGTCTTGTTCTACACCAACTGAAATAAGTCCATTTAAAGCTTGGTTCGCTGTCCACATCAGGTTTGAACGCCAAAGGTCATTGCTACGACTGTCGAAGTTCTCGCCAAGAGATTTTAAAGAGCGTAGCAAAGCTTCTGAGTAACCATCTTGTACTAATGCCCCTGCTGGTTTAGTGATGTATTGCTCACATACGTGAACCCATGCATCAACAATTCCGTTAACTAGTTGTTTTTCCGGTAATGTTTTCATTACATCAGGATCCATAACTGCAAATTGAGGCTGAACGTAATTAGATGCAAAAGGCAATTTTTGCTGTGTTTCAGATTTCGTAATGACAGAGTTGCCATTGGACTCAGAGCCAGTAGCAGGGATGGTTAAAATTACACCAATAGGAGTGGCAGTTACTGGAACATAGTTTCCAGTTAAAATATCCCAACCGTCACCATCATAATGCGCTGCAGCTGCCGCATATTTAGAACCATCGATAACAGAACCACCGCCAACAGCTAAAATGAAATCAATATTTTGCTCTTTTATGATCTCGACAGCTTTATCCATTGTTTCTTTTGTTGGATTAGCCTCTACACCGGAAAATTCAAACCAGTTATGCTCGGAAAGGGCTGCTTCTACTTGTTGATAAACACCATTCTTTTTGATGGAGCCACCACCGTAAATCACTAATACTTTCTGAGATTTATCGATAACGTTTGCGACCTGACTGATTTGGCTTTGACCGAAGAATATTTGGGTCGGATTTAAATATGAAAAGTTCATAAATACCTCTTTGTTTGCCTCACTGTGTTTGGTTGTCATGTATAATAGTTCCATCATTGTGGTTTTATAAGGTTGTTTTGTACAAATAACATGACTAATCCTATAATTATTGAGGCTCGTAAATGGTATGGCGACAAGTTTTATGTGGTGGGTATGTGTATGTGATCGAAATTTGCACAGTTTATGGCTTGTAATATGAAAATGTTGTAAATGCCATTAATAGAAGCATTAATAGAGAATGTGGCATTTAAGTCTGATGCTATAATAAGAAACTTAGTGAGTACCTATAGGTAACTTTATTGCATAATTCTGGCTGAAATCCAAATCGCCTAAATTTGAGCAATTCTTAGACAACATGATGAGTATCAGGCATAGCTTGTTCAGAGCTTTATTCTTGGCGTAGGTTTCACCTACCTGAGAAACATGGCTGTTTCAGAAAGCGAGTGCTTATGGCAGCTACGACGAGTTATCTACTTCTTATAAATTGTGGGGTATCCTTGCTTCCAGAAAGCTGCACCTTCTCTTAGTAGGATAAGAGGAACTGCTCGCTTGAACTTTATGGCATCATGGCAACTCCTTGTGTCGTAAGCGCCATCTCCAGATATCTAGATGATTCGTCGGCGTGTTTGCTTGAGCAAGTTAGGAAGATCTTCTACACCGGTGACATGAGATAAACTCAGCTCTGCGGCGATTATTTCTTGAGTGCTGGTGTAGGCAGAGATATGCAGCTTATGCCAGACTCTACGTTTTACCGTCAGTAGCATGCTTTTTGATCTTCAATTCACCTGCGCCATAAACCTTGAGACTAGTAGCATCAATGGCGAGGTGCTGTATTAAATCTTGGGATTTTGTCTTAAATGAAACCTCAACTAGCTTAGTTCTTCGACTGATACAACTGTAGTGTGGGCAGGTAAGTCGAATATCAGCTAATTTAAACAGGGAATCTATAAACCCTCGCAATGCCCTCAGTGGCATTGAGAAGACTCGTTTCACCATTAGTGCAGTAGTGATGGTTAAGTTGCTGAATCGACGAGGTCTGCCTCGCTTGTTCTGCTTACTTTGTTTTTATTTATGGCTTGTTCATCAATCCAAACTTGTTTTCTTGGTTTACTAGCGGTGAATTTCCACTAAAGGCAGCGTTCGAAAGGATGTCTCATGAGAAAGTAGTATTACGAGATGTTGTTTGGGAAATAATAGAGTTTAAGGAAAGTAATACCAAGCTATTTACTTCAGGGATTGCTACATTTAGAAAATCAGGTACTAAGGTCGCTGTCGATGATTACGGCCTACACGAGTCAAATGCACATCGGGTGGATTTATTGCGTCCAGATATAGTCAAAATTGATCGTTTGTTAACACAAGAATACTGCGAAAATCCAAATAGCTTTCTTCCAGATCTGGTTGAACGGCTTAGTTCAAGTGGGTATACGGTAGTCCTAAAAGGAATAGAGAATAGTGAGGAAAACAAAGCTCTACAATTCATGCACTTCAGCTTGGTTCAAGGGTATAACTATGGGCGGCCCCGTTGAAATGGAAAAACTACTAAGACGTGGTGACACAGTGCCTATCTTTTGAAATAAAATAAATTGTGTGATTCATAGAGATGGTTTCAACTTTCTTAAGCAAAGGTCGAGCATAATGCTTCTCTTGATTTTGAATAGACACCTTTTAGTCCAACCTCTCTCCACAAATAGTCTCGCTGTGATGCCTCTTTAGAGAAAGGAGTTTGGTCAGATAACTCCGTTTGAATAGATTAATTCTACTCGCTATATCATCATAACATCCAGCCATACTTACCTTCTCAGACGCTAAAAATGATCAGATGCTAGTTTAATGCCCTCTCTTTTACTTGATCACTTAATCCAGGTCTGCATGTGCAATAGAACTTTAAATCAGCTAAAAAGTGATATAAGCTGCCAATATTATGACTGTTTCTACAATGCATGAAATCACGAGTTTAAATATGAGCCTCAAAACACTTATGCAACTTTATGTGAAGCGCCAAGGACTAGATGAGTTTGAAGGTGACTACCCAACAGCAATTGAAAATGTGCGTTTTTACCGTAGTGCAAAAGGACATCAACGAAAGCCAACAATGTATAAATCTGGCCTTATTGTTCTTGGGCAAGGGACAAAAACAGTATATGCGGGAGGGGAGAGCATCCCATATGGTGAAGGAGATTGCTTAATGATGGGAGTTCCGATCCCTGTTGAGTGTGAAGCCATCCCAAATCATGAACAACCAATACTAGGCATTGGTGTTGAGATACCAATGCACATTTTGCAAAGGCAAGTGGGTCAGATAAAAGCAAGTATGGATAGAAAAGCACTAGACAAGCAAAGAGAACAATTAACAATATGCTGCGAACCTATTGACGCTAAGTTTAATAAAGCTTGTGAACGTTTAATGGAAGCCTTGTGTGATGACCTTGAGGCTAAAGTACTTGGCGAGTCATTGTTAGAAGAAGTCGTGTTTTTTGCTCTTTTAAGTAATGGTGGAAATATACTTTTCAACCTTGCTGATAACGAAGGCAAGTACGCAAGAATCGCCGCCACTTTAAAACACATTCATACTCGTTATTTAGAACCGTTGACGGTTTCTGAACTCGCTTCGATAGCTAATATGAGTATTTCTTCGTTCCACACAGCTTTTCGTCTAGTAACCCTTGAGTCACCAGTGCAATACATTAAAAAAGTACGACTAAACAAAGGGAGAGATTTAATTTGCTTCGAAGGAAAACGTGTTAATGAGGCTGCTGAAATGGTGGGATACTCTAGTGCTGAACAATTTAGCCGTGAGTTTAAACGACATTTTAACCAAACACCGACTAAGGCTGCTTCAAGTTTTTGATGTCGTGATTAACATATAAACCACTGATAAACATCGTATTAAGCAAACCAGAGCTAAGGTTATGAGATGAATACTGAGATGCATGATCACTTTCCTGCAACAAAACTTTTGGGTTTTAGTTGTCTCAAAAAAAATAATAGTATTTATATTGATATCCCTATTGAAAAAAATTGTAATCACAATGGATCATTGTTTGGTGGTTCATCTTCTATGGCCTCTATAACCTCAGGCTGGATCGCCTTAAATGAAGTACTAAAAACACACTTCAAAGATACAGATTATAATATTGTCATACAAAAGAATGAGGTTATTTATACAAAACCAATTTATTCAGATTGCCAATCTATAACGGCGATCAATGCTCGAAGTGAAATAGATAAACTTGTAAAGAGTCTTCATAGATTCAAAAAAGCAAGAATAACAGCATCAAGCGATATTAAAGAAAATGGAATTACTAAGTGTAAATCGTTGAGTACTTATGTAGTTCTGCTTAAATAAAGCCCCAAATTCATCTGCATAAATAATATTTATAGAGTTTCTTTACTCACTATCAATATCCTGGGTGAGAGCACGAATGTTTTTTTGAGCAAAAATGAGAGCAATTTGACGTTCACTTCTTACTGTGATCTTATGCTCTCTTTTGGGGAGCGCTCATCATGTCAAATATTTACCATTTCTAAGAATACTTTCACACCATCACCGACCAAGGCCAAGGAGCGAAGGCCACTTACTGCTTATTTGAAGTGTTGTTTGGTTCACGATGCGCTGTTGTCGCAGTTTACGTTCTTCAGGGATGCTTGGTGCACAATAACACCTCACGTAGTTTGGGCTTGCCGCTATTACATAGCGTTGCTGAGTAAAGGCTTCATTCGTAACGAAGAGTCTTGAGATACACCATTTCTAATCATTAAGTCAATGGATTCAACTGCAGCGTCAAAAAAGCATCGTTTTGTTGAAACTCTATTTTTAAGAGTGGATAGCGCTGAAGAAGCTCGGAAAGATAGGGATGTATAGTAAACGACCAAACGCGACTGGCGTACTAATCTTTACCGTGCCACGTGGGGTATCTGCTTTCTGCTCTATACCATTAGCTCAAAGGAGTTGTTGAGTTTTACCAATAACATAGTCTACAAAAGCCCGATTTTTCAATGACAACTCCCTGTTACGATACATCAGATAAACAGGCTTAGGTTCTGGTACATACTCTTCGAGTAGGTCCATCAGCAATCCATTTTCGATGTCTTCTCTAACCAAAATATCTGGTTGTAACACGATACCTGCACCATATATCGCCGCTGCTTTCAGGGCATGCCCATTGTTGGATGCCAGTCTAGTATTTAAACGATTAAAAGCGTCTGTATCCAGCTTTAAACTCTGCATTGTTTGCCCCTGGCTGAATACAAATCCAAGGCAAGAATGATACTGTAAATCATTTAATGAGTCAGGTACTCCCATTCTCTCTATGTAAGACGGAGCAGCACAAAAGTGCATTTTATATTCACCGACTTTACGAGCTATCATGGATGAGTCAGCTAACTCCCCCACTCTCAGCAATACATCCGCATCTGTTAGTAGTGGGTCAACAATCGAGTTGTCTAAAGTCAGCTCTGCATTGAGTGACGGATAGGCTTGCAGGAAGTCAGCCACGATAGGAGCCAGTAATTCACTTCCCAGACTAACTGGAGAGTTCACCCGAACGGTTCCCATAGGAGTGTTTTCTAAAGTATGGATACGATTTTCTGCAAGCGAAATTTCATCAATGATCCGCTTGCATTCTTTGTAATATATTTGCCCACTTTCCGTCAGTGACTGCTTTCTGGTTGTACGATTCAGCAATCGTGTATTCAAAGACGATTCAAGAAATTGAATATGCTTACCCACCATAGTGGCTGATAGTTCAAAGTGGTTCGCCGCATTTCGAAAACTGCCGGTATCCACAGCGTACACGAAAACCTGCATGCTTTTAAGTTTGTCCATTGTAAACTCTGAGTTTATTAAGTTATAACCCCAGTCTAGTTTATTCATTAAATCGTGACAATTATATTAGCTTATCAACTTCTCAACAAAACTGAGCCTATGCAAAATACAAAAAAGAAACTATCTATTACCGCAGAGATTCTGATTAAAGACGAAATGGATCTGGCAACTGGTATCGAAGAAATAATGCAGTTCTGTTTGGATATGAACAGTGAGCCAGGCTGTGAAATAGCGGTCGTACATCAAGATAGAGAGAACCCAAGAAAGATTGTTTTGTGGGAAATCTATAAAGACGAAGATGCTTTCGCTGACCATTTTAAGGCCCCTCACACTCAGGCGTTTTTCAGCAGAGAGATCACCGAGCTAAAGTGGGCGAGCGAAACCAGCCCTCTTAGTGAACTAACAGCAGAATGAAACCAGAAGGCAGAAAAATATGAAATGGGCAATTATTGGCACCAGCTTTATCTCGGATGTAATGGCTGAAGCTATCAAAGGCGATAAGCAAAGTGAGCTTTACGCAGTAAGCGGACGCTCAGAAATTAGGCTAAAAAAGTTTGCAGAAAAGTACAACATTCCAAAAACCTATACCGACTATCAAGCAATGATCGAGGATTCTGAAGTAGATATCGTCTACATTGCACTGCCAAATCATCTGCACCATGAGTACATTCAAAAAGCCGCTAAAGCAGGCAAAGCTATTCTCTGCGAAAAGTCGCTTTCCGTTGATATGGAAAAGACGTATCAGGCGCTATCTTCAGTCAAAGAGAAAAATGTGTTCTTTGCCGAAGGGCTGATGTACATGTGTCATCCGTTAATCAAAAAGGCACTCGAAGTACTAAAAAACGGTGAAATTGGTGAGATCAAGTCAATCCAGGCGTCCTACATTGCTGCAATCTCTGAGTTTGTGAATCCAAATAGCAAAGGCGCGCTGTACAACCTCGGTTGTTACCCTATGTCTCTTGCCTACCTGATTCTGAGCCAAATTTTACCCGAACAACTGGTAATGGATTTGCAGATATCTGGTTTTGGTCGAAAAGGCAGAGACGGCAACATCTGTGAAGCAACTGCAACACTCCGTTTTGCAGACAAGATAAACCTGCAAATTCATACTGCTGAAGACTACGGTTTAAAGCACGGCTTCACTGTTTTAGGCAGCAAAGGTAGCCTGACCTTCAACTCGAATCCTTGGTTACCTACCGAGAAAAACCTGCTCGAAGTAGAGATTTACGAGACCGAGAAGAAGGTTATCGAAGTTAACGCTGATGGGGACGCATTCTTCTATCAGGTAAGAGCCATCCGTGAAGCTGTTCAGCAGGGAGCCAAAGAATTAGAGTATCCAAAAGCAACCCATAAAGCCTCGAAAGATATCATGCAGCTTTTAACTTCATGGGAAGAAGCGAGCATCATCGGATAATCTTTACGCCAACACGGGTGAGCACCATCATACTGACTACGCTTATTGTTCTTAACCGTTAATCAATAGATGTGAGGGTAGTCAGTATGGCAAACTCAGAAATATAGAAACAGCAAACTTATGAACTAAACAAAAAGCTGGTCGATCTATGTAAACACAACCCTGATAAAGATGAAGCTTTATTGCAGCCAAAAATATGCTTTGTGCTGATTGGGGGATTGTTGGGATAGGGGAATGGATGATTCAAACTCAACTATATAAAGAAGATGTGGTTCCAGTGCATCAAGAATATTGGGACCTTCTATACCCGTCTACTTATATTTTTCTTCACGCGAATATCTCCCTCAGAGTGTAAGAGCTTTCATTGACTTTTTGTCAGACGCAGATTTGTATAAATAATACAATCAAAGACACACCCCTAGTAAAGGTGTGCTTGGTCATTACTTTTAACTTTGAAAAAGAATGACCAAACGATTTTTAATCAAGAAAATCGTGCTAACTAAGGAAGTTTGGGTTTCATCGTATAGCCATTTTTGGTTCGAATATATTCTTTTTACGTAGTAAACATGTACTACTAGCTAATAGAAATGGAACAATAGTGCGGAATATTTGTTGTTAAAGCACCTTAACATTCAAGATTTATAGGTACTATGAGACTAAGTGCCGAGCTGATAGCTATTGTGAATAGGTGGCTACTTAGTACTACTGGCTCGGTCTCTACTTAGTCTTCTTTTGTTGTGTTCATTCAATAATTCGCGCAATTTACGGGTTATCTGAATCTTTTCGAGCGTACTTATTCAAATTAGAGAATGCCATCAATACGTCACAGGCGTAGTTTAGTCTCGGGTGAGATAAAGCCCCTTTACGCCAAGTGAGGTATATGTGATTCTCCGGCCCTTTAGGGCCAAGTTCTACTAACCTGCCAGCCTTTATGTCCTCAAAACACAAGTAGTCTGGCAATACAGAGTAGCCAACACCAGTACGAACAAGCCCAGCAATCGCACGAATATCCGGACAACGAGCGATAATTTGTGATTGGCACTTCTGACGATAAACGGAATCAAAATATTCCCTCACAAGAGGTAGCTGGTTATCATAAACTACAACGGGCATCGAATTTAAGTCCTCTACAGTTACCGACCTGGTAGGGAGGTTCTGAGCCAGCAGTCTGTGAGATACAAGCAGCAGTTCTTCACTATCCAATACACAATAATCATAGAGTTTGTTATCCGGTAAAGAAGCAGTAATTGCAAAGTCAGCAGTGCCATTTTCTAGAACACAATAATTATGTACTCTATTTCCTGGTAAAATCACGACATCTATATTACCTGCATTCAATAAGTTCGCTAACTGTGCCGAGGCAACATAACTGATATATTCAGCAGGCCCAGCCAAAGTAATCGTGCCGCTAATTTCACTTGAACGGGAGCGAATAGAAGCTACTTTTTGTTCAATTGCATCAAGGTGACCAGATACTTGTGTAGCAAGATCATGAGCTGCATTGCTAGGTTCTACTCCTCGGTGAAGCCTTTCGAAAAGGGTTTTGCCAACTATACTTTCCATAGTTTGAATATGAGCAGTTGCGGCGGGCTGGGATAATCCTAAGTTTTTTGCTGCACGCGAAATATTACGACATCTGTAGACTTCCACAAAAGTACGCAATTGAACAAAGTAAGACATAATGAACATTGCCATCATTTTTCTGATATGAGTGTAAAGAATAAACGAATTCTTCCAACTTTTGAATAGATATAAAGTAGCAACACATTCAAAGAGGAGATGAATTATGTCTAAATTAACGAAAAGCGCGGTGTTTATTGCAGCTGCGCTTCTAAGTGCTAACACATACGCTGAAAGCAAAGGTGAGGTTTTAGTTTTACTTTCTAGTGAACAACAAATGCAGTTGGCAGATGGTGAACTGTATAAAACGGGCTATTACCTTAACGAATTTGGAGTGCCGGCTGATAAACTACAACAAGAAGGTTACAAGTTGATACTGGCCACACCTAAGGGCAATGCCCCAGTTGTTGATGAACGCTCTGTTCAACCTATGTACTTTGGTGGCTCTGTTGAAGAGATGGAACGAATTAAAGAGGTTGTAGCTAACATTGATGGCATTCAAGACACATTATCGTTCTCAGAAGTGATTAGTCAGGGTCTTGATGATTACGATGCTGTCTTCATTCCAGGTGGACACGCACCGTTGATTGACCTTGCCAATAATCCTCAAGTTGGAGCGATTCTTCGTCATTTCCATGAAGCGGGCAAACCAACTGCAGCAATTTGCCATGGTCCAATTGCATTGTTGAGTGGGCAAGAGCAGCCTAAAGCATTTGAACATGCATTGGGCACCACAGAACCAGTCACCGCACAAGATTGGATTTATGATGGTTATAAGATGACCATTTTCTCCACCCCTGAAGAACAGGTATTCGAAAGCAGCTTAGATGGTAAAAAGCTTCGTTACTATCCTGCAGATGCCATGAAATCAGCAGGTGGTAGTATGAGTTATGCGGAAGAATGGCAACCACATGTTGTTGTTGACCGTGAGCTTATAACTGGGCAAAACCCGTTTTCCGATCATGAATTAGCGAAACAGTTGCTATTAAAACTGGAAAAATAAAATAATCTGTTAAATAAACAAATAAGGACTTTGGCGATAATATGTCAAAGTCCTTAGCTATTTTAGGGTTAAAAATGCTAAATTTCATATTTAAAAATCAAACTGAAATAATTTTCGGTCAAGGTCAGTTAAAAGAACTTTTAAGTCGCCTTCCAAAAGATGGAAAAGTACTGTTCGTATATGGTGGTGGCTCTATAAAGCTGAATGGCGTGTATGAAGATGTTATTAGATCTTTAGAAGGTGTAGACATCATCGAGTTCTCTGGTATCGAGCCAAACCCAACTTACGAGACTTTGGAAAAGGCAGTCTCTCTGGCAAAAGAGCAAAACATTAGTTTTGTACTTGCGGTGGGGGGAGGCAGTGTAATTGATGGCGCTAAGTATATTGCGGCAGCGGCTTTATATGAAGGTGATGGCTGGGACATTTTAGTTAATGGAAATGAAGTGAAAAGAGCGTTACCAGTTGGGGCTGTACTAACGTTGCCAGCAACTGGCTCTGAGAGCAATGGAAATTCGGTCATAACACGGAAAGAAACCAGACAAAAGAGATCGTTTAAAAGTCCGATTGTGCAGCCAAAGTTCGCTATACTAGATCCAACGTACACTTTTTCTTTACCTAAACAGCAAATAGCAAATGGAGTGGTTGATGCATTTGTTCATGTTATTGAACAGTACTTAACCTATCCCGTAAATTCTCCATTACAAGATCGTTTTTCAGAAGGAATTTTATTAACATTGCTTGAGGAAGGGCCAAAAGCTTTAGAACACAAACATAATTATGATGTACGTGCGAATGTCATGTGGGCTGCTACAATGGCTCTGAACGGGCTTATTGGACAAGGTGTACCACAAGACTGGTCTACGCATATGATTGGTCATGAGTTAACTGCATTATACAATTTAGATCATGCTGCATCATTAGCAGTTGTACTTCCTTCATTGATGTATGTTCAACAGGAACAAAAACGCGATAAAATTGCTCAACTAGGTGAACGTGTATTTGGCTTAACAAGTTTGGATAAAAATGCTCTTATTGATGCAACCATTAAACATACACAAGACTTTTTTGAACATATGGGCATACACACGAAGTTAGGCGATTACGGTTTAGGTCAAGAAGCTATACAAGCAATAATTGACAATCTACAGTTAAATGGAATGTTGGCCATAGGTGAACACAGAGATATTGACAAAAACGTTGTTGAAAAAATATTAAATCTTGCTTTATAAATATGAAGAAATTTTGATATAATAATGGGGAATTAGTTATTTCTAATAGCCCCATTAATTAGATAAAAAATTATTGAAAGTTAATTATTCAATTTTTTAACCTTGCGTTGATATTTTAATCACCCTTTAGACTTAACCATAAGGAGCTTAAGTGCTAGATGCTGTGGTCACTAGGATAGCGTAAAGGATGTTCTAAGATTTTCCAAATCCCGTTTTCATCTTTCTTTCCCAATAGCAGGTATCTATTCCCTAAAGTAAGACAGTTTATTGATTTAGCCGTATCGGCATTTGCCGAACATAACTACCATTCCAAGTGTTGTTGAAAGTAGGGCTTATGTTCCTTAATGAACTCAATGAAGAGTTTGGATTTTTGAGGTAGGTGTACTCGGTTTGCATAAACAAGATAAGCTGTTGGCTTTTGCTTTTGCCAATCCTGCAATAATGGGACGAGTTCGTTAGTCTGTAAAAGGGCTTTAGTTAAGGAAACAGGCAGATAAGCAACCCCTGTTCCATATCTGGCATAAGCAAGGGAGACATATAGGTCATCAGATAATAGGTCGGATTCCATTTGATGGAGGTAACTTTCACCATCTTTGTTAAAGTACCAAGGTAATATGTATCCATCGACATGATTCCTGATTGTCGCAACCGTATTCAACTCCTGTGGATGTTGTAGCTCCCCATGTTGAGCGGTCCATTCGCAGCTGGCTACAAGTTCGTAGCCTACTTTTGTTAATGGTATAGCTAAGAGGGACGAGTCCGCTAATTCTCCGATTCGAAAGGCAAAATCTGTACGACTTTTTGTTAAGTCCTGGATACGATTCGCCGCATCTAACTCAATTCTTATTCCTGGGTATTTTTGTCTGAACTTGGCGAGTAAAGGGGCCAAAATGTCTTGGCAAAATGCCCGAGGAGCTGAGAGGTGCAACTGACCAACCGGTTGAGTCGAAAAGGCTTCAGCTTCTGATTGTAGTTCATTCAATGTATCTTGTATAAGCAGGGCTTTGGGCAATACCCTCTCACCTAGCTCCGTCAAAGAAAGTGACCGTGTAGTTCGGTTTAATAATTTTCCTCCGAGTTCAGCCTCCAGCTGTTGTATTTTTCGGCTTACAGTCGTTGTCGGCAGGTTTAGTTGTCTGGCGGCCTCAGAAAAACTCCCTAACTCAATAACCTTGGCAAACAGTGGTAATCCATCGAAATCTTTCATATTCACACCATTATCCCATATAAGGGATAGTGAAATCCAAATTGACTAACTAATCTTTAATTATGGGATGGATTATAGTTTTGGCAGACAAAAAAACAACCCAATCAAGTCAAAGGTGAAAATATGACTATCCTGGTTCTTGGTGCAACAGGCAACACTGGTTCTGAAGTAGTACGCCAACTAAAGGGCAAAGGCGCTGAATTCAGCGTGCTGGTACGAAATGTCGAGAGTGCAGCGCCGCTGGCTTTAAGTCGTGAACAGATTCGAGTTGGTGACTTTAGTGACGTGGAATCGATGAAAGAAGCCATGGAGGGGGTATCCAAAGTTTATCTAGCGATGGTTGCTCATCCAGATAATAAACAGTGGGTCGCCAATGTCATTGAAGCCATGCAGACAAGTGGTGCCAAGCATCTTGTTAAACTTTCAGGAATGGGAGCATCAAAAGAGGCTGGCTCAGAAATCATTCGGGTGCATGCTGAAACGGATGAGATGGTGAAAGCATCGGGATTGACTTATACCCTAGTACAGCCAAATTCATTTTATCAAAACCTGTTTGGTAGCTTAGAAACTATTAAGAGTATGGGGCAATTCTTCCTTCCGCTTCGTGATGCAAAACAGAGTGTGGTGGATATTCGTGATGTTGCAGCGGTCGTCGTTGCGTCATTAACCGAAGCGGGACATGAAGGTAAAACTTATCTACTCTCCGGCCCTCAAGCGATTACTTTTGCTGAGCAAGCAGAGATTTTATCTAAAATCACTAACAAAGACATTCAATATATTGCTGTTCCTAAAGAGGCAGCAGCAGAGGCAATGAAATCTGCTGGTATGAATGAATGGCTTGCTGTGCATCTTGCTGAAATCCTAGATTGGTTTGCGCAGGGAAATTACGACTATGTCACTACAGATGTAGAGGAAGTTCTAGGCCGACCTGCAATCACATTCTCAGAGTTTGCTGAAGAGTTTGCATCGTTTATCAAGTAAGTAAAGTTAATTGCTATAACACGCGATTAGTCTTTGTGTCGTTATAGTTGAAGAGGTTCAAAATGAATACTGTAATCCAGCAACTGCTGAATCGAACTTCGGTTCGTTCATTTTCGGGTGAAAAAGTAAACGATTCAGATTTAGAGCTTATTCTGAAATCGGGCCAACAAGCACCGAGTTCAATTAATGCTCAACAAGTCAGTCTTATCGTGACACGTGATAAGGCGACAATTGAAGAAATCGCGAAAATTGCAGGAGGACAACCACAGGTCGCGACGGCAGATGTCTTCATTACTATTGTTATTGACTTTAATCGCACAGATATTGCGTCTCGCTTTGAGAGTCAAAAGCAGATTATCGAACAATCTGCCGAGGGTATTATTGTAGGGGCAGGGGATGCAGGAATAACACTAAATGCACTTCAGACAGCTGCAAATAGCCTCGGGTATGGTTCTACTGCGATTGGCGGGATTCGTAACAACCCTAAAGCGATGATCGAATTGCTTAAACTCCCCAAAAAAACTTTTCCAGTTTTTGGTATTACACTTGGTGTGGCGGATGAAACCCAGTTGCCCCAAGTCAAGCCGAGGGTACCTCTAGAAAGTTATGCAATGAATGAAACCTATTGCTCTGAAAAAGTAGAACAAGGTGTTCAACAATATAACGAAGCACTGCGTAATTGGTGGGATGCGCAAGGATTACACTCGATGAAAACGTACAGCGAAGAAGTCGCAATGTTTTATAGCAACATCTATTTTCCTAGTGTTGCAAAGGGGTTTTATAACCAAGGTTTCAAGTTCACTGACGAATAGTCGAAATGAATGTTACTACTTAAACAAGGCGAAAAATCATGAGTCAAGCGGTTTACGTATATATAGACTTCAAAATTAAAGATCTTGATTCTTTTGAAGAATACTCAAAGCAGGTTCCTAGCACTGTACTCAAATACGGTGGTGAAACATTGGCGGTGCAAAAGCACGCTGACTTTGTTTTGGGTGAAAGAGATGTTGAGGTACAGCTAATTCAACGATGGCCAAATAGAGAATCGTTTAATGCCTGGCAAGCATCACCAGAATACGCTCCGCTAAAAGAAATTAGAGATAACAGAGCTATTTATAATCTTAGTATTTCACTGTTATCGAGTCTCAGTTAGATAATTTATGAGTTTTATTCATAGGCCTCCTTTCAAACGTACTGGAGGTCTATGATGTCAATGGATAAGGAAATTCATCGCATTGTTGAATGAGAATTTTAGAATTCTTGCCGAGGAAAAGCCAGCGTGAAACGCTGGCACTAGTCAATCTGAGGAGAGTTCAACGTAGAGAAAAAACCGAGATTTTATATGGAAAGCTAAGTTGCACAAAGTTGAGCAATTATTATACAAAACAATGAGTCTTGGGCATACCTATCCCTGTAAGTTGGTTCAACGCATTGATCATAGCGTTGAACGTAAACGCTTAATTAACCCGTAATACCTTATTCAGCCACATGAATTTCTACATTCCATGGCATAAGAACAGTCAGATCATCATTTGAAGAGCGCTTCGGCAATTCCCTGAACAGGTGTACGAAGTAGAAGTACGGATTGATGTGGTTAGCACGACAAGTCATGACCAGTTTATAGAGGTTTGCTCTGGCCTTTTCTCCGCCTACTGAAGTCGAGAACATCCAATTCTTTCTGTTATATGAACGTCCACATAACAGAAAAAATTGGCACTTCGCCAACAACCCCAATGGTGCTATGCCGGTGCGTTACTTTACAGCATCATCGAGACAGCAAAAGCTAACGGGCTAATACCCTACGATTACATGGTGAAATGTATGAGAGAGTTGGCAAAGTCAGCGCCTGATATGGACTAACTTCTTCCCTAGAACTTCTCAAACTGAAACTAAAACGCCCCGTGGGATCATGGGGAGGATACGGTTGAAGCAACGCAAACGGAAATACTGCGTAGCGATATGGCTACATGGCTACGCCAGCGAGGCGTGACAGAGAGTAATGCTTGGAAGTTGGCGATGTCGGATAAAGGTTGGTGGCATCTAGCTGAACGCCGTAATCAAATCATGCTATGCGAATGAATGGTTCAAAGAGTTGGGTCTGTATTCGTTATTACAAGGGTACAAGTCACTATAATTATATTCGGAACCGACCCACGCTTGTGCGATGGTATGAGAGGACGGAGACCGTGAGGCCTCCTCCTACTTGATTAACATATTTTAGATAGACGTATTTGATTGAGTGAAAGGTCTAACTAAAAAAATTATGCAGGTAGCTCTAATGCTGTTGGGTAATCAGTATAGCCTTCTGCACCACCACCATAAAAGGTAGAGTGTGCTTCATAATCGACAGGAGTTAACTCCAATCCATTTTGAAGTCGATATACAAAGTCGGGGTTTGTAATAAAGGGTTGACCAAATGCAACCAAATCAACATAGCCTTTGTCAAGAAGTACTTGAGCCGAATCTGGAGTGAGTTTACCAGCAACCATCACTGGATTAGGGTAAATTTCACGCACTTTTTCTCTAAAAGTGTCAGGTACTTCTGTATAGTTTGAAATATTTTCGCTGAAGTGAACGTAAGCTAGGTTTAGTGGCGCAAGCTTAAGAAGAGTCTTGTATGTCAATTCCACGATTTCGTCGTCAGGGGTTTCGGAACCTTCCGTAACAAAAGGAGACAGTCGAATAGCAGTCTTATCACCACCTATTGCATTAACTATGGCTTCAGTTACTTCTAGAGTAAAACGCATACGGTTTTCTTGGCTACCACCATAATTATCGTTTCTCAAGTTTGATGCTTTGCGCATGAATTGATCTAAGAGGTAGCCGTGTGCCCCGTGAATTTCTACACCATCGAAACCTGCTTTCATTGCATTTTTTGCTGCTTGCACAAAGTCACGAATAGTTGTTTGAATATCATCTTCTGACATTTCACGTGGTAAGCCTGTCTCGATCATACCATAACCACCTTCCGAGAGAGGACCAAACACTTTATCAGACTCTTTTACGGATGAAGCAGATACAGGTTGTTCACCTGCAATAGTTTCATGGCTTCGACGTCCAACATGCCAAAGTTGAATAAAGATCTTGCCTCCAGCTTTATGTACCGCTTGAGTCGTCTTCTTCCAGCCCTCAATATGTTCTTGAGTATAGATTCCAGGAGTCATCGAGTAACCTCTGCCAATTGCTGAAATCGGTGCTCCTTCACTGATGATTAAACCAGCACCAGCTCGTTGTTTATAATATGTAGCCATTAAGTCGTTTGGTACGTCCCCTGGCTGCGATGTGCGTGAACGTGTCATTGGTGCCATCACAATACGGTTTTTGGTTGAAAAACCATGAGACTTCAAACTATCAAAGATCATATTCTTCTTCTTTCTGTATATAAGGAATAAGTATCACACCGAGTGCTGCGTAGTTCCCGATAATGATGTGATACTTAGAGGTTGTAATTGAGTTGTTACAAATAATTTAAATTGATTTATAACGAGAAAATTATATCTATTGCTTTTTCATTTAATAAATACTATTTAATTGATGGTAAAAACAATGTATTAATATTATCATAATAAGTGATTATGATTAGTATCATATAGTACAAATGACTTTTGATTTAATCGATATAATAAACCCACAAGTAACAGCATTATAAATCTATGACATTTATAATTTTTTGGTTATAAAATTTACAAAATTAATATGGTGAATGTTTAACTTTGATATCTAGATTATCAAAGTTCACGCACGTATTCTGGCTTCTTAGTTCCAATTTTAGTTAAACTAAATTGCCACAGGTTTAGACTTCTGCTCCGGAATGCGCCTGCACAACTCAATAGGTAGTAGCGCCACATACGATAAAATCGCTCGTCGTATTTTGAGCTTAAAAACTCCCAATTTTTGTCGAAGTTATTATACCAAGAAAGTAACGTTTTATCGTAGTCTGGCCCAATGTTGTGCAAATCTTCAATATTGTACAATCCATTGATACCACTACCAATCTGAGCAATTGAGGGGATAACGCCATTTGGGAAGATATATTTATCAATCCAAGGATCTGTCTTGTTTGATGAAGTTGGACTACCTATAGTGTGAACTAAGAATACTCCGTCATCGACAAGCATATCGTATGCTTTTTCGAAGTATTCTCGGTAGTTATCTGGGCCTACATGTTCCAACATACCAACCGATACAATGCGGTCATATTTTAATTCTGGGACGTACTCTCTATAATCCTCTAAAATAAAATTAATAGGGAGTTCTTGATTCTTAATTAATTCTTTTCCATAATTTGCCTGTTCCTGGGACAAAGTCAAACCATCGCAAATAACACCATAGTTCTGTGCAGCGTAAACCATAAAGCTACCCCACCCACAACCTATATCCAATACACGCATACCTTTTTTTAAACCCAGTTTTCGACACAATAAGTCAAGTTTGGCTTCTTGTGCGTCATCAAGGTTATCACTGTCTTTCCAGTATGCACATGTATATGTCATGCGCTGATCTAACATATAAGAATACAAGTCATTACCAATATCGTAATGATAACTTACATCTTTTTTCGATCTCTCAATGCTCTGCAAATTAAATGCTTGCTTTAGCTTTCCAGCTCCTACCTTTAGCCCTAACGAAATCTTTTGCAAGGAACCTAACTTCGATTCCACATCGGATGAAAGTAAACGAGAAATCATTTCAGCCATATCTTTACATTCCCACAAACCATCCATGTATGCTTCACCAAAAGCCAGTGAACCGCCTGTTAAAATTTTATCGTACAGAGATTTATCATTAACAATTAGGTCCCAACTTCTGTTTCCATTTATTTTTATATCTGCAGAAGAAAGAATGCCTTCAAATAAATCATGATTGCTCATAACTTTTACCATTATTACATACCTTTGACTAAAGCTATTAACTAAATTGACTATTAAACTAATCGTTTAAGTGGGTTTATGGTCAAATTATTTCAAACAAATACAATGATATTTTTTACGTAGAGTAAGTTTTATACCTAATTATCGTGGTTTAAGTATTTTGATTGAATAAGATCATATGAAGAGTTTTAATATAAACTCAGGTTATTTTGTGAAGAATATACCTGCCTAGGAGTTCAAACTAAGGATTTTATTTTCTCAAAAATTACTAGGAAAAAGGTCTTTATGAATAGTTTTCCACAATCTATAATTTAGAAAACTCTCTAATTGATAGGGCTTTGTCAGTTTTCTCCCATGAAAAAGTTTCTCTGCCAAAGTGACCGTATGCAGCAGTCTTTTTGTAGATAGGTTTTAATAAGTCCAACATCATTTGGATTCCGAATGGACGTAAATCGAAGAATTGACGGATAGCGCTGATGATGACCTTATGTGGTACCTTTTCTGTTCCAAATGTTTCAACCATAATTGATGTTGGCTCGGAAACGCCAATGGCATACGAGAGTTGCACTTCACAGCGTTCGGCTAGACCAGCTGCGACAATATTTTTAGCAACATATCGAGCTGCATAAGCTGCCGAGCGATCAACTTTTGATGGATCTTTGCCAGAAAAAGCGCCCCCGCCATGGCGTGCTGAGCCACCATATGTGTCAACAATTATTTTTCGCCCTGTTAAACCACAATCGCCCATTGGCCCCCCGACAACGAATCGGCCAGTAGGGTTTATAAAATATTTAGTTTTATTATTCATCCACTCATTAGGTAAGACGGGTTTAATTATTTCATCCATAACGGCATCACGAAGAGATTCCGTTGATATTTCATCGCTATGTTGAGTGGATATTACAACAGTATCAATACCAATGATCTTTCCATGCTCATACTGAAAGGTAACTTGAGATTTAGCATCAGGGCGTAACCATGGTAATGAACCATTCTTTCTAACTTCAGCCTGACGCTCCATCAATCTATGCGCGTATGTTATTGGTGCGGGCATCATTACATCAGTTTCATTCGTCGCATAGCCGAACATTATGCCTTGATCCCCAGCTCCTTGCTCTTGTAGAGATTCTTTGTCAACTCCTTGATTTATGTCTGGAGATTGTTTGCCAATCGTATTCAATACCGCACACGTATTTGCATCAAATCCCATATCTGAGTGTATATAACCTACATTGCGAATTGTATCTCGAGTAATGTCTTCGATATCAACCCATGCCGAGGTCGAAACTTCACCTCCAACCATTACCATACCCGTCTTAATGTAAGTCTCACAAGCTACGCGAGCTTTTGGATCTTGAGCTAAAATAGCGTCTAATATAGCATCCGATACTTGGTCTGCAATCTTATCAGGATGACCTTCTGAAACAGATTCAGAAGTAAATAAGTGTTTGTTCATATTGGTTTCTCGTGTAAGTTTTAAATTAGAGGTGATCTTAGTTATATGTTTATGCAAAATTATTTGTATGCATTTACTTCAACTAACTCTGCGATGTCTCTTATATTTTCTTGCAATGTAATAAAGTGTCTAATTTTATTGTTTGAGTCTAAGTTATGTTGATCTAACCATCACTCTACTATCGTTATTACTGGTAGTTTAATGCTATTTAATAGTGTATCTCACCTTAAAAAAATAATTCTATCTTGCAGTGCTCTGCACATTTACGAAGTGCTGAAAGACAAGAACGAATGAATTTTTACAAGTTGTATCAGTTGCTAAAAATAAAGTCCCTTAAGCTAATTATTTATAAAATATCTCTATCATCTTCATCCCACTCCCAAGTGATGTTAAAATCACCAATGCTCATAAGGATTGATCGTATGTAGAAGAAGATTACAATGATGGCGAACAGACCTAAAATATACATTACCAAGGCAACCTCGTACCGTCATAAAGTAAAAAAGAACCAGAATCAGTATCCGTACATTTATTTATTAGTTCAATCATAGACTTCACACTTTCATTTGGACTTATTTTAGCATTTACTCCCCCCATGTCTGTTTGAACCCAACCTGGATGAATAGCTAATGCTTTAATTTGGTCGTCAGATAAATCGACAGATAGCGTTCTAACGACTTGATTTAGAGCCGCTTTAGATGCTCGGTAACTATATCTGCCCCCTGATTGGTTGTCATCGATACTAGCCATAATCGAAGTCATTCCTACAATAGTTTTATGCTTGCCAATTTTTAGGTTTTCAACTAAAGCTTGGGTAACAAGAACGGGTGAAATAGTATTCGTGATCATTACGTTCATCCATTCCATCATATTCATGGTTCCCAAGCTTTCACATCGATTACCATCTATTCCAGCATTGTGAATTAAAACATCAATTTCTTTACCTTTAAAATAATCAGACAATTGATTAATTTGTTCTTCTTTTGTTACATCAAGTCTATATAGAGTTATATTGTCATTTTTTTCTGCAATACTAATTAATTCTAATGAATTTGCTCGATTTCTGTAACATGCAATAACCTGCCATCCTAGATTTGAATACTGGTTTACAAACTCTAAACCTAGACCTCTATTGGCACCGGTAATAAATACTGTAGGCATGAATATATCCTATTTTAAATAACTTAATTAGAGTCATAGCAACTGTTAACTTGGCTACTATTCAAATATTTCGTAAGTTATAAATGTCAATCTGTGTTAATTTACGATGTGACTCGTTATGTTTGTATTTTATCCATATTAAGTTGGTAGTAAAATAGCATTTATAACAAAAGTAATTATCAGTAATGGCAATAATGTCGATATTTATTCTAGATATATTATATGAGTTATTGTTACAGATGTTACGTGTAAATTGGATGTGTTAACAAGTGCTCATTTTTCTAAGTGAAGAACTTGCAGATCATACGAACCTGTTATGTACTCAAACTATTGACTGAACATCATCAAGGTAGGCAGTAGTAATTTGAGTTTTATAGTCGTTAAAATAAATTGGATATTGCTTGTGTAAGTTCCACTATACACAATGATTATATCTGTCCCGTTGCTTATTAAAGCGAGTAGGTAGTGGTTTCTTCGTCCAGTCTTGGTGTTTTATCCATAATATTTGCCCTCACTTACCCCAGTAATTGTTAGGGATAAATAACATTAGCATCGTTTTTCTACTTAGTAATTGAAAAGCATATTGGCGAATCAATCTGAATATTAGTTATTTTTTGTTTCGTGTTCTTAACAATGAAAAACCCAGTCTAAGACTGGGTTTAAAGTGACGAACTAAGTATGTTCTGTTCGATTCTTATTTGTAAGAGGCTACGTATTTTTCGTTGCGTTTGTCCAAACTTCCACTGAATCGTGTAAGCAATAAGGCAACAAAAACAACCACTGCTCCAATCCATGGTGTGTGCATTAGCCCAGCATTTGAAACTACCAGACCTCCGCCCCATGAACCAAGTGCGATACCAACGTTGAATGCTGCGATATTTAGGCCTGAAGCAACATCAACTGCATCAGGAGCGTATTTTTCAGCCAGTTTTACTACGTAGACTTGAAGGCCAGGAACATTGCCAAAAGCAAACGCACCCCATACTAAAATGGTAATAACTGCTGCAGTTTGGTTTGTTGCTGCGACATTAAATACGAGAAGAACAACGATCAAACCAATGAAAATTGCAGTTAGCGCTTTGATCGGTCCCATCTTGTCGGCCATTTTTCCGCCCCAAATATTACCGATTGCTACAGACACACCATAAACTAGCATAATCAGACTAATTGCATTCGATCCGAAGCCTGATACCTCTTCAAGGATTGGGGCTAAGAACGTAAATGCAGTGAAAGTACCACCGTAACCTAATGCAGTGATCGCATAAACCAATAGAAGTCGAGGTTGAGTCAATACTTTCAGTTGTGATGATAGTTTAGTTGCAGGTGGTTGCTTAAGATTGCTTGGCACCAAAATAGCGCTGCCAATCAGAGCAATTAGGCCGAGAATCGCAACAATTAAAAATGTTGACTGCCAACCAAATGTTTGTCCGATCCACGTACCAAGAGGTACGCCAGTAACTAACGCAACAGTTAGACCTGTGAACATAATAGCAATTGCACTAGCTGCCTTTTCTTTAGAAACCAAACCTGTTGCGATTGTGGAGCCAATAGAAAAGAACACGCCGTGAGCTAAGCCTGTTAAAATTCGAGCAGTGACCAATGTGTTGTATCCTGGTGCTTGCCACGCTAATAGGTTACCAAGTACAAACAGGGCCATTACCGCCATTAATACATATTTTCGTTTCCAGTTGCCTGTCAGCGCAGTTAAAACGGGAGCACCAATCGCAACGCCAAGTGCGTATAGGCTAACTAAAAGACCCGCTGAAGGTAACGATACATTTAAGTCTGTTGCCATTGTAGGGATTAGCCCGACAATAACAAACTCTGTGGTTCCGATAGCAAAGGCGCTAAGCGTCAATGCTAATAATGCTAAAGGCATAATATTTCTCTCTCTTAATCAGTGGACGTTAATAACCGAAACAGTTTCAACGTTTCAGTGGTTGTAATTATTGATTAGAATTTAATTGTAAAAAATAGTGTTTATTACAAAATACTTTTGCTACATTTGATGTGAATGGTTCGGGGGAATAGAGCATGTTAACTAGATCAGATGAACTTGAGATTCTTATCACTGTCGTTGATAGTGGTGGGTTTTCTTCTGCAGCAAACTCACTAGGGATTCAGGTGGCAAGGGTTTCCAGGGCAGTAAGCAAAATAGAATCTCAATTGGGTATCACGCTTCTGAATAGGACAACGCGAAGGGTAGAAGTTACAGAGGAAGGCCTTCAGTTTGTCGAGTCTGTTCGTAAAGGAATACGTCAAATTCAAGAAGCTGAGGAAGATATAATTACAAGAGGTGAGCTACCGAAAGGACGGCTCAGAGTAGACGCGGCTAGTCCCTTTGTTTTACATCAACTGGTTCCATTAATTCAGCCATTCAAGGAGGCTTATCCAGATATACAACTAGATTTAACCTCTAATGAAGGATTTGTTGACTTATTGGAAAAGAGAACTGATGTTGCGATTCGGATTGGGCAACTAGCCGATTCTACATTGCATGCAAAACCGCTTGGCACTAGCCCATTATTTATCGTTGCATCTCCGAGCTACTTGTCAAGAAAAGGGTTTCCCCAATCAGCGAGCGACTTGAAACAGCATAGTTTGATTGGCTTTTCAGAACCTAAGATTTTAAATGAATGGCCTATTAGAGGGTTTGATATAGGAACTCCAGATCTAATATCAAGTAGTGGTGAAACCATAAGGCAACTAGTACTTGAAGGGAATGGGATTGCTTGCCTTTCAGGGTTTATGGTGAAACAAGACTTAGATTCGGGTCGACTCGTAGCATTACTAGAGTCAGAAAAAACTGTCAGCACAGGGAGAGAGCAGGTAAATGCGGTTTTCTACAAGTCATCTTCTTTATCTAAACGAATAACAGCATTTATAGATTTTATTCAGCCTAGACTTACATTACGGTGAGTGAATTTTTGTTAAAATGACAAAAGAGTTTTTTTATTATTGGCCTAATCCGAACGAGTTGTGGAGAGTAATCGTAAGCATTAATTGCGTATGCTCTAATTTGATTGGCTGAAGAGATCTTCTTTCCACAAAATAGTAAGGCATTGGATGTGAGTTGAAAAAATATTTCAAGTACTGAACAAGAGGTTCCAAGGGGGGATTACCAACTCGATTTTTGGAGCAGGTAATTGAAACCTCCTATTGTTCATGCAATGTGCCGCAATTGATTTAGTTGGCACATTGTTTCAATCAGCTTATTGGAAGTGAGGGAGGACTTCGCGAGCAATTTCTTTTAACGCATTTTCAATAGGCTGGCGATTTCTTCTGAAGTGTAGACCGATATGGTCCACCCCGATATTTTTCATAGCCTCTAGCTCGGTAATCAATCCTTTCACACCAGTTTGAACTCCAAAATGATGCCTAATGATAGGGGCATTAGGATCATCAACTAAGTCAAGGTGAATGAAACTGATATAAGGTTTATCTCCTGCAACCTTACGCCAAAGCTTAACGCGATTTTCATGGTCTTGTGGTGTACCTGGGTACGCAAGCCAACCATCTACATTTGCGCCGATCCACTCTGGATTTTGTTGAGCTAATCCCGCTACATAGATAGGAATGTCTTTAAACTCGGGGAGCAACTGAAGCCCGTCTTTGAGTTTAGAGTTATTCGTATCTTTTAGTGTTTCCAGACTGCTGCGAAATATTTCACTACGGTTGTTAAAATCCACATCAAATATTGGATACTCGCTCGGGCGATCTCCACTAGCAACACCAAGAATTAAACGATTGTTGCTTAGTTCATTGATTGTTGCGGCTGCTTTTTTAACAATCCAAGGCTCTCGTAACGGCAGAACAATAGCAGCTGTACCTAATAAGATGTTATTGGTACATGCTGATAGATAACCTAGATAACTGAACGCTTCAAAAACTTGAGCAGCATCACCAAAATTTGGATCATAAATCGGAACATCTCTAATCCAAGCTGCTTTGAAACCAAGTTCATCTGCCAGCATGATCCGTTCTTTATGTTCAGTCATATCAGGAACGCCAAATGGTTTATGTTGGAGTAAACGTTTTGTTTGGCCTTCTCGAGTCCAATCGTTATCTAAGGGTAGCTCTACTCCAATAGAAAAAGAAGTATTTAGATTTTTATGCATAATATTGCCTACCAGAAAATGTTAATATCACTTAGTGGTGAGATTTTGATCTCACTCAATGAAATTATTTCATCTTCAAAGTAAGAAAAAGTGCCTAAACGACAAAACAGTTTTGTATAAATAGGCTACACACTAAAGAAAATTGAAATTCTTGACCAATAGTTCTCCCTTTATAAAGTTAATAAACGAACTTATTCTTCTCGAGGTTCCTGCGTTTTTGTAATAAACGGCGTGGATAGGTTGTTTTACCTCACGCGAATACTCGCTAAGTACCTCCACTAAGTGGCCACATTCTCTATCTGAGTGTGTCATGAAGTCCGATAAACATGCGATACCTGCTCCTTGAAGTGCGAGGCATCGAATAGTCTCACCATTGTCAGACCTAAGGCTGCTGTTAATTCTTAGCAACTTGTTGTTCTTATCCATAATTGGCCACTCTTTTAATGATTCAGGTTGGCTAAATCCTATCAGTTTGTGATCAAGCAATTGTTCTACCGATGATGGTGTTCCGAAATTGCTGAGGTATTCAGGGCTAGCGACCATTCTAATTCGACTATTCCCTATGAATGTCGCTCGTAACGTTGAGTCTTGTAGTTCGCCTATACGAAAAGCTATGTCAGTTTTCGTTCCTAAGAGGTCGATGTTTCCTTCACTTGAAGTTAGTTCAAGGTCTACATCTGGGTAACGGGATTGATACTGTGCAATATGTGGAGTCAATGCATGCAATAAAAATGGAGTAGCAGCATTTATCCTTAGTAAACCTGAAGGATTAGATTTTTGACTTTGAAGTTGCGCTTCAGCAAGTTCCACTGCATCTAAGATCTCTCTTACTTTATCAAGATAGATTGCTCCTTCATTCGTTACATCTAACTTACGAGTAGTCCTGTTTAGCAATGTTGTATCCAACTTGCTTTCTAGTCTTGATACTGTGCGACTGACGGCCGAAACAGTCATTGACAATAGTTTAGCCGCTGCACTAACTGAACCAGTATCAACGACGGCTACAAAGGTTTTCATTTCATCTAGAGTTGCTTTCATTGTTGATAATTTCTCAATATAGATTTGATTATTATTAACTTTACGGAAACCTTATAAACTCGTAAAGTAAATTTGAAATTTATATATCGAATAATATCAATGAGTTTAGGAGAGTTATATGAAAGTACCATCATTTGGAGTAGGAACGTTCCGTCTAGAAGGAGACGTTGTAAAAGACTCTATTAAGAATGCATTAGAAGTTGGTTATCGTGTCATTGACACTGCTCAAATTTACGGCAATGAGAAAGAGGTAGGAGAAGTTATCACACAAGCGAACTTAGGTCGTGATGAACTATTCATCACAACTAAGATCTGGGTTGATAATATGAATTCTGAGCGACTTATCCCTAGTTTGAAGGAAAGTTTGGACAAGCTTAATACTGATTATGTGGATTTAACTTTGATTCATTGGCCAGGTAGCAATAATGATGTAAAAGAATATATGACGTCATTGCTTGAAGCAAAGAATATAGGGTTGACTCGTGAAATAGGGGTATCAAACTTTAACATAGACCTACTACAACAAGCTATGGATGCCGTAGGTAAAGAAAACATTGCTACAAACCAAATTGAACTTAGCCCATATTTACAGAATCGCAGCTTAGTTAAATTTATGCAGGAAAATAATATACAAGTTACATCTTATATGACACTAGCTTATGGTAAAGTTTTGGGAGATCCGGTTATTGGCGAAATCGCAGAAGAGGTTTCGGCTACACCGGCTCAGGTGGTTCTCGCATGGGCATTATCTAAAGGTTACGCTGTCATTCCTTCCTCGACCAAGCGCCATAATTTGACTAGCAATCTTGAAGCACTAAACCTTAAACTTACAGATGAAGCCATCTTCAGAATTGACTCACTGGAAAGAAATGGACGTGAAGTAAACCCTGAAGGACTTGCTCCGAAATGGAATGATTAATATGAAGTATATAGATGAAATCCCAGAATTCGCAGGTGGGTCATATCTTGTCGAGTATGAGGGATTATCTGCGATTAATACCTATAACGCCGACGCTTCTGTTGTCAGCTATGAAATTATTAGTGGTGAACTAAAGGGGACCAGTGGACAAGCAACCTGCCAATGGAAGGTCCTAAAACAAGGGTTATATGCGATTTCATGGCAGGAAGAAAATGGAGCGACTGTCGTACATCTGGACAACTTCACTAGCGGTAAGTCTTCATCTTTCTTTACATCTAGTGATCTTGATTTTTATAGATTAGAAGGTCGCTTAAGTAAGCGTAACGGAAAATAAAAATAGGCAAATAATACAAGCTCGCTTGCTTTTAGCATTGCGAGCTTATCATATTGAATTATATTAATGTTGAAAATGGAATCTGAAATTGATGCATGGGTGCCATCTGCTGACCAAAACAATTACAAATTATATTATGGTGAAGTTAACGAGGTTTTGGAAGTTAATATAAATCATCCTCCAAGAATGATGGAGTATCATAGGCGGAGGCTGATGTCAGACTTTGAGAGTATTAACGCTAACGAAATATTGCTAGTTTTGACTATTCCTCATACTTTAGAACTAAAAAGATGCAATATTGATAAGGTTTTCATTGGACTTAAGAATGTACTAACCAATTTTCTTAGGAATTTAACTCGAAATACATATGATATCTACCATTTGAATAATGAAATTTTTGTAGTTCGATTGTACACAGGGAGGTATAAAAATAAAATTGAACGTTGGGTGAGTGATATAATATCTATTCTTGAGAAAGATATTAGAAAATTGGTTGGTTTTAATTTTGGATTTTCTATAGTTACAAGTTTTAAAACTGATGAAGAAAACGTAATTGATTTAATTTATAATTTAGCGGAATGCTCTCTGGGATCTAAAGAAATTGTTTATTTTGACAAAAGCACTGAATCAAAAATTACGCGTAAATTTCTGATTCAGGACTCAATCGAACAAGCTATTTATAATAGAGAAATTGATATTGCTTTACAACTGTTGGTTGACTCAAAAATAAGCAGGTGTCCAGTTATGAAGCTTTAGTTAGGTGGAGTCATCCAGTATTAGGTAATATACTTCCCAGTGAGTTTATTTCCGACGCTGAAAGAAGAGGTCTAATTGATAATCTCGGAGTTCTAGTATTAGAAAAATGTTGCGAATTTTTAATTGGTTTAAGTTGTGAGCAACGTAATGAAATACGTATAAACATCAATGTATCAGTATTGCAATTACAGAATGATGGTTCTATTTTAAATGAGTACGAATTGTCACCTAGATTAATAACATTGGAAATTACTGAGTCGCATTTACTAGATTGTAGTTGTACTATGATCAAATGTTATTAAAAAGCAAGGGTTTTGAATATCTTTAGATGATGTAGGCTCTGGTTTAACATCAATAACTAGTTTGTTTCGTCTACCGTTAATTCAAATTAAATTTTCTCGATATTTAGTTAACGAAGCTATACATTTTTCGGCTTGTTTTGAGCTAATTTCTCTCTTATGTCGTTACAGTAGAAGTAAGGGGGGTGAAACGGTAGCGGAAGGTATTGAGCATGATGATACAATTGAATACCTTATTTGTACTGGTATTGATACCCTTCAAGGCTTGCTATTAGTCGGCCTTTAAGTCCGGAGTTTATAGTTAAAAATATTAACTGCTTATTTAAATATTAACTGTATAGAACCACTGGTTCCAGAACTCGATATTTAAATAACTAGGGTTTTTATATTCGGACTCTGTTTGTATTAACTGAGTCCGAATTATATTTTTTGATTGATTTTATACTATATGAATGATGCTATGAAGTAAGTTTTTGGATCATATAGTATTATGTTTTTTAATTTTTATCAATTGACTTTTATTCGATATGTTTTTTTAGTAACAACCATGCATATATACCTGAGAGTATATTCGCATTTGCTGCTGCAATTATGGTATAAAAGATATTTTGAGTTGACGTGCCGAGAAATATTGCAGGAACATACAGTAAGAAAAGACGTACTATCGTCGCCTGCAAAGCTTTGCGTGGTTTTCCGAGTGCGTTTAATATAGAAACGACTACCATACACAAACCTAGTGGTCCGTAACTTAGAGGTAAGATGAGCAAGGCAAATTTTAATTCACCTTCAAATGATGTATCTACAGAAATCCATGATAGTATGTAATTATTGAAAAATGCGACAATTAATGCCAAAATCAAGTGACTAACTAATGCAATCTGTGCTGATGATATGGAAATGTCTTTAACTTTTTCTCGGGATCCTTGAGCGATATAACTCCCAATTGTTGGAGGTATAGACATAGTTAATGAAAGAGACAAAACCAACAAGAACATTTCAATTCTAGAAAGCAAATTCCAAAATGCAATAGCACTATTACCTAAAGATGAAATAAACATTACAGTTATAACTGTACTTACCGCAGGCAGTATCTGATTTATTGTAGTCGATATCGTTAATCGCTTAAGTTCCAGAAAGTAATGAAAATATTCTTTATTTAATATAATTCTTTTGAATCTATTTTTTGGTAACGTTTTTATAAGCATATACAAAAAGCATGTTATAAAGGAAGCTAAGGAGGCAATCGCAGCACCTTTTATTCCTAGCTCAAATGTGAACATAAGAATCGGGTCTAGTATTAGATTTATGATGCTAGACATCATCATTATATAACCAGGCGTTCGAGTGTCACCATATGCTCGATAAATAGATGAAATAAAATATAGCGCCGAACTGGCTACTGAACTGATTAACCAAAAAGGGAGATATTCTTCATAGATAATATAAAGCTGTTCAATATTGGTGTTGTCATCTACAATTAAAGAGAAAAGTAGAGATCTTTTATAATAAAAAATGAAGCAAATAGAGACGATAAGGATATTTCCTAAAATGATGCTTAGACTGGAAATAGCTTGTGCTTTAAATTCTCGATTTGCACCTATGGCTTGAGATATAATACTAGTAGCTGCGATCCCTAACCCTACTTGAAGGCCGATTAAAACAGTATTAAAAGGTTGTGTTATTCCGTGTACTGTTAGTTGATTTATTCCCAGTTTCCCGATAAATATGGTATCAACAAGTTGAACCATTAGAATGGAAAAAATACCAGCAGCAAGAGGTAAAGTGCGCTTGATGACTTGCGTTATTGTCAGGATATTCATAAATTTAAAATTCTTATTTCACTAATGCAAGCGAACTTATTTCGAAGTTGCCATATTAAAATAGAGATGACATAAAGTTAGGTTTGATATTGTATATAGCAAATTCATCAAAAATTTATGAGTTGCAAGTTATGAACGACTTTGTGATATTTAAGTGTTTTCTAGCCTCATCTAACCCCATAATATAGCCTTTCTCTAATTTATCTGTATTCATGGTAAGTCGATTTACATCGAATTCTTTAGGTGGTGAAATTACAGTGATGTTTACCCCCTTAGGTGGATTGCTTATGAACTCGATCGCCTTATTATATGAGTAGTAACGATTGACAATCGTTTTTGCCAAAGCTTTGTTCTTTCGAAACAATACTCGAACTATCCAGGGGATCTTTATAGACTTCATTTTATATCCAGAATGTCGGGATAAAATGACTGTGATATTTGTTGCTCCCATTTCATATGCCTTTAATACTGGAATTGAGTCAGCTATCCCTCCATCTGCAACTAATTCGTTATGAATTTTACAAAATCCTTTGATAAATATAGGTAGTGAACTTGTAGCAATTAGTAACTTTCTTAGGTTTATTGGTGTTGCCTCAACATACATGGGCTTCCCTGATGAAATGGCAGTTGTTACTGCTATAAATTTTGTTTTGTTTTCGAATAAATTATCCATATTTATTGGGTTATGAGCTTCGCTAATATTCCACAACCAATCTAAATCTAATACATTCTTTCTTTTAATCAGATTTGAAATTTTTAGGAAGTCAGGTCTACGACAGAAATTAGTAATGATTTCGTAAGACCGTCCTCTTTGACCTGCTAACCAAGATGCTAGATTTAAGGCGCCCGCTGAAACACCAAACGCAAGATCAAAATTAGTATGTCCAACCTCTAAAAAATGGTCCAAAACTCCAGCAGAGAATATCCCCCGCATGGCTCCACCTTCAACGACCAATGCAGATTTATGAGTGGCTGTTTGATCTAGTATCGTTTTTTCATTAGGGAAAAATTTTTCAGTTAAATTTTGCATAAGCAACCTCAATTTTTATAATCATATTTTCTAGCAAAATCTCTTACCGAGAAACTGCGTTTGGAGGAAAACTCAATTGTTGAAATTGCAAAAATAAGGAAATGTAGAGATTAACTGCTGGAAGTCCATTGATTCAGGGGTTATGGCGATTCGTTTAATATGTCTGTGCTATAGGGCGAACGCAATTGCGTTCAACTGCTCGTGTTTAACTGCAAATTAGATTAGTGACCTACAGTTAGGAACAGCTATTTAGGGGGGATAAGTCCATAATGCTGTTAGTTTCTTGGGCTTTTAACCTCTGGGATCTAATATTTTATTGGAGCGGATGGGGAAGTATTGGATATTGGAATGAGTAGTTCTATGAAAGTACTATTGACATAATATTTTTACATATATTCTGTTATAGCTTTCATTAAAAGTCGTCCGCTACTAAAAAGGCACATTTATAATGTGCCTTTTTAGTTAGGTTAAAAGATGAGTTGTTATTGCTCTGGTTGACCTGTATGAATCTCTAATCCGCCAGAGATTGGTAGATTGATGCCATTGCATGAGCTAGAAGCTGGGGATGCTAAGAAATACATCGCTTCAGCGACTTCTTCTGGCGTGCAGATTCTACCTAGAGGGGTCGCTTGATTAAACTTATTAACCACCGTAGGAGGATTAGTAAGAAACATCGGGGTTGCACAAGCAGCAGGACAAACATTATTCACTCTAATGTTGTATTTTCCATAATCAAGAGCCATCGCTCGAACCAAATTAACAACAGCTCCCTTAGCTGCGTTATAAGCCGCCATGTTGTGATCGCCATGTAAACCAGATACTGAAGCTGTATTCACTATTGTACCACCTCCTTGATCAATCATGTGCGGGACAAAGTATTTGCTCATTAGAAAGATGGACTTTACATCCACATCAAATAATAAATCCCAATCCTTCTCATGTGTTTGATGCAATTCACCACCACGCCAAATTCCAGCATTGTTAATTAAACTATCGATTCGTTTAAAGTTGGCATAAGCAAATTGCGACAATTTCATAACCTCCGAAGCTCGAGTGATATTACACTGTTGAAAGTAGACTTCGGTATGACCGAGTTCTTTAAGAGCTTGGAGTTGTTTTACACCTTCCTGATCATTTGCATCAACCATCAATACGCGCCAGCCCCGTTCAAGAAACAACTTGGCCGCTGCCAGCCCCATACCAGATGCTGCTCCAGTAATTACTGCAGTTTTCATAAGATGCTCCTATCGCTGCACAGTAAATTGCGCAATGGCTTCATCGGCTTCGTCAGTGGCTCCTGCAACGCCGATTGCTCCAATTGCTTTGCCCTCTTCATCACGAACAACCACGTCACCGCCAAAGGAAATAAGACCACCATTTGTTGATTCAAGCGTATAAATTGCACCTCCAGGCTGCGCTATCGAACCTAATTCCGCGCTATTAGTTTGAAAAAGTGCTGCTGTTCGGGCTTTTTTAATTGCCACATCAATAGCACCTTAGGGCATTGTCCATTCGTTCAAAATGCACCAATAAGCCCGCATGGTCTACGACACTGACACAAATATTAAAATCTTGCTGTCGTGCTTGGTCTATAGCTACGGAAGTCAGTTGTTTTGCCAAGGTGAGAGAAATCATAAACGTCTCCAAGTTTCAGTAAAGGGGACAATCAGTTTACGCAAGATGGTTTTAGGTAGAGAAAGATCGAGATTAATCACGAGTAATATTCGATAATGTCGAACTATTTGAGAAATACGCGAGCGAAATGACGTAGTTTATCTTCAGAAAGGTCTTCTTCATTGCCACTTAAACCCGCAGCTGCGACAAGTTCACCGTTAATGTAAAGGGGGAGTGCCAAACAGTTCAGTTCTGGCTCTGCATGTCCTAAATCCAGAGCAAACCCTTGTTTAATGATCTGGTCAAGTTCTCTATCTAGGGATGAGCTGAATGCACATTGAACCCTAAGGTTTTTTCTCAAAAGGGGATTAAAGGCGACAAATATTTTGCCAATGGCTGAATCGATCAAGCTTTCACGTCGTCCTCTTGGGCTACGGATCGAAAGTGAGTTGTCATTTTCAATTGCATCAACGTAGATATACTCATTTGTACCACTTTGAATAGCTAAGTAAGCGGTACTATTGGAAAACTGTGCCATTCTTTGTAGTAGAGGAAAGAAATGATGACGAATCGACTCATCTTTTTGCTCTAATGGTTTGGATAGTTCCCTTAGGCGCAAGCCAAGTACATAGGCTTGTCCTTTTCTTTCTACATATCCCAGATTCACTAAGGTTGAAAGTAGTCCATGTACGGTCGTTTTTGGTAGATCAACCGATTTAGCAATTGCTTGCAGGGGCAAAGGTGCTTCAGCCAGAGAGAGTGTCTCCAAAATAATAAAGCCTCGTTCAAGCGATTGAATTGTTTTTCCATTTCGATTCATGTTGTCCTCTATGATGTTGTACAACGATGCCGCGTTTAGAGTGATTAAAACTGCTGGAAACCGATTCTGGGTTATCAGTTAACCTAAGGGGCGGTGTTATCTCCTAGATATTCCAGTTCGAATCACGTATTCATCATCGAAAAGGCTATTTTAAACGAACTGTATTTTTCTTCGTAGTATTGGATTATTGCGAATTTAACAAATGTTATTTGTTTTTATAGCTATGAATGTTGTTTTGTTCGTCTGTTAGTATGTCCTTAGTTAAATAAGGGGATTACTATGCCTAAATCACTTTTTCAACCAATTCAACTTGGTCAGTTGACCTTAAAAAACCGAATTGTTATGCCACCGATGACTCGCTCTCGAGCGAGTCAACCTGGCGATGTCGCGAACGAAATGATGGCGACTTATTACGCGCAGAGAGCAAGTTCAGGTTTGATTGTCTCTGAAGGGACACAAATTTCACCGATTGCAAAAGGTTATGCTTGGACCCCTGGTATTTATACACCCGAGCAGATTGAAGGCTGGCGTAAAGTTACCGAAGCTGTGCATGCTAAGAGCGGGACGATTTTCGCACAGCTTTGGCACGTTGGTAGAGTCACCCACCCAGATAACATCGGTGGCGAACTGCCGATGTCTTCATCAGCGTTAAAAGCGGAAAACGTGAAAGTATTCGTTGATAATGGAACTGATGAACCTGGCTTTGTTGATGTCGTACAGCCTAGAGCAATGACAAAATCGGATATTCAGCACGTCATAGCAGAATATCGTCAAGCGGCATTGAATGCCATTGAGGCGGGCTTTGATGGTATTGAACTACATGCGGCGAATGGTTATTTGATCAACCAATTTATTGACTCCGAAGCCAATACCCGTACCGATGAGTACGGTGGTAGTTTAGAAAATCGTCTTCGTTTTCTTGATGAAGTAGTTGCAGCATTGGTGGACTCGATTGGCGCTGAACGTGTTGGGGTGCGTCTGGCTCCTTTGACAACCTTAAATGGTACCGTAGATGCGAACCCTATCGAAACTTATACCGCTGCCGCTGCGTTACTGAATAAGCACGGTATCGTTTATCTGCATATCGCTGAAGTAGATTGGGATGATGCCCCTGACACGCCAGTCTCTTTTAAACGTGCATTACGAGAGGCTTACCAAGGCATTTTGATTTACGCAGGTCGTTATAATGCGGAAAAAGCTGAACAAGCTATTAATGAAGGGCTAGCTGATATGATTGGTTTTGGTAGACCTTTTGTTTCTAACCCTGACCTCCCTGAGCGTTTATTGCACGGTTACCCATTAGCGGAGCATGATCCAAACACGTTGTTTGGTGGTGGTGAAAAAGGGCTTATCGACTATCCAACGTACAAAGCATAGGGGGACGTATGTTTAATGTATTTAATGGTGAAAAACTCGAGACCAGCAACCGTATCGCAATGGCACCGATGACTCGTTCACGCACGTCTCAACCTGGCGATGTACCAAACGAGATGATGGCGACTTACTACCGTCAGCGTGCCAGTGCTGGTTTGATTGTCACTGAAGGAGCGCCCATATCAGCCGTTGGTCGAGGCTACTCTATGACACCAGGCATATATACCAAAGAACACATCGAAGGCTGGAAGAAAGTGACTCAGGCTGTCCATGAGGAAGGGGGGAAGATTTTTATCCAACTTTGGCATGTTGGGCGTCGTAGTCATTCTAACATTTCAGGAGAGCAGCCTTTGGCACCTTCTGCGATAAAAGTGCCTGATCAAGTATTTGGCCCGCTACTAGAGGGCGGGTTTGGAATGATTGAAACAGAAACGCCACGAGAAATGACGCTTCAAGATATCGAGAGTACGATTGCTGATTTTGTACAAGCGGCTAAAAATGCTGTCGAAGCGGGTTTTGATGGCGTAGAAGTCCATGCAGCGCACGGCTATCTGTTTGATACATTTATGCGTTTAGAGAGTAATCAACGTCAAGACAAGTATGGTGGCAGTCAAGAAAACCGTATTCGGTTTCTGTTGGACACCCTACAAGCGGTCGTAAACGAAATTGGTAGCGATAAAGTAGCAGTGCGCGTTTCTCCACACGTGATTGAAGGTTTTGCGGCTGAGGATCCTGAAATAGTTGATGTCACTCTAAAAGCACTTGATAAAATGGCCCCGATGAAATTGGCTTATGTTCATTTTTCTGAGCGAATTTCTCGTTATATTGACGTCCCTGAAGCATTTCGAAAGCAAGTTCGCGAAGTGTACCCAAACCCTATCATGATTGCGGGAAAATTAACCAAGCAATCTGCTCAACAGTTACTAGATAAACAGTATGCTGATTTTGTGGCTTTTGGTACACCTTTTGTAACTAACCCTGATTTAGTTGAAAGATTTAATCAAGACCTACCGCTAGCAGAGTTTGATGCCGACGCAAGGCTAACTTTATATGGTGGAGGAGCCGAAGGCTACATCGATTATCCTACTTATCACGCATAGTAAACTAGGCATCAAGGCTAACCACTCCTTGGTGCCTTATCTTTTCATTAAGCGAACGAGAATGAGATGGAACAATATCCAATTTGGCAATATCAAACTGAGACACACAGCCTTGTTTTAGGTAAAGATGAGATGCCCGCTTTAGGTGACCACGAAATCTTAGTGCAAAACAAAACGATTGGCATTAACCCTGTCGATTGGAAATTTATCAAAACAAATCCTTTAAATTGGCCGAATGGTCATGTTCCTGGTGTTGATGGAGCAGGTCATATTGTACAAGTAGGAACTAAAGTTGATACAGGTCTAATTGGACGTCGAGTGGCGTATCATGGCTCACTAAATCGCAATGGTAGTTTCGCTGAATATACAGTTTTGGATGCTGAGCGCGTGATGATGCTGCCTGAGAGCCTTTCGTTTGAACTAGCCGCGGCACTGCCTTGTCCGATGCTTACTGCGTGGCAAGCGTTTGAAAAAATTCCGTCCACCCGACAAAGAGAAGTGCTTGTCGTTGGTTTTGGCGCGGTAAATATTTTGCTTTCCCAGTTCCTTGTTAACGCTGGCTATGATGTTGATGTTGTCTCGGCGAGTCTTAGCGATGAGCGTGCAGCTAAGCTAGGTATTCGCCAAGTTTATCGAGATCAATCTCTGATTGATGCGAAGTACTTTGCTATTTTTGACGCTGTCAGTGGGGAAAATGCGGCCTCTTTAGTGCCCCTGTTACGAGCGAATGGACACATTACCTGCATTCAAGATCGTATACCTAAACCCATTGATCCTCCATTTACTCGCACTATTTCCTATCATGAAATAGCCCTTGGAGCATTACATGATTTTGGTGATAAAGAAGATTGGCATGCATTGATGCAAAGCGGTGAAGAATTACTTGAACGAATTGCTAATGGTAATGTTGAAATAAGTGTTCCTACTTTATTTAAGTTTGGGCTGATGCCAGAAGCCTTGAAACACAGTGAATATACAAAATTGAAGACTGTCATTACCTTGAGTTAGAGCACGCTATTCACACTATTATAGGGAGTCTTATACCTGACTCCCTACACTTTGTTATGGGCAGTTGTGCTAATAACGGATGATAAGTAAATCTTCCTTCTAGGACATTTTCAAAAGCATGCTCTAAATAATTTTTCCAGAATCGTTTCATTCGGCGCGTTTTGGCATGAGCGTGCATCAACGCGATCGCCAAACGGAATAAAATAATGATGTAACCAAAGAGGGAAAGCTGCACGTGATTTCTCTAATCAAGGCAAGGTATGTCATCTAACTGATATTTCCACTGCGCAATCATTGACCTGTAAGTTGTTTCAGCATCACCGTACTTACTGACTCGGTGATGCTATCTAACTCGACTGGCAATGCTCTTGCGGTGATGGAATAGCCCTCAACAAAGGGAATAAACACCGATACTGCTCTCTCGATACTGACATCGTCTTTCGCAAGTGGCTTGAAAATCTTGTTTAAAGATGATGCCATTGTTCGATAATAAGTTAAAAGGTAAGCGTCAATTGCTTCATTTCGTGTCGAAATAGCCCAATATTCACGGAAGATACGGCACATATCTGAAATCTGATAAACATGCGATAGCTGAGCTGAGATGAAATGTTTTAACTCACTTGCATCGCTCAACTCTGGCTGCTTTGCCAATTCATCTAAACATTGCTGAAAGTAGCGGTCTGCCATCGCTTTGAGCAATTCATCTTTGGTTTTGAAGTAATACTGCACATTGCTTAATGACATCTCTGCCTGTGCCGCAACCTTACGCATACTCACCCCAAAGTCTCCCTCTTGTCGTAATAGCTTGATTGAAATATCTAAAATCTTTTCAATCTTGGCGTTCTTTTTAGTCATTTAATACCACCTGTTTCATAAGGAATAACTACTCTTTGTAGTCCTCCTCAAAAATAATATTGACATTTTAGGTAGGTTGACCTAATTTTGCAATAACTAGGTCGGATGACCTAAGAGATAACTGAGGATATAACGATGACACAAGTACTGCGCACACCAGAATCTCGATTCGAAAACTTAAAAGATTATTCTTTTAAGCCAAACTATGTTGAAGGACTAAAAGGCTATGAGGGCATTCGTAGTCACTACCTAGATGAAGGCGACGCTGATTCAGACGAAACGTTTCTGCTACTGCACGGTGAGCCAACGTGGAGCTATCTATACCGTAAAATGATCCCAGTGTTTGCTGACACTGGCGCTCGTGTTATCGCTCCTGATCTACTTGGTTTTGGTAAATCGGATAAGCCAGTTTCGGAAGATACACACTCATTCACCTTTCACCGCAACTATCTTCTAGCATTGATTGAGCACCTAGACCTGCAAAACATTACTCTAGTAGTACAAGATTGGGGCGGTCTGCTTGGCTTGACGCTTCCTCAAGCGATGAAGTCACGGTTTAAGCGCCTACTGATCATGAATACCGCCTTGTTATTAGAGCCAGCAAAACAAGAAGCCTTCCTAGAGTGGAAAGATGACATTTTAAAACCAGAAGAGCTGGCACTTGATACCTTCATGAAGAAATACGCCCCAACACTGGATGAACAAGAAGCACAAGCTTATGCAGCGCCATTCCCAGATGGTAAGTACCAAGCTGGCGTTCGTAAGATGCCGAAAATGGTAGCAAACCCAGATCAAGCATGTATAGAGATCTCATCTGAAGCGATGTCTTTCTGGGATGAATGGGAAGGTGAAACCTTCATGGCTGTTGGTATGAAAGATAAAATGCTTGGCCCTGCTGTAATGGGTTGGATGCAAACCGTAATTAAAGGTTGCCCAGAGCCAATGCCAATTGAAGAGGGTGGTCATTTTGTACAAGAGTTTGGCGATGAAATTGCAAAAGCTGCGCTAGCTTACTTTAAACTTTAAGATGTAAATAGGTACTGACAATGAAAATTTTAAACCTTGTATTTCACCCAAACCTTGAAGGTTCACGTAACAACAAAACTTGGAAATCACAGCTTGATGAGTCTGGTAAAGTGACCACCAGCCGTGATCTCTATAGTGAATACCCAAACTTCCAAATTGATGTAGAGAAAGAACAAGCACTACTTGAAGCGCATGATCGTATTATTCTGCAATTCCCGTTTTACTGGTACTCAATGCCGCCGCTATTAAAAAAATGGTTAGACGATGTCCTGACTTACAATTTTGCTTACGGCCCAGAGGGCGATAAATTAAAAGGTAAAGACATGCAGTTAGTAGTATCGGTTGGTGGGCGAGAAAAGTTCTACACTGGCTTTGATATATTTACTACTGTGCCAGATCTGCTGCGTCCGTTCCAATTAACAGCAAATCTAACCCAGATGAATTACCTACAGCCTGAATATATGTTCAATGCAGATGCTGAATCTGAAGAAGTGATTGAAGCATTTGGTAAGCAGTTGGTTGCCAAAATTGATGACCCTAAACGCTCAAACTCTCGTCAATACTTGTATGACAGTATGAGCGCGGAGCTCAACGAGGTATACGAAGAATTAGGTTTGGCATAAGTGGAAGTGGCCAGGTAGTATGGTAGTTCTAGGCTGGGTAGTTTTGATGGTTTTGTTTGGTAGCGTATTTGTATTCTGACAACACCAAATAATTTTAAGGATAAGACAGAATAGTCTTATCCTTATTCAGAAAATTACGCTACGGTGTTCCAGTAGCTATCTAATAACTGTTGAGTTAATAAGGCCAAATGTTGTGCTTGCTTGTTACTATTTGAGTTTACATCTCGGGTCAATGCTGCAAAGTTACGTACCATAAAGATAGACTGCGGCTCTATTGAATCAGCCTCGATATATTGGTGCTCTTTAGGTAATTGCATTCCAACACGCTTTGTAAAGCCGATGACATGATCTTGATTATCAAAGGCAAATCCATTTTTCCAGTCTAGTACGAAGTCGGACATGCTAAATACACCTTCTTGGCCAAGTACATCTAAATCCATTAAACACACACCAGCGTTATACCCAAAGTCAAAAGTCGAAGATTTACCGTCTTCAAATATCACCACTCCAGAGCCACGAATAACGGCATTGGTCTCTTCATCTCTTACAATCCCACCTGAAATCGTTTTAATAGGAGTAGTTGGCTTTAAGTATTCGGCTACTGCACGCATGGTATACCAAGTCATATCGCCCACTGCACCAGTAGGCTCTTTTTCAGTGTTAAAGCGAATATTAGATCTATCCATAAACGGAAAAAAGAAAGAAGTTCTAACCGCCTGTGGTGTACCAATTTCTTCAGCCATTATATCATTGATTTTCTTAGTGCGTGGGTTATGAGTGAAATGAGTCGCATCCATAAAGCTTATACTGTTTGCCTTTGCAGCCTCGATAATTTTCTTTAGAGATTCGGTACTAGCAAAGGGCTTATCCACTAAAAGATGCTTTTTGTTTTGTGCACCATATACAGCAATTTCCTCTTTGCTTGCAGTTGGGGTTGCAATATAAACAGCATCAATGCCTTCAAATGCAATCATTTCTTGCCAAGTGTCGAATACTTGGTCGATGCCATGTTCATTAGCGAATGCTTTGGCAGATATTGGACGACGGCTTGCAACAGCGACTAGCTCAATACTATCAACTTGTTTTACTGCTTTTGCAATGACACCTGCGATCATGCCAGAACCCACAATACCCAAACGTAACTTACTCATAATTGTCTCCTGTGATTAATTGACAGGAAGTGTAGGACTAACCTAAGATCAAGGAAAATGAATTGTTAGAATGTTAGTAATCCAAAAAATGAATATCTCTACAAAAGATTTAAACTTACTCTATGTATTCAAAGTGCTATTCGAAGAGAGAAACCTGTCTAATGCAGCAAAACGCATGTCTTTAAGCCAGCCTGCACTTAGCCACAAGTTAAATAAATTGAGAAGAGAGTTTGATGACCCACTTTTTGTAAGAGCAGCAAGAGGATTAACAATAACACCACTGGCGGAACGAATAGCACATCAAGTCTTACAGGTAACTAAGTCAGTAGAGGGGCTATATCATCAACTCGAGTCTCAAAACTTTCTCCTCAATGATGACACAGTTCATTTATACACGACGGATTTTATTGAACAGTTACTTCTTCCAAGCCTTTTAGCTCGAATCGAAGTGAAAGCCCCAAATTTAAAGTTAGTTTGCCACAATACTTTAGGGCAGTTACCCAAGAGAGAGCTGGAAACAGGAGAGTGCGACATCGCCATTGCTGGCTTTTATCACGATCTATCAGATTCATATTTTCAACAAAAGCTAAAAGAAGAATCCTTTGTTGTATTAGCTAACAACGCCAACCCAATGATTAAAGGCCAAATAAATCTAGAGGAATTTTTGACCTGTAGACATATCATAACCACTCTCTCAGGTGACCTTGATGGATTGGTCGATAAGGAGTTACGTAAAATAAACTTGTCCAGAACTGTTATTGCTGGAGCTTCAAGTTTTTTAGCCCCTCCAATCATTGTAAAAGACACAAACTATATATTGGTCTGCTTAGAATCTATAGCGAGAATGTTTTCTTTTACCTATGACAGACTAATGATACATACATGTCCAATTGATTTACCTAAGGTGAATATAAGCCAAACTTGGCACGAGCGGACTCACCAAGATCCAATGAGAAAATGGTTGAGGCAAGAGATTCACGACATTATGGTAGGAAATTGATTAGCGTTTCCTGTTAACGTCTGTTACTTGGGGTTATTTAGACACTCATCCGAGTAGGGGGTATTCCTATATCATTTCTGGTAAAAATGCTAGGCGATCTTGAATAGTGTCTTAGAATTAATAATGAGTTTAACAGCACTTAGTTGTTGGCAAGTCTTGTCATTTTGTTCTGTAGTGACGTGCAAACACCTCGCCCCGCATGACCCAATTGTGAGTAGCTACGGCACTCCCCAAATTTTTGTCCCAAATATGCGTATTTCGGTGATTGCGATCGCTCGTTTCCCCCCTGTGTCAGCATAGTTGTCGCCTAGATTTTTAAGGAGATAACTATGCCAGCTAATCCAGTTCCATTTAATGTAAAAACGAAAGGTCAAACTTGGTTGTTACCATCGTATAATTGGTCTCACCGAAGAATTGCTAAAGAATTAGAAGTGAGTCCTTTTGTGGTATCTAAGTGGAGAAATGAACTTGTTGAAAGCGGTCTATTGTCAACAGAATCGTCGTCAGAAAATACTACAATTGACTATTCAGCAGAGCAGCGATTTTTTATCGTGATTGAGACTGCAACAATGTCTGAACGAGAGTTGTCTGAATGCTGTAGGCTAAAGGGTTATTTGTCGATGACGCTAAAGCTTGGCGAGCACTATCTATCAAGGCACAGGGCGTAACATCGACTTCAGTATCACACAAAGAAAATAAGCAACTACGTTAAGAACGCAGAAAGGTAAAAGCACTTGAGAAAGAGTTAGCACGTAAAGAGAAAGCACTCGCTGAAACCGCGGCACTAATGGTTTTGCGGGAAAAGTTCAATGCCCTCAGGGAAACTAGCGAGGAAGACGGATTCCTATTCCAGAGCGGCTTAAACTAGTCACACTTGTACGCAAAGGGGTAACAAAAACAAAGGCTTGTGCCACCGTTGGGTTATCCATACGAATGTTTCAGCGTTGGACACAGAACTCTGGTGAAGTCACAGGTGATATGCGTCAACATCCTCGGCAGCACGAGCCTCATAATAGGCTCTCAGAAACAGAAAGGCAGCAGGTATTAGATATCTGCAATACACGAGAGTATGCAGATTTACCGCCGAATATCATCGTTCCAATGTTGGCTGATGAAGGCATTTACATTGCCTCAGAGTCCACAATTTATCGGGTACTAAAAGCAAACAACCAGCTAGGTAAGCGAACTCGTATCAATGCTGGCACAAGCTCTTACACCAGACCTATACTGGTTAAAACAATATGTGCAGTTTTGTGATAGCTGCATTTTCTAAAAGCTTTGGTTTTTTGCGACATCATTGACTGACTTTTTGAGAGAAGTAACTGTTCCTCTCATTTTCAAAGTATCCGTCATTTGAGTACTAGCTAACCGCCTATATAATCTCATATCGGGTTTTGTTTTCCCCAATCTTTTAAAAAGGATATGAAGTCTTTAACAATGTGCGACTGATTTTTTCGTGAAGGATATAGCAGTTGAATAGTTATGGAAGGGATGAGTTCCCATTCATCTAATAATGATTTCAGGCCTCCGTTTGAAATACTTTCTCTAGCATGCCAATCTGATAATACGGCAATACCTTGCCCAAGTTCTGCCATTTGAAGCACAGATTCTCCAAGAGTTGACGAAAAATCTGGATTCAATTTTATTGTCTCTTTCACCCTATTTGATGTAAATGTCCATGTATTTTCATTACCTACAACGAGAAGTTTGTGCTCCTTCAAATCATTTGGGGAAGTAGGTTGACCGTATTTTTGTATATAGCTAGGAGATGCACATATGATGCGTCTCGACTCAGCTAACTTCTGGCCTATCAATGAAGAATCCTTAGATGGTCCATGTCTAATTGCCAAATCAATACCGTACTCCGTTAAATCAACTAACGCGTCAGTTGATACTAATTCTATTTTTACATCAGGACGTAGTGTCATGTAATGACTGATAGGGGGTATAAGGTAACTCTGGGTAAATGATGCTGAAGCAGTGATTTTTATCTTACCTTTTAGCTTGTTGGTTGTATTTAAATCACGCTCTATTTCTTCAGTCATTCCAATGATTTTTTGTGCGTGATGATACAACTTCTCACCAGCCGTAGTTGCACTAAGTTTACGCGTGGTTCGATAAAATAATTTTACACCAAGTTGATTTTCCATCGCGAGCAGCTTTTTGCTTCCAGCAGCGGAGCTTATGTTGTGGAATTCAGAAGCCAATTTAATGGATTTCTGTTCGTAAATAGTACAAAAGATTTTGAGATCTTCGATAGAGTCAAGCATTAATTATTAACCATTTGTGTTTAATCAATTAACTATTAGTGTGTTTTTCTGAGTTAATTCTGCTAGTAACATCGATTTAGTCAATAGCAAGAGGACAAAAAATGAAAGCGATTGGTATCAAAGCACATGGCAGCGTAGATGTACTTCAAGAAATTGAAATGGAGGCACCTACTGCAAAATTCGGTCATGTTGTCATCGATGTGAAAGCAACCAGTGTGAACCCTGTAGATACAAAAATTCGCCAGGGTAGCGAAGGTACTGCTGGTATGAGCTATCCAGCAATTTTGCACATGGACATATCAGGTGTGATTAGCGAGGTTGGTGAAGGTGTCACTAACTTTAAAGTGGGTGATGAAGTCTATGGTTGTGTAGGTGGCATTGTTGGTCTTCAAGGTACATTGGCAGAAAAAGTAGAAGCAGATGCTGTTCTACTAGCCCATAAGCCTAAGACATTAAGCTTTGGTGAAGCGGCGAGCTTACCACTTGTTGCTATTACAGCTTGGGAAGCGATAGTTGTTCGCGCACAGATTACGCCTAATGATAAGGTACTTGTTCATGGTGGTACTGGAGGTGTTGGTCACATCGGTGTGCAACTAGCAAAAGTCATGGGAGCGCATGTATCTACTACGGTCGCTGACGAGGAGCGAGCTGAAATTGCAAAAAGTCTAGGTGCTGATGAAACCATTCTGTTCACTAAAGAAGAGCCAAACGCATACGTTGAGAGACTAACGGATGGCAAAGGTTTCGATACGATTTTCGATACAGTTGGTGGTCCAGTACTACAGAACTCACTGATTGCTGCGAAGCTGAAAGGTCATGTTATCTCGACAATCGGCTATGCAGATTACAACTTAACGGAAATGCATTTTAAAGCCCTGCGACTAGACTTAGTGTTTATGGCGATTTCACTCATTCATGATATCGACCGAGAAACTCACGGTGAGATTTTACGTCGTTTAGCTAATCTAGTCGATATGGGCGATGTTAAACCTCTCATTGACAGTACACACCCCTTTACCCTTGAAGGTGTAAAAGCGGCACATACCCGATTAGAGTCTGGAAAGGCGACGGGTAAAGTTGTCATCGAGCGATAACAGTATTTAAAGGATCAGTAATGAGTGAAGAACTAACAGTATTAGTTGATATCCACTGCACACCAAACCAATTTGATACAGCGTTGAAAGCACTACAGGAATGTGCTGTCCAATCTCGCAAAGAACCCGGTTGCTTGAGATACGATGTCTTTACTAGTAGCGATTATCCATCAACTATTACCCTTGTTGAAAAATGGATAAATGAAGTTGCTCTAAGTGCTCACAAAGAGCTTAAACATTACTTAGCTCTTCAAACTACTTTAGAGCGAACGATTGAGTCTATAACCATCGAAGTCACGAAGCAAAATTAAGGAATAGTAAATGAAGTACTTGCATACAATGTTTCGTATTCGAAACGTAGAAAAATCTTTAGATTTTTTCTGCGATGGGTTGGGACTTAAAGTTGTGAAAAGGAATGACTATCCTGATGCAAGATTTTCTCTGATATTTTTGACTGTTCCAGAAAATGAAGATGCTCAATTGGAGTTAACTTATAATTGGGACCCTGAGAATTATACGGAGGGGAGAAACTTTGGTCATGTGGCGTACGAAGTTGATGATATTTATGCTACGTGTGAACACCTACAGAAATGTGGGATAACCATTAATCGTCCCCCTCGTGATGGTCATATGGCGTTTGTTCGTTCCCCTGATAATATTTCGATAGAGATATTGCAAAAAGGTAAACCTCTAGAAATCAAAGAGCCTTGGGCATCAATGTCTAATGAGGGAACCTGGTAGTTGTTTAAGTATTAATCTTGAATTGAACACTTTCTCTGATCAATCAGACAATACTTTAATGGGAATCAAGTTAATTCTTTTATTATAAGAGCAATGAGTGGATGTTTAATAAGATTCTTATTATTCTGACTGGGCAAAGAAAAAGGGATAGCTGTGTTAGAAAGTGCGGTTATTTATGACTGTTAGTGACGGTTAAACCTTTAAAATCTTCAAAGAAGGTAGGGTAAGCCATTATTAGTGAGTTGCTTAAATGAAAAATATCTTAATACTTAATGGTGGAAAGTCTTTTGGACATTCAAATGGTCGTTTAAACAATACCTTAACATCATTTGCTGAAGATAAACTAAAAGAGATGGGGTGTAATGTCCAGACTACCGAGATAGACAGCGGTTATGATGTAGAAGCTGAGATAGAAAAGTGGATCTGGGCTGATGTAGTTGTACACCAAATGCCGGGTTGGTGGATGGGGCCGCCTTGGATAGTAAAGAAATATATGGATGAAGTTTTTACTCTGGGTCATGGCCGTTTGTACGACAATGATGGTCGAACGCGAAGCAACCCGCTAAAAACATATGGTTCAGGTGGATTACTAGAAGGTAAATACTATATGCTCTCGGTTACTTGGAATGCACCTAAGGAAGCATTTGAGGACCCATCGCAGTTTTTTGAAGGAGTTGGAGTAGATGGCATCTACTTTCCTATACATAAAGCACATCAGTTTTTAGGTATGTCTCCATTGAACACGTTCATATGTTACGATGTTATTAAGAATCCTGACGTATGTACAGATATTCTGAGATACGAAAAACATCTAAAAAGTATTTTCCCTATGTCTATTAGTTCTATGTTGCTTACATAAAAATATAATTAAAATAAAAATGTCGAAGACTATACTATTTCTTATCGGGAATTAATAGAGCAGCTCTTCGACTTTTTGTTTCTGATAAATACTGTAGCTAGTTAAGTTATTAATTAATGGGCTACTTTACAAGGTCATGATTATGAATTCCCCATTATTAAATAGGATGAATCTAATAATGATAGCTATTTAATTTCTTATTAGCTTGATATTCTAGACATTTGAAGTAAACCTGTTCCTCTAAGCACTTTATGAAATTGTCTAAATCGTTAGTGTCGACGAACCCATTCAAAGAACCAGGCTGCATTTCAAGCCATTCTTTCGATATTTTCAACCAAATAATCAATCAACAATCTCACCCGTATTGGCAAATACTCGCGTGATGAATAGTAGCACCATATGGTTGTTGGCTCGCCCCAATAGTGCTTTAAAATCGGTTTGACAGAACCCTGTGCTAGCTCTTCTCTAAATAGCCAACGCCCCAACATACAAATACCCGCTCCCGCTAATGTCGCCTGTTTGGCTGCTGCGAAATTGTTGACGATAAGCTGCCCACTTGGTTCATACAGCTTGGCTTGATTATCTTCTTTTACACGCCAGTAGTGAAAGCGTCCCGAAGTCAGAGAACGTACAGGTATACAGTGATGATCGACTAAGTCATCAAGTGTTTGTGGTTCCCCTTGATGCTCAAGATAGTCTGGTGAGGCGTAGATGCCGATATCTTGAACAAGCAGTGGACGTGCAATAAGGCGAGAATCTTGGTTGATTGCGACACCAATACCTAAATCAAACCCATGCTCGACAAGATCGACATTACGATCATCAAAATGCAAGTCGCAGGTGATGTGCGGATAGAGCGCCATAAACTCGATAACCAAGGGCAGAATATGCTCTTGTCCAATAGAGCTAGCTGGGAGGTTAACTTTAATCGTACCACTGGCCGCATTGGAGGTTTCTGAAATCTGCTCGATGGTATTTTGTATTGACTCCAATGACGGTGCCAAACTATCTACCAGTTGTCTACCCGTCTGGGTAAGACTAAGCGAATGGGAGGAACGGAAAAACAGTTTTACTCTCCATCCCTCTTCGAGCTTGGTGATGGCCTTGCTGACAGCAGGTGCGGAAATACCCAATGCTCTTGCTGCCGCTGCGAAGCTGCCGCTTTTAGCTACTTGAATGAAGATGGGTAACTGCGAGGGGAGTGATTTCATTAACTTTTATTTATCTTCAAGGTGAATAAATAAACACTACAAGTTAATAAGATTTTGGTCAACACTAGCGACATACAAGCGGGCAAAAAGAATGAGGCTATGATGAGCTTACCTAAACTTCACCACACAATTATTGAAGGTGACTTTGAGCTGTTTACAACCTTTCTTGAGCAGGGCAGTGACGTCAACCAATTAGACCCTGCAATGGGAAATGCTCCATTACATATTGCGGCGCAGCAAACCTCTGACAAGTGGGTCAACGCATTGCTTGACGCCGGTGCTTTCATCAACATACAAACCCCTAAGCATGGTGTAACTCCGCTGATAATTGCAGTTTGGCATCGCAAACCTGGCATCGTAGATGCCTTGCTCGCAAGGCCTGATGTGAATGCAGAGATTGTTTCGACTTTTGGTGTAAAGGCTGAAGACTTATTAGATTTTGGTGCCAGTGATAGCGATATGTTTGGTTGTGAGCAGACTGCCAAACTAAAAGCTTTATTTAGCCAATATAAACAACGCCGAGTTGAGCTTGAACAAGCGCTTAGTGCTTACCAAATTGTCACTCAAGTCGGCAAAACGGATAAAGAAAAGGTGGCTCAGCTTGAGGTATTGGAAGATTGGTCTTTACTCAATGCCACTTCTCCGATTACTTCTTCAGGGAACGACGAGCATACTGCGGTGATGGTCGCCGCTCGTGATGGTTTAGTTGAAAGCTTGAGACTTCTTATGGCTCGTGGTGGCGATCAAACTATTCCTGATCACTACATGAAAGCGATCCCACTTCATAAAGCAGCTTATAACGGTCAAGCGGACGTCATAAAAATTCTTGTAAATTATCCTGGGTTTGAAGAAACGTTGAATGCTCAGGGACCAAACAATGGCTATACCCCCCTTCATGATGCGATTTGGCATGGGCATAAAGAGGCAGCAAAAGCCCTCATTGATGCTGGTGCCAGAACGGATGTAGTGAGCTTTGACGGTAAAACGCCACTCGAATTAGCCAAAGAGTACCACTACCAAGATATTATCGATTTATTGGAGAACAAATAATGAACGTACTTGTTGTTTACTGGCACCCAGAACCAAAAAGTTTTAATGGTGCAATGTTTCGTCGCTCTGTAGAAGCGTTAGAAGCTGCGGGTCATGATGTGAAAACCTCAGATTTGCATTCGATGAACTTTGACCCTGTGTCAGGCCGACACAACTTTAACACCACCAATGATGGTGAGTTTTTCAAACAACAACTCGAAGAAATGTACGCAAGTGAACATCAAGGTTTTGTTCCTGAGATTGAAGCTGAAATACAGAAACTGGAGTGGTGTGATTTGGTGATTTTCCAATTTCCGCTCTGGTGGTTTGGTATGCCAGCGGCACTTAAAGGATGGGTTGAGCGTATATTTGTGATGGGAAGAGTCTATGGTGGCGGTCGCTTTTATGAACATGGCGTCTTTAAGGGTAAAAAGGCAATGCTGAGTATTACGACAGGCGGTCCAGAAGAACTGTATGCTAAGGGCGGATGGAACGGCGATTTGGATGCTATTTTGCGCCCTATTCACCGAGGTGTGTTCGAATTTACCGGCTTTTCCGTACTAGAACCGTATAAGGTGTTTGGACCTGCACGTAAGACTGAGCAGGAACGTATCTATGAGCTTGATAACTATGCGCTTCGACTACAAACGATATTTGAGGAATCTACCATTGAGGTGGGGGAGTACTAGTGCGAGAACGCTTTTTACTGATGGAAGCAAGTACCGATATTAGTAATGTGAAATATGACAACGCAGGTTCAAGTGATAGAAACTCTTCGTTCTTGGACATCAGTCATAGACACGTTAACCAGCTTTTATTTCGACAGACGTTTGAGAGTATCATCCAGAAGCGTGATATTAGAATCTAAAACATGATCGAGCAAGCAGTATTAATACGAGCAAAAACTGCGTTGAGAGTAATATTGGTATCTCATATTTATCTAAGTTCATTGTTAATAAAGAGTTACAAGAGTGTAGTTTACAAGAACTAGAGTTCACCGAAGTTTCACTGATGATCAAGCCAATCTGTGCTTATCACTCTGACAAGTGTGTGACGCCGACGATAGAAGTCCTTATTGATTGTATGCGCAACGAGTACGAACAGTATTCTGCTCAGAATAGGTGAGCTTAAATTTATTATATCTGACATAGTTTCGCTTTGATTACCTCTGATTTTTTAGAGGGATTTGTTATATTTTATTGATTATTAATCAATTAATTGCGAAAGGCTATTGTTGGGTGATAAATGGGATATTTCGTGAATAACTATTTATTAATAGAAAAAGATAGGATGTAAAAACTTCAAAGAGTACTAGCTAGATTAGATATAGTTAAATTAAAAAACAGTGCAATAATTTCCATTCTGTATGGATTATTTTCAACGAGACTAAATTGTTAAAGTTCGTTATTATTAACTCGTTAACGCATCCATTGCTAGGAAGTTAACTTACGCATATTGTTTTTTCATCATTTGCAGCAAATATAATTTGCTGCTTTTTTTTAACAAAAAAAAGATCAAAGCTTGTAATTCAAGCTCTGAACTTTTATTTATACTTAGTGATTCTCTACATTGATAAGTAATACACCGTTTAAAAGTATCGCGTAACCTAGTAACTCTAAGCTTTCCTCAACCAAGTTTTTCACATCTCTATTGTATGATCTCCCCATAAACTCCATCCAAAAATCACCATAACCTGCAAAGCGTGAGAATAAGAAAACAATTAAAAAACCAATCGTTAATGTCATGAAGCTAGAATGAGAAATGAAAAGTTTTACCTCTTTTTTTATGTTAACTATGTTATTAAATCCAAAATAACAGGCCGATATTATTATAATCCAAGCAGGGTACTTCCATGAACCGTGAGAGAAATGCTGCTCTAAGTGGTAGTCCATTTCTCTGACAAATACAACCATAAAAAATGAGGACATCATTACTAATATATGCTTGAGTTCAAGATTTGCCTTAGATTTATACAGACACATTAACGATGAAAAAAGCACAAATGCTATTTGAGTCATTTCTATAAGAGAGTTCTCTGATGTGGTTTTATCCATTTGTACGCTAAAATAAATCGTTGCTAATGTATAAATAACCAAAAAAATAAGATAAGATATTTTATATACTAACAAACTAGTAACTGAGGTGTGTTTTTCTTTAATATGCATCGTAACTTGTATAGATGATGGATTTGTTAGTATTATAAATCAAATATAATTTATATTGAGTGTATTAAGTGCCATTTAGAATGGAACTTAATACACCTAACATTAAAATTCGATGGTTCTTGAATCTGGTTTGATTTAAGTTATTGATTTTTATTTTAATATTTTATTAATTATTAATTTAAACGAAATGGAATCCTCTAGCTTTTATTAAAGTGCTTTTCCCATATTGGTGGTATGCCAATTTCTTCTTGCACGATATCAATGAATGCTCTAACTACCGGTGATTGCTGACGATGTGAGTACATGGCATAAATATCACCAAATTCTTGAGTTTCATATTCTGGTAAAAGTTGAATTAAGTTAGAAGACTCTAGGTTGCTAGGAAGCATAAATTGACCTACAAGTGCTGCGCCCAGACCTGATTTAACGCTTTCAATAATTAGCTCAGCTTCATTTACCATGTATGATCCTGATATTGGGTATGTATCTAAACCATCTACTGTTTTTTTGTCGTAGAATTTAAGTTTATCAACAATAAAATTACCATTTGAATAAATAATAAAAGGTAGCTTAACTAACTCATCAGGCGTTTTTGGGTTACCATATTTTTCAATTAAATTTCGAGAAGCAATAATTGCAGTCGTATTTTTTGCTAATTTTCGTGCTACCATTGATGAATCTCTCATAGGTCCAATTCGAAAAGCAATATCAAAATTACTTCTAATCACGTCTACATGAAGATCATCTAGCATTAGTTCAATACTTGCTTTTGGGTACTTATGTAAAAACTTCTCTATCGAAGGTTGTAGATATAGTTTTCCAAATAGCGTTGAGCTTGAAATTCGTACTTTCCCTGAGGGTTCAGTCTGAAAGTTCTCCGCAATTTGTTGCGTGTCATCAAGGAGTTGAGATATTTGGTCTGCTTTCTCAACTATTTGCTTGCCGACTTGTGTCAATGAAAGAGAGCGAGTCGTTCTATTTAATAGCCTAACGCCTAAGTGTTCTTCTAATTGCTTGATATGTTTAGATAAAACAGAGCGGTCGACATTCATTCCATCTGCTGCTTTTGTAAAAGAGCCTGCTTTAGACACTTCTAAAAGCAGGTGTAGTTTATTCGCTAAATCCACAATGTTTATCCAAGATAAAAATCATCCTATTAGTTTCATGTATAACTTATATATTGTCTAGAAATTATTAACATACTTAATAACAAATAGAAAAAGGGAGCATTAGCTCCCTTTGTATGAGTTTAAATGAATACTTTCTTGATATTTATACTGTTTGACGTTCTTTGTTGCGACTAACCAACATGTAAAAAACAGGTGTTAGTAATAGTCCAAATACCGTTACGCCTACCATACCCGAGAATACGGCAATACCCATTGCTTTTCGCATTTCCGCTCCGGCTCCTGTACCAATCATTAATGGAATAACACCTGCGGTAAATGCAATTGATGTCATTAATATCGGTCGAAGACGTAAGCGACATGCTTCCAAAATTGCTGATAGGCTATCTTGGCCATTGTCTTTAAGTTCTTTCGCGAACTCCACCATCAAGATGGCGTTTTTACACGCTAGAGCAACAAGGACAATCAAAGCAATTTGCGTGAATATATTGTTGTCACCACCAATGAACCAGACGCCTGCTAGTGCAGAAAAAATGGTCATTGGGACGATCAAAATGATAGCGAATGGCAGTTTTAAACTCTCGTACTGTGAAGCTAGCACCATGAAAACTAATAAAACAACAAGTGGGAATATATACACCATCGTATTACCAGCCAAAATCTGCTGGTAGGTTACATCAGTCCACTCATAAGCCATTCCCTCTGCCAGGTTTTGGTCCAGTACTTCCTCAATAGCCGTTTGGGCTTGGTCAGAACTGTAACCAAAAGCAGGACTACCGTTTAGTTCTGCACTAGGGTAGCCGTTATAGTGCATCACTCGGTCAGGTCCGATCGTGGGTATGATCTCCAGTACAGCGCCAAGAGGAACCATTTGCCCGGCAGCATTTCTTACTTTGTAATTAAGTATTTGGTCAGGTTCGAGACGATAGTTCATATCTGCCTGTGCATTCACTTTGTATGTTCTACCAAACATATTGAAGTCATTGACATATAACGATCCTAAATAAACTTGAAGCGCATCAAAAACCTGCTCTAGAGGAACACCTTGCAGCATCGCTTGTTCACGATCTATTTGGATGTCCATCTGCGGCACTTGTATGCGAAATGTGGAATATAATCCCATCAGCTCGGGTCTTGTTGATGCTTCACTTATTACCAAGTTCAATTGCTTGAAGAGCTCATCAAACCCCTTGTTCGCGCGGTCTTCGATTTGAAGCTTAAAGCCGCCAGTAGAGCCAAGTCCTTGGATTGGTGGCGGTGGGAAAATCGCAACGAAGGCTTCATCAATAATTGAAAAGCTCTTATTCAAAGATGCAACAATCGTATTTGCTCCGAGAGTTGGATCATTTCGTTTATCGAAGTCCTCAAGCGTAACAAAAACGATGCCACTATTCGGACTGTTAGTAAAACCATTAACAGATAAGCCAGGGAAAGAAATGGTTTGTGCTACGCCAGGTGTTGCCAGAGCGAGGTTTTCCATTTCTTTAATAACGGACTCTGTTCTATCTAAACTTGCTGCATCTGGAAGTTGGGCGATCGCAACTAAGTACTGCTTATCTTGTTGAGGAATAAATCCTCCCGGAACAGCTTTGAATAGAGAAACCGTTCCACCGAGTAACGCAATGTATACCACCACCACAACAAGGCTAAAACGAATCAGCTTCTTGACCAGAGCTTGATATTGGTTCGAGCTATACTCAAAAATTTTATTGAATGGTGCAAAAACGTACCTACCAAAAACAGTATCTAGGAGCTTGGTCAGACGATCGGGTTTTGCGTTCTTATCTTGTAATAGCAGTGCTGATAAAGCAGGCGATAAAGTCAACGAGTTAATTGCTGAAATAATAGTCGAGATCGTAATTGTTAGTGCGAACTGCTTATAAAACTGACCGGATAACCCTGTGATAAAGGTCGTCGGGATAAACACAGCACATAACACCAATGCAATTGCAATAATTGGCCCGGTAACTTCGGTCATTGCTTGTTTCGTTGCTTCTAGTGGTGCGAGACCATTATGGATGTTCCGCTCCACGTTTTCGACGACGACAATGGCGTCATCGACGACTATGCCTATCGCAAGAACAAGCCCAAACAACGACAGCGTGTTAATCGATACTCCGAGCATTTGCATTACGGCGAACGTACCGATTAATGAAACAGGCACAGCAATGATAGGGATGATGGATGCGCGCCATGTTTGCAAAAACAAAATTACTACGACAACAACAAGTACAATTGCCTCTAGCAGAGTATTAACTACCGCGTCTATCGAGCCACGGACAAAGACGGTTGGGTCGTAGGCTATTTCATATGATACTCCAGATGGAAAGGCTGTTTGTAAACGGTCCATGGTTGAGCGAACCTGATTAGATAGCTCAATAGCATTGGCACCAGGACGTTGGAATACGGGCATCGCCACCGCTGGTTTACCATTTAACAATGCGCGCAGTGCATAAGAATTTTGACCTAGCTCTACGCGTGCAACGTCTTTCACACGTGTCAAAGCCCCAGTGTCGTCAACTTTTACTACAATGTTGTTAAATTCATCAATATTTTCCAAGCGCCCCTTTACGTTTAACAAAACTTGGAATTGGTTTTCATTAGCGGCTGGTTGCGCGCCTAATGAGCCTGCTGCCACCTGTTGGTTTTGAGAGCGGACGGCAGAGACAACATCCATTACGGTTAGGTTTCTAGAAGCGAGCTCATCTGGATTTAACCATAAGCGCATTGAGTACTCATCACCACCGAAAAGGCGCACATCACCAACGCCTCCGAGCCGAGCTATCTCATCTTTCAAGTTTAAATTAGCGTAGTTAGCTAAATAACTGACTTCACGGCTAGAATCTGGAGAATATATATGTACAACCATGGTGAGATCAGGAGAAGCTTTTTCGGCAACAACCCCTAACCGTTGGACGGCTTCTGGTAATCGAGGCAAAGCTGTAGTAACGCGGTTTTGAATTTGAACCTGAGCTTTGTCCAAGTCCGTACCTAAAGCAAAGGTTACAGTCAACGTCATTCTACCGTCACTGGTTGCCTGAGAAAACATATATAGCATGTTTTCTGTACCGTTAATTTCTTGCTCCAAAGGTGTAGCAACTGTTTCTGCGATTACTTTTGGGTTGGCTCCAGGATAGTTTGCAGTAACTACGACTGTAGGAGGGACAACCTCTGGATATTCACTGACAGGCAACTGTAAAAGTGAAATCGCTCCTACTATTAATATCAATAGCGATACCATAGAGGCAAATATGGGTCTTTGAATAAAAAAGTGTGCAAATTTCATTCGGTTGCCTTTTTAGTCTTGAGCTAAACGTTTAATTGGCGACGAGGTTGAGTTTGAAGCCATAATCAACGAAGTGTTGCTAATATCTAGCGTTACATTTTTTGGTGTGATTTTGCTATTGGGGCCCACTTTTGCTGGGCCATTTACCGCAATAATTGAGTCGGCGTCCAAGCCATTCTCAATGGCACGAAATGTTCCGTAACGTTCGCCTAAGGTTACGATACTGTACTGCAACGTATTTTCTTCATTGACTGTTAATACAAAACGGTTCTCTAGATCTGTGCCAATAGAACGTTCTGGAACAAGGACTCGTTCAACTGGTTTGGTTGTAGATATTTGGACTCGGCCAAACGATCCCACTTTTAAGTTTGATTTTGTTGCATCGAATACAGCTCGAACCTGCAAAGTACCAGTGTTTTCGTTGATGGAGTTATCAACAAAGTCAACGCGTCCAAAAAACTCCTGTCCATTTTGTCCAGATAGTTCAAGACGGGTAGGTAAGTTAGAGTCGGCATTGATTGTCGAGAAATAACGGTTCCAAGTTCGTTCATCGACATCAAAGTATGCATATACCTGCTCGTTAGAGACAATGTTTGATATAACGCTTTGATTTGCGTTTACATTGTTTCCTTTGGTAATGAATGCTCTAGAAATAGTGCCGCTAATAGGGGCATAGATCTGCGTAAACTCAAGATCTAACTTTGCGGATTCTAACTGAGCACGCAAAGCCATTAGTTCTGCTGAGCGTTGTTTTACTGCTGTATCACGGGCCTCTGCTTGTTCAGCTGAGATGGCTTTTCGCTTAACAAGTTGAGCTGCTCTCTTTTGTTCGCTTGCTGCTTGTTCTAGCGCAGCTTGAGCACTTTTAACTTGTGCTTCAAGTCGCGAGACCTGAGCTTTGAAGGTTCGATCATCGAGAGTGACGAGTAAGTCGCCTTTGTTGACACTCTGTCCGTCTTTGAACTCGACCGTTTCAATAACTCCGGAAATGCGTGGCATTAAAGAAACCTTCTCTGGTGCTTGAAGTCTCGTTGTAAAGGTGAACCACGACTGAACGGGCTCATAGATGACTTTGGATACATCTATCGTTGGTAAGGGAGTATCAGGTTGTTTGGTTATCTCTTCGTCTGCACAAGCAGCTAAAACGGATAAAAGGCCAATGCCGAAAACTTTCTTTAACATTTGTCGCGCCCTAAATGATTCTGTTCATACTAAAAGGAACGGCATTATATTCATTGTGCCTATGGGTAAATAGGCCCTCAGCGAACATAGAGTAGTGATAAAAATGCACGATTAAATATTGGTCAAAATGCTCACTTTTTGGTTTGAAAAAGGTCAGTTTAGGGTTTTAAAACCGTGGCGTATTGTTAAATGTAATAAGCCATAATAGATAGAAATAACTAAACAGAAGTTAAAGAGAGTGGCGAAATTTCAAGTGTTTTTGATTCGTGCATTATTTGCAATTCACTAATGCAATATGAACCATAAAAATTTGAAATTAATTTTGTAAAATCCATCTTCCATCACATAAAGAATAAAAACTAAATAAGGAATTGTGCAGTGGATCTCGCAAGCCAACTGGAATTACTACTAGATGTCTCTGAGTACGGAACTTTTGCTAAGGCTGCTGACAGAAATCATATAGATCGTTCAGCTTTGTCAAAACAGATCAAAAAGCTAGAGGATGAATTGGGCTTACGGCTATTAAACCGTTCCACGCGTTCGCTATCTCTGACCAATGCCGGTGTTGAGATGGTGGCGCAAGCTAAGAAAGTAAGAGAGGTTCTAACTGAAACTCGCAGTATTGCTGCCACTTTTCAGGATGAACTGAAAGGTCACCTGAAAATATCAAGCTCCACTTTTTTTGGCAGAGCATATTTAAATCAGGCAGTTAAAGAATTTATTAAACAGTACCCAAACATTACCGTAGAGCTGCTGCTCGATGATAATCGAGTCGATGTTATCCACGAAGGTTTTGATGTTGTGTTCCGTATCGGACCAATCCGAGAGTCCAACATGATAGTACGTAAGTTGGCAAGTAATAATATGGCACTGGTTGCATCTAAGCGCTTTATTGAGAAATATGGAACACCTAACTCTCCAGAAGAGCTTATAAAAATGCCAGCAGTAATATACTCCAATACTAACTTTAAGGCGGATAAGCTACGTATAGCACCAAGTCAGTCATCAAAAGACGTTAGAACGTATAATATCAATGGGCAGTACTTTGTTAATGAATCAGAGTTAATGCTCGATGCCGTAAAATCTGATTTAGGATATGCTTTGATAGGGCAGTTCTTTCTTCAAGAGAGTTTGAGTAAACAAGATCTTGTGCAATTACTTCCTGATTACAATCTTCCCGCAAAAGGTGAAATATATGCAATGTATACCCACCGAAATCAACAGCCATTAGCAAAATCATTCATTGATACTGTTCAAAAAATAATAGGAACTCCACCTATTTGGATGAATTATCTCGACTAATATGAGCATTGGTGCATGTTTTTTTGATTCATAATTTGCTTATATTTATCCATAGAATATGGTTGAATTTGCACTTTAAAAATAATTGTCACTGTTCATAATTCCACTCGCATTTAACAACACAAGTAGTGGTAATAAAATGAAAATGACAAGAATGTCGATCGCAATCGCAGCACTTTTTTCTGCAAGTGCTGCAAATTCAGCTGTAGTTTATGAAGACCAAGAATCAGTATTAAACATTCACGGCCGAGCGCAAGGAATGTATTATTTTTCCGATGATAAAAACGCCGATGGAGATAACAGCTACATTCGAGTAGGACTTGCAGGTGAATCAAAAATAAATGAAGATCTTTATGCCTTCGGATTATATGAATTAGAATTTAAGTCTAATCGTAGAGATGCTGATGGGGTTGAAGATGATGAATTTGATATCCGAAAAGGTTACGTTGGAGTTGGTGCAGATTACGGAACAGTAAGTTATGGACGTCAATACGGTGCGGTAACTTTAGTATCTGACTATACGGATATTTTCCCTGAGTTTGGTAATGAAGCTGCAGGCGTTAGTGCGGATCTATACGGTACCGGTCGTTCTGATTCAGTATTTAAGCTAACGACAAACTACGAAGGTTTGAATATTCATGTCAGCTATCAAGCTGAAAACGATGAAGTGTCAACAGATGCAGCCTCTTATGGTGTTGCGGCTGACTACAAATTGCCATATGGCTTCAAAGTTGCGCTTGGTTACAACGAAGGTGAAGGGCAATCAGGTGCAGAAGATGCAGAGCTGCTAACGGGTGCTATTGCATTTGAATACGACAAGTTTTATGCCTCTGTTTTATACAGTGATGGTGAAAACTGGGCTAAAGATGGTTCTGAAAGTAATATTGATTACACAGGTATTGAAGCAGTTGCCACTTATAAAGTAACAGATAAATTTTTGACATTAGTTGGTTACAACAACCTAGAGCGTGATGATGAAGATGTTGTCGATTACTACTCACTAGGTGCAGAGTATGATTTGACTTCTAATTTTAAAGCGTTGGCAGAATACAGAATTACAGATGTAGACAATGAAGACGATATTCTTGCAATAGCTGCGAGATATTCATTCTAAAAATTTAGTAAAAAGCCTGAAATCATTTTCAGGCTTTTTTATTATTTAGTGTGATTTTTATAAGTGCTGTTTTGTCCATATATAATGGATTATGTTGATCGTTACTTGTTAAAATATTTTGGGTATAATTTTTTTGTTAGCTAGTCCACTGCTAGTTTTCATTTTCATATTTTTTGAATTATCTATTTTCCTTTGGCAACAAGACTTATCTTGTTGCCTTTTTTATTTTTAATTTAAGCGTTAAGGAAAATAAAAAACAATTGTCGAGGTTTGGTATAGTCGTCCTTCATAGAGAAGTGATCTCATCTTCAAGTGTCGTCTTTGTTAAAGTGATTTGAGAATCCATATGGCGATCCTAGCTTATGAAAAATGCCAAACAACTAGGTCTAAATGTATCTGAATGAAGGTTAGAAGGATGATTTTTTATTTAAACGATAGAGGTAGGACTTTATACTGCTTATATGAGGAGAGAGTGAGTTGTAAAAAGCAGTCGTTTGAATATTATTAGACACCTTTACTTTCTTAAAATAGGAAGGACTATAAGAAAGTAAAGGTGCTGGTGTTTCTAGTTTTTGCCGCCGTCACTTGTTCTGTAGTGATAATCGAAGTTTATTATTGCACGATATTTCACTTCATCACGGTTAAGTGCGTACTCTTCAACTCTAACCTTACTATCATCGATAGCAATATCACGGGGAAAACCGCTTCCAATGATGCTTAGACGACTTCTAAGTTCATGTTTTGATAGAGTTTGGTATTCATCGACAAGATCAAACGCAGAGCCATAAGCGGCATCTTTTGTCGTAAAATCATTGAGAACAACTTTGTTTGTTGAGTGTTCGACATGAATACCAGCAGTAGCAGATAAACTGAATAATAACAGTGATGAGAGCGTCATTAGTTTTTTCATATAGTCACCTTTTAATGTGTATTACAAAGTCAAGATGTCCAACGAATCCATGTTAATATCTCTCGACAAAGGTGATAATGCCATTATAATAATGTGCTGTACATCACATTATTAACCATTAACTATGGATGATTTGTCAACAATTTAAATTAAGCACTTTTTGCTACTAAAGCATGAGTATCTGCGAGTATATGGGTTGGGTAGGCAAGGTTCTTATTGAGTGGTATTGACGTTGCATGAAGTATAGAGCAGTTAAACTACAAACATAAACTGCACAAGGACCTCGGTCCAAAATCTAACTAAAAGGTGTCTATCAAGTCGGTGGCTATTCATATTATATTAATTTACAAGTCAAAAAATTATTTATAAAATATAAATTTGAGGTAATTTAATTGTTAAGTATTAATCTGAAAATGACCTTCAGATTAATATCACCCATATACCTTACTTTATATAAGGACTAATTGGAGCTAGTATGAAAGAATTGGAAAACATATTGTTTAATATTCGTAGTCTAAGAGCATTTTCTCGGGACCTTACGTTAAATCAGCTTGAAGAAGCTTGCAGCAAGTTAACGACAGTTGTTGAAGAGCGACGTGAAGAAGAGGAAACTTTGCGGGCAGAACAAGTTGAGAAAGAAGCAAAGCTTGCCGCGATAGCAAAACAGATCAAAGAGCAGGGAATTGATGTTAATGAACTTGTCTCGGCACTTTCATTGAAAAAGTCCAAGAGTAAGGGAAAGCGTCAGGCTCGATCTGCTAAGTATAAATACGTTGATGACAATGGTGTAGAAAAGACATGGACTGGTCAAGGTCGTACGCCATCTGTTATCCAAAAAGCACTTGATGCTGGTCAAACATTGGATTACTTTGTTATTTAAATATACAAACCACTTTATAACCATGGTGTCAGTATTGATACGCTGACATCTTCGTCTCAAGTTACTGAGTGGGGTCCCTGAGAACTATCAATATTGTTATATCTGGAATATAAAAATATTGATTTTCATATGTCCTAACATATCTAGACTTCCTATCTCAATTAACCCCTTGATTGACATATTCCACTATTTGTTGTGCACGTTCAATGTTGATGACTACTAAACGTAGTTCAAAGTCAATAAATATAGAATTAAGCACCTCTTTGAACTCTAAAGGAAGACTGACGTTAGAGTGAAAGTCGCTGCATTAATACTGTTATCTTTAAGTCAATCCCAGCTCTATGTGTGTTGCACCTGTGATGAAAAACACCAATACCAGCCAGCGCGAATAAGTGTTAGGTACTGAAGTAACCAAGCTCTGTAGTTGTCATAGGAAGCAGAAGAGCAAGACATCGTATAAAGGCCGCCACGCACTTCGCGTGAAGTCTAATTCTGAGTGTTCTTCTGGTTGAATATTAAAGGTGACTATAGTGAAGAATGTTGTGAGAAGTTAGAGTTCTTTGACCAGATAGACGCTGATTCTGCATTAGAGTCTATATCGAAATGTACGTTAACCTGAACGCCTTCTCGTTCAAATGTCAAATCATCAAAATCCGTCATTGTAAACTTGAAGCCATTACGAGCGAAAAAGCCGTTGACAGAAATAAAACCTTGTGGGTTGTTGCTGTCCTTAAGTGTATTTGGTGAAGCCAAATTAGTTTTGTTTGCAAGCGCCGCGCCCCTAGATTACGTTTCACACGCATCTCAAGGATCAATGATCTCAATTCATCCGTAATTTTAGTATCAGGAGAAGAATGAGGCCGTCTACTCTGGCTTTCGAGACCAGCGATTCCGTCCTGCTTGTATCGATTTGCCCACTTCCGCAATGCTGGCTTAGAAATATCACAACGACGGCATACGAAGCCTGCATCACCGGACTCTTTATCCACTTTAGTCTTTGCTGAATTTCTCTGCCCATAGACTAGACATCCAGTATGGTTGAAAGGATGTCTATGAATCACTCATATTAAAATGTTTTTTATTACCACTCGATACTTGAACCATCAAATACTCGGAAGCTACCAGACTCTTCTAGTGGTAGAGATTCTGTCACATTGATGATGCCTGCTACACTCTCTTGCGCAGTAAAGGTTGCATCTTTACCACCCATATCGGTTTGAACCCAACCAGGGTGAACGGCCAAGGTTTTAACCCCCTGCTGTGCTAGGTTTCGTGCCGTAGATACTAGGATCTGGTTAAGCGCCGCCTTTGATGTACGGTAGCTATACATATTGCCAGAGCTGTTGTCACCAATACTGGCTACTCGGCTTGAGATGCCAACAATGGTTTTAAGCTTGCTCGCAGCAACATGCTCTCTGAGCGTTTGGATAAGAAGTGCAGGTGCAACAGTGTTTATGTTCAATACCTCAAGCCACTTTGACTGAGTCATCTCACCTAGCGTTGCACAATCTTCACCTAAAACTCCAGCATTAAGGACCAAGTGATCAATGGCACGACCTTTTAGCTGTTCACCAAGTTTGTTGATATCCTGTTCAACGGTAACGTCCAGTTTTAGCAGTTCAAGGTTATGGGTTTCAGATAATTTAACTAAATCACTAGCGTGCTCTGGGGCACGACAAGCGGCTAATACATTCCAGTCTTTTGCAAGGTATTGTTGAACAAACTCAAGGCCAAGACCACGGTTTGCCCCCGTAATCAATACAGTAGACATTTATATCCTCAATAGGTTTCTTTTGGTGTAGGAAGTCTATAACAGGGAAGCGATATTGGCTCAAAATTGTAAAGGTAATAGGGCAAAATTCGACATTATCGAACTCTAGGCTAGTACCCTCTAACAATTTGCTTATACCAATCACAGTAAGTAAGTGAGCAGAAATAGCGTAGGAAAAATGCTTGAGAACAAGGCAGAATTTTTCGATAAGTAGTTATTCTACAATCAAAAATGATAACGATGTTATTGAGTATTTTAACAAGCTAAAATGACCAGTTATTTACTACGATTGGTATTAGAAAGCACTGGCAAAATGGATGAGCCTCTCTTGCTTGAGCTTTTTGACATTGTGGGAAAGTGTAACCCGCCATTACCAACTCAAAACTCGGTACGTTTTGGTGTTTATGCATGCAGCCCTTCAAAATCATCATTCACATCTAGATTTTCAGATATGACACTCGAAGCATGTAATTGGTTGGCTCACGAGGCTTAAACTCTAACTAATAACCACACAACAAATGAGAAGGAAAATGATTTTTCCTCACCTTGCAAAGCAATACGAAACCTTATCGCTAATTGCATAGATACCTAACTTATTGAAATGTTAAGAGGTCTTTACCCCTACAATATGTTATACGAGTCTCCTTACCTGTCTTTACTTTTGGAATCATCGTTAAGTTCAAATTAATATAGTATTAACTCAATTACAGAGAGATATTAGAACCATGAAAAGAATTTTAATGACAGGATTGACTGGCTCCTTAGGCCCTATTGTTGCTCGACAGTTTACTGCTCGCGGATGGGAGGTTATCGAATGGAATCATTACGATAATCCCCCCAACAATAAAGAACTATGTGAGCAATTTCTGAATCCTCTTGAAGTAGATGCGATTTGCCATATGGCGCTGGGTCGCGAAGAATGGGCTGCATGGTTGGCTGATAAGTGTGCGAAAAGAAACATACCTTACTTGTTTACTAGTACCGCAATGGTTTTCGACTCATCAAACAACGGCCCATACAAGATAACCAATGAAAGAGACACAAAAGATCAATATGGGTTGTACAAAGTTCGTTGTGAAGATGCTATATGGGACAAAAACCCTGATGCCATGATTGCTCGTTTGGGGTGGCAGTTTCATGATGACAAAGCTAACAACAATATGCTTTCACACCTAGATAGACTTTTTGCTTCGGAAGGCAAAATCCAAGCAAGTACGCATTGGCTCCCTGCAACATCGCACATGGAGGATACGGCTATTGCATGTTTACAATTGATTGAGAGAAATATCCCAGGTTTATATCATTTAGACAGCAACGTACATGACCAATGGAGTTTTTATCAGTTAGTTTGTACTATGAAAAAGTATTACAACAGGCCTTGGATAATAGAGAGAACCTCCGACTACAAACATGATCAACGTTTGATCGATGAACGAATAGCTGTTCCTAATCTCAGCTATCGCTTTGCTGATATTTGATTTAGGCTGCACAACTTAGGCGCATACTTCATTCATATGAATTAAGTATTGGTCAGGCATTTTGTCTTTTAAGTAATCGGCAATAATAGTCTTGGACGCTGAGGTTACAGAGTGTGATTTCTTCTCGTTGGAAGGTTGATACTTTGTTATACACCCACTTACCACCCAAACCTTGTGTCCTAACTAGGCTTTGTTGCAGAAATCGAATGAACTAAATCAGAATCTTACGATCAGATCAGGGACATTCATTCACTTACTTTAGTTTCATGTCGAAGCCTCGCTACAAAACCACTAACTGGCGCAAGAACAATAACTCACTAATCAACCGAGGTTCACTCACGTTTTGGATTGACGAAGAGGCGATAGCTGAGTGGAAACAACCTAAGCAGGATAGGCGTGGTAGACCACGATTGTTTAGTGACCTAGCTATCACAACTGCTCTCATGGTACCATATTTTCAAGGATACTTCTTGTATCGACCTTTAGAGCCAGACGTATGGTTAACCAATGAGGCGTTGGCATGAGTCAATCACCACTAGTAAAAGAATGAGCGTTGTATGTCATAGTTTATTTACCTAGTTGACGTTGGCATCGGTGACTCATGGGCAAGTAACGGATGACTAGAGACGTTTGGTGCTGGTGAAGTTTTAAGAGTACCTTAACGAACCCCAGATACAAACATGTATGACAAGATATCTGACGCCTGCCTGCTAAGAGTCGTAATGACCCTATTGACGCGTGCGCAAAATTGCATCTGCTCAATGACTAGGCATTTGAATTCAATTAATATTTTTAACCAATTTAAAAGCCGTGACCGGATTGAGCAACGATACTGATTACTATGAGTGAAACGTACCTTAATGAACCATGCTAGCGATTTCAAATCAATTTTAATGGTAGGGAACCACAATGAACCATTTTTAATGGCAATCGCCTGTACGGATTGGACTTGTTATCCTTGCAGAGCATTAGTGTCGTAGTAGCCTACACACACCGTTGCTTGAACAGCGCTCTTAGGCTTTAAAGTCAGTAATCTAAAATCAAAATGTCGCCTAATGAGGAGTCATGTCTGACTGGCGCAGAGCAGTATTTGTTACTCCTGTACTCACTGCCGGCACCAATGGTTTGGCATAACGATAGTAGAAGAAAGGTATGTCCATTACATTTAAGCTTTTGAATGATGTTATTCCATACACATATGCATGAAAATGCATTTGTATGCATATGTGTCTTAGTTATATAATGGGGTATTCTAATGAAAAAAGACTTCTCTAGTCGTCCCTCAGAGCCTAAAAAACGTTCAGAGTTGGAGGAAGAAAGTGAGAAAGAGTTTGATGAAACTCTCAAGCGAGTGAATGAGTTAGTTGAAAAGGTTATGGAAGAGATGAACAAGCAGATTGATTCAAATATGCGTGAATAGCCTTAAGAACAGCAGATGTTTGTCTGAAACTCAGTGTTCTGTTTTAAATATAGTTGCTTGGATTGGGCTTTACTCCTAAGTTGAATTTGGAAACAAAGCCTTAGGCTACAGAAGATATTGAATTGTGAGAAGATTCAGCCTAATCCTTTATAAGGACTAGACTACACTTAACCAACTATTCCAATGAACATCTATATACAGATTTAAGTTGTTAGACAAAAGTGCGAAGACTCATGGTCAGCGAGTGACAATAATGTCGAGGTCATATTATCGAGATAAGTTTTGAAGTATATCATCAAGAATAAAATCAACACTGGTTTTTAAATTAATCTGATTCAGTGTTGGTGTAGGAAATGCCATCAAATTTTCATGATATTAATGTACATAGAATGTGCCATGTCAATCAGTTCTGCGTCAAAATTAATTTGTAGGTTAGAAAGCAATCCGCTCAGAATTATGTCACCTTTCAACGCTTTCTCTTTCGCATGAGCGATATTATTTTGCTCTAGAAGTGTTTCGACTAAATGTATACGTTCCTTTTTGAAAGAAGTACAAACCTTTGAGATAGATGGTTCATCGTCGTTACTATATTCGTTTGATGCTTTTTGTATGCAGCATCCCATGAATGTCTCTTTATTATATGCATTCTTTAACATAGCAAAAGGGGAGGACAGTTTCTCATCGAGAGTTAAATCGGAACTGTTGTACATCGCGGATAGAGCTTGTAATGATTCTTTTCTATAAAAATCCAATGCTTCTTCAATTAGCTGCTCTTTAGATTGAAAATGGCGGTAAATCGTCGCTTTTGACATGCCTGTAGCGGCGGTAATTGCATCAATACTTGTTCCATGAAAGCTATGTTTAAGACATAAAGCCAACGTAGAATCAATAGCCTTTTGCCTGTTAATTTCTTTTCTCTTCATTTGACACCTCCAATCATATCGATCGAACCTATCATAAACGAAACTACGTCGTATCGAAAGATAGCTAGTCCCCATTTTAGTAAAATTGTGCTAGAGGAGTTGTAGGGCCGTTATTGCAATCGAAGAAAGAGGCTTTCTTGTAACTCTTTTTTGTCGTGAAATGTTGTCGATAGATAGGTTGTTCACTACAAACTCTTTAGTAGATAAATGGTAAAAAATCAGAAAAAGCTAGTTTCTTTATTGCTTTAGTCTTTGTATGTTCTCGATAATTTTCTCGCTTTGAGAAAGCATTGAGTCATGTAAAGCTTACTTTAAAGCGTATGAGTCTGGTTTGTTATTTTTCACCTCTTTGGTACTTCATGCGCAGAGTAATCATTCCTTATAAGAATATAGAATATGATAATCGAAACTAAAGTGTTTCGAAGTCTTGACCGTCTTATCAAGACTGAGTAAGATTGACTAAACAAAACAGTTTCGTTTAATTGTAAAATTGTTGGTTTTTAGGTTATTGGCAAAGATAGAACTCAATTATAGTATAAATAAAGCTAAACGGTTTAGTTTCATTTATGTGACGATTCTTAAGGTATATATATGTTGAAACATATTGCGTTATCAGCGTTGCTGTTTACCTCGGTAAATGCTTTTGCACAAATTGATCTAGATCTTACTGAATCAATAAATGGCATTTTTGTTCAAGCTAAAGAAAATAGAAAGCCAGTTTCGGGACTCGAAATTCAAGTAGCTAATACCAATATCCATATCAAAACTTTTGTTACTGATCAAAATGGTGAAGTGTTCATTCCCAAAACATTTCGTTCTAGTCGTTTTGTCCGAGTGGAGGCTATTGAATCCGGAGTGCCGGTGGCGTCAAATTCAATTCATCTATTAGGCGACCACTCAAACAGTAAATGACATCTCAAGTCATAAAAATGAGAACCACTGTCCATTTGTTTTAATGTTGTGTCTTTTTGCCGGATATGATTATCCGGCTTTTTTTTCAATTGGTGATGTAATGATTCATGTATTAGTTAAATTGGTTGTAAAACAGGAAAGCGTGAGTGAGTTTTCTGATGCCCTAAAAAAACTGGTTACTGAGAGTAATAAAGAACTAGGAGCAATAAGATACGAAGCGTTTAAAGCAGATGAGGTGACATTTTTTATAATTGAGGAATGGGAATCTATTGAAGCATTGAATGAACATGAGTCTTTGCCACACTTTTTGCAATTTGGTGAAATATCCAAAAAATGGTTGGATAACGTTGACTTGTATAAAGATGCATCACTTCTCAATTCTTTTTAGAAAGAATAAATTTTAAACCTTATTTAGGACGGTACAAGTAAATGTTAAAAGTCTAAATTATTTAGTCTTTCTGTTCCCTTTGTGCTGGAATGGGGTAAAGTGCAATCGGCTGGGGACGTACTATTGGCACGCTGGTGGGGAGTTGTTTAGCTATGATTGTCCAATTTCTGCTTGCTCAGTACAGCGGCATACTATTTTTTACGAGTATATCTTTGTGGATGTTGATGTTCTGCATGAGTCGCACTCATATCATGACTTGCGTAATCTCCAACGCAGCATTCGCTGCAATGATAACTTTTGAAGTGTTTTTTGTCCTAGCTCGTTCAATGAATGGTATCCAGTTTGATGTTTCTGAAACAAAGGTATAAGTAAAGAGGTAACGTTTATCTACGTCGTCAGTTGATACAAGGGGCTAAAGCATTAAAGATACATATGAAGCGAGACAAATCTGCACTCGGGCAGTGGATAGCCAAGTTAGAGGCGACACATCATCACCATGTTATTTTAATTGCCTTGGCTAACAAGATAATGAGGATTTGTTGGAAGATATTAACCTCGGGTCAGGAGTATCAACATTATCCTACTTCGGCTGCAAAATAGCATATAACGAATTATATTTTCTATAGATTTTGCGAGAAACAAGCTGATGACAGAAGCGTTAAACCCACGATGTTGAAGCCTGGCTAAAAAAGCAGTCTTTTATGACTGAGCGCTTTATTAGGACAACAACGTGCGGATCCCATCAAGGCCAGAACACTAAATGGTTCACAAACAGGCCGAATACATTGACGCAAACGTATTCTGACTGCGAGCTTTTACTTGCAAAAACGGAGCAGACCATACATTTTTTTACAATTTCTAGCTCTTCTGCTTGCTTGGCCAACTGCATTTTGAGCTTGGCAACCTCTGCGGCTAGCTCTTGCTCTCGCTGACTAGTATTGGTGTCTTTCTTCGAGTTCTTCCGCCACCCGTAGATTTGGGATTCATGTAAAGAAAGCTGTCTTGCTGCGGCAGCTACTCCCACTTTCTCTGCTAGCTTCAGGGCTTTGGCTTTAAATTCAGGAGAATGGATAATACGTTTCTTCTTATTGGTCATGGTTCACCTCGTTAGTGATTGTACTCACTTAACTCGGTGTCCAAAACTGATGGTGCGGATCATCCTAGTTTTTGCAGTTCAATTGTACTTTGTATTAGTTAAATGCACGAGCTAATGTGCCGTTTCCTTCGCACAAATACTTAACGGAATGACTGCTGACAAAGACGGATTCTCCTGCTTTTAGATTTATTTGATCCTGCTGGTTGAAAATGGTCACGTTTCCTTCAATACAAAATAGAATCTCTGGACTGCGAACGAATTGTATGATGTTTTGATTTGCGATAGGCACAACTTCAAATCCAAAATCATCAACAGGAATTGGGTAACTTAGTTTTCCGTTTTTATGGATGGGTTCAAGTTTTATATGTGCTGGTTCAATGGGTATAAAAGTTGTATTTTCAATCAGCTCTGGCACATCTATGTACTTTGTGGTTAAGCCTGCGCGTAGCACGTTATCTGAGTTCGCCATAATCTCTAAGCCAGTGCCTTGAACATAGGCGTGTGGTGTTTCCGCATGCAAAAACATAGCTTCACCAGGTTCAAGCTCAATGGTGTTTAGCATCAATGGTGAAAACAAACCGATATCATCGGCATAGTACTGACGAAAATCTTTAATACAACCATAAGCCTCACGAGCCATGGCTGTTTTTGCTGGGTGCTCAATGCTCGTGTAAAGCTCTTCCAGCGCTTGTTGCTTGCGTTCACCTTCCAGAGACATAATTGCAGAAAAAAAGCCTTTGAGACCGTCACTGTTTGGAGACGCTCTTAATGTACTGATTTCTGCTCTAAGCGTTGTAATATTAGCGTTCTCAAACAAAGTTAAAATTTGTTCTATTGGTCTGAAACCATTCATCGCTTTGTAAAAGGTCAGCGCATAAACTAGCTCTGGTTTATGGTTTGGATCTTTGTAATTACGGTTTGCCGCGTTAAGTGGAATACCTTGTTCATTTTCACGTGCAAAACCCATTTCAGCTTTGCGTTTGCTTGGGTGAACTTGGACCGAGAGTGGCATTTCTGCGGCCAACACTTTAAACAAGAAAGGCAGTTCGCCAAATCTTTCCTTTGTATAGTTTCCCAACGATTGAACTTTGTTTTGGTTTATTACATCGGATAGCAATTCATGGGTTTCGGCTTTACGCGAACATCCGTTTGGGTGTGCGCCCATCCAAATTTCAGCTTGGGGTAAGTTGTCAGGATTTTCTATACCAAAAAGTTCTTTAATCGCATCACGACTGCCCCAAGAATAGTTTTGAATAGTATTCTCAAGCTTAAAAAATAAATTATTCATAGTGCAATCCTCTTTAGATTAACGTTTTACCTAGTTTGAGAGTTGCGTTTCTCAATGATAGAACTTTATCTTCATTTATTACATCGGATAGCAGTTCATGAGTTTCGGCTTTACGCAAAAATACGTTTGGGTGTGCGCCCATCCACGATTCTGCCTGGGGTGAATGTCTGGGTTGTCAATATCGAACAATTCTTGCAAAGAAGTAGCGTTCCCCCATTTATTGCTATGAATGACGTTGCTCAATTTATATATTGATATGCTAAGTCTCTCTATTTAAACGTTAGCCATTCAAGTTGAACGGCTAACGTTTGGCTTTTTTACTCTACATCTAACAACCATTTTTGAGCTGGAGTTAAGCGGCTTGCAGTGTGTTCAGTTAACCACTTTTGCTGGTTTTGTTGTGCGGTATCATCGCGGTCAATGTACAAACCATGAAGTACACGACGACGCGTTCCCGAATAGTTGATGGTACCACCATGCCAAGTGTGAGCGTTGAAAATCATCACGCTGCCAGCTGGGCATTCCAAATAGACTTCGTCAGGGTGTACGCTTTCTACGTCATGTAAAACCTCTTCTGGTAGTTCTGGACGCAGATGAGTACTTGGGATGATTCGCGGAGCACCGTTATCACGGGTTAGGTCATCAATTGCCCAGATGGAGTTCACTAGGTGAACTTTAGGGAAGTCTGGACGTGGTTTTTTCCAGTCTGCATGAAGGGGCTGGTGGCCACAGTCTGGGTGTGCCTCTCGGGCGTTGAGACTCGATATTTTGAATGCACCACCAAAGATGTGTTTACAAGCGGCCAGTGCAAGAGGGTGCGCCCATACTTTTTCCCATACTGTTCCCTTATTGATAAGGTTTGCGACTCTAGTGACGCCTTCTTCTTGGTGATGCTCGATGGCTAGATTGTCGCCTTCACGTTCAACAAGCATGTCGATTGTCCGCCGCATCTCTTCAAGCCAGTCCTTATCGACCACATTGTGGATAATGGTGAAACCTAGGGTGTCTAGCTCATGAATCATCTGTGGAGATAATTCAAGATCTGCACCGAGCGCATTTAAATGCGTTTGAGCGATTTGTGTCATGGAGGGTACCTTTTAATATTATTTTAGTGCTGACTTCACCAACCAAAATAATGGACATTGTGCGATTTATAAGTAGGGGAATCGTTCGAAATGCTGGATATTTGTTGACTGTTGAATAAAGTGTGATTTAGCACATATCCTTATAGTTATTGCTCGCATATCTTGTTGTAAGCAAATGACTTCATTACTCTAAGAAATAACCATCCTAAATTTGGATGTAGTGAAAACTCATACAGATAATCAACAATGCTAGACAAAACATATTTATTAGAAGCACTTGAATATTATGCAAACCAGACTGAAGCGATCAGTGATGTCTACTTTGCTGGAAATCTACCCATACCTCCGCCTTTGGCTTATCAGGTTCACTTTCCTCGTGTAGAAATGGTACTGGTGGGTGAGTTGGATATGGAAGTGGGCAATAGCATGGGCGTGGATACGCAATACACGCTAAAGCAGGGTAGTGTCTTGTATTTACCTGCAGAAAGTTGGAATAAGCCAGTGTGGAACAAGCCTGTCGTTACCCTTACTGTGATGGCGGGTAAGCAAAGCTTTGGTATGAGTTTACTCAGTTGGGATGGCGAGCAGTTTGACTCTGCAATTAAGGAGAGTGTCCTTCGCCGCGGCCCGCGAATTGGTACGTTTATTCTTAATGCCATCGAAGAGTTGATCAAACAGCCTGAAAGCCAAGGCACTAAGCGCTTATTGGTGGGTTCGCTGTTTAGTCATATTCTCGATTTGATTGAACGCCCTGTTGAGACGCCATCTAAAAGTCATGCGCTATTTGAAGCGGTGAGGGAGCACCTTGAGCAGCACTATCATGAGCCGTTAACGCGAGAATCCGTTGCTCAGCATTTTTATGTGTCACCGAATTACTTGTCTCAGTTGTTTCAGAAAGAGGGGCAACTTAAGTTCAACGAGTTCTTAAATCATGTGCGTTTAGAGCGAGCAAAATACTTGTTGATTGAATACGATATGAAAGTGAAGGAGGTCGCGCATCGCTGCGGATTTAAGGATAGTAACTATTTTTGTCGCGTTTTTAGAAACCAGACTGCACGCTCACCATCGGAGTATCGCGCGCAGTATCTAAGTTCAAGTGTAATGTCATCTGATTAAAGAATAAGCTCTGCATTTGGTGGCGCGTTGCGTATTTTTTCAATAGCTTGAAGTACTTCGACGCTATTTTTCAAAAAGTGCGCAATCGAGCAGCGCACAATTCGCGTCTGATTGAATCGCTCGGCGCCTTCAATGTTGATATCCGCAATAATGACCGCAACATCGGCTCCTGCGATATCTGATTCATCAAGTTGATTCTCGCTCCCCAGTGCTCCTTGGGTTTCAACTGAGATTTTATATCCCGCTTTTTTACAGGCTTTTTCTAGTGCTTCGGCAGCCATGTAGGTGTGTGCTACGCCACTGATGCACGCAGTAACTCCAACGATCTTCATTATGTGGTCTTTTTCTAGTTATATGGAAATGCCCAACGATTGTAATATCATTGGGCATGCGATTGGTTTTAATTTTTGTGTTTTATTATCTAGTGATCAAAAACTAAGGACTAGATCACACTATAGTACATCTAGCACCGTGGCATCTTTCCCATAAACACCTTCCCAATCGGAGACAAAGCCAGCGATACCAGAGTCGGTTAGTGGATGAACCAACAGTTGATCAAATACGTCTGGTGCAATTGTTACTGAGTGTGCGCCTACTAGAGATAATTGATGAACTTGCTGAACGTTCTTAAATGATGCACCGAGAACCTTAGCATCCAAGTTATAGGTGTCGATCAGTGCCACCATCTCAGCAGCGACATTCACGCCATTGCTACAGATGTTGTCTAGACGGTTTACATAAGGGGCTAGAAACTCGGCGCCAGCCACTGCTGCCATTAGCGCTTGCTGAGGAGTAAGGATTGCCGTCGCGGTAATACGGATGCCTTCTGAGTTAATAAGCTTCATCGCTTTAATGCCTTGCGGAGTCACAGGTACTTTTACGATGATGTTGTCATCAAACGCTTTCAGAGCTTTTGCTTCTTCAAGCATTGTCTCTGCGTCTTTGCCCATCACTTGGACATGTAGCATACGCTCTTCACCAATACACTCACGGATATCCAATAGGATCTCTTTGAGAGGGCGGTTCTCCTTAGCGACTATTGATGGGTTAGTCGTTACGCCAGCCAGTGGGTAAAGATCTACCGATTTGCGGATTGCGTTAAGGTCTGCAGTATCTAGCATGTAAATCATGGTATTGCTCCTAATTTGGGGTAGGCTACGCTTAGGTGTAGCCAAAAAATTAAATAAAGTTAAATTCTTTCAGGCACTTGGTAAGGGCATCTTTACTCTCGGTAAACACCACCCCTTGGTCGGCGAGTTTACTTGTGTCTAGGCGAACGTCGCGTGTTTTTGGTGCATCCGCTGCTTCTAGCAGTTCATTTAGGCGTTCCTGTTGACCTAGCTCAGTGAGAATATGCTCTGCAATCTCGTAGCGGCTTGCCGGGTTATGAGCGCCTGTATGGTAGGTACCGTAAGGAATCGTGAAGATTTTTGGGAACTGTTCGATAAGCTCATGCACGTACGTGAGGCCACGGAATTCATTGCGACGCTCTTGCATAACTTGTCCGTTAACCAATGCTTGTAGCGTGTTCCAAACCACGTTCGGGTTGATGGTCGTGTTGCGTTCAGGAAGGCCAAATAGCCAAGTAAAGCGCAGTACCCACATCTCGTCGAGAATACTTGCTAGCTCTTTTTCAGCTTCAAGTTTGTTCTGGCCGTACACGGTATCTGGAACTGGTTGGTCTAGCTCGCTGTATGGGCCTTTCTCTGGGTTGCCGTTAAATACCTGCTCCGTGGAGATAAACACCAGCTTAGCGCCATGTTCCTTACACGCCTTTGCTACGTTGATAGCGCCTTGAACATTGACCTTGTGCGCAACATCAGGATGCTTGTTACAGAAGTCTGTCACCGCAATCGCCGCAGCGTGAATGACGTAATCTGGTTGGAAGTCAGCAAAAGTAGCAACTACCGCTTGGTTGTCTGTAATATCTAGCTGTTCAACGTCTAGCCCAAGGATTTCAAACTCACCTTCGTAGCGGTTGATAAAACGAGTGCCGAAGAAGCCTTTAGCGCCAGTAATTAGTATTTTCTTAGTCATGATTATCCTCCTATGATGACGTGGTAGCCTTGTGCCGTAACATGCTGGCGTATGCTTTCCACCTCTGATTTACTAGGAACTGGAACGTCTTCGAGTAGATACTCCATCCCCAAGGTTTGGTATTTGTTTGCGCCATATTGATGAAATGGCAGCAAATGAATTTCGCTGAGGTTGTACGGGTGCAAGAAGTTGAGCACCTGGTCAGTGTTAATTAGGTCCAAGGTGTAACCTGGGATAAGAGGTAGGCGAGGGATGACGTTAGTCCCTTGTTCTACCAATTGTCGGAAGTTGTCTAAAACCAGTTCCAGATTAATCCCAATTACGGTTTTGGCGCGTTGCGGGTCCATGATTTTAAAGTCAAACAGTATTTCATCACACAAATTCCCTATTTTGAGTAGTTGTTTGGTGTTGCCATGCCCCGACGTTTCAATCGCGGTTCTGAACCCCATCGACTTCAATTTGCTGAGTAACTCAATAGCAAACTTAGGCTGAGTTAACACCTCACCACCTGATAAAGTAATGCCGCCATTCGAGGTGTTGAAGAACACGTCATCCTTGGTTACTTCTGCGAGAACTTCATCTAAGGTCATCTCTGTTCCCACTTGCTCCCAAGCGCCACTAGGACACTCATCGACATCCATATCACAGGTATCACAATCAATGCACTTGGATTCTCGGCGGAGGTAAGTCGTGCGGTGCGATCGCGACTCAGGATTCGCGCACCAAGGACAGCTTAATGGGCAGCCTTTAAAGAACACGACGGTACGGATACCAGTACCGTCGTGCAGCGAGTAGCGCTGGATATTGAATATCCGGCCACTGCTCGCATGATCTTTTGGCATTGAATTACAGCTCATGTGCGGTTCGGCGAATGATGTCATCTTGAATCTCTTTGGATAATTCAACAAAGAACGCACTGTAGCCTGCAACACGAACGACCAGCCCTGCGTAATCTTCTGGTTTTTGCTGCGCTTTCTTAAGCGTTTCTGCATTCAGTACGTTGAACTGAACGTGCTGCAGTTTCAGTTTCATAAACGCGCGCAAGAAGTCAGATAGTTTGCTTAGTCCTGATTGACCTTCTAGGGTTGCAGGAGTGAACTTAACGTTGAGCAGACTGCCGTTAGAAAGTAGGTAGTTGTCGAGCTTACTTACTGATTTCAGTACTGCTGTAGGGCCAAGCTGATCTTTACCTAGCATTGGTGAAAGACCACCATCAGCAAGTTGCTCACCGGCTAAACGGCCATCAGCAGTAGCGCCAACAACAGCCCCTAGCGGTACGTGTGCTGAAACGGTGTAAGAGCCTGGAGTAAACTGACCGCCACGAGGGTTGTCATATTTCTCTACCTCTTTACAGAACAGGCGCAATAGCTCGGAACCTAGGTTGTCGACCTCGTCAATATCGTTACCATACTTTGCGTATTTGTTCATTAGGCGAGTGCGAATTTTGTCGCCTTCAGGAACATCGAAGTTGGCGTTTAGCACGTCGATAAACTCAGCAAAGCTCAGACGCTGCTCTTCAAATACAAAGCGTTTTAACGCCTGTAGTGAGTCTGATAGGTTGGCAATACCGATACCTTGTACACCAGAGAAATTATAGCGAGCGCCGCCGTAAGTGATGTCTTTTCCGTTCTCGGTACAATCGCTAATAAACGATGACAACAGTGGTACTGGAGCCCAGTCACGGTGGCCAATATCACAGATGTTCGAGCCTTCTACCATCAGTTTTACATAGCGCTTGATGTCATTGCGAATTTGCTCAACCAAGCTATCAAAACTGATGTCTGGGTTGAATTGATTGCGTTGCATGGTCAGTTCCATCACCTTGAGCAGGTTGAACATCGCAATGTCATGCAGGCCGTAAGTCTTGCCTGGGATAGATAGTTCAACACAACCAACCACTGAGTAATCACGCGAGTCTTCTAGTGAAACACCACGGTTTAGGAAGGCTGGAACTACGACCTCATCGTTGAAGATCTGTGGGATACCCGTACCAAGGCGAATAGTCTCAGCGGTTTTCATTAAGAAGCCGCGATCAATGAATTCGTTAACGCGTACACCAAGGTTTGGCTGTGGAAGCTGCACACTTTGATACGCGTCTAAACATAGGCTAGAGAGGATGTTAACCGCACTTTTACCTGTGTCAGTCAGCCCACCAAGCAAAATGGTGTAACCGGTAGGGAAACCCGCGAAGAACTTAGCACTGCCAGAAGAGCGCAGCAGTACTATATCATTGGTTTTAATCCATAGACTTTCTAAAAGCTCTCTCAAAAATGCAGGAGATTCGCCAGCATCAATAGACGCTTGATAGAACGGCATCATGTATTGATCAAAGCGACCTAGAGACAGCGAACTAGCATTAGATTCGTATTGCAGAACAATGTTCATGTACCAAAATAGCTGGCACGCCTCGTAGAAACCTTGCGGTTTACTGATGGCGATTTTCTGCGAAATGTTAGCGATCTTGGCCAGTTCTGCCTTGCGCTTCGCGTCATCACACTCATCTGCCATCTTCTGTGCGAGATCAGCGTAGCGGTAGATATGACGGATTGAAGCTTCTAGCAATAGCACGACAGATTGATAGAACTCATTGTCTGGGTTGCTTAGCGCTAGGCCCTGCATTTCATCTAATAATGAACCTAAGCCGTTCTCTAGCAAACGATCAAAGTCGATGATGATATGGCCTTGGCCTTTATCTGTCTGATTGACGCTAAAGATCTTCTGCGCCACGGCATCTTTGACTTCGGATGGGATTTGCGCGTTGATAAAGTCTTTCATCGAGCGTTCTGACCAGTAAGCCAGTAGCTTGTCACGGTAAACGACTTTATCTTGCTCTGAGATAAAAAACTTATCTTGAGGCCGGGTAGCGAAGATATCTAGCTCTTTCTCAATCCAGTATGGGTCCATCTCTGGAGAGGCAATACCCGAACGAGCTTTCACTGTGCGGTTACCGGCTATTAGCTCATCTTCGCGAATAGAAATGTCGACATTGTCGAGAACATAAGCGGTGGCTTTTGCACGACGAATAAGCGTGTGTTCACCTACTGTCGTTTTATGGCTTTCTGTGTAAAGTAATGCGCGTTCAAGTGAGATTTCACGTTGTGATTCAAACAGTGCTGACTTGAGGCGTTCAATTCTTGGGGTGCTCATTTACGTGGCTCCTTGCATTACCAGTAATACAGTTGTTGAGCGTTTTGAGTTTTTGAATATCTATGACTAAGTCACCGGATGCGGATTTCTCAGCGACGGTCACTTTGGTATCACTACTCATGGGGTTTTAGACGTCCCCTCCAAGCTGGAGGGGAGCGAGTCTATAGAGGAAGTTGCTTTTAATGCTATCTTAAGCAGTTACGTTTGCTAGATGCGCTTCAATCTTATTCATTAATGCTGCTGCTCGCTTAACCGCATCGCTGACACCGATGCGAACCACAGTTTTACCTTCAAAACGTTCGCTATTTTTGATATCGATGTCTTTGGTTAGGATAACGATGTCAGCGGCTTCAATTGCTGCAGCCGTCAGCTCATTTTCGGTGCCGATTGAGCCCTGAGTTTCCACTTCACATGTCCAGCCTTTTGCTTTTGCTGCGGCGTCGATCGCTTCAGCTGCCATGTACGTATGCGCTACACCTGATGGGCACGCTGTTACTGCTACGATACTAGTCATAATTTAGTTCCTTAACTTTGAGTCTCGAGAGCAAGGCGTTAAGTATTAGAGAGTGCGCCTTGCAAATCTTGATAGGTTTTAGTGATTAACCGATTTTAATATCTAGGTCTAAGTCGTCAGATTCTTCGTTTGTCTCTTCACGCACTGGGCGACGTGCCTTTAGGAAGTTAACCATTAGAGCTGTGACGATTGAGCCAACTGCTAGTGCTACGATGAACCCGATGCGGCCATCAACAACTGGCAGAACAATCAACCCTGCCCAAGCTGCGTAGCTTTCAACACCAATTACTGCTGCAATTACAGCGCCAGCCGCTGTGCCGACCATAACAGATGGGATAACGCGTAGTGGGTCACCTGCCGCGAATGGGATTGCACCTTCAGTGATACCCATAGTACCCATTAAGATTGATGCGCGGCCGGCCTCTTGTTCACTTGAATCGTACAGTTTTTTGTTGAAAAAGGTTGCTAGCCCCATACCGAGAGATGGAACCGCCACTGCAACAGAAGAGATGCCCGCTACATTGTAGATGCCTTCACCGACACATAGGATAACGAAAGCGTAAGCTACCTTGTTCACGGGACCGCCCATGTCGAAGGCAATCATACAGCCCATGATGATAGCGAGTACCACGATGCTTTCGTTTTGCATACTTTTCAGGAAGTCAGTTAGCGAGGCTGTTGCTGCACCAATAGGCTCACCAATACCCCATACAATTGCCCCTGCAGTGATGAAGGTACCTATGATTGGAATAACAAAAATAGGCATTATAGAGCGAGCAAACGCGGGTACTTTTATCTTCTTCAAGTAGAAGACGACGATACCACCCAGTAGACCAGCGAAGATCGCACCGAAGAAGCCAGTGTTGTACATGTTAGCGCCAATAAAAGCGGCGATGGCAGAAGGTGCTAGCGCTGAACGGTCTGCGATGGAGTAACCGATGTAAGCGGCGAGGATTGGTACCATAAGTTGGAAACCGGCCACGCCGATAAAGAACAGGTCGTGTAACCATGTCCCTTCCTCTGGAACGGCACCTTCACCATACATCATAACTGACGCAGCAAGTAAGATACCGCCAGCGACCACAAATGGTATCATATGAGATACGCCAGTCATCAGATGTCTTCTGGTGTCCTTCAAAATTGTGATTAAATCGTTCATAGACCTCTCCTTGGGTCAAATTGTTTTTGTAGAATCTGTTTCACGTTGGTATAGCTGCCCAGGCTTTGAATCTAATATAGTGAGCATTTGTGCTGTCTAGTTAGAGGATTTTTATGCTATTTACTGGATAATTGTTAGGGTGGAGGCAAAGTTTGATCTCCATCTACATTTTTGTCCAGATTAGCGCTAGATACTCTTGTTATAGTTTTTGGTTTTTAAAAACAACAGTTTATGTTTTTAGTTTCTGGTTTTTTTATCACTTTAAGTGTTCTGGTTCACAAAACAGATAGTAAATTTGATTTCGTTCACACTTAGTTTTAGACAATACAAAAATCCAGTAATTAGTGTTTTTGTCCAATGGCTGGAGTGCGACGATTTGTTATTGTTGTTACATCAACTCGGGCCTATCGCCTAGCAGTACAAGGACAATATGTAATGAAAACTTTCTCTTTCTCTTGTGAGCTACCAAATGGTGTTCACGCTCGCCCAGCGAGTCATGTCGAAGTGCTTTGTAATCAATTTTCTTCTGACATTACTTGGCAAAATAAACGCACAGGTATGAGTGGTAACGCAAAGAGCGTTCTCTCTCTTATTGGTACTGATACGCTTCTTGGTGATGAGTGTTTAATTACCATTGATGGTCAAGATGAAGAGTCTGCCATTAACCAACTTAAACAGTTCATCGTTAATGAGTTCCCACACTGTGACGCACCGTTGCATAACAATGAGAGTGCTGACGATGCTGAACTAGCACCGCTACCGCGTAACTTTTCAAATCTAGAAGTGGCACACGAGCGTGGCCGTGCAGTGAGCGAAGGTATTGGTCGCGGCACCCTTACTATTATGGGTGCGGTAAACTTCGACAGTCTAGACAATCTTCCACCTGCGTTAGCGCTCAGTGAAGAGCAACTGCAAATGCAAAATGGGTTGGAGTCAGTGATTAAGTCGATTTCAATTCAACTCAAAGCCGCTGAACATACCGAAGGGGAAGTGCTAAAAGCTCACCTTTCAATCGCTAAAGACAAAGAGTTTCAGCAAACCATCACAGGTAACTTGAGTGAAGGTCAAAGTTGTGCAGATGCTATCATCGCAACAGCAAAACACTTTGGCGAGATGATGAAGAACTCGTCTAGCAGCTACATGCGTGAGCGTGAGTTAGACATCCGCGATGTTTGTTATCAACTACTGCAAAGCATCTATGGCGATGAACGATTTGCTAGTCAAACTCAACTGAATGAGCCAACGGTATGTCTGGCTGATGATCTAACGCCAAGTCAGTTCCTTGAGCTAGACAAATCTCTTCTTAAAGGGTTGATTCTATCTCATGGCGGTAGCACTTCGCACACTGTCATCTTGGCGCGCTCTTTCGCTATCCCGACGATTGTTGGTTTAGATGCGGCTAAGTTAAGTGAGTTTATGGGTAAGCAGGTGATTGTGGATGGTCACTTAGGTGCGGTAGTGACAGATATTACTGAACCTGTAGAGCGTTACTATGCTCAAGAGCAAAAAGTAAAAGAGATTGTGGCTACACGCCAAGCAAAATACCGCGACCTAGCAGCGACAACTGCCGATGGCAAAGTGTTAGAAGTAGCAGCGAACATTGCTCACTCAGTGGAAGCGCCACAAGCCTTTGCTCACGGGGCGGAAGCGGTAGGTCTGTTCCGTACTGAAATGCTCTATATGGACAGAACATCTGCGCCAGATGAGAACGAACTGTACAACATATTCTGTCAGGCTTGTGAAGCGGCGAATGGCAAATCTATCATTATCCGTACCATTGATATTGGTGGCGATAAGCCAGTGGATTACCTCAATATCCCAGCTGAAAACAACCCATTCTTAGGCTACCGTGCGGTTCGTATCTACCCTGAGTTTATTGAGATGTTCAAAACTCAACTGCGTGCCATCTTACGCGCTTCGGCTCACGGTAACTTGAAGATTATGATTCCAATGATCTCATCAATGGAAGAGATCCTTTGGGTGAAAGATGTACTAGCAGAAGTGCGCCAAGAGCTGCGCAAGGAAGAAGTACCTTTTGCCGAGCGTGTGCCACTAGGCATAATGCTTGAAGTTCCTTCAGTTGCTTTCATCATCGATCAGTGCTGTGAAGAGATTGATTTCTTCTCAATTGGTTCAAACGACCTGACTCAGTACCTGATGGCGGTTGACCGTGACAACGCTAAGGTTGCCAAAAACTATAACAGCTTGAACCCTGCATTCTTGCGCACCCTTGACCACGTAGTACGTGAAGTACATCGCCATGGTAAGTGGATTGGCTTGTGTGGTGAGCTAGGTGCGAAAGGTTCAGTTCTGCCGCTATTGGTCGGCTTAGGCTTGGATGAAATCAGTATGAGTGCGCCAAGTATCGCAGCAACTAAGGAGCGAATTTCTAAGCTTGATAGTCGTGAATGTCGCCAACTGCTTAACCGCGCGATGGAGTGTCGTACTGTTCAGGAAGTCGAGCATGTTCTTGCTCAGTTCCGCATGACTCAAACCGAGGCGCCTATGGTGTCGAAAGACTGCATCAGCCTTGATCGAGATCTGCGTAGCAAAGAAGAAGTGATTAAGACACTTGCCGACAACTTGTTTATTACTGGCCGTTGTCGTTACCCGAATAAATTGGCTGACGACTTGTGGGCGCGTGAGGATGTGTTCTCTACTGGATTAGGGTTTGGTTTTGCTATTCCTCATACCAAGAGTGAGCATATTGAGCAGTCGGCAATTAGCGTGTGTCGTTTAGCGAAACCAATTGCTTGGGGTGATGAAGAAGCACAGTTCATCATCATGTTGACTCTGAATAAACACGCTGCTGGTGACCAGCATATGAAGATTTTCTCTAAACTTGCGCGCAAAATTATGCATGCAGACTTTAGGGAGCAGTTAATGACTGCAAGCAGTGATACTCAAGTAGAAGCACTGTTGAAACAAGAGCTTGAGCTCGCATAAGTTACCCCCGCTTATATTTTTTGGCTGTGGCGCTCTCCGGAGTCACAGCCTTTTTTATAAGGATCATTTGATGGAAACAATTAAAGTCGGTTTAGTTGGCTTCGGTATTTCGGGGCAGTGTTTTCAAGCGCCAATTATCAGCGATTGTCCACAGTACGAGCTTAAGGCGGTTGTCTCTAGCAACGAAGAGAAAGTAAAAGCTCAACTTCCTAATGCAGAGGTTTATCCGAACCTCGAAACCATGCTTGAACGCGCCGACATTGAACTTGTCGTGGTCTCGACACCTAATCACTTACATGTGCCACAGGCTATGGCATCACTACAAGCGGGTATGCATGTGGTGGTAGAAAAGCCGTTTTCCGTGTCATACCAAGAGGGTAAAGCGCTGCTAGATATTCAGGCTACCTCGGGCAAGGTACTGACGGTTTATCAAAGTCGTCGGTTTGATGGCGACTTTATCACTATCAAAAAGCTGATTAGTGAAGGCAAGCTCGAAGGTATTCATACCTTTTATTCCAGCTACAACCGATATCGCCCAGAGGTCAAAGTTCGTTGGCGAGAACAAGACGTTCCTGGCGCCGGCATTCTTTATGATTTAGGCGCACATTTAATCGATCAATCCATCGCGCTGTTTGGCACCCCAGATGAGGTGACAGGCATATTGCGTAATCAGAGACTGGGAGCAGAGGCTGTCGACCACTTTCACTTAGTGCTCCACTATCCTGAGCGCGAAGTGATTGTCCATGGCAACTGCTTGAGCACGACAGAAGGGCCAAGATTCCAGATTTTTGCCAACAATGGCAGCTTGATTAAATATGGCATGGACAGCCAAGAGGACTTCCTGCGCGAGAAGAAAGGGCCGAGCACTCCAGGTTGGGGTAGCGAAAGCGAAGATCTTTATGGTCAGTATACAGATGTAAACGGTGTTAAGAGTCTTATTGCGACCGAACTCGGTTGTTATCAAAACTTCTATCATCAATTGGCCGATACTATTCGTCACGGTCATCCTGAGTCCGTTCCAGCACAAGAAGCTTTAAGTGTTATTGCTGTGATAGAAGCGGCTTATTTAAGTGCTAAAGAGAAGCGTCGAGTGAAATTACAGGAGCTACTATGATTACCGATCTAAACCAACTGTTGGCGCAAGAAGCGGAACTACAGTTCGAAGCGTTTAACAACCAAAATGCCTGGGAGCTGGGCAGCTTGATTAAAAGCCGTGCTGAGGCGAAACAGGTCAACGTAGCGATCGAGATCGTCCGTAACGGCCATCGTTTGTTTAGTTTTGCCATGCCTGACACGGCTCGTGACAATCAATGTTGGATTGAGCGCAAGCGCAATGTGGTCGACCGTTACGAGCATAGCTCTTGGTATATGGGTCAATACTACAAGGCAAAAGGCAAAACCATTGATCAAGCATCCTTAGTGGATGCCAAAGAGTTTGCTCCCTACGGTGGTAGTTTTCCTTTGATTATTCGAGGCGTAGGTGTGGTTGGTTCTATCTCAGTATCTGGCCTTCCTCAGTATGAAGATCACAAGTTAGTGGTAGATACCATTACTGAGTATCTGGCAGGTGAAAGGGTGTAACTATGGACATATTACAAAGGGCACGTGATGTAATCGCCCAAGAAGCGGCTGCTATTGCTAGTATCGAAGTTGATGATAACTACGAGAAGGTGGTAAGGCTAATCTTAGAGTGTGACAGTAAAGTCATTACCACTGGGATAGGTAAGGCGGGATTGATTGCAAAAAAGATGGCTGCGACGTTAAGTTCAACGGGTAGTCCGGCTGTGTTCCTCCACGCAGCGGAAGCCGCTCATGGTGATCTTGGCATCGTCAATAGCAACGATATCCTTATCGCCTGTTCAACCAGTGGTAAATCGCGTGAGGTGATTGAGATCTTAGAGTTGGCTCGCCACCTTGGCGTCCGACACATTGTTGGTATTACCTCGCATCCAGACTCAGAGCTTAGAGCGCATTGTGAATATGTGCTAAACATGGGGCAGCACAAAGAGGCGTGTCACCTAAACCTAGCACCTACAACCACAATCGCCGTGATGCTGGCGATTTGCGATGCGATTTCAGTGTCTGTTTCACAAGCAAAAGGGTTTACCAAAAAAGAGTACGGCCTTAGGCACCACGGCGGCTACTTAGGAAGAGCGTCGCGAACCAACAACAATTGATTGCGTGACATCTCAATATTAGCAAGATCGCACATTTCTCTAGTTTATCGAACATCTAACCTACATATCGCAGCGCGTTGATAACTTAAACTATTTACAAATCCATAACAATTCATGCTTTGGGGCGCTTGCCCCTTGAGGTTGAGATTCCTTAACCAAGTATATTCCATATAAGGAGGGCAATTTGAATCCGATAAAATGGGTTAGCGTGACTCTAAATCCTGCGATAGACCTGTCTGCTGAAGCGGAAGATTTTTCGGTTAATCAAGTTAATATCGTCAAAGAGCAGCACCGCTGCGCCGCCGGCAAAGGGATAAATGTCGCTAAGGTGATGTCAGATCTTGGTGCATCAGTCACTTTGACAGGGTTCCTTGGCCACAACAATCAAGAGTTGTTTGATGAGATGTTTGACGCTAGTGGGCTAGATGCGCAGTTTGTTAGCGTGGATGGGACCAACCGAACCAATATCAAAGTCCACGCTAGTAACGGAGAAACAACCGACATTAATTTTGGTGGCTTTTTCGTATTGCCTAATGATATCGAACGGCTTCATCGCAAGCTTTTAGAGCTGGCTAGCGACCATGACGGGTTTATTTTCGCCGGTAGCCTGCCTGAAAATATTGATGAAAGCGTAGTTACTAGTTGGATGCAAGAACTAAAACATCTCGGCAAAAAGGTCGTTCTTGATAGCAGTAAAGCCATGCTCAAAGCGGGTGTTTCTGCCCAGCCCTGGTTGATTAAGCCTAACGAAGTAGAAGCCTCTGAACTTCTTGGCCGTGCAGTTGACTCAATCGAGGATGGCGTCACTGCCGCCCAAGAGTTAGTAGAGTTTGGTATTGATAATGTTCTAATTTCTATGGGTGAGAAAGGGGTAATTTGGGCGACTGAAACAGAAGTATTACTTTCGACGCCTCCGACGGTTGAACCTGTCAGCACCGTTGGGGCTGGTGACTCTGTGGTCGCGGCATTCTGTTGGGCGAGTCAGTTTGACAATCCACACAGGCAGATTGCGAGTGCGACAGCGATAGGAGCCTTGGCGGTATCTCAAGTGGGGGTTGGCGTTGCCTCGATTAATTTACTTGATGAAATGCTCAAGCAAGTTCTTGTACGGCAATACGTGTTGTAAATGACATATGGGGCCAAGTATGACATTAAGTGATCTTGCTAAGTTAGCTGGAGTGTCTAAAACGACGGCGAGTTATATATTAAGCGGCAAAGGTGACCAATATCGAATCAGTTTACCCACGCAGAACAAAGTATGGGCATTAGCTGAGCAGCATAACTATCGACCTCATATTACTGCTAGAGCGTTACGTGGCGGCCGAAGTCAACTGGTTGGCGTTGTATTACCTAACCTTTACGAGCCAAAGGCAATGACATGTTTGGCGAGAATAGAAAAACTCTCCCGAGAACTTGGGTATCGTCTTCTCGTCAGCTGCAGTGAATCCTCAGATACGAGTGCGGAAGATTTGTATCGCGATATGTTGCTGCACGTCGATGTTGCGGTCTTGATAACTCAAAAACAAAACGAGTTAGGCCTACAAACTGAGGTGCAAGTGCAATATCCAAGAGCAGACCAACAGACCATTAAGTTGATGGAAGCTACTATTCGTAAAAAGGAAAATAGCAGTGACTTCGCTATTCTAAAGCGGTCAATTGGATAGCATTATTCCTAATAACAGCTGTGTCACAGAACACAAATTAGTGTTCAAAAATACTATCGAGTGAAGATTTGTACTATTCCCGCAGGATGAATTTGTTGTTCAAATGGAAGTAGAAACAGTATTTAAATCATTATCATAAGTAGAGGTGAATTATGATCACAACGACAGTATTTCCTGGACGCTATGTTCAAGGTAAAGGTGCAAGAAAACTTCTTGGTGAAGAGCTTCAACGGTTTGGAGACAAAGGTTTGATCATTTGCGACCCGTTTGTGTATGACAATATCTTGCCCGAGTTTGAATTCCATTTAAGCCAAGTGGAGGTGGATATAGTCTCTTTTTCTGGAGAGTGTTGTGATCAAGAGATTTCTCGATTAGTCGATCGCTTAAAGAGCAGAGGTGGACAGTTTGTAGCGGGTCTTGGTGGCGGGAAAACCATTGATACAGCTAAAGCAGTCGCGCACTTTGCTGAAGTAGCGGTCGCTGTTGTACCTTCTCTCGCTGCCAGCGATGCGCCATGTAGCGCGCTTTCGGTTATTTATACACCGCAGGGTGAATTCGATCGTTATTTGATTCTGCCACAAAACCCTAACCTTGTTTTAGTCGATAGTGAAGTTATTGCTAAAGCACCAACCCGCTTGCTCGTCGCTGGAATGGGCGATGCACTAGCAACGTGGTTTGAAGCCCAGTCATGTCAGCAAAGCTTTTCCACCAATATGACGGGTCGACTAGGCTCGATGTCAGCGTATGCACTGGCTGAACTCTGTTACAACACTTTGCTTGAGTACGGTCAATTGGCCAAAGTATCCAATGATGAAGGGGTCGTAACGTTGGCACTTGAACGTGTGGTTGAAGCTAACACACTACTTAGCGGTTTGGGCTTTGAAAGCGGTGGTCTTGCTGCATCACACGCTATTCATAATGGTCTAACTGTCTTAGAGCCTACCCATCAATATTTGCATGGTGAAAAGGTTGCGTTTGGAGTTCTCACTTCACTGTTTCTAACCGGTAAAGATCCGCAGACTATCGCGAAGGTCTATCAGTTCTGCGAGATAGTTGGTTTGCCGACTACTTTAGCGGATATTGGCTTGGAGAGTGTTGAAGATGAGGATTTACTTCGCATTGCACAAGCAGCGTGTGCACAAGGTGAAACGATTCACAACGAACCTAACCCAATCAATGTGGATTCTGTTGTTGCGGCAATTAAGTCTGCCAACGCAGAAGGACGTCGGCGTAAAGCTAACCAATAAGAACAAAACACAATCGATATTCTAGCGGTATTAACTACTATTTAATCTATTCATCTTACTTGTGAACGAGATGAGGCTCTACTTTTAGCTGTCTCTTATACACAAGTCCCCAAGCCATGGCTTGGGGACATTCTTGAACTAATTCTATGTTTCATGATCTATATAGAACCGACCCTTCGGGCACAGAAGCAATTCGGTCAAGCCCACCTCAATAACTTAAGACGCACGCAAAGACTCGTTGCTCTAGCAGCCTCACTTGCCGAGCAACCTGGCGTACCAGTCTCGAAACTCATAATCTACTCTGCTGATATGGAAGGGGCTTATCGCTTTATCCGTAATGAGCAAATCAAAACAGAAGATATCGCAGAAGCTGGCTTTTATGTCACAGTACAAGAGACTTTAGTGTAACAAACGTCAGGCTCCGAAACGAGGATGGCTTCAAATCGAGTCTAATAGTAATTAGTCGCACAATTATTGGAGGGCGTTCAGTATTGTTGTTTTCTTGCTGATACTGCTTTCTGAAATGGGGCTCTATGCTCAGAGGCAATCAGCGTGCCATTATTTCGAAAAAGATAGTTTAAACAGCTTTCCTGCAAGAAAGCTGTATCTCTAGTTCTAATGCGATGTTTGAGGCGTTCAAGGAACCTAATTTGGTATTGTGGTGTTACGTGTATTTCTCTCAATCAGGGTTTTAAAATCAAGAATTTTTCTCTGATTTCTGAGCTTAGTCATGGCTTGAGCGTCATCCACTACACAAATCCCAGCGGCGGTGTTTTGACAAAATTTCGAAGCGAGGCAGCGCACCTCTATGACGGCGGCTTTATCGCGACGATGCGCTTGTAAAGTCAGGAGCGATTTCGATTCGTCATAATCAATAAACTCGTAGTCGCGGAACAGTAAAGCAAAACTCACCGCCGCTGCTTCGACGTCTGTAGCGGGAACGGTGGCGTAATGGCTTCGGGTGATAGGAACGGAGTGAATTGAGAAATCCTCATTGAGTAACACCGATAAATTTGGGTGCATGTCAGCAATATGGCCTTGAATGTAGTCTCTGCGTATATCTTGATAAAATTTCTGGTATTGGAAGTACGAGAGCGTAATGCCGTGGTTAATATCCCATTTGTTATCTCGCAGTAAATCGCTAAAACAATAATCATCAATCTTCAACAGTTGCTTGAAGTTGTCAAAACCACCCAACGTCCGTTGGATTTGTTTTTGGCTCACCCCACGTTCGAGCAGGTCAGTTTCATTGAGATACGGTTCAGTGCGTAATATCGTGGTGACCAGTTCAATTAGACCGATGTCCACGGCACTGATGCCTTGCATCAGAAGCGGTGCAAAGTAGTCTGAGTGGGAGTAAGCCAGACCGTCATCGAGTGCAGAAATGACGCTGAGGCGTATTGGGTTAGTCATCATCATGGTTAAACTCCTAATTAAGAGAAAAGGGGACGTGTCAGTATTGGGGTAGTGTCATAGCCTCGATAGGTCAGCCAGCGGAAGTAAAAACGAATGGCGTCGATACGCTGTTTTTGCTCTTTGTGGCATATGTTCGATTGGCAGAGTGCCTTACGATATTGGCGAATGTCTCGCGTCTGTATGTATAACCTTCCATTGCTGTTGGAGTGGTTGCCATCAACGAAGCGTAAAAACTGATGAAGGTAGTCTGCAATCTGATTGAGCCTGAATCGAGACATCCCTGAATGCTCGCGCTCTTCCATCAATTCATTTAACCAGCTGAAGTATGGAAAACGAATGTCCTCTTCTGCAATGCTCAAGTCGAGAGGGGGCAAAGTTGGGAAATCGTCTGTTGACGGTTTGTGTTTGTAAGCACGAATCACAGGAAAATGTTTAGCCATTAAATGGATTTGCACTAATAATTGCTGACTCAATGACAGAAAGTCGGGAAGGTCATGGGGGATGTTTTGGAAAAAGCATTTAGCTTGTAAGAACACTGCTTTCGCTCTGCTTATTGCATGTTGCGGTTCATCTGTTTTCAGTGCCACAAAATAATGAGACCTAGTGTGGCCTGAGATTCTTAAGGATAATGGCGGAGTGATTTTGACTTGATAAATGCCATGCTGATTGGTGGAGATATGATGGGCGCGAAGCTGGTGGTGTTGTTTTATTCCGATGTTTTCATTTTGATGAGTCACGGTTTGGCGTCCCTTTCGACGTAAACGGTGCAGTGTTTGCATTTCACCAAAGCGTGGATGTTCGCTGATGGGTTTCACTTCTAATTGGCTTAAGTGAGTTTGATGTAAGTGTGAATGCGACATGAAGACTATCCTTCTTAGCTGAATTTAGGGTGCAGAAAGCTGCACCCTAAACTGGTTGAGGGTGTCATAAGTGACGGTGAGTTAATTAGTTGGAGCTAAGCCGTTTAGGCTCAGCAGTAATACCTCAGGTAGAGGTGGGTTATCACGCGCTCCGTCTACACTCGGTACGGTACTGTCCTGCAATGGAATAGTATTTACCTGTCGATTCGACGATATATTCACTCCAGTACTGATGAATCTCATATCGCTCATTGAGATACAACGCACTGTTGTATGAGGCACGAGTAGAATTTGCATCCAAATGAGCAAGACACATTTCGATGGCATCTACTTTGAAGTTAGTGCTCTCGTTGAGGTAGGTGCTTGCGATGCCTCGGAACCCATGGCTGACTAAGCGTCCTTTTAACGTGGTGAGATTTAATGATGAATTCACTGCATATGGACTAATGTGTGGAAATTTAGTGTTCTGTTTATCAGACGGAAATACATGCGCCTGGTCCCCTGAAATAGGCCTCATAAACGCCAATAAGCCAAGCGTGTATTCGTTCAGGGGAACGAGATGCTCACGCCCACCTTTAGTGTAAAACTTAGGCACCGTCCAAAGCTTCAACTTAAAGTCAATGTCACACCATCGCATCGCGGCGAGTTCAAACGCACGTGTCATCGTGTGCAGTTGCATTTCAAACGCGCAGCGAGTGACTAATTTCATATTGTGGTTTGACATGGTAGCCATTACCTCTGCTAACTCATTTGGAGGGACAGCGGGCATATGCGTTACTTTTGGTTTAACAAACTCATGTTTGATATATGCTAAGCAGTTACTCTTGATATAGTTTCTATTAAGAGCAAAATACATGACTTGATTAACAAAAGTACAAGCGCGTTTTACGTTTTCTAGTTGTCCTTTTGCTTGAAGTGGTTTGATGACTTCAATTACGGCGGTTGTGGTAATAAAGCTCAGCGGTATGTGGCCTAGCTTTGGGTATAAATGACGCTTCAAGAACAAGCGCTTTCGATGACTTGTTCTCACCTTATTCATAATGCGCTTGATTTCTTCTTCACCAAAATCTGTACCATTAATTTCTGCTTCCTTTTGAGCTTCTTCAAGTAACTTTTTGCGAGTAGTCGTCTCTTTTCCTTCGTCTCGTTCAAGCATAAGCTCGGCTACCGACTCAAAGGTAAGCTCACTGACAATGGCACCGTCAAGTTTTTGCTTATCACGATAGATTTTCGGGTCAATGTTATTTGCCATCTGTTCACGAAGCTTTTCTGCTATTTTTCGGACTTCGGCGAGTGCTAGGCTAGGGTATGAACCAAGTCCGATTTTCTTACGTTTTTTTGTGCTAGAGTCTGTGTAGATAAATAACCAGTTTTTAGAGCCATTATTACGTATTCTTAAGTAAAGGTTTCCACCATCCGATAGCGTGTATTCTTTATCAGTTGGCTCTGCATTTTTAATTTTTGTGTCTGATAATTTAAAGATAGCAGCCATGCTGTTACCCTCCTTTATTTGTGTATGTCCCCTGAACTTATCAATCGGTTTAGGGGTACGCAAGGGGGTACTAGAGCTGTGAGATGTAGTGAGAAATAATGATTATGAAAGAGTATGATTCTATTTTAAATCAACTGGTTAGGTTGTTATGTAAGAGTTGGTGAGACCTAGTGAGTCGTGTCTAGGAATTCTCAAGAGGGATTCGCAACGCGTGGCATTTTCACTATGCGTTGGTTTTAGTGTTTAAGGTGGTTGCGGCGGCTTCGGTATTGCGTTGCTCACCCCTTAACAGGGCGTTAGTTTGCAAGAGGAAAAACGCAGCTATATCGCAAGATCTAGTGTAAAGGCTCAAAGTTGAAATTGTCGTATCGGCGTTCAATTTCAGTGTTAATTAACGTGGTAAAAATCCAAAATTGGCATCGTTTCAACGGTTGATTTGTTCTTTGGTGCGGCGACTTTTGGGTTAACTGAGTTGAACTTTTTTGCTGAAACTCTGCTCTTTGAGTTTGTTGGTACAAAAGCCGATTTACTCGCTGAAATGGCGTTTTCTCTGGTGTGGTAAGTTCACGTGGTTTCAGTGGCTTTGTTGAAAGTCCGCATTGTGAGATTGGTTTTTCAAAAGCGCTTTTTGGTGTTGTGAGTTCGTTTTCTGCGGCGTTGTTTGTTCCACGTGGTTTCATTGACTAGCCGCTTTGAGACTACGCCTGACTTAAGTGCATCAAAACACATAAAGTTTATTGTTTGCAAAGTTTAAAACAACGTAAAATCAGCCCTTTGGGTTTGCAAACTAACAAACTGTTCAAGAGGGATTCGCAACGCGTGGCATTTTTACTATGCGTTGGTTTTAGTGTTTAATGTGGTATGCAGCGGCTTAGGTATTGCGTTGCTCACCCCTTAACAGGGCGTTATATGCACGGGAGAGTTCAGTGGAAAAAAGAATCCGAAAAAGGGAAGTAAAAGTCTGCCCTGTAGTGCTCAGAAAATCAGGAAACTATCGTGAGTTACTGTTGTTTGAACATCCATTAGCTGAGGTTCAACTTGTTAAAGGAACACTAGAGCCGTCGGATATTTCTATTGAAAGTGCAGCTTTGAGAGAGCTAGAAGAAGAATCTGGGTTATCTAGTGTATCAAGTGCTCACTATCTCGACTGCTGGGAAAGCGGTTTTCAAAATCAACTGTGGCATTTTGTGCTTTGTGAAATAGACCAAGAACTACCGAATAGCTGGAGTTTCTTTACTCAAGATGATGGTGGGCATGAGTTTAATTTCTTCTGGCATAAAGTAGGAAGTAAGCCCGATTTTAAGTGTCATAAAGTATTCTTTGACGCCATTAAGCAAGTCGAAATTCTGTGCATATAACAAACAATTTAAGAGGGATTCCCAACGCTTGGTATTTTTGGTTCTACTTCCAATTTAGTGTTTATGGAACAATGCTTTAGGTTGGGTGGTAGCGTTGCTCACCCCTTAATTGGGCGTTATGTGCAAGTGCCAACAATTGATCAAGAGGTACTATGATTAATAAGTTAAAACTGAATCCAAATTTAGGCTTGGATCGTCAGCCTATATTTTGGATAGCTGTGTTGTTTCCCGTACTGTTAGCTGTCGGGTTGGGAATTCCTTTGTGGAGTGAGTATACATTGGAGTTTTCAGCTCCCGCTTACAGTCGTTTTATGGAACTAAGTCAGCTTCCTTTAGCTGTTAGCACGCTTTCAATCCCTTTGGGTGTTCTTGTGGGGAGAATTCATGGTACGAAGCAAACATCATTACAAATTGAAAAGACAAATCTTCAATTAAAGAACGCCCAAAAGCAGTTGCAATTAGCATACGGTGAAAACAAAAAGAAAAACTATCTCGAACATTACAGTCATTTTAAAGACTATGTTCAGAATATCGACAAACAGATATCTGTGGATGTGCTGTATCAAAATCTATTCCCTTCTGCTTCTTTGTCCAGTGGAAGCCTAGAGGTGGACATGGAGTTTATACTAAGTGTTTATAGTGATTTAGTTCGTTCACTTGGCATATATAAGGGCTTGAAAGAAGATTTGTTCGCTATTTATGATGATGAAGTTAAATTCCTAAGTGAAACGCAAATATCTGACTTCACTGAGCGAGCATTTCAAATCAATCTGCTATGCATGTCAGCCTTATCAAAAGTATCTTTAGGCTATAAATGGGAAAAGCTGGGCTGCTTAAAAGCTCAACAAGGAATTAATAAAGAAGTTATTAGCGCTTTACAGTTTTTACCTGTATCAAATGCTAGTCAATATTCAGTTGTGCACTCAGCCATTTCTATTTTCCAATTTGTTGATATTCACCATTCGGCGGGAGTTTTAGAACATTTCAGAACTCTCTCTCAGAATATAGGAGAAGAGGAGAGTGAATTGGTGTTTTTTGATACTGACAGAAATGGAAAAATTTATGGCTACACATAGTTGCACATAACAAAGCGTTTAAGGCAGATTCCCAACGCTTGGTGCTTTTACATTTTAAGTTGGGTTCAGTGTTTACGGTGTTAAGGTTTAGGTTAGGTGGTTTCGCGTTGCTCACTACTTAACGCGGCGTTATGTTCTCATCACTAAAAAGTAGATATGGGTCGAGTTTGGGGCTTTTACATACAATTGCCGTCTAAGACTCTTTCATACTGTTCGAGTGGAGGAGCATATGAAAGAGTTAAAATTAACAAACGCTGTGATTATGTTCATTTTAGGAATGGTTATCGCGGGTTTAGTGTCAAAAGGTGGTTTTTTAGGGACAGCTTTCAAATATCCATCAGACTTTATGTTCATTGTGTTTGGCGTTTTACTAGCATACCTGATTTCTGGCATTTCAATTAAGTACTTGCAGAAAGGCTATTGGAAAGAGTCAGCATTAATGTACCCAATTTATTATTATGGTTCATTTGGGCTTTTTGCAGATGGTCATCTGGCTGGTTGGACACATAGTGGCAGTATCGGTGAAAAACTAATGATGTCTCAAATATACATTTTTACGTCACTCTTTTCTGTATTTGTCCCACTTATTATCGCGGCAATATCGGCTGCTCACATTGTCCTATTAAGATCAGAGGTGAAAAAACACCGAACATAACAAAGCATTTAAGACGGATTCCCAACGCTCGGCATTTTCGGTTTGCTTCGACTTAAGTGTTTACGGCACAATGCGTTAAGTGTAATTGTCTGCGTTGCTCACCACTTAATGCGGCGTTAGTGCTCTATGAGAGGAAATAGTTTGAATATACGAAAAGCAGAGTTACGAGATTTGTCATTTTTAGTCGAGTTCACTTCAGAAGAAGCTCGTGAAGCTGAGAATGCTGTCAAGATACCCGAAACTCTAAAGCGTGGTATAGAAGCCGCACTTCGTGACCGCGATGTTGCAAGTTATTGGGTTATGACTGATGAAAATGATATTCCGATAGGTAGTGTTTCCTCGATAAGAGAATGGAGCGATTGGAATGCTGGCTATTATTGGTGGATTCAAAGCATGTACCTAAGGCCCGAACATAGAGGCAAAGGTTTAATGAGCGAGTTGATCAGATGTGTAGAGTCAGAAATGTATCGTGAAGGCGGTTTAGAACTGAGGCTATACGTACATAAAGACAATGTTGTTGCCAAGCGAGCTTACGAAAAGTCAGGATTTTCTTTGTCTGATTATCAGATTATGGTCCTGGGTAAAGAGCACTAACAAACAATTTAAGAGGGATTCCCAACGCTTGGCATTTTTGGTTCTACTTCAAATTAAGTGTTTATGGAACAAGGCTTTAGGTTTGGGTGGTTGCGTTGCTCACCCCTTAATTGGGCGTTAGCTTAAATCATTAACAAGGATGTGTAATGAGAAACAGAAAATTGATATTTGCGGCAATTATACTCATTGGTGGACCTTCATTATTGCCATTTAGCTTAGAAGTGATCTCTCTAATTGAGTTATTTGGCTTTTTGGGCTTGTGGACAATTTATTCATCCTACGCGGAATATTTGGTTAATCATCCTCGATTCAAACGAGGCTGTCGTTTAGCTACTAGTTGGGATTTTCAACCTCAAATGCTGTTTTCTCCAAGTGAGCTAAAAGCATGTCCCCAGTTAGTTTTTCATATGCTTCCAGTTCAGAGTGTGATGGTCTGGACATTGAATATTCTGTTTTGGGCTGGTCTGGCTTGGTGCTACATAATTTAAGCTAACAAATTGTTCAAGAGGGATTCGCAACGCGTGGCATTTTTACTATGCGTTGGTTTTAGTGATTAAGGTGGCATGCAGCGGCATCGGTATTGCGTTGCTCACCCCTTAACAAGGCGTTAGGTGTTACAGGGCGTTAGTGCTAGAGGAAAAATTATGGAAATGATTAAAGCATTAGAAATTATTTCAGCGTTATCAGACGGAGTTAACCCTGAAACTGGTGAAGATTTATCGGATGAAAGTTGTTTCAACCAACCACAAATAATTCGAGCTTTGTGTGTGGCAAAGCAAAAACTCGAAGCATCAATTGCTGCAGAGAAGCGCAAATCCGATTTACCCGAGAATGCTGGTAAACCGTGGAAGTCAGACGAAGATGAAATGCTGTCTAAAGGGTTTGACTCAGGTTTAAGTATTGATGAGTTATCAAATGCTCATAAAAGGACAAAAGGCTCTATTGCTTCTAGGTTAGTCCGTTTAGGTAAAGTTAATGAGCGCTCAGATGTTTATGTAAGAGAATCAACGGTATAAAAACACCTAACAAAGCGTTTAAGGCAGATTCGCAACGCTCGGCATTTTTGGTTTGAATCAGCTTTAGTGTTTACGGCACAATGGTTTAAGTAAGGTGGTAGTGTTGCTCACTACTTAACGCGGCGTTATGGCGCAGTCAGGCTTTGAAGTCAGTCGCAGCACTTCAATCACCATTCTCGATAAATTGTGCTAAAGCCTTAGAATTCAAATTGGCGTACGCATAGTGAGGTGAAGATGGATAAGGCAGAATTCATTCAAAAGCACTTAATTGAGAAGGGTGTTCCAGCAGATTTAACTAAGCCAACTGCATTTATTTGGTCTAAATACAAAGACCCTTCTCAGAAACCTTTAGTTTTTCAATCGCCTGCAAAAATACTCATAACACATGGTTTATTTATGGGGCTACTATGGGGGGCGTTGATGTGGGTGTTTTTTTGGCATTCAGAGCCAGAAAATTGGGTAACTTATCTTGTATCATCATCTCTATTTGGCATTTGTATGGGACTTATCAACGTATTTCGCACTATTAAGGCTCGAAAGCTTTTGGGTGAAACAAACTGGGAAAAATGGTGTCATCAACACTACAAGTAAAGCGCCATAACAAAGCGTTTAAGACGGATTCACAACGCTTGGCAGTTTTGGTTTTTTTTCGGCTTAAGTGTTTACAGCACAATGGTTTAGGTTTGGTGGTCTGCGTTGCTCACCACTTAACGCGGCGTTATGCGTAGCCCACAAAATCAAGCAATTAGAAGGAGTTAATGTTTATGATTACTTGTTACGTCAGGTATGTAATTGATCCAAAGAAGGTCAATGAATTCGAAGAATACGCCAGAATGTGGATTCCACTTGTTGAGAAGTTTGGCGGTCAACACAATGGCTACTTTCTGCCATCTGAAGGCGCAAACAATGTAGCTTTGGCTCTTTTTACGTTTGAAAGTTTGTCAGCTTATGAAGACTATCGTACTAAGTCTCAAAATGACCCTGAATGTATTAAAGCTTTCGAGTTTGCCGATAAAGTGGACTGCATTATCAGCTATGAGCGCAGCTTTTTTAGACCTGTGCTCGGTTAAAGAAGCTACGCATAACAAAGCGTTTAAGGCAGATTCGCAACGCTCGGCATTTTCAGTTCAAGTCGAGTTTTGTGTCTACGGTGCAATGGTTTAGGTTAGGTGGTCAGCGTTGCTCACTACTTAACGCGGCGTTAGTACTGGATGGGCATCAACAGTAAAATTTTCGGAGTTTATCGGTTTCTTTTCCTAGCTTTACACCTGGTCAAATGTGCCTTTCACGTTCTTTCCGGTGGCACTATATGCGGAGTTTTCGCT
>NZ_JAWLID010000011.1:0-161197 GCF_033042495.1 Vibrio sp. EA2 | reverse complement strand
CAATGGTTGGTCGGAACAAAGCCTACTATTGCGGACTTAGCCCTCTACAGTTATATCAAGTTAGCGCCAGAAGGTGGGATAAGTTTAGCTGACTACCCTGTTTTGGAAACTTGGCTCAAACGAGTAGAAGGGCTATCAGGCTTTGTGCCTATGCAACTGTCGAATGTCGGTCTACGGAAGAAAACACTAAATAGTGATATTATCGAAACACATTGATAATTGCTCAACTCACTTTACCTTTACTATCTAGCTAATCGTTTTTAGGTATTGGGTACCCCTTTGAAGTAGAGTGAGTTACCCACTCACTCTTGCTTTGCCACGTTTTAACTGATTCGAACTTAGGTTATTGAGAGTTAAGAAGGGCTAATTTTTACTTGTTTCTTATTTCAATCAAAAAAACTAATCCAAAAAGCAGCTTTCTGAATTAGTGCATTAATCAGGCGTAACTTCGAATGGGGCAAAACTGTTTCAGCCAGCACTGACTGAAACCAAGATGGACAGAACCTTGTTACAAGTTTCAGGCGGTTTCTACCCTTCAGATAATTTTTCGCATCCCAAAATACAGAATGGCAACCACTTTGTGAGGTACCAATTCTGATAGTTTTTGGACAAAAAGCTTTCACCTTCGGGCTTCGCAATGAAATTTACGTTATGCAAAATTTATTGAAAAAAATTCAATATTTCTACGCTCTTAAAGAATTTCTATCCAGCTCTACAATCGTTGTATCAGATAGAGATAAGTAGGGAAATTGCTCAGTGACTTAAGCAGTTTAAAATCACAGAGGGTTTTTGCGTTCGGCTGTGTGTTATACAGTGGAGACAGGTAAAGTGTTCCCTTACGTTTTTGGGGTGTGTAGATATCTCCTGTCAGCTCTATAAACGACGGTATATGTTTAGCTGGAAGCTGCTCATCAAATAGAAAATTAGCCGTTAGCTCTATATTGTCAAAGCGCTCATTTAAGCTCTGCATCCGTGCAAAGCACTTAGCTACACGGGTGCTTTTTAGCGGTTTACCTATGTAGTCCAGCGTTTCCTGATCGTTCGACTCAAGGCCGATGTTGATGAAGACCTTTATTCCAAGGTTGTTTAGCTTTTCGAAAAAATCGTTATCCTTTTTTTGTAGTGAGAAGACGCTGCCAAAGAGGAAAACATATCCCCCCCCTCATGAATGAGCGATGTAGCTGAAATGCTTGCTTAGCCTCAGTAATGGTGGAGAGAATGACATCGGCGGTTACATTAAGTGCGTCGTGGTCACCAAGAAAAATTGCATTGTAGTTATATAGGTTTACACCATAAACAGCGGTGAGCTGCTTGATCTGCTCGGAGATAGCGTCACGACTAAGAGCTACGTATTTCATCTCATTCTTCACGCTGCAGAAGCGGCATTTGTACAGGCATCCACGAGAAATATTGAGGGGGATGACATTGTAATCGACGTGACGGGTATCAGGAGGCAGTACAGAGGTGCGTCCACCAGTGGCAGAAAACAGTTGGCGTGAATTATGTGCTAGTTGCTCCGGAGAGTTCTTAATTGCTGAGGCCAGAAAATTTTGAAACGGTTTGGGCATGCCAGGAGCGGTGTTGTAGATGCGGCGTAACTCACGGTGCCAACCGGTGATGATATGCTGTACAGACGGCAAACTAAATGGATCATCTCCAGTGATACCATTTGATGCGTAGGGCAGATTAGCGCGATAGTATTCTCCGGTGGTACTCTGTATTTCCTGATAGGGGTCGGGAACCCTGAATCTCACGTTGGCAGAAAATGCCGCATCTGTGATAGTTTCCCATCTGCCTGCGTAGCCACTGGTTGAGTAATATACCCAGTCATTACCCGCTGTGCGTTTAAGATACTCCTGGTCGCAAGGCCAGGTATCATCCCGCCCCTGTGCCTGAATTATCTCGTTACATAGGTTAAAACGTAGCAACATCGACTTAGTTTCAACCTCGGTGTAAAGCCCATAGGTAATTGGACTTCGCTGCTTGATGTAATCGCTCTGTCCGTGTTTGTTTAACGTGATACGGATGGACTTGTCCTGGTACTGAGCGGTGTGTAACGCTGAGTGAATCATTACTGTGTCCGTATAGGGTTATCTTAGTAGTTCATCTTCAAACGGAAATTGTGTGAGGATTTCTATTCCTGTTTCAGTGACTAGAAGTTGCTCTTCAAGTTTGACTCCTTCGCGGCCACCGTGCTCACCAATGTAGGACTCAACACACAGCGTCATATTGGGTTTGATAATGCCATCATAACCTGCGTCTGGAAAGTCGGCTCTGTGGTAAAGATACGGGTACTCCCCGGACATGCCGACACCGTGAGCGGAAAGGTAATAGCGGTTTGTATGGTATTTTTCAGGAATATTCCACGCCTTGTCAGCGTATTCTCTGAACGACATGCCGGGCTTGATGATCCCTATGTTGTGCTGGATCTGCTCATACGCCACTTTATACAGCGTACGCTGTACATCACTAGGTGCGTCTGGGCCAGAATGAAACGTACGGGAAAAGTCGGAATAGTAACCATGGCAACCTACCACATCGGTATCCAGGCCGATCAGTTCATTTTTTCCAATTACCCGATTGGCTGACTCCTGGAACCAGGGATTGGTTCTACTGCCCGAGCTAAGTAGCCGGGTCTCCACATAATCGCCGTTTCTGGCGATAACTTCTTTGTGCAAGACGGCCCACAGTTCGCTTTCAGTTATCCCTGGGCGAATAGCTTCACGCAGTTTACCTGTTGCTTGCTCTGTGGCTCGCAATGAGGCGACCATGCATTTGACTTCTTCCCCTGACTTGATGCTTCTTGCCATCTCCACCGGCTCTTGTGCGTCAGAAACAGTAATGCCTTGCTTGGCAAATTCGATAGCAACGCCAGCATTCATCCTTTCGATGCCTAGGCGAATATCAGAGCCAACCAGTTCTTTCATCAAGGCAATCATCTTGTGTGTCCATTGCGCCTCACGATCCCGGATATGTGGGCCGGCAGCGACAAAACTAGCTGTTTCTGCGGGACGCACTTCGTCGATGGTTTCAAGCCCGTCTGCCAGGTGCTCACATCCGGTAAACTCAAACAGGATACTTTTGTGCTCTGTTAGTACCAGGTAGCGCGACGGAGAGTTGCGAGAGCAGAACACCTGCATGTTTCGCGCACCAGTGGTATAGCGGATATTTACAGCATCAGAAAGAATAAGTACGTTTAAGTTGTATCGCCTCATCTGCTCACGGACGCGCTCAAGTCGATAGGCTCGCACTGCTTTAAGATCGATGCCTGCACTTTCTGGCGCAAGTTCGATGAGGTCAGCCCAACTCATGTCTTCGTCCCGCGTGTGTCGTTCCATTAGAATCATGTTATTTCTCCGGTATTTTTTGTGCTGGAATTAAAGTTAGAGCGCAGCCTGTCTCGATGGAAAAAGGTCCTGTTGCCAGGCGGCGCGGTGGTTAAATTATGTTAGTTACTCACCGGGGTTTTATTTTTGAACGTGGTTCGTCTAACAGGCCTTTTATCAAGGAGATAACGGCGACTAACAACACTAAGGTGAAAGGTAGTCCGGTTGTCACCGCCATGGCCTGAGCCGCTGCTAACCCACCGCCAATCATCAACGCAACAGCGACCAGCCCACTGAAGGTACACCAGAAGATACGCTGAGGTATTGGTGCATCGACCTTCCCTCCGGCGGAAATGGCATCGATAACCAGGGATCCGGAGTCAGCCGAGGTAATAAAGAAAACAACCACCAGGATAATGCCAACAACCGATGTGATCTGGGCAAAAGGCAGTATGTTTAACATCTCAAATAACTTCAGTGGTAAGTCGGCATTGATGACGGCCTGATAACCATCATTAACATACTGGCTGATCGCGGTGCCACCGAAAGCCGTCATCCAGAGCACGCACACAGCGGATGGAATCAAGATGACGCAGGTCAGGAACTCACGTACGGTTCGGCCGCGTGACACACGGGCGATAAACATTCCGACAAATGGCGACCAGGAGATCCACCATGACCAGTAGATTGCTGTCCAGCCCTGTTCATATTGCAAGTCTTCCCGGCCAAAGGGCATAGAGAGAGCTGGAAGGTGGGTTAAATATGCAAAAATATTCTCAAAGTATCCGGTAAAGATCGCCAGGGTTGGGCCAACAGTGATAATGAATAGCAACAGCAGTGCAGCAAGGCCCATATTGATCTCAGATAGCAGTTTTACCCCCCCATTAAGGCCAGCACCTACCGATATCAGTGCCAAGCATGTAATTACCAGGATAAGCACCACCTGAGTGGTTTCCGTCATGGGAATACCAAACAAGAAGTTAAGTCCGGTTGCTGCCTGAGCAGCACCATAGCCAAGCGAGGTCGCCAGACCAAATACAGTGGAAATAATGGCTAAGATGTCGATAATGTGACCAATCCAGCCCCAAACGCGATCACCAAAAAGAGGATAAAAGATGGAGCGAATGGTTAACGGTAGCCCCTTGTTGAAGGAAAATATAGCAAGGCCCAATGCTAGCAACGCATAGATGGACCACGGGTGTAATGCCCAGTGAAAAATGGTTGCAGCCATGGCGAGGGAGACCGCACCGGAAACATCGTCCTTCGCACCAGCTAAGGGAGCGGAGTCAACACGAATACCATGTTCAATATTGATGCCCTGCAATGATGCCTGAAAGTGAGTCATTGGCTCAGAAACACCAAAAAAGACCAAACCAATCCCCATGCCAGCAGCGAACAACATGGCAAACCAAGCAGTATATGAGTAATCGGGGGTGGCTTCAGTGCCGCCGATGCGAACCCTGCCAAGCGGAGAGACGATGACTGCTAGACAAAGCAGAGCAAATACATTACCTGATGAGAGAAAAAACCAGTCCAGGTTAGACACCAGCCAGCTTCTTAAGCCGATAAAAAACGGTTCAACCTGGTTATTGAAAATTATTGTAAGAACAACGAAGAGTACGATAGCAATGCCGGATATCGCAAAGACTCTGTTATGAAAATCGAAACCGACTGGACCAATTTTCATCGATACATTGTCTTGGCCAACCTGATAATCGGTATGAATAAGAGCAACCCTGCCGTCCGGGCGTTGGATACCACCATTTTGGGATTTACCCAAATCTTCCTCCTTAGATACATACTCACCCTTTAAAGAGGGGAAACAGCATCACTTGATTTGAATTGGTATAACATACCCATCAAAGATGATAAGATAAAGATACATCTTATCTGATATTCTGATACTTCATGGTCTGGCAACATAAAGTCGGATCCTTTACCTATTGCGTTTATATGTCGAGGTTTCGCGTGATTACCCTTAACTTTATGCACTTACAATGCTTCGTTTCAGCGGCAGAAAGCGGTTCATTTTCGGCAGCGGCAAGAGAATTGGGTAAGGCGCAATCCGGTGTAAGTACTGCCGTTGCCAATCTGGAGGTTGACTTGGGTGTCGCTCTATTTAGTCGCTCAAAAAAGTATCTCGAGTTAACGGATGCCGGGAAAGTGCTGTTACAGGAAGCAAAGGTGGTATTAAAGGGTGGAGAAAGATTGATAGAACGTGCGATGTCTTATCATCAACACGATGACACTCATATCCGAGTGGTATTAGATGAGGCACTTTATCCGTTATTTATCACTACCGTGTTAACTGAGTTTGAAAAGCGATTCCCTTATACCGAGCTCGATCTAATATCCGGGGTATTTAGTGACGTAGAGCACTATGTAGCCAGTGGAAAGGCTGATATTGGTTTGTTAATCAGTACGGGGATTCCACGTAGTGTTAATGACTATACTCTGCTCTCCTATATACCTTTTCAAGCTGCGGTATCAGCCAGTCATAGTTTGGCGGAAAAAGAAGGTGTCACGTTGAACGACCTTGCAGAAACTAGGCAGATCATTGTTACCAGCCAGCAGAACAAAGACAGTGAAGTGACTCACATCAGCCAAAGAAATTGGTTAGCGCCTAGCTATCACCACTGCGCCGATCTGGTTTCACAGCAAGTAGGTTGGGCCTTTTTTCCTGTCTGTGCACTGGATATTCAGCAACAGCACTTCAATCTTGTACCCTTATCTCTCGATGTTGAACTAAAAGAGCACGCCTCCCCCCTCTATCTAATAAAAAACACACATAGTAGCCTTGGTAATGCCGGGCAGTGGCTACTTAAGGCATTACAAAAACTGGTATAAAGCGTAATATGATCTGCTCCAGACAGACTCCATAATAATAATTGTGCATTCGTGGACTGCTGATAACGTAGAAGATAATGAAGGCTTCTGGGAGAAACCTTCCACAGCGTTTAGGCTTACCTTCAGGTAACGATGGCCGAGAACGTAGTGACGAGATTTATCGGCTCAGGATCAAAGTGTCTCGCTATGGTCGGATAGGCGACACTTGTTACCGTGTGCCCGGAGTTCAGGCCTAGCATGGATTGAGCTGCTCTTACTGGACTAGACGCTGCGTTAAGCAAAAACTTTTGGAAATGATGCTGTAATGAAGTTAAGGGGCAATACCTACTGGCTTGGCACAATTTGAATGGAAAATAAGTGCCATTGCATAAGTTATCACTATCGCTGCATGGAACAAACTATCGCTTTAAAATCCCCATGCTCAGAAATGTCCAATAGTGAGCATCACTCTGTTCTGGCACAATATTAGAAAATTTAGGGCAAATTCTGGCGGGATTTATCAGCCGAAAGTCTCACTAGCAAGGAAAGGGGCATTTTCGATTTAGGAATGGCAGCGTATCGATTGCGAGCGCTGCCATTTTAGTATGATACTTTAATACTAAGTATGAATCTTTATTACTTGGTATGAGACTTTATTACTCTCTCACACCAATTCACTTGGTAATGAGTAGTGTTATTCCACGGTAACTGCTTTTGCCAGGTTACGTGGTTGGTCAACGTCAGTCCCTTTGATCAGAGCAATGTAGTAAGACAACAATTGCATTGGGACAGTGTAGTAAATCGCCGCAGTAATTTCGCTTACGTGTGGCATAGTGATGATCTTCATGGTCTCATCACCTTCAAAGCCCGCATCTGCATCAGCAAATACGTACAGTAGACCACCGCGTGCACGAACTTCTTCAACGTTTGATTTCAGCTTCTCAAGCAGGTCATTACTTGGCGCAACCACAACCACTGGCATGTCAGCATCAATAAGTGCTAACGGACCGTGTTTCAGCTCACCCGCTGCGTAAGCTTCTGCGTGGATGTAAGAGATTTCTTTTAATTTCAGAGAGGCTTCCATCGCGATTGGGTAGAACTCACCACGACCAAGGAATAGCGTGTGGTGCTTATCAGCGAAATCTGTTGCCAACGCTTCGATATCTTTTTCAAAAGACAGCGCATGGTTGATTTGCTCTGGTAGTGCGTGCAGTGCTTCTACGATTTCTTTCTCTTTCTCTTTACTAATGCGGTTCTGTTGCTTACCAAGCGCAGTAACCAGCATGAGCAGTGCAGATAGCTGAGTCGTGAATGCTTTGGTAGAAGCCACACCGATTTCAACACCAGCGCGAGTCATAAAGGCAAAATCAGATTCACGAACAAGAGAAGAACCAGCCACGTTACAGATGGTCATTGCCGCCATGTAGCCTTTCTCTTTCGCAAGACGAAGCGCTGCTAGTGTATCGGCTGTTTCACCTGACTGAGATAGCGTGATCAGAAGGCTGTTCGGACGAGTAACAAACTTGCGGTAACGGAACTCAGATGCGATTTCTACGTCACAGCTTACGCCAGCAATATCTTCAAACCAGTAACGAGCTGTCATACCCGCGTTATAAGAAGTACCACAAGCTACGATTTGTACGTGCTCAGCTTTACTTAAAATGTCTGCCGCATGCACACCAATCGCATCCGTCACAACAGAATCAGCCGTAATACGGCCTTCCATTGTATTGATTAGCGCTTTTGGCTGCTCGTAGATTTCTTTCTGCATGAAGTGGCGGTACTGACCTTTATCGCCCGCATCGTGCTCTGCATTAGACTCAGTAATTTCACGTTCTACACGTTCACCCGTTTCATCGTAAACGGTCACTTCACGACGAGTGATTTCAGCTACGTCACCTTCTTCCAGGTACATGAAGCGGCGAGTAACGTTAAGTAATGCCAATTGGTCTGAAGCCAGGAAGTTTTCACCCACGCCAAAACCAATAACAATCGGGCTACCAGAGCGAGCCACAACGATGCGGGAAGGATCTTTACGATCCAACGCAACCGTGCCATACGCACCTTCCAGTTGCTTCGCGGTTTTTTGTACCGCTTCAAGCAGCGTTTCTGACGTGCGTAGTTCCCACTCAACAAGGTGTGCGATAACTTCAGTGTCAGTTTGAGATTCAAATACGTAGCCGCGTTCACGTAGCGTTTCACGCAGTTCTTCATAGTTTTCGATAATGCCGTTATGCACAACAGCAATATCACCAGACATGTGTGGGTGTGCGTTGATTTCTGATGGTTCACCGTGTGTTGCCCAGCGAGTGTGCGCGATACCCGTGCCGCCAATCACTTTTTCTTGATCAACCGCATCAGCCAATTCTTGTACTTTACCAAGACGACGAACTCGGGTTAGGTTATTTTCTGCATCGACGATTGCTACGCCTGCAGAATCATAGCCACGGTATTCCAAGCGGCGTAGACCTTCGACCAAAATTTCTGCAACATCTCGTTGTGCCACTGCACCGACGATTCCACACATGTGTTTCTCTCCGTTTTTAGTTCTGTTCTTCCCTAGCCATGATTTCATATAGAGGCAGCAAGCAAAGGCCTGTACATGAGGGAAGTGAAATTTGAAATTGTTAGTTTGAATATAAGCTTGTCAGGCGCAAATGACTTTCACGCCTTGCTGTTCAATCTGTAATTTGTGTTCCGCTGTTATATCAGCATCAGTCACCAGCACATCAACCTGTTGCCAACCGAGCTCAAGATTCGGAATACGGCGACCGATTTTTTCGGACTCAATCATTACAATGACTTCGCGGGAGACTTCTGCCATTACATTACTTAAGCCAACCAGCTCATTAAATGTGGTAGTGCCTCGTTTTAGATCGATACCATCAGCACCGATAAAAAGCTGGTCAAAGTCATAAGCTCTTAAAACAGATTCCGCGACTTTGCCCTGAAAAGATTCAGAGTGTGTATCCCAGGTCCCGCCTGTCATCAACAAGGTAGGTTCACTTTCCAGCTCATTGAGGGCATTTGCCACATGCAACGAGTTGGTCATTACCACTAAACCACGCTTGTCATTTAGCTGCTGAATTAATGCTGCGGTTGTACTGCCACTGTCGATCACAATGCGATTATGGTCTCGGATCAGAGATGCGGCGGCTTTGGCTAAGTTTAGCTTTCGAGTCGAAACATTTGGGCTCAATTCTTCATGAATAACTTCCGTCGGGATCGCAATCGCGCCACCATAACGACGTAAAAGCTGTCCATTTTTCTCTAAAGAAGCTAAGTCCTTTCTAATCGTGACTTCCGAGGTTTCAAATCGGTGAGCCAATTCATCGACACTAACTTCCCCTAACTCGGAAACCAGGTTTGAAATCGCGTGTCTTCTTAGTTGAGTGTTTCGTTTCGACATTTATGTTTTGTTTTTAAGTTTCGATTCGAAACTTATTATAGTCAAATCGAAACTTCCAAGTCCATTTATTTCGATCCAAAAAATTAATATTTCTCGTTAAAACCTTGTCCTAAGACAATTCTTAAACAGTGATATTGGATTCATTCGGTGGTAGAATTCGCCACCTAAAAGAAAAAAAATTACAGAAATGACGATTATTTTTTTGCAACTTTCTGCATATAAAGTGGGATTAGTCACAAAAAGGTAACCAAAATCGCCGATCTTTTAGTCATAAAATGACTAAACTTGGTGAAAGACTTTCAGAATCTGAAGTTCAATAATGTGGCGAAAAATCGGTGGGTGACAGGCATAAATAGTCATCAAATACGCCCTGACTTCAGAGTAAATAACCGACTTTCAAATTGTAACTATACTTACCGGAGAGTATCTTCCATGAAAAAGACCAAAATCGTTTGTACGATTGGCCCTAAAACTGAATCTGTAGAGAAGCTAACTGAGCTAGTAAACGCAGGCATGAACGTTATGCGTCTTAACTTCTCTCACGGTGACTATGAAGAGCACGGCACTCGTATTGCGAACTTCCGCCAAGTAATGGAAGCAACAGGCCAACAACTAGCAATCCTTCTAGATACTAAAGGTCCAGAGATCCGTACTATCAAGCTAGAAGGTGGTAACGACGTTGATCTAGTTGCTGGTCAAGAATTCACTTTCACAACTGACATTTCAGTTGTTGGTAACAAAGACACTGTAGCAGTAACTTACGCAGGCTTCGCAGCAGACCTAAGCGTTGGTAACACTATTCTTGTAGACGACGGTCTAATCGAGATGGAAGTTATCTCAACAACTGATACTGAAGTTAAATGTAAAGTTCTTAACAACGGTGCACTAGGCGAAAACAAAGGTGTTAACCTTCCAGGTGTTTCTGTCAACCTACCAGCTCTATCTGAAAAAGATAAGAACGACCTTAAATTTGGTTGTGAGCAAGGCGTAGACTTCGTTGCAGCTTCTTTCATCCGTAAAGCTTCTGACGTTCAAGAAATCCGTGACGTACTTGCAGCTAATGGCGGCGAGAACATCCACATCATTTCTAAGATCGAAAACCAAGAAGGTGTTGATAACTTCGACGAGATCCTAGAGCTTTCTGACGGCATCATGGTTGCACGTGGTGACCTAGGTGTTGAAATCCCAGCTGAAGAAGTAATCTTCGCTCAGAAAATGATGATCGAGAAATGTAACCGTGCACGTAAGATGGTTATCACTGCAACGCAAATGCTTGATTCTATGATCAACAACCCTCGTCCTACTCGTGCGGAAGCAGGCGACGTTGCTAACGCTGTAATGGACGGTACTGATGCAGTAATGCTTTCTGGTGAAACAGCGAAAGGTAAATACCCTGTTGAAGCCGTAACTATCATGGCTCAAATCGCGAACCGCACTGACTCAGCGCTTAAAGCTGAGCTAGGTTCTCGTCTAGACAGCCCACGTCTACGCATCACTGAAGCAGTATGTAAAGGCGCAGTAGATACAGCTGAGAAACTAGCAGCACCACTTATCGTTGTTGCGACTGAAGCGGGTAAATCTGCTCGTTCAGTTCGTAAATACTTCCCAACAGCAAACATCATTGCAGTAACAACTAACCCTAAAACAGCTGCACAGCTTGTGCTGACTAAAGGTGTTACTCCAGTTGTTGTTGATACTTACAAGAGCACTGATGATTTCTACCGTCAAGGTAAAGAAATTGCTCTAGAATCAGGTCTTGGTAACAAAGGCGACATCGTTGTGATGGTTTCTGGTGCTCTAGTAGCTTCAGGTACAACAAACACAGCATCTGTACACGTTCTTTAATTCGTAACGTTGACAAGATGAGTAAAAAGAGGGCTTCGGCCCTCTTTTTTGTTTTTTGGTTCCCGAGCCTTATTCACCTATTGATTAGCGCCAAAAACAGAAAAGCCACCGATTTTAATGGTGGCTTTATTGGTATAACGTATCAGTTAAACGTTAAGGCTTTAGTGCACGTTCTCCACGCGCAATGCCGACAACCCCACTACGAGCGACTTCCACAACTTCTGTTACTTCGGAAATTGCTTTAATAAACGCATCCAGCTTTTCACTGGTTCCCGCCAGCTGCACTGTGTATTGCGAAGCAGTGACATCGACAATCTGTCCACGGAAGATGTCTGCTGTGCGTTTGACTTCAGCACGAGCGAAGCCAGTCGCTTTCACTTTTACCATCATCAATTCACGTTCAAGATGCTCAAGCTCGGTCACTTCCTGAACTTTTAATACATCAATTAGTTTATGTAGCTGCTTCTGGATCTGTTCAAGTTGCATCTCGTTTGATGTGGTTGTGATATTCATACGAGAAAGCGTTTCGTCGTCTGTAGGAGAAACCGTCAAAGACTCAATGTTGTAACCACGTTGAGAGAACAAGCCTACAACGCGAGACAAAGCACCAGGTTGGTTTTCCAATAGCAATGAAATAATGTGTCTCATATTAAGTTCTCTCCGTTTTGCTTAGCCACATTTTGTCCATACCCTCACCTTTAATCTGCATAGGGTAAACGTGCTCAGTTTCATCAACGTTAATGTCAACGAACACCAGGCGGTCTTTCATATCGAGTGCTTTTTGCAAACCAGCTTCGAGCTGATCTGGCGTTTCGATACGAATACCAACGTGACCATAAGCTTCTGCAATTGCTGCAAAATCAGGAACAGAACTCATGTATGAATTAGAGTGACGACCTTGGTAAATAATGTCTTGCCACTGTTTTACCATGCCGAGGAAACGGTTATTCAGGTTGATGATCTTCACCGGGATGTCGTACTGCATTGCGGTCGACAACTCCTGAATGTTCATTTGAATACTGCCATCACCGGTCACCACAACCACTTCTTCTTCCGGCATGGCAAATTTAACCCCCAAACCAGCAGGAAGACCAAAGCCCATCGTGCCCAGACCACCTGAGTTGATCCAACGTCGTGGTTTATTAAATGGGTAGTAAAGCGCAGCAAACATTTGGTGCTGACCTACGTCTGAAGCGACATAAGCATTACCATTAGTCAGTTTGTGCAGCGTTTCAATAACTTGCTGAGGCTTAATAATATCTGAAGAGGTTTCATATCCTAAGCACTGGCGATCGCGCCATACTTGAATGTCTTCCCACCACGCTTTGATAGCTTCTTCGTCGTTTGCACCTTCTTGCTCTGCCAGCAAACCTAACATGGTTGTCAGAACTTTTTCTGCCGAACCAACGATTGGTAAATCTACTTTCACATTTTTTGAAATCGATGATGGATCGATATCAATATGCATAACTTTCGCATTCGGACAGTATTTTTCCAAATTGTTCGTCGTACGGTCATCGAAGCGAACACCAATACCAAATATCAGGTCAGCTTCATGCATTGCCATGTTGGCTTCGTAGGTACCGTGCATGCCTAACATGCCCAGCGAGTTTTTGTGCGTGCCAGGGAATGCGCCCAAGCCCATCAAGGTACTTACTACAGGAAGGTTCAGCTTGTCTGCCAGTTCAAAGATATGCTCGTGTGCGCCGGAAATCACCGCACCACCACCGACATAAAGCACAGGTTTTTTCGCTTCAAGTAGAGACTTGAGTGCTTTCTTGATTTGGCCTTTATGACCTGAAGTCGTTGGCTTGTACGAACGCATCGAAATGCTTTCTGGGTACTGGTAAGGCAATTTGATTTGCGGATTCATTACATCCTTTGGCAAATCAATCACAACAGGACCAGGGCGACCTGTCGTCGAAATGTAAAACGCTTTTTTAATGGTTTCAGGGATGTCTTCTGCTTTCTTTACTAAAAAGCTGTGCTTTACCACTGGGCGAGAGACACCAACAATGTCACATTCCTGGAATGCATCGTTACCAATCAGGCTGTTCGGCACGTTACCAGAGATAACGATCATTGGGATAGAGTCCATGTAAGCGGTCGCAATACCGGTAATGGTATTGGTCGCGCCAGGACCTGAACATACCAGTACGACACCCGGCTTGCCGGTAGCACGAGCATAGCCATCGGCCATATGCGTTGCGGCTTGTTCATGTCTTACTAGTACGTGTTTAATTTGGTCGGTTTTGGCGTGCAGTGCGTCGTAGATATCTAGAACGGAACCGCCAGGGTAACCAAAGATCTGCGATACATTCTCTTCGATCAGAGATTGTACAACCATCTCTGCACCTGACAACATTGCTGTCATAATTGCTCTCCTTACCCAGTTTCCTCACCGTAAGGTCAACGGATAGGTCTGGTTTTACATAGTTTAGGGCTTATTCGTAGCCTAATCGAAATACTTCCACGTTTTCGGCTATGTCTTGCGTTCGTCATAACATCCCGCAAGGTTACCCAACAAATGTAACGTTTTATTATCAACGGGTCTAATGAGAGGTAGATCCCACTTTTTAACAAGATACTAAGAAATGAATGGATAGAAGGAAGAGCAGCCACAGAAGCAAAAATAGGCAGCATGATCAAAGAGAGTATTAGTTAAAAAAAGAATATTATTTCATATGCAACTCTATATTCATCGAGAAATCTCCCTCTGTTTGACGAAAATGCAGCAGGAACAATGGTAAACAAAAAAATCCCCAGACGAGCTTGAGACACCTCTGGGGATTTATTGATCAATTTGAAATCTAAACGAGTTCAAGTAAGTGGAACTAATGCTTTTCCTTGTACATTTCTTCGATTTCATCCTGGTATTTATCATTGATAACTTTACGACGAAGTTTTTGTGTCGGTGTCAGCTCGCCATCGTCCATAGAGAAAGCCTTTGGCAGCAGTTTGAATTTCTTCACTTGTTCAAACTTAGCCAACTCTTTTTGCAGTTCATTGACTCGTTTTTCGAGCATTTCTACGACTTGGTGATGTTTAATCAGCTCAACACGATCGTGATAAGCAATATTCAGCTCTTTGGCATACTCTTCCAACGAATCAAAACACGGAACGATCAATGCTGAAACGAATTTGCGTGTATCAGCGATAACCGCAATCTGCTCAATAAAGTGATCTTTACCAATAGCCCCTTCGATCATCTGCGGCGCAATGTACTTACCACCCGAGGTTTTCATCAGCTCTTTAATACGATCGGTGATAAAAAGGTTGCCGTTTTCATCAATATGACCCGCATCACCGGTTTTCAGGAAACCATGCTCATCAAAAGTCTTCTCGGTTTCTTCTGGCATTTTGTAGTAGCCACGCATGACCATAGGGCCACGAACCAAAATTTCGTTGTTTGTGCCGATTTTCACTTGTGCACCCGGCATTGATGAACCGATAGAATCAGGATCAAAACAGTGATCATTCCAACACGATACGGTCGCCGTGGTTTCTGTCATACCGTAACCTAACTTAACGTTAATGCCCATCGCATGGAAAAAGCGTCCAATGGTTTCATCCAACTTAGCGCCACCACAAGGCATGAAGTTAATACGTCCACCTAATAGCGCACGTAGCTTACTCAGTACCAGTTTATCAGCCAGAGCATGACACTTGCGCAGGACTAAAGAAGGCTTGCGCTTTTCCTGATGGCAAACCGCCATTTTTGCTCCCATGTTAACCGCCCAGGTGAACATGATCTTACGGTGAATTGGTGCACGAGAGACCTTCTCATGAATCGCAGAAAAGATTTTCTCGTAGAAGCGCGGGACCGCACACATCACCGTTGGACGAACCTGACTGAGCGCGTCTCGCACTTGCGCTGTATCTTTGAGGTAGCAGTTAGTCGCGCCTTTATAAAGGACATAGAATGTCCACGCTCTCTCGAACACATGAGACAGTGGCAGGAAACACAGCGAAACATCATCTTGCGATAAGCTTAGGCGTTGGTCGTGACCTTCAAGCTGTGCTGCAATGTTAGCGTAATCCAGCATTACACCTTTAGGTTGCCCTGTGGTACCAGAGGTATAAATCAGGGTAAGTAAATCATCTTCACGAGCCTGTGCAAGACGGGAGTCTAGCTCTTCTTGATATCCGGCACTGCCTTTAGCGACAAAGTCCTTCCACGAGATGACAAATGAATGATCGCCAAGCTCAATATCGTCAGACATGGCAACAATGAGCTCTAGCTGACTACACTGGTCGAAGATACTCACTGCTGCATCGAATTGCGGCTGCTCTCCGACAAACAGAGCTTTCACATCTGCATTGTCGAGGATATACGCCGACTGCGCAGCCGTATTGGTTGGATAAATAGGTACTGTCACACTGCGTACTTGCAGTGCGGCAATATCCGCGATAGTCCATTGCGGCATGTTATTTGAGAAAATGCCGATCTTGTCTTGAACTCTCAATCCCTGAGCCAAAAGTGCAAGCGACAGTTCATCCACTTGCTGACCAAATTGCTGCCAGGTAATACCTTGCCACTCACTGCCCACTTTATGTTTAAGAGCGATGCGAGTATCACCTTTCGCAATTTGTTCACGAATACGTTTAACAATATGAAAATCTAATTTGGCCATTTTTACTTACCTTTGGCTTACAGGTGTAAGCTAATTTTGCGAGCAAGTGTACTCACAGGATGGCAAAACGCAACTGACGAACATCAAACTTCTCTTTATTAAGAGAGCGGCTTCACTATTGATGATTAACCAGCCCCTTGATGCGCTGATAGCAAAGTACGTAACCTTCTGTTTATCTTCGTCATTACAAAAATAAAAAGCCCCGAAAGAGTGTACCTTCCGGGGCCATGTAATTGTAAAATTTGATGAGTTTTTGAGGGAACTTTCACCCGCTCAACGCGACCACCAGGAGCAAAGTCATCCAGTAGGCCATGTTCTCATTTATTTTTGTGCGATAACTTCGCCACAGATCATCATCAGTTGATCACGAAGCCAGATGTGGCCTTTGTCCTTCTCACTAGACTCATGCCAGCTCAGGAAGCCACTGATTTCTTGGCTTTCAAATGGCAGTTCCAGAATTTGTAACTGATCGCTGTTGACCGCATTTTCAGCGATCCAACGCGGAGCTATCGTCACCAACTCAGATTGGCTCACCACGTAAAGCAAGTTGCTAAGGCTTGAACCTTCATAAGCAGCCTGACAATCAAGTTCACGATAAGCTTGCTCAGAGAAGCTACGTTGACCATGTACTTTTGATAGTTTTGCATGCTTCTCGTTAATCAGCTGATCTGCCGATACCATGCCTTGAATGCGTGGATGACTTTTAGCTGCAATCACAACCAGTTCATCTTTAAAGATCTCTGTACTTGAAAAGCCTTGCTCATCAAAGCGAGCGTAGTCGATCACAAAGTCTATCTCTTGGTAACGCATGCGCTCCGACAGAAGACGATCAAATTCCGCATCTAAATGAAGCTGAACGCTTGGTGCCTGTTGCTCCACTTTAGACATAATCTTGGGTGCAAAACGTAAATCACATGGGCTACAAATAGCCAGTTTAAATAAACGCGTTGAAGATTCCGGTTGGAATACTGAACTTGGCAGTTCATTGCGGATTAATTGCAGTGCCTGACGGATAGGACCAAATAGCTGACGTGCACGTTGGGTTGGCTGAATACCTCGGCCCTGACGCATAAAAAGTTCGTCATTAAACATCACTTTTAAGCGTGCCACTGCGTTACTTACCGCAGGTTGAGACATACCTAAGTTGTGCGCTGCACGAGTAATATTTTGCTCCTGCATGACGGCATCAAATACCGTTAACAGGTTTAAATCTACACCACGTAAAGTAGTTTCCATACGGTAGCTAGCAATTGCGCTCATCGCGTCTTTCTTATCTAACATTGAGTGCGCCTCTTTTGTAATCGTCAATTTGGTTCAATGAATTCATAGCGAATAGAATCCCATCTCGCACAAAAGACGGCGGCTGGATTCGAATCTTGTCACGAATAGAAAACCTAATTTTTATTATATTTATAGTCCGTATAGTTCCGGCTCGAACCGTACTATCAACTAATTGGTTAGGGTTTCGCAACTAGATTGACAATTAATCAGTTAATTTTAGTCACGAACTTATTTATTCATTAATAATCAATCATTTGATGAAAATATAAAAAAATATAAAACGACTAAAAACGCGCCTATTTAGCCCATGAATGATATTTTTAGCGGTGACGAGAATCAGCTGCGAACTCATTCACTAAGAATATGAATGAATTTTTTAAGAGAAACACAATCAATAACCTGAGCAACCAGGTGAAGAACAGTCGAAAAGCGATAATAACACAAGTGAATAAAAATTATAAAAATACAGTTAAAAATGCAGCGCGTATTTCTCTACGGCTGCACTTAAAAATGCGTAGTACTGACTGATTAGAGATTAGATACGTAACTCGGGAAGTCCACTTGCTCCCATAATTGTTTAGACAACGTTTCCTGCGAATCCCAGGCACCTTGCAACACCCAATCAACGATCGCCTGTGCCACATCCGGGTACTTAACGCTCTCCACTTGTTGTTCCTTCAACCAATGACGTACCGCCGAGATATCTAAGCTGTCCATCGAGGAGGCGAGTCCTAAATCTTCAAGCGTTGCGACATTGCTCTGCTGCTCAAATTGCCCCGCTAATGGTTTCAACAGCAACTTCTTGCCAAGAGAAAGTGCCTCAGATGGCAGCTCAAAACCACCATTGGCGATCACGCCACAACAACGATGCAAGTGATACTGAAAATTGGTATGGCACAATGGACGCAACTCAATATTCTCAACAACTTCAATTTCTAGCACATCAGGGTGATAACAGATAAATGATTGCTGATTGAAGTGGAACAATAAGTCAGCAATATCCTCTATAGACTCAAAGGGCAGATAAACCAGAACAAAATTATCGCTCTGCTGTTGGCTGTCCAAGGTATGAATAATCGGAGGCAGTATAGGCTGGTCGAAATGGTACCAATGTAATCCCAAATGATGTTGCGATGGTGCAAAGTGTTCAATCACTGATTTATCCAGCCAGCTTGCGCCTTTAAGCGGAACAGGATAACGGAAGGCGTTCTGATGACTGATGCCGATACATGGCTTGTTCTGCTTACGGGCAGCCCATGCCGTCACAGGTTCAAAATCATTAATCACCAGATCATAAGTAGAGAGGTCTAACTGATTCACTTCTTTAAAAAACTGAATCAAATTGTTGTTAAGTGCCGTTTTTGCGTAGTTTACCGCTCCCTTTTCGGTCACAAAAGTGAGCCCTCGACGCGTTTGATAGTTGCCAAACGCTTCCATCGAAAAGTACTTGTTTGGATCACGACCTGAAAATAGGAAGTCAACCTGCACATCACGCATTTCAAATGCTTTGCTCATGGCTCTGGCACGAGCAATATGCCCATTCCCGGTGCCTTGCACACCGTATAGAATTTTCATCAATTACACTCCGATCATTGCAATAGCGAGCCCACCGCACAGACTTCCCAACAGCGCACCTATAATGATGTCCGTAAAAAAGTGCACCCCAAGAAAAATACGCGCAGATCCGATCAAGCTAGCCCAGAAAAAAGCGGCAAACCCTAATTGTGGGTAGAAGTGATCAATCAACGTTGCCATCACAAAAGCGGCTGCGGTATGTCCAGAAGGTAAACTGTAGCGATCAGAAGGGGTAATAAAAGCGGGTAACAAAGCACTCAGTTCTTCAGGACGGCGACGCTTAAAGCTGTTTTTCAGCGTCCAATAGATAGGCAGTTCGATGGCAAATGCCAGCAACCCCGCAAGCAGAAACCACAAGCCCTGCTCTTTATCCAGATACCACGCTAGCAGACCAAGGACTAAGTAAAGATGGCCATCGCCGCTGTGTGAAATCCCTTTGCTAATATTTGCTACTTGCTGATTAAAGCGGTGCTGCAGACAAACGCTAGAAAGTGCTAAGTCAAACTTAGCAATAACCGTGATTGGCTGAATAATTGTCTCTATCGTTCTCATATGACCTTCCCTCACTTTGACAACGCCTTGTATGCAAACTAGGCGCTTTTAGTGACAGCCAAATGACGGGAAGTTGGACAATTAATGACAGGTGTTACATTAATGCGAGGCACTCACCCTCAAAGCGACAACCTAGCTGCCTTGTTACAAGCATCACTGTGACGCATTTGAGAGTGATGAACGTTAGGCTGGCGGCGAGTCGATATACCAGACCTTTCTCTTCTTACGACACGCTCGTAAAGCGCCAGTGGTAAATTCATCATCTTTGCTCAACTCATAACTGAGCACACGACAGGTATAGCTTCCCTGCAGCTTGTAATGAGTTTCATAGCTTGGGTCTGTTAGCTTCGCTGACGCCAGTAATGGGTTTGGTGGCGTGGAAAGAATGTCACGCTCTCCGACATTACTCCGCGCATAATCTTTCTGGAGATAGCCTTTGATCACACCTCGTTGCTCGACGAGATACCAAGGCCGATCCGCGACTTTAGCAACAACATTAAACACTTCACCTTTATTAATCTGGCTCAGCTCTTCCCCATCCTGACCGGGCTTGGAGCGTAAGTGCAGAGTCGACTTTGATCGATACGGAACATCCATAAACTCTAAGTTATGGTAAACCTCAACCCCCTCTTCCATGGGCCTGACGCCTTCCGCCTGATACCATTGGTTTGGTTGCACCCGAATCTTCCACCACGCATACGTTTCAGGATCTTTACCTTTAAACTTGTCTCGATTATCGGATTCCAGAGCCACCAACATCTGGTTTAAAAAATACTCTCGTCCTTCATAACTTAAGTACATATCCATTTGATCACGGATCACGGCAACAACCTGAGCATGATCATTGGCAACGACCAGCGGAACGCTCTGATTTGTGTGTGATTGAAACAGCTGACAACCAGATAAGCTGATCAATGTTAATGCTAGTGCTGAACATCCAAATTGTTTTGCTTTAGCCATTAATCCCCTGCCTTTTATTCCTTTCACCTAGTGTAGTGCTACCTCAAAAAACTGAACCTGGATGTACTAATTCCTATCGCTTAATTATGTTATCTGTGTCCTTCCCGCGAGCCCTAGCGAGACTAAGAACCGAATTCTGCAACAGGCTGTGAGGCGTACACCTCGTGTCCAACTCAAGATAGACTATAAACTCTATCTATCGATTCTCAGCCAACAATTCAATCCTTGTCTCGATAGCTTGTAAGCCTGATCCCTCTATTGCCTTATTAGCCTCAATATCACGTGATCTTTATCGAGAGTTTGAAGTCGTCACCATAACCTCTTTCACCTCACTTTTTACTGGTATCAGCCCCCCGCTTTGCAAATCACTCATCCGATATGAATAAAAAATCGACTTTGGGGTTGACGCAGTTAATGGAGTGCGGTACTAATTTGTTAACTCAATTTTGTGGAAAGCTTAACAACTATGTCAGCTCATTTTTCTCTCCTGCTTAGCCTCCTCCTGATCGTGACCAGTTCGCGCGGGTAGGCTGTGGAAGAAAAATAACCACACCAAGTTCTAAGAACCCGCATGCAAGTGCGGGTTTTTTTATACCTAAATACCGGAAGTAAACGATTAACTCACACAAATGTGTAGAAATCATTAAGGAAGCAAACATGAACGATCAGGTCATTATATTCGACACCACCTTGCGTGATGGCGAGCAAGCGTTGTCAGCAAGCTTGACGGTTAAAGAAAAACTGCAAATTGCCTATGCGCTGGAACGGCTGGGCGTTGATGTCATCGAAGCAGGTTTCCCAATCTCTTCTCCGGGTGATTTCGAGTCTGTACAGACGATCGCTAAAAACGTTAAAAACAGCCGAATCTGTGCTCTTTCGCGTGCCGTTGCAAAAGACATCGATGCTGCTGCAGAAGCGTTGAAAGTGGCGGATCAGTTCCGTATTCACACATTTTTGGCCACATCGACCATTCACGTTGAAGACAAGTTACGCCGCAGCTATGACGATGTGTTAGAAATGGCTGTCAATGCGGTAAAACATGCACGTAACTACACAGACGATGTTGAGTTTTCTTGTGAAGATGCCGGTCGTACCCCTATCGACAACCTATGTCGCATGGTTGAAGCAGCAATCAATGCAGGTGCAACGACGGTCAACATTCCAGATACTGTTGGCTACACCATCCCAAGCGAGTTTGGTGGTATTATTGAAACCCTATTTAACCGTGTTCCAAACATCGATAAAGCCATCATTTCTGTTCACTGTCATGATGACCTAGGTATGTCCGTTGCTAACTCTATAGCTGCAGTTCAGGCTGGTGCGCGTCAGATCGAAGGTACGATAAATGGCATCGGCGAACGAGCGGGTAACTGCTCTCTTGAAGAAGTCGCGATGATCATCAAAACGCGTGAAGAGTTAATGGGTGTTCGAACCGGTCTCAAACACGATGAAATCCACCGCACCAGTAAGTTGGTTAGCCAACTATGTAACATGCCTATCCAGAGCAATAAAGCGATTGTGGGTGCAAACGCATTCAGCCACTCTTCAGGTATCCATCAAGATGGCATGCTTAAGAACAAAAACACCTACGAGATCATGACCCCTGAGTCTATTGGTCTTAAGAACCAAGCGCTTAACTTGACCAGCCGCAGTGGTCGTGCCGCAGTGAAGAGCCACATGGATACCATGGGTTACAAAGAGGATGAGTACAACCTTGATGCACTGTACGCAGACTTCTTGAAACTGGCTGACCGCAAAGGCCAGGTCTTCGATTACGATCTAGAAGCATTAATGCACTTCTCTAACTTGCGTGAAGAAGACGATTTCTACAAATTAAACTACTTGAGCGTACAATCAGGCAGCGTGATGGCAACCACCAGCGTTAAGATGCAATGTGGTGATGAAGAAATGTGTGAAGCGGCAGTCGGTAATGGTCCAGTAGATGCGCTATACCAATGTATCTACCGCGTGACGGGTTACGATATCGTGCTAGACAAGTTCGACCTGACTGCAAAAGGTGAAGGCGAAGATGGCTTAGGTCAGGCAGATATCATCGCAAACTATAAAGGTCGTAAGTACCACGGAACGGGTGTATCAACAGATATAGTCGAAGCTTCTGGTCAGGCACTATTGCACGTAATCAACAGTATTCACCGTGCAGACAAGATTGCCGAAATCAAGCAAAAGAAAATCGCTACTGTTTAATCGCTGACGTTGCTTCCGAGCTCACAACAGAATAACTTCGTTATAAAATTTAGCTAAAAATTACAAATTTAAAGGATTAACATGACAGACAAATCATACAAAATTGCCGTTCTACCTGGTGACGGTATTGGCCCTGAGGTGATGACACAAGCACATAAAGTGCTGGATGCCATCGAGAAAAAGCATGGCCTGTCTTTTGAACGTGATGAACACGATGTAGGCGGTATTGCTATTGATAATCATGGCTGTCCACTTCCTGAAACAACGGTAAAAGCGTGTGAAGAGTCTGATGCAGTTCTATTTGGCTCAGTAGGTGGTCCTAAATGGGAACACCTACCACCAAACGATCAACCAGAACGCGGCGCGTTGCTTCCACTACGTAAACACTTCCAATTGTTCTGTAACCTGCGTCCAGCACAGATTCACAATGGTTTAGAAGCATTTTCTCCACTTCGTGCTGATATCTCTGAGCGTGGTTTTGACATTGTGGTAGTTCGCGAACTGACTGGCGGTATCTACTTCGGCCAACCAAAAGGTCGTGAAGGCGAAGGCGCAACAGAGAAAGCCTTTGATACCGAGGTTTACCACCGCTTTGAGATCGAGCGTATCGCTAAAATTGCCTTTGAATCTGCACGTCTACGTCGTAAGAAAGTCTGCTCTATCGATAAAGCGAACGTCCTGCAGAGCTCTATCCTATGGCGTGAAGTGGTAGAAGAGATCGCGAAAGACTACCCAGATGTCGAGCTTTCTCACATGTACATCGACAACGCCACCATGCAGTTAATCAAAGATCCAGCGCAGTTCGACGTAATGCTATGCTCAAACATCTTCGGTGATATCATCTCGGACGAATGTGCAATGATCACAGGCTCAATGGGCATGCTACCTTCAGCAAGCCTGAACGAAAGCAAATTTGGTCTGTACGAGCCAGCTGGCGGCAGTGCACCTGATATCGCAGGTAAAAACATTGCTAACCCAGTGGCGCAAATTCTTTCTGCTGCACTTATGTTACGCTACAGCCTGGGTGAAGAAGACGCGGCACAAGATATCGAAGCCGCCGTATCGAAAGCGCTGTCTGCTGGCGAGCTAACCGCTGACCTGGCAAGCGACAAGCCGGCGCTGACCACTTCAGAGATGGGTGACAAGATCGCAGAATACATCTTGAACTCATAACTCAAAATAAGTTGATAATAATTATTCGCACCTGATAAGCCGTTATCAGGTGCAATACACAGGATTAGTGATAATGGGCAAAACACTTTACGAGAAAGTCTACGACGCACACGTTGCTGTCGAAGCGGAAGGGGAAAACCCGATTCTTTATATTGATCGTCACTTGGTACACGAAGTTACCTCTCCACAGGCTTTTGATGGCTTACGTGAAAAGGGTCGTCCAGTACGTCAGGTAAGCAAAACGTTCGCAACGATGGACCACAACGTTTCGACCACGACCAAAGACATCAATGCTTCAGGCGAGATGGCACGTATCCAGATGGAAACGCTAGCGAAAAACTGCGAAGAATTTGGTGTCACCCTTTACGACCTAAACCACAAGTATCAAGGCATTGTCCACGTTATGGGCCCTGAGCTAGGCATTACTCTGCCAGGCATGACCATTGTTTGTGGTGACTCTCACACAGCAACACACGGTGCGTTCGGTTCACTGGCTTTCGGTATCGGTACTTCTGAAGTGGAACACGTATTAGCGACTCAAACGCTAAAACAAGCACGTGCGAAAACGATGAAAATCGAAGTGAAAGGTAAAGTCGCTCCAGGCATTACAGCAAAAGATATCGTACTGGCGATCATCGGCAAAACGACAGCGGCGGGTGGTACTGGCTACGTGGTTGAGTTCTGCGGTGAAGCGATTTCGGACCTTTCAATGGAAGGCCGTATGACGGTATGTAACATGGCTATCGAATTAGGCGCGAAAGCGGGTCTGATAGCACCGGATGAAACCACATTCGAATACATCAAAGGCCGTAAATTCTCACCACAAGGTGCAGATTTTGACGCAGCGGTTGAATACTGGAAAACACTGAAAACTGACGATGATGCTGAATTTGATGCCGTAGTAACGCTAGACGCGGCGGACATCAAACCGCAGGTAACTTGGGGTACCAACCCAGGTCAGGTTATCGCCGTTGACCAACCGATTCCTTCACCAGAAAGTTTTTCAGACCCAGTGGAAAAAGCATCGGCCGCAAAAGCGCTGGCTTACATGGGGCTAGAAGCTGGTAAGTCACTGGCAGATTACCCAGTTGATAAAGTGTTTGTTGGTTCTTGTACTAACTCACGTATTGAAGACATGCGCGCAGCAGCAGCGGTTGCTAAAGGTCGCAAAGTTGCGTCACACGTTCAGGCATTGATTGTTCCTGGCTCTGAGCAAGTGAAGGCACAAGCGGAAGCAGAAGGCTTGGATGTCATCTTTAAAGAAGCGGGCTTTGAATGGCGTCTGCCAGGCTGTTCAATGTGTCTCGCGATGAACAACGACCGCTTAGGCCCTCAGGAGCGTTGTGCGTCGACTTCAAACCGTAACTTTGAAGGTCGTCAAGGCCGTGATGGTCGTACCCACTTGGTTAGCCCAGCAATGGCTGCAGCGGCGGCTATCGCGGGTCACTTTGTTGATATTCGTGAACTAGATTAAGGAAAGAACAGATGTCAGGTTTTAAACAACACAAAGGCTTAGTTGTTCCTCTAGATGCAGCGAACGTTGATACTGATGCCATCATACCAAAACAGTTCCTGCAAAAGGTGTCTCGCCTGGGTTTCGGTAAACACCTATTCCATGACTGGCGCTTCCTTGATGACGCAGGTGAACAGCCAAACCCTGAGTTTGTGATGAACGCACCACGTTACCAAGGTGCTTCCATCCTACTTGCACGTGAAAACTTCGGTTGTGGCTCTTCTCGTGAGCACGCACCTTGGGCGTTAGCCGATTACGGCATTAAAGCGATGATCGCACCAAGCTTTGCGGATATCTTCTACGGCAACTCAATCAACAACCAAATGGTGCCAGTGCGTCTGACTGAGCAAGAAGTTGATGAACTGTTCCAATACGTTGAAGCAAATGAAGGTGCACAGATCGAAGTGGATCTGGAAGCGAATAAAGTACGTGCCAATGGCAAAGAGTACGATTTTGAAATCGATGAGTTCCGTCGTCACTGTCTACTGAATGGTTTGGACAACATCGGCTTGACACTACAGCACGAAGATAAAATTGCGGAATATGAAGCGAATATTCCAAGCTTCCTGCGCTAAGACGCTTTAGTCAATAAACAAGTAAAAGGCTGACCATTGTCAGCCTTTTTCATTTTTTCGCGTCGATAAAAGTAAGAAAACCAACACTAAGCCGGTCTACACTAACTACAAACTCTAACCAACGGTATCGCTATCATGCGTTTCTTACTGCTGCTTTGCTCCCTATTTTCTTTTTCCGTTTTCTCCGCTCCTAAAGCCGACCTATGGCCATATTGGAACCACTCCAATGAGGCCAGCCAAACACAGATCTCTCATCAAGAGTGGCAACAATTACTCGACCGCTATCTTGTCACTCAGGGGCAAAACACGCTATTTCGCTACCGCGCCGTTCCGGCAGCAGACAAAGCGAAACTCAAACAATACATTCAGCGCCTGGCCAAACTCGATCCTTTGCAATACCGCAAAGCTGAGCAATATGCTTACTGGGTAAACCTGTACAACGCCATCACGGTCGATCTGATATTGGATAATTACCCGATAAAATCGATCACCAAGCTAGGAGGGCTGTTTAGTTTTGGCCCGTGGGATGAAGACGTCGTTGTTATCAACAGTAAAAAACTGACCCTAAATGACATTGAGCACCGAATTCTTCGACCAATCTGGCAAGATCCAAGAACCCATTACGCAGTTAACTGTGCAAGCCTGGGCTGCCCGAACTTGCAAGCTCAGGCGTTTACCGCTGACAACACACAGACCTTGTTAGACACCGCAGCGAAAACATTTATTAACAGCCCAAAAGGCGTTTTGATCCAAGGTGATACGGCGCGAATTTCATCGATTTATGATTGGTTTGCAGAGGACTTTGGAGGTGAGAAGAACGTGTTTAGTCACATCAGGCAATACGCCCCACAATACAACAGTTTTTCTGGACGGGTGAAATACGACTACGATTGGAGTTTGAATCAAGCTAACTGATTTCACTGAATGGACAGTTTGAATAGCTTTGAGTTACCTGTAACCCAAAAACTCAAAAAGGGCACCAAGTGCCCTTTTTACTTTCATCTCTGATAGAACTAAAAAGATTACTTAAAGCCTTTTACTTTCTTAATCAGATCATAAGCATTTTGAATTTCTTGCGATTTTTCTTTGGCGACGTTCATCATTTCTGGCGGCAGGCCTTTCGCCATCAGTTTGTCTGGGTGATGTTCGTTCATCAGCTTACGGTAAGCACGCTTAACCGTTTTGCTGTCGGCATCCGCTGAAACATCGAGGATTTCATACGCATCCGCTAACTGATCGGCTTGAGACGCTTGCTGCCACCCAGCACCAGACGACTGATACTGGCCTTGATGCTGACCGTGAAAACCGCCCTGATGCTGGAAGCGGAATGCGGCTTCTTGCATGTGCAGACGACGCTCGAGCTGCTCAGAAGAGAACCCTAATGCTTGGGCAATTTTGTGAAGTACATTACGTTCACTTGGGTGAATCTCACCATCCGCAAACGCTGCAGAAATTTGCAGCTCCAAGAAGAATTGCAGCAGGTCGAAACGACCCGCAGTTGATATCTTAACCCTAAGCAGCACCTCTTCCAGCGGGAAATCACTTTCCTTACCGTCACGAAATGCGTCTTGCGCTGCACGGCGCTGTTCACCATGCAGGTTCATGCGGTCCATCATAGCGGACGCAAGCTGAATCTCTTCTTTAGTGACCTGGCCTTTCGATTTTGCCACGTGTCCCATGACCGCAAAGGCCGCTTTGAAAAATTCTTCCTGACGTTGCGCCTGACTCGGTCCTTTGCCGAACCCACCAGTAGAGAACCCCGCCTGACTCAAACGGCGTGCTTTATCAAACTGATGGCCAACAAATAAGCCAAATAGCAAGCCGAGTGGCCCGCCAAGTAACAAACCAAAAAAGGCACCTAATATTTTGCCAAAAATATGCATTATGTGTTCTCTATCAATGAATTTTTATCGACGAAAGCGGTCTTATAGTGCCGTATGCAACGATTTCCTTTATGATAATGGAATTAGTTTTATTTCGGCTAGGCCATTCGCCTGCTTATCTTTGCAGCTACTTTATCTCGATTATGCCACAGCGAGTCAATGAGCTGGGACATTTACGACGATAGTAGTTGATTCATTTGGCTATTACGCTAGGGTACAACGAGCCCTATAGCCATCGAGTAATATCAATTACCGTAAGTAAGTGAGTAGTTATTTACTACGATTGGTATAACAGTGACACAGGAAAGTTCGATTCAATGCAACATTTTTCCCGCACATTTTTAGCGGCCTCTATCTGCACCGCCTTGTTTGTACCTACCACTCAAGCTGACGCGAATATCCATGATAGTGTGCAGGAAATGCCCACCACAGATCAATGTTTGGTCGAAACGAGTGGTGAGCAGGACGCTTTAAATGCACCCGTAGTAGTCGAAGCTGACAGACTGCAAGCCATTAGTGGCGATAAAGCACAGTACTCTGGTAACGTCCAAGTCACGCAAGGTCAAAAGAAAATCACCGCAGATAGCGTAACGCTGCACCAACAAGACAACGTCGTGGTCGCGGAAGGTAACGTCACCTTCAATGACGGCCAGGTCGAAGCTCGCTCGGATCGTGTGACCAGCGATATTGATCAAGATACTTTCTCTCTCGAGAACACAGACTACCACTTCATTTGCCAACAAGGTCGAGGCACGGCCGCTTATATTGCGCGTACTGGCCAGTCGATTTATGAACTGGAAGACGGCTCTATCACCTCCTGTCCTCAGGGCGACAACTCATGGCGTCTGGTTGCGTCTGGTATTGACATAGACCAAGATGAAGAAACCGCAACACTGCATCACCCGCGCTTTGAAGTACTAGACGTGCCTATCTTGTATGTGCCTTACCTGAACATGCCTATTGGCAATACACGTAAGTCGGGTCTGCTTTTCCCTTCCCTGTCGTATGGTTCTAGCGATGGTATGGAAGTAGAAGTACCGTTCTACTGGAACATTGCGCCTCAATACGATATGACCCTGACCACGCTCTACATGCAGCAGCGTGGGACCAAATTCGATACGGATTTCCGCTACCTAACTGATGGTTGGGGAGAAGGGGAAATCAAAGGCGAATATCTAAATTCAGACAGAAAGTATGCCGATGAAACACGCTGGGGCTACCAATTTAAACATAACGGTATTATCGACAAGCACTGGGTCGTGGATCTCGATTACTCAGAAGTAAGTGATATCGACTACTTCCTGGATCTCGACTCTGATATTGGTAATCGTGAAGATGGTCAACTGATGCAGGAAGGCGAAGTCCAATACCGCTCCGATTTCTGGGACGCCTCATTGACCGTTCGCGACTTCCAAATCCTGTTGCAAGAAGAGAACAAACCTTATCGTCTATTGCCTCAGTTGGCCGTCAACTACTACACGCCAGTGTGGGGGAACTACCTTAACTTTGATGTTAAGAGCCAGCTGAGTCGTTTTGACACCAGCGACAGCGCCAGACCCGATGCTACTCGCTTTCATATTGAGCCAGGCTTTACCATGCCGCTGTCTAACTCATGGTCGTCGTGGACAACGGAAGCTCGTGTACTGGCCACATACTACTCGCAAGACTTAAATGGTCTTACCGACTCAGACCTGGAACTACAGCTTGATGAAAAAGTGTCTCGTGTGATTCCAGAATTCCGTAGTAATGCGCAGATTTATCTTGAGCGTGATACCAGTTGGTTCGAAGGTTACACTCAAACACTGGAACCACAGATCCAGTACTTGTACGTGCCAAAAGAAGATCAAACCAATATCTACAACTACGACACTACCTTGCTGCAAACCGATTACTACGGTCTGTTCCGCAGCCGCAAATACAGTAGTATCGATAAGATAGCATCTGCGAATCAGCTAAGTTACGGTGCAAGTACACGTTTCTTTGATGACGATTATAAAGAACGTCTCAATATTTCATTTGGTCAAATCTACTACTTTGATAAAAAGACCAAGCTTGGCAACAACCCAACCGATCCAGATGAAACAACAAACTATTCGTCTTGGGCGATTGAAGCAGACTTCAACTATAACGATTACTTGTTCTATCATGGCGGTATTCAATACGACATCGACCTAGGTTCAATGCAACTTGCCAACAGCACGTTGGAGTACCAGTTCGACGGTGGCTTTATTCAAAGTAACTACCGTTATGTCACTCGTGAATATATTGAAGATACGATCATTCTAGAAAACCTGGACACCATTACTCGTAAAGGTATTTCTCAAGCCGGTATTGTGGCCGCTTATGAATTTAACCAGAACTGGTCCGCCAGCGGTCAGTACTACTATGACCTGAATGAAAATAACGACCTAGAGTGGCTCGCAGGCCTACGTTATCAATCTGATTGTTGGTACATCGGTTTAACCTACTCTAACCAGCTGTTAGGCTGGGAAGACCAAGCAATCGGCAGCGCTGGCGCTTCTGCTGAGTACGAGAATAACTTCAGTGTTAATGTTGGTATTCAAGGCTTTGCCACCAACCAAACGACTGGCACGGCAGCCCAAGAATTGGACGGTTCAGACAACACCATTAAATATGGTCGCCCATTCTATCTGAACAATTAATCAAATTAAGCGTCTTAGACTAAATAAGACACTAATGAAAAAATACTGACGGAATTTTAAATGAAAATTTGGAAATCAATCTTATTTACGACCCTACTCTCTTGTGGAGCGGTTGCAGCACCAGTAGAGCTTGATAAGGTTGCTGTTATCGTTAATGACGGTGTCATTCTACAAAGTGATATCGACACTGCATTAAAAACGCTACAAGCCAATGCTCGCCAAAGTGGTAAGAGCTTACCATCAGCTCAGGTATTACATGATCAGGTCGTTGAAAAACTGATTCTAGATACGCTGCAAGGCCAGGAGGCTGAGCGCATCGGCGTTCGCATCGACGATAGTCGTCTCAATCAGGCGATTGCGGAGATCGCACGCAACAACAATCAAAGTGTCGAGCAACTGACAGCATCGATTGCAAGTGAAGGATTGAGTTACACTGAGTTCCGCGAGCAAATCCGCAAGGAAATTGCAGCATCGGAAGCACGTAATGCGCTAGTTCGTCGTCGTATTAATATTCTGCCGGCAGAAGTCGACAGCCTTTCAGAACAGTTGTCACAAGAAACCAACGCAACAATCCAATACAAGATTAGCCATATTCAACTGCGCTTCTCTGATGATCAAGACAAGTCTGCCGTCGAAGCAGAAGCAAAAGCACTGGCCAAAAAACTGAATGACGGTGCGGATTTCACTGAAATGGCTTACACCTATTCTAAAGGACCAAAGGCACTACAAGGTGGTGACTGGGGCTGGATGCGTAAAGAAGAAATGCCGACCATCTTTGCCGACCAAATCAACATGCAGAACAAGGGCAGCATCATCGGTCCATTCCGCAGTGGCGTTGGTTTCCATATTCTGAAAATCGACGATGTTCAAGGTCTGGAAACCGTCGCGGTAACGGAAGTGAACGCTCGCCATATTCTGATCAAGCCAACTGTTATCCTCAGTGATGAAGGCGCGAAAAAGCAATTAAATGAATACGTTCGCCGCATTAAAGCAGGCGAAGCAACATTTGCTCAGCTAGCGTCTCAATACAGCCAAGATCCAGGCTCGGCCGCGCAGAATGGTGAACTCGGTTACCAAACACCAGACCTTTACGTCCCTGAATTTAAACATCAGGTCGAAACCCTGCCAGTCGGTTCTATCAGTGAACCATTCAAGACGGTTCACGGCTGGCATATTGTAGAAGTAATGGATCGCCGTCAGGTTGACCGCACGGACTCTGCAATGAAGAATAAAGCTTACCGCATTCTATTTAACCGTAAATTTAATGAAGAAGCAGGCGCATGGATGCAAGAACTTCGTGCAAGTGCGTTTGTTGAAATCGTGGATGACAGCAATGACAACTGATTTAGTCCGCAGAATTGTCGTGACCGCAGGGGAACCTGCGGGTATCGGCCCTGACTTGGTGCTGGCGCTCTCAAAAGAAGACTGGGCGCACCAAATTGTCGTCTGCGCAGATAAAAACATGTTAATGGAACGAGCCAAATTACTTGGTATCGATGTCCAACTCTCTGATTATAATCCAGAAGAAGCGCCACAAGCACAGAAAGCCGGCACGCTTATCGTTGACCATATTGAAATGTCAGAAAGCGCGGTTGCTGGCCAGCTCAATGAAGCCAATGGTCGCTATGTACTAAAAACGTTAGAAAGAGCCGCTTTAGGCTGTATGAATGACGAATTTGATGCTATTGTCACCGGCCCCGTACATAAGGGGGTGATCAATCGCTCTGGCGTCGCATTCAGTGGTCATACTGAATTCTTTGCCGAGAAGTCTAATACCCCGTTAGTTGTGATGATGCTGGCGACGGAAGGACTGCGAGTTGCGCTTGTCACCACACATATTCCTCTGGCGTATGTGTCGAAGGCCGTCACTGAAGAGCGATTAGAGAAAATCATCGATATTCTTCATAAAGACCTAGTAGAAAAATTTGCCATTAAGCAACCAAACATCTACGTTTGCGGGCTTAACCCACATGCGGGAGAAGATGGCTGTTTAGGTCGTGAAGAAATCGAAACCATCACTCCGACACTGGAAAAGATTCGACAAGAAAAAGGGTTTAATTTGCTCGGCCCACTGCCGGCAGATACCATTTTCAATGACAAGTATTTAAACGATGCTGATGCTGTTTTAGGCATGTACCACGATCAAGTATTGCCAGTATTAAAATACAAAGGCTTTGGTCGTTCAGTAAATATTACGCTTGGTCTACCTTTTATTAGAACATCGGTGGATCACGGTACTGCGTTAGATCTGGCAGGGACAGGTCAGGCGGATACAGGGAGTTTCCGAACAGCGCTCACGCATGCGATAGAATTGGTAGAGAAGAAACAATGAGAAATGATGTCCATTTAGGACACAAAGCGCGTAAACGTTTTGGTCAAAACTTCCTGAACGATCCATACATTATTGATGGTATCGTCTCAGCGATTAACCCAAAACCAGGCCAGAATCTGGTTGAAATTGGTCCGGGCCTTGGTGCTATTACGGAACCTGTCGGCCGTGAAGTCGACAAATTCACCGTTATCGAACTGGACCGCGATCTGGCTGAGCGTTTACGTAACCACCCGGAACTAGGTGATAAGTTAACCATTCATGAAGGCGACGCGATGCGTTTCGACTTCACTCAGCTCGTGAAGCCGAACAACAAGCTACGTATCTTCGGTAACTTGCCTTATAACATCTCTACCCCATTGATGTTTCATCTTTTTGAATTCCATAAAGACATTCAAGATATGCACTTTATGCTGCAAAAAGAAGTGGTTAACCGTTTGGCAGCAGGCCCTGGCAGCAAAGCTTATGGCCGTCTGACAGTGATGGCTCAGTACTACTGTAAAGTGGTGCCAGTACTGGAAGTACCACCAACAGCATTCGTGCCGCCACCAAAAGTGGATTCAGCTGTTGTGCGTCTGGTCCCTTACGAAGTACTACCATGTCCAGCTAAAGACTTACGCTTACTGGATCGCGTATGTCGTGAAGGCTTTAACCAACGCCGTAAGACCGTACGTAACTGCTACAAATCACTGTTGAGTACAGAAGTGCTGGAAGAGTTGGGAATCAACCCAAGTATGCGTCCAGAGAACCTGACGCTAGAGCAATTCGTCGCGATGGCGAACTGGCTGGCGGATAACCCACAGCACTAAGTAAACCAAACAATAAGCCAAACCCTGTCGGTTTGGCTTATTGCTAATTTTTCCAAGGAGTGTACATGGACGTCATTCAACCCTGCATCAAAATTCAAGTTCACACCAAATACATCGAAGAACAGTCTAATCCCGAGCTACAACGATACGTTTTTGCCTACACCATCACGATTAAAAACCTCAGTCAGCAAACCGTACAACTGATTAGCCGTCGTTGGTTAATCACCGACTCTAACGGTAAACAGATGACGGTTGAAGGGGATGGCGTGGTTGGGCAGCAGCCATTTATTCCAAGCAATGATGAATACACATACAGCAGTGGCACAGCGTTAGAAACACCCGTCGGTGTGATGCAAGGGCACTATAAGATGCTCGACGAGCAGGGTCAGGAGTTCATCACCGAGATAGAACCATTCCGCCTTGCTATTCCAAATGTTTTAAATTAGTAAGATAGGAGAGTCAGTGGCTACCTATATTGTTGGTGATATTCAAGGCTGTTTTGAAGAACTGCAGCGACTATTAGAAAACGTATCTTTTTCTCCCAAGAATGATCAACTCTGGCTTGCCGGTGATCTCGTAGCCAGAGGACCTAAGTCTTTAGAAACCTTACGCTTCGTAAAATCATTAGGCGACAGTGCCAAAGTGGTACTTGGCAACCATGACCTGCATTTACTTGCTGTCGCTCATGGCGTTAAGAAACTGAAAGAGAAAGATAAAACTGCCCCTATTTTCTCAGCTCCAGACAGTAAAGAGCTATTGCACTGGCTATCTAAGCAACCACTTCTAGCGGAACATGCTGAGTTTGTCATGTGCCATGCCGGAGTTTCACCACAATGGAATTTGGCGACCGCCCGCCAATGTGCCCGCGAAGTGGAAAGCATCCTGCAAAGTGATCACTTATCGTGGCTACTGCACAATATGTACAGTAACAAGCCAGATTACTGGGAAGAGTCACTGACCGGTTTAGATCGCTATCGCTACACCATCAATGCATTCACCCGTATGCGCTTTTGTTCTCCCGATGGGCGCTTAGACATGGATTGTAAACTGCCGCCACTGCAAGTGACCGGAGGTGAGTTAATCCCATGGTTCGATCTTCCACAAAGAGTCGCACTCGGCAAGACCGTCTTGTTCGGACATTGGGCGGCATTACAAGGCCATGTTGATGACGAAGTGATTGGCCTGGATACTGGTTGTGTTTGGGGTGGAGAGCTGACGATGATCCGTTGGGAAGATAAGCAAATCTTTACCCAACAGGCACTAAATTAAGCACTGGAAAATGTCTATAATGCCCGAAAACAAAAAAGCACCGTATTAACGGTGCTTTTTTATGGTCTCGAATTACTTCTCTAAAACGGTAAAGCGCATGTTGTAGGCGTTTTTCTCATCCGCTTGGTACGCTTCTGAATAAGTTTCTTTAAACTCATCTCCCCAATCAGGGAACTGGGTATCCCCTTCGATGGCTGCCTCAATATGAGTCACATACAACTTAGTTGCCATCGGCAGACAAGCTGCGTAAATTGCCCCACCACCAATGATCATCACTTCTTCCACATCACCCGCAACCTCTAGTGCTTGCTCAATGGACGTCACTGTCGTCACTCCTTCGATGCTTAGAGATTCATCACGACTGATAACGATATTGAGACGGCCAGGTAATGGACGCCCGATAGACTCATACGTTTTGCGCCCCATGACGACAGGCTTACCCATGGTGCAACGCTTAAACCATACGAAGTCAGCCGGCAAGTGCCACGGCATTTGATTATCTTTACCAATGATACGATTGTCTGCCATCGCGGCAATCATGCTAATGATCATGTCGGGTCCTTATACTATCGGTCTGCGGCGGTAGAATAACAGCCCCGGAACAGCAAGGCCAATAGCTAAACCTGCAATAATAAACATGGCTTTTAGAAAATTTTCCATGCAGGTCTCAAGCAGCTCTGGTGAGTAACCTAAATGGTTTATCTCAACCATCGCTATCATGGCTTTGTAGGCAAACACACCAGGAACCATAGGGATCAGAGCAGCAACCGTGAATACTTTCGGGTGGGCCAAAAATCGACGAGACCAATACACACCAATCATCCCAACTAAGGTCGCCGCGAAGAAGGTTGCCCACTCAATAGGAATCCCAAACTGCATCATTAAATAGCGGCTACCATGACCAATCGCACCGCCTACCGCACAGTAGATTAATGCTTTATGTGGCACATTGAAGACCAATGCAAACCCCACCGCAGGAATAGCGGCAAAAAACATGTCGTTTAATAGGCCAATCAGCAAATCAACAATACTCATCTGATGCTCCATCCCCAAATCCCGGTCACACTCATCGCTGCAACAATACCTAGACAGGTAGCAAGCGTTAATAAACTCGCCATCACAAAGCGGGCAATGCCCATATTGATATGCCCTTTTAGCATGTCTGCTACCGAATTAATCAGTGGAAAGCCAGGCACTAACATCAACACCGACGATGCCATCGCAATCGTTGGCAGGTTACCAATCTGGTAGATCTCCGCTTGTGCGGAAATTAAGGTGGTGACGAATGCCGTCGCTGCAAAATTGAGTAAAGGGTTGAAGTGACGGTGACCAATTTCCTGACGAACAATCATACCTCCTGCAGAGGCTAAAAAGGTCATAAAAAATATGCTTATATCCCCACCAGCTAAATGACTGAATGCCGCACATGACAATCCAATCATAAAGACCACCAGCCAACGGTTATAGCGTTCAGGACTGATATGATCGAGCTTTTTCTGTGCCATGGCGGCATCGAGTAATCCTCGTTCCATCATGATACAAATACGCTGAATTTGCGTAACGACACGCATATTAATACCACGATCGGCACAACTTCGTGTCGTTGTAATACAATGCCCATCCATAAGAGTGGTGACAACAAGTGCATTCGCAGAGAGTGCTACTGCGACTTCATGTACACCACAAGCCAGGCCAATACGGCGCATAATATCGCTCACTAAGGTACTTTCAGCGCCATGAGCGAGTAACATCTGTCCCGCTTGGGCAACAAGACGAGAGATCGCCCTTTGATTTGATACCGATACCTCTGCGGTAGGTATAGTTTCCAATGCCATAGATACGTCTAAATCCTTTTAGGGTCTAAATGATACGAATCCCAGCAACTTTCTAACCATGGATGCTGGCATTGATATTATTGTGCCGTAAATCACACCGTCTAAATATGATTAGATACAAAAAAAGCCGCAATAGGTATTGCGGCTTGATTAAATTTTCTTGGTAATGATTACCGGATGATAAAATTAGTCACGAACGTAGACAACGTGGCCGTCATCTTCTTCATCGTCCCAATCATCCCAGTCGTCATCATCTTCAGTAATGACGTCTTTACCTGCCATTGCATCTTTATGGTAATCATCCCACATGAAGTTAACTTTATCTTCTTCAGCCACTTCTTCCTCTTCACGAGGTAGGTTTTCCATAAAGTCAGCCAGCTTGTAACAAAGTTCTTTCGTACCAGAGCGGTTGATTGCCGAGATCTTAAAGTACTCGTCTTCCCAACCTAACGCGTCTAAGATCTCTTGAATCTTTTCATTCGCTTCTTCTTCCGGCATCAGATCAACTTTGTTGAACACCAACCAACGAGGCTTATCAGCTAGCTTTTCACTGTACTGTTCCAACTCATCAATGATCGTTAGTGCATTTTGTACAGGATCAGACTGATCAATCGGCATGATATCGATCATGTGCAGTAAAACGCGGCAACGTTCTAGGTGTTTCAGGAATCGAATACCTAAACCTGCACCATCCGCAGCACCTTCAATCAGACCAGGGATATCGGCAACGACAAAGCTTTTCTCAGGTACAACACTAACCACACCTAAGCTTGGGATAAGCGTCGTAAATGGGTAGTCCGCTACCTTTGGTTTTGCCGCAGAGACTGCGCGAATAAAGGTTGATTTACCGGCATTTGGTAAGCCAAGCATACCAACGTCAGCAAGCAGCAATAGCTCTAGACGAACTTCACGAACTTCACCTTTGGTACCCAGCGTTCTCTGACGAGGCGCTCGATTTACAGAAGACTTAAATCGCGTGTTACCTAGACCGTGCCAACCGCCCTTCGCAACCATCACTTTTTTGCCGTGTTCAGCAACTTCTGCAACGATTTCGTTGGTATGAATATCTACCGCACGAGTACCAACAGGAACACGTAGTACCGTGTCTTTACCACGTTTACCGGTACAGTTACCACCGCGGCCATTTTCTCCACGCTCTGCTTCGTAAAAGCGTTGGAAACGGTAATCGATTAGGGTGTTGAGGTTTTCGTCAGCTTGGATATATACATCGCCGCCGTCACCACCATCACCGCCATCAGGACCACCTTTAGTGATGAATTTTTCACGCCAGAAACTAACAACGCCGCTACCGCCGTCGCCTGCCTGAACTTTTACTACAGCTTCATCTACGAACTTCATCTTTTACTCCGACTACTTCGTGCGTGGATTAAATCTACTTTGTCATCTGACAATTTTAGCAGATGACAGATCTAAGCTCCCAGATTCAAATCGCTCTGGATTAACCGAGAAACTTGGATATGTCGACTGCTACAAATAAAAAACCCCGCCGATTCGGCAGGGCTTTTGAATTCAGCTTAAAGCTATTAAGTAATTAAGTTAAAAACTAATTACTCAGCTTCGATGCTAACAAACTTACGGTTCTTAGGACCTTTCACTTCGAACTTCACTTTACCTTCAGTAAGAGCGAATAGAGTGTGGTCTTTACCGATACCTACGTTGTTACCAGCGTGGAACTTAGTACCACGTTGACGCACGATGATGTTACCTGCAAGAACAGATTCACCACCGAAACGCTTAACACCTAGACGTTTGCTTTCTGAATCGCGGCCGTTACGAGTAGAACCACCAGCTTTTTTGTGTGCCATTGTTAAACTCTCCTAATAGATTAAGCGTTGATACCAGTGATCTTCACTTCAGTGAACCACTGACGGTGACCCTGTTGCTTACGAGAGTGCTTACGACGACGGAACTTAACGATTTTAACTTTATCGCCACGACCGTGTTGTACAACTTCAGCAACAATTTTGCCGCCCTCTACAAGAGGAGCACCAACTTTGATGTCTTCGCCGTTAGCAACAAGAAGAACTTTATCAAATTCTACAGTTGCACCAGTTTCAACGTCTAATTTCTCTAAACGAAGAGTTTGACCTTCGCTTACACGGTGTTGTTTACCACCAGATTGGAAAACAGCGTACATATTTTACTCCGCTTTTTCCGCACAGCCTTTCGTGAGGGTGTGCGCTAAACTAATCATCAATAGGGCGCAGATTCTACAGAAGAGACGTCCCTATGACAAGCCATATTTTGAAAAAATTGGCGAAAAGCTAATCGCCAAAGAAAAGTGCGGCAATCATGCCCTTTAGTAATGTATTAATCAACGTTTTTTAGTGTATTATTCGACAATTATATAAATCGAATAAGCCTTGCAGGGTCTAACTTCAGCCGGATATACAATGGATTTTAAAGCTATCCAAACGCTTACTGCCAGTGACATGGCAAAAGTGAATGAAACAATTCAAGCCCAATTAAATTCTGATGTCTCTTTAATCAACCAGCTCGGGTTTTATATCGTTAGTGGTGGAGGCAAACGCCTAAGACCGCTATTGGCGATACTGTCGGCTCGTGCTCTTGGATATCAAGGCAGCGGTCATACTATGGCAGCTGCGTTTATTGAATTCATCCATACAGCAACGCTGTTGCACGATGATGTGGTAGACGAGTCAGATATGCGCCGTGGCAAAGCGACGGCTAATGCCGCCTTTGGCAATGCCGCAAGCGTGCTAGTTGGGGATTTTATCTACACTCGCTCATTCCAGATGATGACCGAGCTGGGATCCATGAAGATCCTTCAGTTAATGAGCAACGCCGTAAACGTGATCGCCGAAGGTGAAGTACAGCAGTTAATGAACTGCAACGATCCTGACACGACAGAAGAGAGCTACATGCAAGTCATCTATTCTAAGACGGCACGCTTATTTGAGTCTGCGACACAAATTGGCGCCATCCTGAATGATGCGCCTGAAAACGTTGAAATCGCACTACAGAATTACGGTAAGTATTTAGGTACGGCATTCCAGCTTATTGATGACGTCATGGATTACACATCAGACGGTGAAGACATGGGTAAAAATGTGGGCGATGATTTAGCAGAAGGTAAACCAACCCTTCCTCTACTTCATGCGATGCGCAACACTACCCCTGAAAATGCTCAGATGATCCGCGAAGCCATTGAGAAAGCCAACGGAATGGATCGTCTTGAGGATATCCTTGCAGTTATGCAAGAAGCTGGTTCTTTGGAGTACACAACTCAAAAAGCCCTTGATGAAGCCGACAAGGCGATAGCAGAGCTATCTGTACTGCCAGAATCAGAGTATAAAGACGCGCTGATTACCCTGGCTCATGTGGCGGTAAAACGCACTCGATAGCGGCAGTTAGCTGGACCAGCAAGACGATAAATAATTGCCATCAACAAAAGTTGGTGGTTTAAGGCTGAAAATAAAAAGGAAGAGCATGCTCTTCCTTTTATTCATTCCAGTGACGGTTTGCTCCACTAATAATAGCGGTCGCTCCCACCGTGTAGCTGCGGGTCATCTTCTATCTCGTCAAACGTGACGGCGATTTGCTGGTCGCTTCCCTGTTTAGCCAGTAAAACGGTTTCAGCTTCACGATCAACAACGAGAATGGTACCTACACCTTGTTGGCACTCTACAACCATGCCTTTACGGATTCGACTTGCTTCCATACCCTACTCCTGTTTGACATTGTTGGCCGCACACTCTTTTACGTCAGGCAGAATAGAAGGATCAAAAAAGCCGATCTTAAGATCGGCTTTCATATAAAGGGTATGAACGCTTAAAATTACTTAGCGAACTCAACACCAATGTTGATGTCACCATTTAGTGTTTCAAGCATGCTATCTAGTGCTGACTTTTCGTAGTCGCTTAGTGCACCGTAGCTTAGAACTTCCTCAACACCTTCTTTACCTAGCTTCACTGGCTGAGCAAAGTATGGTGCGTGCTCACCGTCACCTTCAACGTAAGCACACTCAACAACGCCTTCTTCACCCTGAAGAGCACGTACTAGAGACAGACCAAAGCGACACGCTGCTTGACCCATAGATAGCGTTGCACTACCGCCACCCGCTTTTGCTTCTACAACTTCAGTACCCGCGTTCTGGATACGCTTAGTCAGAGCTTCAACCTCTTCAGCAGTAAACTCAACGCCTTCTACCTGAGAAAGCAGAGGAAGAATAGTCACACCAGAGTGACCACCGATAACTGGTACACGAATATCACTTGGATCTTTGTCTTTCAGCTCAGCAACAAACGTTTCTGAACGGATAACGTCAAGTGTCGTAACACCGAATAGTCTGCGCTTATCGTAAACGCCAGCTTTCTTCAGTACTTCTGCCGCGATTGGTACAGTTGTATTCACTGGGTTAGTGATAATACCAACACATGCTTTAGGACAAACTACCGCGATTTTCTCTGCCAGTGCCTTAACGATACCAGCATTAACGTTAAATAGATCCGCACGATCCATACCCGGCTTACGTGCAACACCTGCAGAAATTAGAACCACATCTGCGCCTTCCAGTGCAGGCGTTGGATCCTCACCAGCGTATCCTTTGATCGATACTGGTGTTGGAATGTGGCTAAGATCAGCGGCAACGCCCGGAGTTACAGGGGCAATATCATATAGGGCTAAATCAGAACCTGCAGGAAGACGGTTCTTTAGTAAAAGGGCAAGGGCTTGACCGATACCGCCAGCGGCACCAATAACGGCTACTTTCATGTAGTTCTCCTTGAGAGTATTTTTTATAAATGTATTTGTAGGGTAGTTTTTAACCAACTAAGTAAAGCTATCGGAATCACAACTTGATTACAATCAATTAACGTCAGCTTTGCGACCTCGCGCAAATCAGCATTTCCGTGCTACACAAGAGGTTGGATTATTCTTTTATTCATTTGAAATGACAATAGGTTACTGTAAATAAAACAGATGTTTGACTATTTAGTAAATGGGATATCATTCTGTTTATAATTTACAGTGATGTGACTAGCATTATCCGGGGTCTTTTTGGAACTGTCTGAATATATATGCGAAAATATGCAAAATTGCTGATCCGTAATTAAGAGACTCATAATGACAATGCGCAATACTGAAAAACAAGATAACTTAGTCCGAGCTTTTAAAGCCCTATTAAAGGAAGAAAGCTTTGGCTCACAGGGCGAGATCGTTGATGCTCTAAAACATCAAGGTTTTGAAAGCATTAACCAATCTAAAGTTTCTCGCATGCTGACTAAGTTTGGTGCTGTTCGTACACGTAATGCAAAAATGGAAATGGTTTACTGCCTTCCGGCAGAACTCGGCGTACCAACGACCAGCAGCTCTTTACGTGAGTTGGTACTGGATATCGATCACAATGCAGCGTTAGTTGTTATCCACACCGGTCCAGGCGCCGCGCAACTTATCGCTCGCATGCTGGACTCTCTGGGTAAGTCTGAAGGCATCCTAGGTGTTGTTGCTGGAGATGACACTATCTTTATTACTCCAACATTACCTGTCTCTACAGAGCAGCTGTTTAAATCCGTATGTGAACTGTTCGAATACACGGGTTAACTGCACGTCGTTGACTTCACCTAACTGCTTGTGAGCTATGAGATAAATCCTGTTTTGTAGCTCACCATTTTCTTCCTCCCCTGCGTTTCAAGGTCATTTTTTAACCTAAACTTTTGTGATCTTCATCACGCAATTAATTTTTCCTTCCTTCCCCCATATTCAATCGTAAACTACTGTTATAAAAGGGCAAAATAACAGCTTAATCACCAGTGATTAACGTAAACTTCAGACATATCCGCTATAACTTTTAACAGTCGGATAATTTTCTGCCAATTTTTTGTTATGATTTGTTCGCTTTTTCAAACAATTGGATTGGAAAAGATGCCGTTTCCAAACAGGAAACTCCAGAAGTGATTGATGGTTATTTCCGGGTAAATAATGAAATATAAGGAAGGGAATTTCATGGCATTTAACAAACTACTCAAAGTAGGCGCTATCGCTGCAGCCGTTATGGGTGTAGGCGCGGTTAACGCTCAAGAGTTTATTACTATCGGTACAGGCTCGGTGACAGGTGTTTACTACCCTACTGGCGGTGCTATCTGTAAATTGGTAAACAAAGGCCGTAAAGAACACAACATTCGTTGTTCAGTTGAGTCGACTGGTGGTTCGATTTACAACGTTAACACTATCCGTGCTAACGAGTTGGACTTCGGTATCGTACAGTCAGATTGGCAATACCATGGCTACAACGGTACGAGTAAGTTTGCAGAACAAGGCCCGTACAAAAAGCTGCGTGCAATGTTCTCTCTACATACTGAACCTTTCAACATTATCGCTCGAGCAGATTCTGGCATCGAAAACGTTAAAGACCTGAAAGGTAAACGTGTCAACATCGGTAACCCAGGTTCTGGTGACCGCGCAACCATGGGTGTTGTGATGGACGCAATGGGTTGGACAACAGACAGCTTCCAACTAGCTTCAGAGCTTAAAGGTTCTGAGCGTTCTCAAGCACTTTGCGACAACAAAATTGACGCATTCATCTACATGGTTGGTCACCCAAACGGCTCGATCAAAGAAGCAACCACTTCATGTGATGCGAAGCTAGTTTCTGCAACGGGTCCTGAAATCGATAAAATTGTTTCAGCGAACCCTTACTACGCCTACAGCACTGTGCCAGCAGGAATGTATCGTGGTACAGATCAAGACGTAAACAGCTTTGGTGTAGCAGCAACAATGGTGACGTCAACAGAAGTTTCTGATGACGTGGCATACAATGTGGCAAAAGCAGTATTTGAAAACTTCGACACATTCAAACGTCTGCACCCAGCCTTTGCGAACCTGAAAAAAGAAGACATGGTGAAAGCCGGTCTTTCAATTCCGCTTCATCCAGGTGCGGTTAAATACTACAAGGAAGTGGGACTGCTAAAATAGCCCCCACAAACTCCAAACCAGGGCAGAGACAAGTCGTTTCTGCCCAATAAAGTATGCTGGTTGTCACTGTTGTGCCTGCATACTTGGTTTAATACCTAAGACAATTCCAAGATGCCAGGTTGAACATGACTGGTTTGTTCTGGTCTTTTGATAGCCAGTCACAATCTAAAGTTATGGTAGGTCACGCGACATTTGTCAGTTTTACGGCGGAATCACTTCTCCATGAAGCAAGCGGTAATACCGCATCTGGAAATCATCTGGGTACTGGTCGGTTTTTCTAAACCTCACACTCAAGCCAAGAAAATACTTTAACGCCGCTCATTAAGAACTTCTAACAAGCCTCATTTAGATTTCAGGCAGCGGAATACTCAAACTTCGCCCTGTTCACTACACTGATATAGGCGAAGTAAGCTTTCGACATATAAAGCAGGCAGAACCATCAATAATAAGGAAAAGTACATGGCGACGAACAAAGCCCCGTCACAAGATGTGCAAGATATGGTGGCTCAGGCAGACACAGGGGCACGTAGCCCATCTGGCATACAAGGACGAATCCTCTGGTTTGTCCCACTGTGTTGGTCACTATTTCAGTTATGGTATGCATCACCATTACCATTTATTTTTAATTTTGGCGTACTTAATGACACTGAAGCTCGTGCAATTCATTTAACATTTGCGATCTTCCTGGCTTTCACCGCTTACCCAGCACTGAAACACTCTCCACGCGATCATATCCCGATTTTGGACTGGATTCTCGCGCTTGCTGGTAGCTTTTCAGCCGCTTATATTTATCTTTTTTACACTGAACTCGCCGGACGCTCCGGAGCACCAACAACCGTCGATATTGTCGTTTCGGTAATCGGTATGGTGCTTCTACTGGAAGCCACGCGACGAGCGCTTGGTCCCCCACTCATGTTAGTGGCAGCCGTATTCCTCACGTATACCTTCGCGGGTCCATACATGCCAGACGTTATTGCTCATAAAGGCGCGAGCTTAAATAAAGCGATGTCTCACTTATGGCTAACGACTGAAGGTGTGTTTGGTGTTGCTCTGGGTGTTTCAACCTCTTTCGTCTTCTTGTTCGTGCTATTTGGCGCAATGTTAGAACGTGCAGGCGCTGGTGCCTACTTCATTAAAGTAGCCTTCTCACTGCTCGGTCATATGAGAGGCGGTCCAGCAAAAGCAGCCGTTGTGGCGTCAGGTCTTTCAGGCCTTGTATCAGGCTCTTCGATTGCGAACGTAGTAACTACCGGTACATTTACTATCCCATTGATGAAACGCGTAGGTTTCCCGGGAACTAAAGCGGGTGCGGTGGAAGTAGCTGCATCAACCAACGGCCAGTTAACACCACCAATCATGGGTGCCGCTGCATTCTTGATGGTGGAATACGTCGGGATCTCATACGTTGAAGTCATCAAAGCGGCAATACTGCCAGCGCTTATCTCGTACATTGCATTGATTTACATCGTTCACCTGGAAGCCTGTAAAGCAGGTATGACAGGTCTACCTCGTCGTCATAACCCAACCATGCTGCACAGTATGTTGTCGTTCACCGGAACGATTTTAGGGCTATGTATCATCAGTGCCTTGGTCTACTACGGTGTAGGCTGGACGAAAGATGTCTTTGGTGATGCCGCGACAACCATCGTGATGATCGCCCTGCTTATTGCCTACATTGCTCTGGTAAAAGTATCCGCTAACCATACCAAAGATGGCGCGATTAATATCGATGAAGAATTGACCGAAGTACCTGACCCTGGCCCTACCGTCAAATCTGGTCTGCATTTCCTACTGCCAATTGTGGTACTGGTTTGGTGTCTGACTGTCGAGCGATTCTCTCCAGGTTTATCAGCATTCTGGGCAACGGTGTTCATGATATTTATCCTGTTAACACAACGCCCTTTGATTGCCTTGTTATCAAAACAAGGTGAGATTGGAAAACAAACCAAAGAAGGTTTTGTCGACCTCTTAGAAAGCTTAGTTTCTGGTGCGCGAAACATGATTGGTATCGGTGTAGCGACGGCTGCCGCTGGTACGGTGGTCGGTGTGGTTACACTGACTGGTATCGGGCTGGTTATGACTGACTTTGTCGAGTTCATTTCTGGCGGTAGTGTGTTCCTTATGTTGCTATTTACCGCGGTAATCAGTTTGATTCTAGGGATGGGTCTACCAACCACAGCAAACTACATCGTCGTATCAACACTGATGGCACCAGTGATTGTCACACTGGGTGCAGCACACGGCCTTATCATCCCACTAATTGCCGTACACCTGTTCGTGTTCTACTTCGGTATCTTGGCCGACGATACTCCTCCAGTGGGTTTAGCCGCTTTTGCTGCAGCCGCCATTGCGAAATCGGATCCGATTCGTACCGGTATTCAGGGCTTTACCTATGATATCCGTACCGCGATTTTGCCATTCATGTTCGTCTTCAATACCCAGTTACTGTTGATGGGTATCGACACATGGTGGCATTTAGCCCTGACCATCCTATCTTCGATCATTGCGATGCTGATATTTTCCGCAGCCACTCAAGGTTGGTGGTTTACTCGCAACAAGTGGTGGGAAACGGTTCTATTATTAGTATTAACGTTCTCCTTCTTCCGTCCTGGATTCTGGTGGGACATGGTTTTCCCAGCCAAAGAACTTTCTCCAGGGGTTGAAGTCGCTCAAATTGTCGATGGGCTGGATGTGGGACAATCGCTCGAACTGCGCGTTGCTGGTCAAAACCTTGAAGGTGAGTATGTAGAGAAAACCGTACAACTACCATTTGACGACAATGCTAAAACAGCAGAAGAACGCATTTCATCGATGGGTTTGATGCTGATGGAAAACGACGGAAAAATGATCGTTGATATGGTCGAGTTTGGTAGCCCTGCCGAGTCGTCAGGTATCGACTTTGACTGGGAAATTAAATCGGTCATCCAAGATGCTGATCGTCCAATGAAAGAGTGGGTGTTTGTGCCTTGCTTATTGATTCTGCTGGCACTAGCTATGAACCAGAAACGTCGTGCGCGCAAAGAACAGTTGAGCGCATAACCGATTTGCCTCCAGGAGACTGGAGGCTGAGTGAGAGAAACTGAATGTATAAACAAATTCTTGTTCCGGTTGATCTTAATGATCAGGGCTTCTCAGACCGTGCGGTTGAACTGGCGGTTTGGCAAGCGAAGCAAGCGAATGCGGTGATCCACCTGCTCACCGTTGTACCTGGTATTCATATGTCGATGGTCGCGACTTACTTCCCGAAAGATGCAGCTCTTAAAATGAAGCAAGATGTCGAAAAGCAGTTAACGACGTTTGCGGAAGACAACATCAAGGAAGACGTCACCTATAGTATCCACGTGGCAGAAGGTAAGCCGTACACGACCATTATTGAACACGCTAAGCGTTTAGGGATTGACCTGATCATCATGCCAAGCCACAAGCGTTCGAAAATCAATAAAGTGATGCTCGGCTCAGTAGCCAGCAAGGTGGTGGAGTATTCTCCCGTCAACGTGATGGTAGTGAAGCCACAAAGCTAAAGTCACTAATCGATCGAGACAAAAGAAAAAGGTTGATGTTTACATCAACCTTTTGTTTTTCTAACCCAATAGAGCTTACCCAGCGGCCCGAACGAAGGCTTGTAAAGCCTCACTTGAATGTGTCACGCAGAGCTGACCTATCTCACCTGCCGCCTCTATTTTCCCACCCGCAACAAACGCAAAGTGACTTGCTATGGCTTTTGCATCATTGAGATGATGGGTCACCATAAGTACGGTAATTCTCCGCTCTGCAGCCAACCTTTTCACTAAGCTAAGCATCTCTTCACGCAGCACAGGATCGAGCGCAGAGAAAGGTTCATCCAGCAGCCACACCGGATGAGGCTGGACAAAACAACGGGCTAACGCAACACGTTGGCGTTGACCACCAGAGAGATGCTCTGGCAATCGGTCGAGGTACTGTGCAACCCCAACCTGCTTCGCGGCTTGCTCAACCTGATGCTTTTGGTCTGCGGTAAGCTTTAAGCCCGGATGCAATCCCAGGCTGATGTTGTCACGCACAGACAGATGCGCAAACAAATTATGCTCCTGAAACAACATGGAGAATGGACGCTGATAAGGCGCTTTGTGAACAATGGATTCGCCTTCTACGCTTATATCGCCTTGGTCTGGGTTAATAAAACCAGCTACCAATGCCAGCAGGGTAGATTTACCCGCCCCACTCGGCCCCATTAACGAGACAATCTGGCCACGCTCAATGGTTAAATCAAAACGAAACAGCTCACTTTGATAGGTGTACTGCACATCATCCAACACTAACATCGTGCGCTCTCCTTCGTTTTAAATACTTTCTCAACCAGAGTAAAACAGCCCACACTGAGTAGCAGTAAAGTCACCGATACCACAGCAGCCGCTTCCATCTGATAACTGCCTAACAGTTGGAATAAATACAAGGGTAAGGTTCTGAATTCTTGTCCGCCAAATAGCGCAATCGCACTTAAGTCCCCTATCGCAAACATAAAGCTGATTGCGAAAGCGTGAGCAAAAGGTTTACGTAGTGCTCGCCATTCCACAACTTTAAATCGCTGCCAGCCTCGCATTCCTAAGCTGGCACAAACGTATTGATATTGCTGTTCAATGTGTAACATCGGCTGCGCTAACGTCTTAATCACATACGGCAGCGCCATCAAACCGTTGACCAGTATGACGACAAAAAATGCCAGACTAAAAACATCGGTAAAAGAACGGAGCAACAAAAACAAACCAGTACTGATCACCAGACCCGGCGTTACCAAAATAATGGTACCAACCAACTCAATGTGATCCGCCCGTGAGTTTTTATACTCCAGACGCCAACGCCGACTGGTGAGCAAAATGGAAACACCAGCAGCCACTGCAAGAGTGCTCGCCATTGCTGCAACTTTTAAAGAGTTAAATAGCGCAGACCAAAAACGTTCGTCATTTAATACCGAGCCAACCTGTTGATTTATGCCGCTCAGAATCACCATCGCAAGTGGTGGGATAACCAGTAAAAAGGCACCCATGATCCAAAAGCTATCCCAAGCTTTTGACCACCCATGATCCTTCGTTAAGTATTGCTGTACCGATGTGCTGCCAGAGCTTATAGAAACTGGCTTTGTCAGCTTCTGTACGCCTATCGCGATCACACCGCACAACAACATTTGCCACAGTGCTAATAGGGCTCCTGCCTGCAGATCGAAATCAAATTTAATCGCTTGGTAAATGGCCAACTCTATGGTGGTCGATTTAGGCCCGCCTCCCAGTGCCATCACCGTGGCGAAACTGGTAAAGCACAGCATAAAAACGAGGCCGCTTACATGTGGCAATTGTTGTCTTAATCGAGGCCACTCAACCCAACGAAACTTATCCCAATGGCTCATGCCGAGATGAGCACATAGCTTATGTTGCTCAGCAGGAATCGACTCCAGTGCCTGAAGTAACAATCGTGCAGCGTACGGCAGATTAAAGAACACATGCGCCAGTAAAATACCGTTCAGACCATAAATAGAGAATGGTAACTGACTATCCAGACTTTGTAGCCACTTGGCGATCAAACCGCTGTTACCATAGATGGCCAACAACCCAAAAACCCCCACCAGAACTGGCAGGACTAAGGTAGAAGCAAACAGCTTGAGTAATAACGACTTGCCGAAAAAGTCACGGCGAGAAAGAGCGTGCGCTACTGGTATCGCTAAACCCACACTGAGCAATGTGGAAAGAAAAGCCTGATAGAAGCTGAATTTGGTCACGTGCCGATAATAAGGATCATGCCAAATCAGTGACATATCCAGAGACGGAGCCTGAAAAGCTAAAGCACTCAGCGCAGAAAGAACAAAGGCCGCGATGACTATCGCGACCCCTATGCCTAATTTGGGTACAGTATTCAAAGGTAACTCTTAGAAAGTCAGGGCGCTTTGCCATTCACGAATCCAAGCCTTACGCATTTTCGCCACTTCATCGGCGCTAAAGCTCAGCGGCTTACTTGGTACGTTCAAGGTTTCAAAGCCTTTTGGAAGGGCAACGTCAGTGACTGGGTACATCCAGTTACCCGTAGGCATTGCTGACTGGAATTCATCACTCAAAATGAAATTCATGAACTCGTTAGCCAACTCGGCATTGTTCGAATCTTTCACTTTGGCAGCAACTTCCACTTGCATGTAATGCCCTTCCGCAAAGTCTGCCGTGGCAAACTTTGCATCATCTTCAGCGATCAGGTGGTAGGCTGGAGAAGTGGTGTAAGAGAGTACTAAGTCAGATTCACCCTTGAGGAACATCGAGTACGCTTCTGACCAACCTTTGGTCACTGTCACGGTTTTCTCTGCTAACTGCTGCCAGGCCTGGGTAGCATTGTCGCCATAGATTGACTTCATCCACAGCATCAAACCCTGCCCCGGCGTTGAAGTACGAGGGTCCTGATAAATCACTTTAAGCTCATCACGCTCTTCAACCAGCTCTTTCATGCTTTTCGGTGGGTTAGCCAGTTTTTCTTTATTGTAAACGAACGCAAAATAGCCGTAGTCATAAGGCACGAAGGTTTTATCGTTCCAGCCATCGGGTAAAACGGTTTTAGAGGTGTCAACATGGTGCTCGGCCAGCAAGCCTGTTTTCTGCGCTTCCGCCATCAGGTTGTTATCCAGGCCTAAAACGATATCCGCCTTGCTGTTGCTGCCTTCCAGACGAAGGCGGTTCAGAATCGAAACACCATCATCAAGCGCGACGAAATTAACGTCACAACCGCATTTCGCTTCAAAAGCTTGTTCGATTTTAGGACCCGGTCCCCAATCCGCAGCGAATGAGTCGTAGGTGTAGATGGTTAATGTGTTTTCAGCAGCAAACGCTGAAGTTGTTGTCATTGCAGCAAGCGCAATTAGGCTTAGAGTGGTTTTCACTGCTCGCTCTCCATGTCTATTTCAGAGAAATTTGTTGAGCGGCACAGGGTTGAGGTGGCTATTTGGATGGCTAATATCCAGACTCAATTCCTACGCCAGCATTATCTGGTTCAGGTATTACGGGTCCCCGTAGCCTAACTAGGTTAAGCCATTAGGTCTCAGCGCCCTTAAGTATTGATGAACACAATACAAAATGGGGTTGCTCCCCGATGAGTTGGATGGATTGTATACCCAAACCCCCTCGCGATGCTAGGTTACGTGAGGGTGTTTGGGACTTAGATGAAGATCAGACTAGTTTGTAAGATAACTATTTATGAACGCTGGTCGTATCCCCAGCGCGGAACCAATCCTTGCTCAATCCCCAGGTGATCGAGAATTCGCGCCACCATAAAGTCGATTAAGTCTTCGATACTCTTTGGCTGATGATAAAAACCCGGCGCTGCAGGCATGATAGTTACACCCATTTGCGATAGCTTGTGCATATTTTCAAGATGCAGGGTCGAAAATGGCGTTTCTCGTACCACTAGAAGCAGTTGGCCACGCTCTTTCATCACCACATCGGCGGCACGCTCAATCAGATTATCCGACATGCCGTGCGCGATCGCCGCAACACTGCCTGCCGAACACGGACAAACCACCATTTGTTTTGGAGCCGCAGAGCCTGAAGCCACTGGCGAAAACCAATCATCTTTACCACAGACAGTAATGTTGTCAGGGTTACACTTCAGATGCTCCACCAGCGCTTTTTGCGCCGCTTCAGGACCACTTGGCAGCTTCAGGTCATGCTCGGTTGCCATCACAACCCTCGCTGCGGAAGATATCAACACATAGACGTGATAATCCGCAGCGACCAAACATTCCAGAAGTCTCAAGCCATAAGGTGCACCAGACGCACCAGTAAGTGCTAGGGTAATGGCTTTTTTTTGTTGAGGTTTTTCGTGAGACATAAGGATTAAGCTTTTTGTTTTAATTGTTCGAGAAGTTTAGCGTGAATACCGCCAAAGCCACCATTGCTCATAACCAGAATTTGATCATCAGGCTTTGCACGTTCAACGATTTTAGCAACAAAACGGTCCAAATCAGCGTCAACAAAAGCCGGTTGCTGGCATTGGTCTGCAATTTCCTGTACCGACCATTCAATATTGTCTGGCTGGAACAAGAACACTTCATCGGCACTGTGCAATGAGTCCGCCAGCGTATTCTTGTGCACACCACGCTTCATGGTAGCAGAGCGAGGCTCCAGTACTGCTAAGATACGTTTGTCACCCACCTTGTTACGCAGACCGCCAACCGTTAGTTCAATAGCGGTAGGATGATGAGCAAAATCGTCGTAAACCGTCACGCCCTGCTCTTCACCTTTTAACTCCAAACGGCGCTTCGTGTTGATAAATCGGCCCAGCGCCTGACAAGCAAGCTCTGGCGTTACTCCAACGTGCCTCGCCGCGGCGATCGCCATCAACGCATTGTCCACGTTGTGATCGCCCACTAACTCCCACTTCACAACACCGACTTTCTCACCTTGCAGCGATACTTCGAACTTCGAGCCATCGACGACCAGTTTATGCGCTTGCCAGTCGCCATCTTCACCAGAAAACTGCTTTTCCGTCCAGCAACCGCGTTCAATTACATCAGTAAGTGCCTGATCTTGTTTAGGAGAAAGAATAAGCCCATTGCCCGGAACAGTACGTACCAAATGGTGGAACTGCCGCTTGATCGCTTCAAGATCGTCGAAGATATCCGCATGATCAAACTCAAGGTTATTCATGATCAAGGTACGAGGATGGTAATGGACGAACTTAGAACGCTTGTCGAAAAAAGCACTGTCGTATTCATCCGCTTCAACAACGAAAAACATGCTTTCGCCTAGTCGAGCAGAAACACCAAAATTACCTAGTACGCCCCCAACCAGGAAACCAGGTTGGTAACCACAGTCTTCCAGTATCCAAGCCAGCATGCTTGAGGTGGTCGTTTTGCCATGCGTACCAGACACTGCCAATACCCAACGATCGTGAAGTAAAAACTCATGCAACCACTGTGGCCCTGAGGTATAGCGCATATTACTGTTGAGTACATGCTCCACGCATGGGTTGCCACGACTCATTGCATTGCCTATTACGACCAAGTCAGGTTGAGGATCAAGCTGAGAAGGGTCGAAGCCTTCAATAATTTCAATACCTTGAGACTCGAGTAATGTGCTCATCGGTGGGTAAACATTCGCATCCGAGCCCGTCACTTTGTGTCCGAGCTGACGAGCTAAAATTGCCGCGCCACCCATAAACGTGCCGCAGATACCCAAGATATGGATGTGCATAAACTTAACCTTGTAATGCCTTGTTTGATGCTTTCATTATCGCGATAACCACCAGAAAAGCGAGTGACTTTCACCTTGTTCTTACGGTCACTTTCAAAAATATGACACGCCTGAACACGGACTGTACAGTCACCGAACTAAATGATGAACTCGTCAGTGACCAGACAAATAAATTGAGATCTCAGACGGTTACTTCATTACCATTAAAAAGATCTTCGACATAAAATTACGTTTAGCGCAAACGTTTAACATCCATAAAGAGATGCCGCGTTGCGCAACACCCCCAATAAATGAAAATGTAAGGATTGACCATGTCTGGATTGCGCACCCTAGGCGAATTCATTGTTGAGAAACAAACGGATTTCCCCCACGCTAGTGGTGATCTATCATCTCTTTTAGCATCCATTCGTTTGGCAGCTAAAATCGTTAACCGCGAAATCAACGCTGCAGGCCTTGGTGATATTACTGGTGCTGTCGGCACAGAGAATGTCCAAGGTGAAGCTCAGCAAAAGCTAGACGTTTATGCGAACGATAAGTTTAAAGCGGCACTTGAAGCTCGTGACCAAGTTTGTGGCGTAGCCAGCGAAGAAGAAGATGAGGCGGTTGCATTCAATAAAGAACTCAACCAAAACGCCAAGTACGTTGTATTAATGGATCCACTTGATGGCTCATCGAATATCGACGTGAACGTTTCTGTCGGTACGATTTTTTCAATCTACCGTCGCGTATCACCAATTGGTACGCCAGCAACAGAAGAAGATTTCCTTCAGCCTGGTCACAAGCAAGTTGCGGCTGGTTACGTGATTTACGGCTCTTCAACCATGTTGGTTTACACAACAGGTAACGGCGTTAATGGTTTCACGTATGATCCTTCTATCGGCAGCTTCTGTCTTTCTCATGAAAACATGATGATCCCTGAAGAAGGCAAAATCTACTCAATCAACGAAGGTAACTACATTCGCTTCCCACTCGGTGTGAAGAAGTACATCAAGTACTGTCAGGAAAATGTACCTGAAGATGGTCGTCCATACACGTCTCGCTACATTGGTTCTTTAGTAGCAGACTTCCACCGCAACTTGCTAAAAGGTGGTATCTACCTATACCCAAGCACGCAAAGCCATCCACAAGGTAAACTGCGTCTGCTTTACGAGTGCAACCCAATGGCATTCCTAATCGAGCAAGCGGGTGGTATCGCTTCTGACGGCGTGAATCGCATCATGGACATCAAGCCGACCGAATTACACCAACGTGTGCCGTTCTTTGTCGGTTCAAAAAACATGGTACGTAAGGTCGAAGAGTTCCTTGAAAATAATCGCGACGAATAGACCTTTGTCCAACGCGGCAGGTGTTTACCTGCCGTGTTTTTGTCGCTAAAGTGAGTTGCGAATAAATCGTAATAAGATGAGGCCCCCTCATCCTCAATGAAAAGGAAGTTTCAAATGAGCCTAAACAATGTGCCAGCAGGTAAATCTCTGCCTGAAGATATCTATGTCGTTATCGAAATCCCTGCCAACGCGGACCCTATCAAATACGAAGTAGATAAAGACTCTGGTGCTGTATTTGTTGACCGTTTTATGTCTGCGCCAATGTTCTACCCATGTAACTACGGTTACGTGAACAACACACTGTCTCTTGATGGTGACCCTGTCGATGTACTTGTTCCGACTCCATACCCATTAATGCCTGGTTCAGTGATTCGTTGCCGCCCTGTTGGTGTGCTTAAAATGACGGATGAGTCTGGTGAAGATGCTAAAGTTGTCGCGGTTCCTCACTCTAAAATTTCTAAAGAGTACGAGCACATCCAAGACGTTGGTGACATCCCTGAGCTACTGAAAGCACAAATCACGCATTTCTTTGAGCGTTACAAAGAGCTGGAATCCGGTAAATGGGTGAAGGTTGATGGCTGGGCAGATGTTGAAGCCGCTAAAGCTGAAATCCTGGAATCTTACGATCGCGCGCAAAAATAAATAACTGCGAGCGGATACGACAAAAAAGAGCTGCAATTACGCAGCTCTTTTTTATGTCTAAACACCATTAGCTTGAGTAGATTTATCGATCTTCATCGTATGCGACTAACGTCGAAGTCATGATAAAACGACACGCAGCCAGACTAGACTCTCTGGCACCAATCCCCGGATGATATCTCATCGGTCAAATGCTCGGTATCCTGATAGATATAAATCCAGGCCTCACCAAATGGTGTACTGATACTCTCACGTCGGTACTCGACAGGAATGTCCTCAAGCTTATCGAGTGCAACCAGCGTATCGTCATCAATCATATACACTTCCCCCTGCACTGAGCGATGGCCTTCAGACACCCCTGGGTATGGCCCTAAGTCATACAAGGTATATTGAGCATCACTTTCATGAAGGCCAAGAAATTGTGCCGTACTCAAATAGTGATGATTGTATTCCCCTTTGCGTAACGTTCCGTATACAAAGACTAAATGCTGCATAACCACTCCTTAGCTATGAGTTACGCTCTGTTAATCAAACTCAAATTGATAGAGTAGGTCAACTGCGCTGTCGACACCAGAAACCGCTTCTAAATACAGATCCTGCATTAATCGGTAACGAACGGTGAATTCACCTAACGAGTTAAAGATACCGACACCATACTTCACCTGAAGACCCGGGAAAATGTAACCACTGACGGTCACCTGCGAATCATCTCCAGACCCGGCGGTATCTAGCTGCAAATCTTGTACGCCAAAGGCTTCACCTATCTGACCAACAACACGGCCACTTTTCGCCAGACTCAAGCCAATCAAGGTAGTGGTCATCGCATTACCGCCTGATTCAGCATCGATGTCCTGACCCCGTAATAGATAGGACAGCGCGTTAGCCTGCGCCATAGACGGTTGCGAGAAGATCTCCAAACTTGGGTCAGAGGCAGGGCCAGTAACACGGACCCCGGCGATCACATCATCTTGCGTGTTATCCGGATTACGAATAGCAGAAATCGATAGATAAGGTTCATCCGCTGGGCCATTCATCATAATTTTACCTTCATCAATGACCAGGTCCTGGCCAAATGAGCGGTAAGAACCATCAACGATGTTAACTTCACCGACGATAAACGGGCCTTTGTCTTTTTGGGTTACGTTGAGGTTACCCTGCAGGCCACCTTTCAGACCAAACGCCGAAAGCTGGAAGTCGTCGCCAATCTTGATGTTAATATCGGTTTCGACATTAAAAGGGACCGCCACAGTATCATCGACTGGCTGTAAGTTTTCATCAAGAATGACCAAGTCATTTGAGACACCAACCGCACTCGGTGGTAACTCTTCAACGACGATACGACCCCAAGGCAGATTAATACTACCTTGTACCTTAGCGAAGTTCGGTGTGACTTCGAGCGTCATGTCAGGTTCAACGATGATTTTCACCATTGGCGGCATATCAACTTTTAGCTCTTTAGCAAACACCCGAGCGTTGGTGCGCCAGTCTTGCAAATCCTGCCAATCGGCATCACCGGTAACTTCCAGTTTTCCGTCTGGTGTATTGATATCGGCATTCAGGTCAGCTTGATGGCCTTTAAAGTTAATCGCAACCTGACCCGAGTCGATATCAATTGGCGTTACTTCACCGTTAAGCTTAATTTGGTCAATCAGGAACTGGCCGTTCACCCTAGGGTGCATCACGTCACCAGATAGCGTTAAATCGGTATTCATATTGGCTTTGAATAAGCTGTACTGACCAATCAATGGCGCTAAGAAGTCCAGATGAAGCGTCGAGAGTGACACATTACCAGCAATCTCTGGCGCTTCTGCAGAAACATTAAGTAATGAAACCTTACCGCTTATATCACCATTGTCCGACACGTCCACCAGCCATTGTGCGTCCAGCTTGTCTTTCGCTAGTGCCGCAGTAAAGCTGACACTATCCCAACCAACAGTAACCGGTTGCTCCAGGGCCTGTTCCACCTGGCCTTGTGGCATATCGACATTCATCGTCACTTCTGGCTTCATGTTAGGCGCCCACTTGGCAAAAGCTTGCGCGTTCACTTCACCTTGCAGTTTCGTTTCTGCCGGTAATAGCGTCTTGATTTGGCTAAAGTCAAAGTTGTTCACCGCTAACTTCGCCTCACCACTTTTGCCGACACTGATGTTTTCCGATAAACACACACTCGAATCCGCTTGCAGCCAACAATGCGCCTCAACATCCGCGATCTGCTTATCGATATTGACCTTCACTGCTGTCGATTTTTGCAGAGCCCAAGGCCCTTGAACGGTATCAAGTGACAAACGCGTCAGCGCGCCATCCCAGATCATTTCTGGCTTCTGAGTAAATGCCCCTTGAATCTCCAGGCTGGTTGACACGATATCTGAGACCACATCCAAGGTGAGTTGATGCAGTCTCTCATCTCCCGAGACTTCGAGATCGGCACTGTCGATGTCAAAACTGTCATAGGTAATATTGTTAGCCACTAAGCTCACGTTGGCTTTTGGAGCGGGCAACGGTGATACATCCCCTTTTAACGTAACCGTTTCTACTTTGGCGAGCTGCTGCCAGTTTACTTGATTAACCGCGAGGTCCAGATTGATGTCCGGCTCTGTTAAACTACCTCGCACCGCGATTTTACCGTTCATATTACCGCTAAGATCCGGCACACTTTTCGCAAAGTCAGGGAAGTTAACCTCAACATCCATCAAGATTTGTTTATCAATCTTACCCTTGGCACTCAACTGGTTAGGACCATGAGCCAACACTAACCCCTGAGTGGTGAGCTGAATATCTTCGGCTTTCCCATTTGGATCAGACGCTTCTAATGTTCCTTTTACTTTTAGTGGGTAACCGCGTAAAACACCATCAATATCAAGCGTAGGAAGGCTAACCTGCCATCCGCCCTGTTCTGTCAGCGAACCTGACGTTGATAAACTACCGCTGATGTCTCCTTCCGCTTCCTGCCATTGCAGACCAGGCTGAATATTTTGCAGGTTGAGATCGGCTTGCCAGTTAATTGGCGCCGCCCAGTTAGCCATGACCTTACCCGACAGTTCGCCGCCTAAGGTTTTTACCACCAGACTTTGCAGATCAATCTGCTCTAATGTACCTTGACCGTTTAACGCCACATCAACAGCAGGAATGTCCTTGCCGGATGCTTTGGTTTCCAGCGCCACCTCGTAGCCTTCTAATGAGCCTTTAGCGGTAAGACTCGGTACGGCAACCTGATAGTCACTTTCACCCTGCAATGGCCACTGCGCTTCGACATTCTTCATGGTCACATCAAAGGGTAACTGCGCTTTCAATGGCTGAAGTTTGGCTTCGACTTCCGCTTTAGTCAGTTCGGACAATGAGGCTTTCAGTGCTAAGTCACCTGCCGAGCCCGATGCCGACAGCGACAACTTCTGTCCTTTCGCTTCGGCATGTTTCACTAGCGCATCCAGCTGTAGATTAAGAGGATAGTCCGCAGAAAGCGTCACTTGGGTACTCAGCGTAGCCTCGACTTCTGGCATATCGAGCTCAAGCGTTTGCAGATCAACACGATCACGTCCCGCTTTCGCCACCAAGCCGAGATGATGGACGATGACCGGCGTTTCGCCCGCTAAATTAAAGTTATCAATATCGAGGCGTCGAACATCGACTGTCAACGGAATCCAGATTTCAGGTAAAACGATATCTTGTGGCTCAAGATCGGCTGTTTCCGAGTCTGTAGTTTCGGTGGCATCAGTCTGGGAATCCGCCACTTCAGTATCCGCGTTCTCTGCAGTGGCACTCCCGGGCTCAACACTCTCACCTTCAGCTCCCTCGACGGCGGCAGTCTCGGCTTCCGCAACTTCTGTATCAGTAGATGTTTGTTCAGACTCTGCGGGAGCTAAGGCAACATTGATCTCTTTTAATGCCGTCGGCGCAATAACTAAGCGGTCGCCCTGCATCGATAATGCAGTCGAGAAATCCTGCCAATCAACCTGATTACCCAAAATATTCAGATTGATATCATTAAGACTGACTTTGTTGACGAAGATTGGTACTGGCGTACTGATTGAACGCAGTGGTGGCGTCTCTTCTTCTGGCTCTTCACTCGCAGGTGGAAGTTCCGGCATCTGGAAGTTGACGCCCTGCAGTGAAAGCTCATCGACACAGACTCTCGGATCGAAAAAGCAACGGAAGTTAACCGCCAATGTTAGCTGCTCGACTTTGGCATCAACATGCAGTGATTCATCAACAAAGCTGACGTTTTCCAATGCAAATCGTGGGAATAATGCACCCTGCACTTTCTCCACCTTCAATTGTGGCAGAGCTGTTTCTGCTCCCCATATGGCGAGCTTTAATCCAGGGTGAGTAAAGAGCACGGTTGAGACTAAAATGATGATCAACAACAGAAGACCAATCAAACCCAGCGATAGCCATTTGGTCCACTTAAACATCTTTTTCATCATAGTTCAGGCCCCAATGAGAAGTGGATACGAAATTCGTTCTTCTGTGGGTCATCCAATCCCCATGCAAAATCAAAACTGACCGGTCCAACCGGTGATGCCCAGCGAATACCGACCCCGGCTCCCGATTTCCACACGGGTGTATCATTAAATGCATCACCAATATCGTAGAAGGTCGCTCCCCACCAGTTCCCGGTAATACGGTATTGATATTCCAGCGTGCTGCTCAGGATATATTTTGCCCCGGTTAGCGCCCCACTTTCATCGACAGGCGAGATGGATTCGTAACCATAACCACGAATGTTGTTGTCACCACCAGCAAAGAAGCGCAACGATGGAGGCAGCTTATCGAACTCTTCCATAAAGTTAGCTCCGCCTTCTAAACGGAAGAGCCCACGATGGTTTTCTCCAATCCCACGTATCCAGGAGGTTCGGCCCAAAAAGCGAAAGACTCGGGTAGCAGACAAAACAGCTGGATCACCATATTCAAAAGTGATGGTTTGCTTATCGCCCCACATTGGCATACTGCCCCCACGAGTTCTTGTACGTGAGAACGTGGCCCCTGGCAGCAAGAAGTGCACTCCATCTTCTTGTAAACCCTGAGAGAAGTTTTCATACAAATGACGTACGTACAAGGTCTTACGCCAGCCGCCATCGACGATCCAGTGACGCTCTACCGCTAAATTCGACTCCAAACTCTGGGTATCACGGTTATCCACATGCTTTAAGCCAAACTGCAATTGGTAGTATTCATGTAGAACATCATCAAGCGGTATTTTGTAGCCAGCAGTGATGGTTTGTTCCGGCTGAGACAAGGAAAGGGCGGTGTCAAGACTGTGGCCTCGAGAGCTGATCCAAGGCTTTTTCCATTTCAAGGTGCCGCGAACGCCAGTATCGGTGGAATAACCGAGACCCGTTTCAATCTGGTTTTTAGCCGCTGGAGCAAGGGAGACTTTGACCGGCAAATCACGACCCTCATCGAGCATGGCCAGATCCGGCTCCACAAACACGGAAGAGAACCAGTCGGTATTAGACAGATTTTGGTTATACTCACCGACACTCGAGACTAAATAAGGTTCGCCCGCCTCAAACGGACTTAAAGAAGCCACACGCTCATCCCAAATCTGGCTGCCGGTAATATTGATGGAGCCAAAGTGATAACGGATGCCACTGTCATAATGCAAACGGATGTTCGCTTCATTAAGCGCTGGCACCACCTCCAAACGGCTGAGCAGATAATCCCCTTTGAAGTAACCACGCTGCAATGCCAAGTTGCGTATTCCCGACTTAAGACTGTCGTACTCGCTTTGATTTAAAACCCGACCTACTTTTAAAGGAGAGGCAGCAAGAAGGTCCTCAAAAGCCTCATCCTCTTGCGCTTCACCAGTAATCACGATATCCATAACTTTAATTTTGACAGGCAAGCCTTTCGCAATATCGATGATCAGTTCATCATTATTTTCTGTAACAGAATATGATATTTGGGCGTGATAGTAGCCAAGCGCGTTGAGTGCTTCAGTGATGCTTTCATCTAATCGCGCTTGAAAACGCAACGAAGTCGAGTAGTCATCTTCAGGAATCGAAGACAGATAAGCGTTAACATTTTCTTCTAACGCACCATCAATACCCTGTAGCTTAAGCGATACATTGGCAAAGACGTTATGGGAAAAGGCAAACAGGCCAACAACAATGATCGGGAGAGCTTTTTTTATCATGCGTTCTTTTGCTGCGTGAGATTCGTGAGATTAAAGAAACGTGTGTCATAATAACGCCAATTAAAGGCTAAGTCTGTAATATTAATAACTTTACCGTAGCCTTTGTAGATCCATGTTCACATTAAGACGAACCAGGAAAAGTTCGCCAATTTAAGACAACTTTAAAGGACGGATAGCATGCTCAACAAACAGACACTAATCAGTATAGAAGATGCTCTACCAGGTAGAGAGCAGCCGATGCAATTTGAAGATACCCACTTTGTTAATCACTCCAGCTTAACGGCACCACTGCAGCCTAACCAACAGCAAATTCTGTTGGGAATGGGTTGCTTTTGGGGAGCGGAACGCCTGTTTTGGCAACTGGATGGCGTTGTCTCCACATCGGTAGGATACTCTGGTGGGTATACAAAAAACCCAACCTATGAAGAAGTATGTACGGGAAAAACCGGACACACTGAAGTCGTGAGAGTCGTGTTTGATCAGCAAATCATCTCTCTGGAACAACTTCTGGCGACATTTTGGGAACGACACGATCCAACGCAAGGGATGCGTCAGGGCAACGATCTTGGTACGCAATATCGTTCGGCTATCTACACTTATTCGCAACAGCAGCAAGACATCGCAGAGCGTTCAAAATTTCAGTATCAACAAGCACTGAAAGAGGAACAAAGAGCTGCCATCACCACCGAAATCCAATCGGCAGGGCCATATTACTTTGCTGAAACGTACCACCAACAATACTTGGCGAAGAATCCTGAAGGTTATTGTGGTCTTGGCGGTACAGGTGTGTGCTTTCCACCAAGTTTACAAGGCTAATCCCGGCAGTAAACAACGAAAAAGAGCGACCTTAGTCGCTCTTCTATATCGCTTTATTTGTAACCAACTCACTGTACTTGTAGCGAAGATATCGCCTGATTCACTTCTTTGAATACCGAGAGTCTTTTCTGATCTTTTACATCAGGCAGAAGGACTTTACCATTGTCGAAATCAAAGTTGCCAACGCCTGCGATGAAAAACTGGCCTTTAAACAGCGTCTTTACAAAACGAGCCACCTGGAGTGGTCGATATACTGCGAATTCACGTAGCATAATTCACCTCAATTCCTTTGAGAAAACACAGATTGTCTATCCTTAACAATCTACTAGCGCAATTTGCGACCGACTTCATTTTAGCAAATCCTATTAACAACGCAAGATTGCACAAGCCAGTTTGTTAAACAAATGTTAACGAGCCGTCTGTAAATTTGCTTATTCTACTTATATACTGGCGAAATCCAGATGGTATCAAAACGCTCACTTGTACGGAATTAACCCTATGAAAATTAAGACTACTCTTTCACTTCTGTTGGCTCTGACCTCAAATCTTTCATTCGCAAATAACTTATCTATTGGTGAAAATGTTCCAAATGTCAGAGTCGCAGCTTATGGTGAAATTGTGATGCAGGGCGAAGGTGTTGCATACCAACCATGGGCCACACAGAACATGTTAGGCAAAGTTCGTGTTATTCAGGCGATTGCCGGACGTAGCAGTGCTAAAGAAATGAACGCCCCTTTGATGTCAGCCATTACAGCTGCGAAGTTTCCTCAAGAAAGCTACCAAACCACAACGATCATCAACCAGGATGATGCGATTTGGGGGACAGGTTCCTTCGTCAAATCTTCAGCGCAAGACAGTAAGAAAGAATTTCCTTGGTCATCAATGGTATTGGATGAGAGTGGCTTAGTGGCACAAGCTTGGGGATTGAAGGAAGAAAGCTCAGCGATCATCGTTCAGGATAAACAGGGTAAAGTACTGTTCACCAAAGAAGGTCCACTAGAACAAGACGAAATCACACAAGTGGTTGAGTTAATCAAACAAAGTATATAACCCGTGATAAGAGGCTCCTGTCTCGCAGCTTACTAGGATCAATTGCTACCTTAGTACCGAATTTTCCCTTAGTTAACAAAAGAGTGAACTTTTGCCATGAATGAGTGTTATATTATAACAGTCATTCATGGTGTCAGGCGCTAAAATGGTTCTCTTTAGGCAAGCCACATTTCAACATTGGTATCGTACTGTTGTCCTGTTCAGTACGACTTTGCTGATCGTATGGAATTTTGCCAGTATTTTTCACCAAATGGATGTGACGCCAGAGCACCATACACACCATCACTGTGAAATGTTTGCAGGGACTCACCACGGTCTGGCAAAAGCCCCGCCCACAGTCGCAGCCCAGACTTACACTCGACTCAAATTTCATGATGAGGTAGAACACTCGCTTCATAAAGAAGAAGTGCGCAGTTCTGCCCGCGCTCCACCTAATTTTGCTCAGTTATTCTCAACTCAAACCATTTAGTGTTATTAGCTCGCACATTCGCGATTTTTAACAATGTATTAAAAGACTTAATATCAATTGGAATGCATAATCATTCAAATTGGTAGACACAAAATTAGGAAAGTAAAATGCCATCTAAACACACTTTGGCTCTTGTTATCGGCTTGTCTCTATCTACAGCAACAATGGCGGAAGAATACCGTCAACACGACGCGCACATGCATGGCCATGTAGAGTTTAACATCGCCCAAGACGGCAAAGATTTATTAGTAGAAATCACGGCTCCTGGTGCTGACGTGGTTGGCTTCGAGCATGCGCCAGAGAACGCAGAGCAAGAACAGCAACTAAAACAAGCGGTAGCAAAACTGGAAGATACCAGTAGCTTGTTTACTATCAACCCACAAGCTCAGTGTGACATCGCAGATGTACATGTAGAACATACACTTGGTGGCTCACACGATGAGCATGAAGATCACGGCCATGATGAGCATCATGATGAACATAAAGACCATGATCATAGTGACCATGACGAACATGAACACCACGATGATCATACAGATCATGCGGACCACGATGAGCACGAAGGTCACGACCATGGAGCGGAAAGCAGTCATGGTGAATTCTCTGCGCAGTATCGTTTCAACTGTGAACAAGTTGGCGAACTGAGCACAATCAAAACCGCTTGGTTTAACCAATTCCCAAATACAGAATCCGTCAGCGTTAACCTGTTCACTGATACGACTCAGTCAGCGACTAAGCTTGGCAAAGACAACGCCGAAATCGTAATCAAGTAAACCGCATAGCGTGTAAGCACCCACTTACACGCTATCAATTTGGTGACTTTCTATGACTGATTCAACATCAAGCGTTGTTGAGCTCAATAATGCCCAGTTTATTTGGCCAAGTTCAGACATCGCTACCATCGACATCCCTCACTTGCACATCTCGCCCGGTGAGCATGTATTTATCAAAGGGCCCAGTGGATGCGGTAAGTCAACGCTTCTGGCATTGCTTACCGGTATTAATACATTGAGCGCGGGCTCTTTATCGGTATTAGATACCGACTTATCGGCCCTATCGGCAAGTCAAAGAGACAAATTTCGCGCCGATCATATCGGTTATATTTTCCAACAATTCAATTTATTACCCTATCTCAACGTGATTGAAAACGTATTGCTGCCCTGCCAGTTCAGCAGAGTAAGGCGAGATCGTATTGCGCCCAAAGCAAGCCATAAAGCATTAACAGAACAGGCGTCAGCATTATTAGAAAGACTGCACCTCCCGCATAGTCTGCATTCTCGTCCGGTCGCAGAGTTAAGCATTGGTCAACAGCAACGAGTCGCCGCAGCTCGCGCTCTGATGGGACACCCAGCGTTAGTGATTGCTGACGAACCAACCTCCGCATTAGATCATGACAACAGAATGGCTTTCATTGAACTGCTGATGGAACAAGCCAATCAAGTCAACGCGACATTGGTATTTGTCAGCCATGACCCGACTTTAGAGCCTTTATTTAACCGCACGATTAACCTGCCTGAAATCAACCAAGCGAATGCGTTAGGAGGTTTATCATGACTGCCGTAGTAAGCCTGGCCAGGAAGAGCTTGATGAACCGTAAAGCGACCGCCTTACTAACCATCATGACCGTGGCTATTTCTGTGGTTCTGTTGCTTGGCGTTGAGCGGATTCGAACTCAGGCAAAAGACAGCTTTGCCAATACGATTTCTGGCACTGACTTAATTATTGGTGGCCGTTCAGGTCAGGTAAACTTATTGCTTTATTCAGTATTTCGTATCGGCAATGCCACCAACAATATCGACTGGAAGAGCTACCAAGAGTTCAGCCAGCATCGCTCCGTTGATTGGGCTATCCCTATTTCACTGGGTGATTCCCATAAAGGTTTTCGTGTCATGGGAACCAACCACAGCTACTTCGAACATTTCAAGTATGGAAGTAAGCAACCACTTACTTTTTCTCAAGGCACTGAGTTCAATGGCTTATTTGAGACCGTGATCGGCTCAGATGTGGCAAAAACACTGGGCTATCAGATAGGCAGCGAGATCATCATTGCCCACGGCATCAGTGATGTAGGCTTTAGCCGCCATGACAACTTGCCTTTCAAAGTGGTGGGCATTTTAGCGCCAACGGGGACACCAGTAGATAAAACCGTTCACGTTTCTTTAGAAGCAATTGAAGCGATTCACGTCGGCTGGGAAAGCGGAGCTCGTTTGGGCGCAACACCAAAAGCGGCAGATTTAAATGCTGTCGACTTTCAGCCGCAGCAGATCACCGCCATGCTCGTTGGTTTAAAATCACGCATTCAAACTTTCGCCCTGCAAAGGCAAATCAACACTTACCCTAAAGAGCCGTTAAGCGCGATAATGCCTGGCGTTGCTTTACATGAACTGTGGGGAATGATGTCGGTCGCAGAGCAAGCACTGATGGCCGTTTCTGGATTTGTCGTCGTGGCTGGGTTACTCGGAATGTTGAGCAGCCTATTGACGAGTCTGCAGGAGAGACGTCGAGAAATGGCAATTCTAAGAGCGATGGGCGCCAGGCCGAGGCATGTGTTCTCACTGCTGATCAGTGAAGCCAGTTTACTGACGGCCGCGGGTATTATCGCTGGGGTAGCGGGCCTTTATTCCATCCTGACGCTATTGCAACCCATAGTGCAACAACACTATGGTATACATCTGACACTAAGCTTTCTTTCTTCATATGAATGGATGCTACTCGGTTTTGTACAATGCGCGGGGATTATAATTGGTTTCATCCCAGCACTACGCGCTTATCGACAATCTCTGAGTGATGGAATGACAATAAGGATATAAACACATGTGGAAAAAAATACTCGCTAGCTGCTTGCTGGTGATTTCTTTTACGGCCCCGGTCGTGGCAAGTGAAGAGCCATTGAAGTTAGACTGGCTTGATCTGGTTCCCGAATCAGAACGCAAATTGTTCGATAGTGTTGGCATGCCGTCGGCATCTGAACATAGCGGTGGTGCTGCACAGCAATCTAAGATCGGCGGTGTAAGAACAGAGCTGGATGGCAGCCTGGTTAAAATACCGGGATTTGTTATACCGCTAGAAGGTGATGCCAACACAGTGACGGAATTTCTATTGGTACCCTACTTCGGAGCATGTATTCACGTTCCACCACCACCACCAAATCAAATCGTTTATGTGAAGTTCCCAGAGGGAGCGCCTGTTCAGGAGTTGTGGGATGTGGTTTACGTCGTTGGTAAACTCAAAACGGAAGTCATCAGTCATGAGTTAGCCGAAACCGCTTATATGATAGAAGGGACTGAGATAGAAGCCTACGACGATATGTAGTCTGCTGTATTCTGCGATTTATAGATACACCAAAGGCGCCGCTTCGGCGCTTTTTTCATAGCAGAACTATGACTAGATAATGTAGCGAGACAGGTACGCTAATACACCCACATAGAGAATCAAAAGAAACGCCATCGACAGGTGCTTTTTCAGTTTACTTGTTTGCGATAACTTCATTGCGCCTCCAAAATAACGATAACAATTTTAACAATTCATTATCATTTTGGGTAGCTTAATTTGATCATATTTTAATAATCACTTTCTGGTCGTGAGACGGATTACGAGGTAAATTGGGGTAAGCGTTACTCATAACTCTCTGAGTAGGTACATAAATGGCAGAATCAGCAAAGCAAACTAGCGAAATGGTACACCAGCCTCACTCCCAGCAACATGCTAAAAACGACAAGAAAAACAGCTATATCAAAGACAGTGCCAGCCGAATTCATAATATTGCGCAAAATTATGGACTCGATGCATTACTTCAAGCTGATACTCCAAAGACGTCTGCCCTGGAAAGAGCTCAACTGCGTGAGAAAAGGCGTCAAGAGCAACGACAAAAGAACCTTGAACAGGTTTTAAAATTAGCTCATCACGCCTGCCGCGATGAAACGGCGGGTGAGCCAGAGCCGGATTGGTTGTATCGCTTTTTCGATATGGCACAAGATATTCACAACAGCTCGATGCAAAAGCTTTGGGCGCAGGTGCTCAAACGGGAAGTCACCAACCCAGGTTCAACTTCGATGAAGGCGCTTAAAGCACTCAAGGACATGTCACCCAAAGAGGCCCAAACACTGCAAAGAGCTGCCTCTTTGGCGTGTAGCTTTGGTGGTGATGGCAGCCGCAAGTTATTGATTGGTTATAAAGCCCATAACGGTATTTTCAGCTTTGGTAAACGGGATACTACCAGCAATCTGAACATGGGGACGTTCCATCTCCCATACTCCAGCCTATTGGTATTGATTGAGTTGGGACTGCTGCACAGTACTGAGCTCGAGTCAGGAGAAATCAGTGTTGAGACGCCCTTAATACTCTCGTACCAAGGTAAAAACTTGTCACTCCACGCCAACACCAAAGGAGTACGGTTGCTTTACTATCGATTTACCTTAACGGGCAACGAGCTGTGTAAGCTGCTTGGCAACAAACCTAACACAGAATACTACGACCAATTAATTGCACTTATAAATCATAAGTTTACTGTAAATACAGAATCACACAGTCGCGTAGACCACACCGTTTAGTTATGCTTTTAGAGCTTTTGGTCACCTATGTTCCAAAAGCTCTTTGAACACCTTTACGACCTTTTAGCCACCCATGATCTAAATGCTTATTTAGCGGATCACACCACGCTGTTTTAAGTCATTTACACACAGGTCCACCAGCTCATCGACGCTCTTTTCGCCCGCAGGCAAATCAATTTCTGGGTTTTCAGGTGCTTGATATTCTGAGTCAATCCCCGTGAAGTTAGGAATCTCTCCCGCGCGAGCTTTACGGTACAACCCTTTAGGATCACGGCCTTCGCAAACTTCCAGAGAAGCATTGACGAACACTTCAATAAACTCACCTTCAGGCAATAAATCACGAACCAGCTGGCGCTCTGCTCGATGAGGCGAAATAAAGGCAGACAGAACAATCAAACCTGCATCCGCCATCAATTTCGCCAGCTCACCAATGCGGCGAATATTCTCGCGACGGTCCTGCTCAGAAAAGCCTAAGTCACTGCATAAACCATGACGAACGTTGTCGCCATCAAGCAAATAGGTATGGTAACCAAGCTCAGCAAGACGATTTTCCAGTGCACCTGCTACGGTTGATTTGCCCGCTCCAGATAAGCCGGTAAACCAAAGCACTGCTGGCTTTTGTTTCTTTAAGTCAGCACGAAAATTTTTATCGACCGAGTGCTGATGCCAAACAATGTTTTCGTCTTTTACCGTAGTGTCGGCTGTCATAACGTATCCTTGTAAATATCGGAATTAAAACGGGAAGAAGACCGGAATGAGTGTCAGTACTAATACGGAATACACAATAGAAATCGGCACACCAATTCGCACATAATCGGTCAATTTGTAATTACCTACGCTATAAACCAACAAGTTAGTTTGATAACCGTAGGGAGAAATAAAGCTCGCACTTGCGCCAAACAATACCGCCATAATAAACGGCATTGGATCGACACCGTACCCTATCGCCATACTATAGCCGATAGGGAAAGAGAGTGCGGCAGCGGCGTTATTGGTGACTAATTCAGTTAACACCAGGGTCATGATATACGTCGCGACCAAGGCTCCAAAGACGCCCCAACCATTAAAGGCGTGGATAAACATCTCCCCCATCCTGATGGATAAACCCGAGGAGATCATCAACTGAGCAATCGAGAGCGCAGAGCCAACAATCACGACGATATCAATTGGAAAACGTCGGCGCAGCTCGGAAACTTGGATAATGCCAAATGCCATCAAAGCGATAATGTACACCGCGAGCCCTTTGATGATTGGTACCAAATCGAGTAATGCACAACCAATAACGGCAGCAAAACCCAGTAAGACGATAGAAGACTTATTTGCGTCGAGACGAGCACTCGAATCCAAATCATGCACCAATACGAACTCTTTACGGTGTGCACGACGCTCAGATTCAAAACGCTTACCTGGGACCAACACTAAGGTATCACCCGGTGCTAACTTGATACTGCCTAGTCCACCTTCTAGTCGTTCATGACCACGGCGGATCGCAACCACAACCGCATCAAAACGATCACGGAAACGGCTCTCTTTAAGGGTTTTGTGGCAAAAAGTAGCAGAAGAACTGACGACAACTTCACGGAAGTTTTGTCCATTTAAATGCTGGTGACCAAACAGAGTCAAACCAGGGATTTCCTGCAGCGTTGCCACACTCTCAACATCACCACAGAATAACAGGCGGTCTTTTGCATTGAGTACAAAGTCCGGCCCGACCGACGAAACAGTCTCGCCATCACGAACCACTTCCGCCAAGAACAGCTTACGCAGCGCACGCAAGTTATTTTCGCTGACGGTGCGACCGACTAATGGCGAGCCTGGCTCAACGCGTGATTCAAGGAAATAAGGCAAATCTTCCTGAGTTTGATCATCATAATTTGGCAGCAAGTAGCTCAGCGGGATCAAAATCAGTAACCCACCCGCCAATACGGCCAAGCCAATTAGCGTAGGCGTAAAAAAGCCCAGGCTCGGTAAACCGGCATCTTCGACAAAACTATTGATAATGAGATTGGTCGACGTACCAATCAGGGTCAGTGTGCCACCCAAAATAGCGGCGTATGACAGTGGGATTAATAGCTTTGACGGTGCATGCTGCTGATTTCGTTTAATCGCGCCAATCAGAGAAACCACAACAGCCGTGTTGTTGGTGAATGAAGAGAGTAACGCCGTCGATAGCCCCAACTTAGCGATAACACTGCCTAGCTGCCCTTCTGAGATGCTGCGACTGACCCAGCTGATGAGCAGGGTTTTTTCCAGGGCACACGACGCCAGTATAAGTAACACTAAGGTCAGTAATGATGAGTTGGTAAAGTTAGAGGCAATGGATGTCAAATCCATCATGCCAGCCAGAAACGAAATAAAGGCGGCACCAGCAAATACATGACTAGGCTTAATTTTCGTGACAAGCAAGCAAGTGATAATGCCAAGCAAAATCGCTAATACAAATCCTTGTTCCCACATAGCCTTTCCTTACCAAATAGCCCAATCAGGGCGAAAACAGCCACTGCACATCACGTGGTGCAGTGCGAGAAAATAAGTAACCAGAGCAAAGCAAGCGAAAAAGAAAGCCAGAATACTCACAATTCACTGAGCATTCTGGTTTCTGGGGGAATGAGCCTGACTGCATTTCGCAACTCAGTCAGGCTATCAACCTAAGCAGAGATAAGAAGAAGCCTTTGGTTCCTTCACTGCCCAGGTACACCATTTACTTTTTAAGTAACTGGTTTAGGTCTTTCGCTTCCCAATGTGGGAAGTGTTTACGAACCAGTGCGTTAAGCTCCAGTTCAAATGCAGAGATATCAGTCAAATCACGCTCTACCGCTGCCAGGCTTTCTTTCACCATGCCCGCACCAACAGTTACGTTAGTCAGACGGTCAATAATGATGAAGCCACCGGTGTCTGCACAATCTTGGTAATTATCCAGTGCAACAGACTCGTTCAATGACCACTCACACAAACCAATGCCGTTCAATGGCAATTCAGCTGCACTGTGAGTTGACAGGTTGTTAATGTCGTATTGATGACGAATCGTCTCTACGTGACCAACTGTTTTCTTACCCGCAATTTTAATATCGTAATCACGACCCGGTTGCAGTGGCTGCTCGGTCATCCATACGATGTCAGCAAGAAGATGGTTAGTAGACTCTAGGCTAGCGTCTTCCTTAACAATCAAATCACCACGGCTAATATCGATTTCATCAGTCAGAGTCAGCGTTACCGCTACGCCTGTACTTGCTTCTTCAATATCACCGTCAAAAGTCACGATGCTAGCAACCGTCGATGTTTTACCCGATGGAAGCGCCTTGACCTTATCGCCCACTTTCACAACACCAGAAGAAATCGTGCCAGCGAAACCACGGAAATCGAGGTTAGGACGGTTCACATACTGAACAGGGAAACGGAACTCACCCGTACCTTTCTCCTGGTCAACATCTACTGTTTCAAGCAACTCTAGTAGTGACGGGCCTTCGAACCAGTTTAGGTTGTCGCCTTTGTCTACCACGTTATCGCCTTCAAGAGCCGAGATCGGGATGATTTGAATATCAATATCACCGGTCAGCTTTTCAGAGAACTCAAGGTATTCATCACGGATCTGTTCGAAGCGCTCTTGCGAGTAATCCACCAAATCCATTTTGTTGATTGCAACAACAAAATGCTTCAAGCCCAGTAGGTTTGAAATGAATGAGTGACGACGAGTCTGATCAAGAATGCCTTTACGTGCATCCACAAGGATTACCGCCAAATCACACGTCGAAGCGCCCGTTGCCATGTTACGAGTGTACTGCTCATGCCCCGGAGTATCCGCAATGATGAACTTACGTTTCTGGGTTGAGAAGTAACGGTAAGCAACATCAATGGTGATGCCCTGTTCACGCTCTGCCTGCAGACCATCAACAAGTAGTGCCAAGTCAGGTTTTTCACCTGTTGTACCTACACGTTGACTGTCTGAGTGCACAGCCGCTAGCTGATCTTCATAAATTTGTTTTGAGTCATGGAGTAAGCGACCAATAAGGGTACTCTTACCATCATCAACAGAACCACAAGTCAGAAATCTAAGTAAAGACTTGTACTGGTGTTGTGTTAAATAGCCTTCGATACCAAGCTCGGCTAATTGAGCTTCAACTGCACTGTTCATTATCTTTCCTTAGATCCTTTAGAAGTAACCTTGACGTTTTTTAAGTTCCATCGATCCTGACTGATCATGGTCGATCGCTCGCCCTTGACGCTCACTCGATGTCGCTACCAGCATCTCTTCAATGATGCCCGTCAGCGTATTGGCTTCTGATTCGATCGCGCCGGTCAACGGGTAGCAACCTAAAGTACGGAAACGAACACTTTTCTCTTCTACTACTTCACCTGGCTGAAGCTCCATACGGTCATCATCAACCATGATCAACATGCCATCACGCTCGACAACCGGACGCTTGTCGGCAAGGTAAAGCGGTACGATCTCAATATTTTCTAGATAGATGTATTGCCAGATATCTAGTTCGGTCCAGTTTGATAGTGGGAACACACGAATGCTCTCACCTTTGTTCACCTGACCATTGTAGGTTTTCCAAAGCTCTGGACGCTGGTTTTTCGGATCCCACGTATGGTTCTTGTCACGGAATGAGTACACACGCTCTTTTGCACGTGATTTTTCTTCATCACGACGCGCACCACCAAATGCAGCATCAAAACCGTATTTGTTAAGTGCTTGCTTAAGACCCTGGGTCTTCATGATGTCAGTGTGCTTTGAAGAACCGTGAACAAATGGGTTACAACCCATCTCAAGACCTTCTGGGTTCTTATGAACCAAAAGCTCAAAACCGTATTTTTCTGCAGTACGATCACGGAACTCAATCATCTCGCGGAATTTCCAGTCCGTATCGACATGCAAAAGTGGGAACGGAATTTTACCCGGGTAAAACGCTTTACGCGCTAGATGCAGCATCACTGATGAGTCTTTACCAATCGAATACATCATGACTGGGTTTCCAAACTCAGCCGCAACTTCACGGATAATATGAATACTCTCCGCTTCGAGTTGCTTAAGGTGAGTTAAACGTTGTTGATCCATGTTTTGTATTTCCTTTTAAGCTTGAAGGCGCTGTACGTCTCTAATCTTTGATCTGAAATTATATGGAGTTGGCAATAGCACTTTTGTTGAATTCAGTACTAGACAAAAACCAGTCTAACTTTTGAGAAAGTCGAACCACTTCCCCTACCACAATTAAAGAAGGAGATTGAGCATCCTTCGATAAATCAGATAGTTGAGACAACTCTCCCGTAAATACTTTCTGTTCTATTTGTGTACCACGTTCAATGATGGCTATCGGTGTAGAGGCAGATCGACCGTGTTTAATAAGCTGATTCTGAATATAGTTTGATTTCATCAGGCCCATATAGATCACTAAAGTCTGATTACCACGTGCCAATGTTGACCAATCCATCTCGTCACTTTCTTCTTTCAAGTGACCGGTAACAAAAATGGCTGATTGAGCATAGTCACGGTGTGTTAGTGGAATGCCAGCATAAGCAGTTGCTCCAGCGGCTGCGGTAATACCAGGTACAACCTGAAAACGCACACCAGCATCCGCCAATACTTCTAACTCCTCACCACCACGACCAAACACAAATGGATCGCCTCCTTTCACTCGCACCACGCGATAACCTTGCTTGGCAAAATCTACCAGTAACTGATTGGTTTTCTCTTGAGGCACACTGTGGTGTCCAGCGCGTTTGCCCACACAGACTAAAATGGTATCGCTAGGGATCAATGCCATGATCTCTTCCGACACAAGGTAGTCATACAAAACCACATCCGCTTGCTGCAGACAGTTCAGTGCCTTTACAGTCAAAAGTTCAGGGTCACCCGGTCCCGCTCCTACGAGCGCAACTTCGCCAGGCTGCAACGAGCGCTTAGAAAAACGCGTTGTCCCAGCCAGTTGGTTATCAGAAACCAATCGAGGCTTTGATTTGGGAAAAGTGGTGACTGAATCTTTCGCTGCCATGTGTTTGCTCATCGTCCATAGATATCGGTATGGATGCATTATGGCGGGGCCTTTATATTACCTGAAATTCTAAAATTTCATTTTTTATTCAAAAATCTGCTAAGAAGTTTTTGTTTGGTCTCATTCAAAAGCGTGAAAGAGTTGGCGTTTAATATGAAAAGGGTTCAGTAAAATGCCTCTGTTCACAGTTTTTTGCACCAGAATCATCATGTTGCAAATAAATTCGTTACATTTATCTTTCTATACCTGAATTGGAGCTCCTAATGAAATTGGCTGTTAACCCTATTTCCATCGCCGTTCTAGGTGGAATGTTGACGCTTGCCGGACCAGCAATGGCTGAGACGATAAAGCTTCGTATTATCGAAACCACTGACATTCACACTAACGTAATGGACTACGACTACTACAAAGACCAGCCCTCTGAGCAAATTGGTTTGAGCCGTGCAGCCACATTGGTTAAGCAAGCTCAATCAGAAGCAGAAAACAGCGTATTAGTTGATAACGGCGACTTAATTCAAGGCAGCCCGATGGGCGATTACATGGCGGCTAAAGGCATTAACGCTGGTGAGATTCACCCCGTCTACAAAGCCATGAACCAACTTCATTACGATGTGGGTAATATTGGTAACCATGAATTCAACTATGGCTTAGATTTTCTGCAAAAGACACTCGCAGGTGCCAACTTCCCTTATATCAACGCCAACGTCTTTGATAAAAAAACCGGTGAGCACTACTTCAAGCCCTACCTGATCAAATCCCACACGGTGAAAGACACCGAAGGCGAAACTCACCAAATCAAAGTCGGCTACATTGGTTTTGTGCCACCACAAATTATGGTTTGGGATAAAAAGAACCTGGAAGGAAACGTCGTCGCCAAAGACATTAAACAAACCGCCGAGAAACTCGTCCCACAAATGAAAGCGGAAGGGACGGATGTAATCGTGGCGATTCCTCACTCTGGTGTTTCTAGCGACCCATATAAACTCGGTGCAGAAAATTCGGTTTACTACTTAACTCAAGTCGATGGTATTGATGCGATTGCTTTCGGCCACGCTCACGCGGTCTTTCCGGGGAAAGGGTTTGAGAACCTACAAGGCGTAGACAATGAAAATGGCACCATTAATGGCGTAACGGCAGTCATGCCTGGTCGCTGGGGCAGTCATGTCGGCGTGATGGATTTGGTCATCAAACAAAAGGATGGCCAATGGCAAGTCGTTGAAGGGAAATCAGAAGCACGCCCCATCTTTGACAAAATCAGTAAAACGTCTTTAGCAGAAGCGGATCAAGGAATCGTAAAAGCACTAGAAGAAGACCACAAAGGGACGCGTGAATTCGTTAATCAACCAATTGGCAAAGCGAATGACGTGATGTACAGCTTCCTGTCTCTGGTTCAGGATGACCCGACGGTTCAAATCGTTAATTTGGCGCAAAAAGATTACGTTGAACGATTTATTCAGGGTGACCCGGATTTAGAAGGCATCCCCGTGCTGAGTGCTGCCGCGCCATTTAAAGCTGGCGGCCGTAAAAACGATCCGAATAACTTTACCGAGGTTGAATCAGGTCAATTAACCTTCCGTAACGCTGCTGATCTGTATTTGTACCCAAATACACTGGTCGCGCTAAAAGTGAAAGGCGAACAAGTTCAGGAATGGTTAGAGTGCAGTGCTGGCCAGTTCAAGCAAATTGACATCACGAACACTCAGCCTCAGTCTCTGATTGACTGGGATAATTTCCGTACCTACAACTTCGACGTGATTGACGGAGTGAATTATCAAATCGATGTAACCAAAGCGCCGAAGTATGATGCTGGCTGTAAGGTGATTAACCCGGATTCACAGCGTATTGTGAATCTGACTTTCAACGGTAAACCGATCGATCCTCAGCAGGACTTCCTTATTGCCACCAACAACTACCGGGCATACAGCAATACCTTCCCGGGTACCGGACCAGACTTTATCGCGTTTGACTCACCAGATGAAAACCGTTCAGTTGTCGCGGCTTATATTTCCCGTGTAAGTGAAGCAAACGGCGAAGTCACACCAAGCGCCGACAATAACTGGTCATTCGCGCCAATTAAATCGGATAAGCCGTTGGATATTCGCTTTGAAACCTCACCAAGTGATAAGGCAGCGAAGTTCATCAAAGCCAAAGCACAATACCCGATGGAACGAGTAGCAACCGATGAAGTTGGCTTTGCTATCTATCAAATTAATCTCAACCAGTAAGCAAGGTTCTATTTATATTAGCGGCTCTTAGGAGCCGCTTTTGTTATTAAGCCACTTTCTGTTATTGAGAAAGAAACGTTAGAATGCATCAACGACTTTTAGACTGTTTAACTCTTGATGCCAAACGACGTATTTTCTGACCTGACCCAACATCGCTTTTCCGAACAAGAAGCCACACAATTGATAGAACATGGGCAAGAGCTCGAATTGCCGACCAGACATATTCTCTGCCATCAGGGAGAGTTTGCTTCGCACATCTATTTCATTCTTGAAGGGTTATGCCATGCCAGCTATCTCACGGAGCAAGGCAAAGAGTTCAGTAAAGAGTTCTACTGGGAAAAAGACTGGGTGATTGGTTTCGAAAGCGTCATAAACAACCAGCCTTCCCCTTATTTGCTGGAAACACTCGATGCCTGTCGTTTATTTTGTTTACCGGTAGAGACCCTTCATCATTGGCGAGCGAACAAGCATTCGACTTATCTCAAGCTGCTGGAAACACAGTTGATAAATAAAGAGCATAAAGAACGCTTTATGCTGCTTTACTCGCCGGAAGAACGCTATCAATTATTCTGCCAACACTACCCAGATTTAGCGCAGCGAATTACCGACGGCCAAATCGCCGCCTACCTTGGAATTACCGCCATCAGTTTGAGCCGAATTAAAGCACGGTTAGCAAAAGACAACCAGTAAGCCAAAAACAAAAAAGGCTCTTCAACCGAAGAGCCTTTACTTAAAATCAAATACTTATTTAAGAAGACGAGCTCGGAACTGACGTCCTTTCATCTTACCCGTACTAATGGTTTGCAGAGCTTTCTTCGCCGCAGACTTCTCTACCGCCACATAGGCGCGCATTGGGAACAGATGAATTTTGCCCACTTGAGCACCTGGAATACCATTTTTTCCGGTTAAACAACCAAGGATATCGCCCGGACGCACTTTTTGTTTCTTACCGCCGTCAATATTGATCGTCACCATTTTCGCCTGGTAAGGCTGGTGTTTAGACTTTTCTGGCAAGGTCGCTGGCACGATATCCATATCTAAATATTCTTCGATACGCGCAACACGTAAACCGTCTTTCTCACCAAAGAAGCTGAACGCCAGGCCTTTACTGCCGGCACGACCAGTACGACCAATGCGATGCACGTGTACTTCAGGGTCGCGGGACAACTCAAAATTAAATACCGCATCCAGGTTATCAACGTCTAATCCACGCGCCGCAACATCTGTTGCGACAAGAATAGAGATACTCTTATTCGCAAACTGCACCAGTGCCTGATCACGTTCACGCTGTTCCAGGTCGCCATGCAGATCAATCACGCTAAAGCCACGATGATGCAGCTCATCCGCCACACTTTGCACTTCTTTCTTGGTGTTGCAGAATACAACGGCAGATTCAGGCTGATGAGTCAGAAGCAGGTTCGCCAATGCTTCATCACGCTCTTCCGAACCTTCGACTTTATAGAAGTACTGGGCGATGCTCGAAGTATCGTGGGTCGATTCCACTTTGATCATCTCAGGTGACTGCATAATACGCTGAGCAATTTGGTCGATCTTCTCAGGGAACGTTGCACTGAAAAGTAATGTTTGACGCTTTTTCGGCGCAGCATCAATGATAGCGTCCAGAGCATCCTGGAAGCCCATTTCCAGCATACGGTCAGCCTCATCCAGTACCAGCGTATTCAACTCTTCAAGATTAATCCGGCCTTTTTCTAGGTGATCAAGAATACGACCCGGTGTGCCAACTAGGATATGAGCACCGTGCTCCAATGATCCTATCTGTGGCCCCATTGGCATACCGCCACACAATGTCAGCACTTTAATATTGTGGATACCGCGGCCTAAAGTTCGGATCTCTTTCGCTACCTGATCGGCCAGCTCACGAGTAGGACACAACACCAGAGACTGTACGCGAAATCGCTTCACATTAAGGTTAGATAAAACCCCAAGACCAAACGCAGCGGTTTTGCCCGAGCCAGTTTTACCCTGACCAATCACATCGCGCTGGTTCAGAATCGCTGGCAAGCTTAACGCCTGAATGGGCGTCATGTGGGTGTAATTCAATGAATCAAGCGTCGCGAGTAACGCCGGGCTTAGCCCTACGTGGTCAAAAGTTTGTTTGCTCACAGGGGAATATCCTCAGATAGGATGAAAAAGAGGGCACATTATGGCCAGATTTGTCAGGAAGACCAGTTAAAATTAACCATTGTTAATGAGTATTAGCAGAAAACCGAGTAAAGTCAGTAACACAAAATCAATAACGGACGATAGAAATGCTTACCTGGATGACTTTGCCTTTTGCTCAACTGACCACGCACCAATTGTACGAACTGATGCGCCTGCGTGTCGATGTTTTTGTCGTCGAGCAAACCTGTCCATATCCGGAGCTTGATGGTAAAGACACGCTGGAAGGTGTTTATCACCTACTCGGCTATCACAATGATGAATTAGTGGCTTGCGCTCGCTTATTACCTGCAGGAACCACTTTCGACAATGTCAGTATTGGTCGCGTGGTGACCAAGCAAACAGCTCGCGGTGGAGGTTTAGGCCACAAACTGCTGGAAGAAGCATTAACACAGTGTGAAGCACTTTGGCCCAAACAAACCATTGATATTGGCGCTCAGGAACACCTCATAGAGTACTACTCACGCCATGGGTTTAATGTTATTTCAGACAGCTACCTTGAAGATGGCATTCCACATGTCGACATGCGTAGAGAAGCGGCGACGAAGTAAATCGAGACAATTACCTCCAAAATATCTTCCAACAAAAAAGACGCGACTTGAGCGCGTCTTTTTTACAACCTGTCTTTTAGCAGATGCCGCTATTTATTGCGTCCGAAGGTTCCATCAGATAAACGGAAAAACATCACAGAGTGGTCTCCTTTCTCCAGTTGTAACATATCCAGTTCGCCATCATCAGAAAACTTAAAGCGGATCAACTGTCCTTGTTTAATATGACTGAGCGGCTTGTCACTACCTTCAATTTTGACCAGTGAGCTGAGATCCGCCATGGATAACTGATTACTTCGGAATACCTGGGCAAGCGTATCGCCATTTTTCACTTGATACTCTTTCCAGTTTTCAGACTTAGGTCCTGAGTTCTGCGAGGTTCGTTGCTGGCTTAAGCTCTGAGCATTTAACTCAATAGCAACTCGGGGATGATCAATAGGCTGAGTTTGCTCAACTAACTCTTCGGTTTTCTTTGGCATCGGGACAATAAGAATCAAAAGCAGCAGTGGCACCAACACCATCAATGCTCGTTGATGGAACTTAGGTAAACGCTGCCAAAACGCAGTCACTGGCTCTGCGCGTTCTAACCACTTAGTTTTGTCGAACGGCTGCTTCCAGTCGATAGCAGCGTATTTTTGTTTGATCAGTTCGACGTAGTCGACTTGCTGCTTTTTCTTTCTGCGACGATTCATTCTGATAGACCCCTTAATGCTTACTGCCAGTATAAAAATACCAGCGCGGAGAGTATATGTTTTTCAATCAAGTAAAATGGAATTTGGATTAAATTAGCAGAAAATTCACTTGGAGTAAGAGATAAGTCACACCCTCAATGGTCAGACGAGACAATCTGAGCCAATCATTTAAACCTTAGCTCGAAACTGATATCCTGTGACCTTTACACTCCTAATAAGAGATGACATTTATGTCTGAAATTAAATTTGAAACTGCAGAACAAAAAGCAAGCTACGGCATTGGTCTGCAAATGGGTCAGCAACTAGCAGGTTCTGGTCTTGAAGGTCTTAGCGTTGATGCAATCGCAGCGGGTATTGCAACTGCACTAGTTGGTGACATGCCAGCAATTGAAATCGACGAAATCAACAAAGCACTGCAAGAGCTACACACTCGCGCAGAAGCAGTTCGTCAAGAAGCAGCGAAAGCAGCAGCAGCTGACGGCGAAGCGTTCCTAAAAGACAACGCTCTACGTCCAGAAGTTAAAGTTCTTGAATCTGGCCTACAGTACGAAGTTATCTCTGAAGGTACTGGCGAGATCCCAACTGAGCAAAGCCAAGTTCGTGTTCACTACCACGGTGAGCTAACTGACGGCACTGTATTTGACAGCTCTGTATCACGCGGTCAACCAGCTGAGTTCCCAGTAACTGGCGTAATCAAAGGTTGGGTTGAAGCACTACAACTAATGCCTGTTGGTTCGAAGTGGAAACTATACGTTCCTCAAGATCTTGCGTACGGTGAGCGTGGCGCAGGTGCTGCAATCCCTCCATTCGCAGCACTAGTATTCGAAGTAGAACTACTAGACATCCTATAATTGAAATTCATTTCAATGACAGTTTCTAAAGCGGCGCTCTTGCGCCGCTTTTTTTGTTTAAGTTAAAAGTCGTTGTTCTCTTAAACATAAACTGTCACTCTAACGACTTAATAATTAAAAAAACACGCTCAACCGTTGGAGGTACTATGCGTAAAACACTCCTCACTCTGGCACTACTCTCGATGAATATCGGCAGTGCACATGCTTTCCTTGATTCAGTAGTAGAAAAAAGTAACGAGAGCGGACTGATGGACATGGTCGGTCAAAGTTTAGGTACGGAGTCTTCACCGTTAACGGAATTACTGACTAGCCAACTACCAGTGTCAACCGAACAGGCAGCAGGTGGCAGCAGTGCATTACTGGCGCTAGCTCAAAGCCAGCTGTCTGGTGAAAATAGCAGTGAGTTAGAGTCCCTTATCCCTGGACTATCTAACCTGAGTGGAGCACAAAGCTTGTTAGGGAATGTTGAAAGCCTAAGCGCGGTACAGAGTGCATTCGATACGTTAGGGCTAGATGCTTCGATGATTAGTCAATTTGCTCCGGTTATTCTTCAGTACCTGAATGAACAGGGCGCAAGCAAAGGCTTACTAGACTCTTTAACTGGTTTATGGTCTGGTGAATAAGTAAGAGTTGCGAAGCAATAAGAGCTAAGCATTGTTATTCAAGATTCTAACTAGAGTGAATTTGTTAACGTCACTAAAGTTATAACGCGCTTAGATTTTTACTTATTTGAAAGTTATAGATACAAAAAAGCCGAGCTAACGCTCGGCTTTTTCGTTCTTACGAACTGATTACTCAGCAGCTTCTTCAGCAGCTGGGCGATCTACAAGCTCAATGTAAGCCATTGGAGCTTTATCACCAGCACGGAAGCCAGCTTTTAGGATACGAGTGTAACCGCCCTGACGAGCAGCAAAACGTGGACCTAGTTCGTTGAAAAGTTTTGCAACTACTTCGTTGTCACGAGTACGTGCAAATGCTAGACGACGGTTAGCAACACTGTCAGTCTTAGCTAGTGTAATCAAAGGCTCAACTACGCGACGTAGCTCTTTTGCTTTTGGCAAAGTAGTCTTGATAACTTCATGACGTACTAGAGAGCTAGCCATGTTGCTGAACATCGCTTTGCGATGTGAGCTGTTGCGGTTGAGTTGACGACCACTCTTACGATGGCGCATGACCTAATCCTTCTAACTAGTATCGATTAATCTTCAGCGATTGATGCAGGTGGCCAGTTTTCTAGGCGCATGCCCAGAGACAGACCACGTGACGCAAGTACGTCTTTAATCTCGGTAAGAGATTTTTTACCAAGGTTAGGCGTTTTAAGTAGCTCTACCTCAGTACGTTGTACTAGATCACCGATGTAGTGAATCGCTTCTGCTTTCAGACAGTTAGCAGAGCGAACTGTTAGTTCAAGATCGTCTACAGGACGCAGTAGGATCGGATCGAATTCTGGCTTCTCTTCCTTCTCCTCAGGAACACGTACATCACGAAGATCTACGAATGCATCCAATTGTTCAGCTAGGATAGTAGCTGCACGACGGATTGCTTCCTCAGGTTCTAGAGTACCGTTTGTTTCCATATCGATAACAAGCTTGTCTAGATCAGTACGCTGTTCTACACGAGCTGCTTCTACAGCGTAGGCAATTTTGTCTACTGGGCTGTAAGTAGCATCTACTAGTAGGCGACCGATTGGACGCTCATCTTCTTCAGTATGGATACGCGCAGAAGCTGGAATGTAACCACGACCACGTTCTACTTTAATACGCATTGCGATTTCAGCATTGTCATCCGTTAGGTGACAAATAACGTGTTCAGGGTTAGCGATCTCTACATCACCATCATGGGTGATGTCACCTGCAACCACAGGGCCCGAGCCTGATTTGTTCAAAGTAATGAACACTTCATCTTTGCCTTCAGCAACACGCACAGCCAAACCTTTAAGGTTTAAAAGGATTTCAAGAATATCTTCCTGAACGCCTTCTTTAGTACTGTACTCATGAAGTACGCCTTCAATCTCTACTTCTGTCACTGCACAACCAGGCATAGAAGATAGAAGAATGCGGCGAAGTGCATTACCCAGAGTATGACCAAAGCCACGCTCTAATGGCTCAAGAGTTACTTTTGCGTGAGTCGAGCTGATTTGTTCGATGTCAACTAGACGTGGCTTAAGAAATTCTGTTACAGAACCCTGCATTGTGTCCTCTCTTTAGTTTAAACCTTACTTAGAGTAAAGCTCGACGATCAATTGTTCGTTGATGTCAGCTGATAGATCAGAACGCTCAGGCATACGCTTGAATGTACCTTCCATCTTGCCACCATCTACTTCAATCCAAGTTGGTTTTTCACGTTGTTCAGCAACTTCTAGAGCCGCTTTAATACGAGATTGCTGTTTAGCTTTCTCGCGGATAGAAACAACGTCATTAGCCGCTACTTTGAAAGAAGGAACGTTTACAACTTTACCGTTTACTAGGATAGCTTTGTGGCTAACTAGCTGACGTGCTTCTGCGCGAGTTGCACCGAAGCCCATGCGGTAAACTACGTTATCAAGACGACCTTCAAGAAGCTGAAGTAGGTTTTCACCAGTGTTGCCTTTAAGGCGAGCAGCTTCTTTGTAGTAGTTACGGAATTGTTTTTCTAGAACGCCGTACATACGACGAACTTTTTGCTTCTCACGAAGCTGAACGCCATACTCAGATAGACGACCGCGACGAGCGCCGTGTACACCTGGTGCGTTATCAATTTTACACTTGGTATCGATCGCGCGAACACCAGACTTAAGGAATAAGTCAGTGCCTTCACGACGGCTAAGCTTCAGCTTAGGACCCAAATATCTTGCCATGATTCTTCTCCAATTGTCCTAGAAACGTTATACGCGACGTTTCTTAGGTGGACGACAACCGTTATGAGGGATTGGTGTAGCATCAACGATGTTTGTGATGCGGAAACCAGCGGCGTTTAGTGCACGAACAGTAGATTCGCGACCTGGACCAGGACCCTTAACCATAACTTCCAAGTTCTTTAGGCCGTATTCTTTAGCCATTTCAGCACAACGCTCAGCAGCAACCTGTGCAGCGAACGGAGTAGACTTACGAGAACCACGGAAACCAGAACCACCTGCAGTAGCCCATGCAAGAGCGTTACCTTGACGGTCAGTAATGGTTACGATTGTGTTATTGAAAGAAGCATGGATGTGCGCAACGCCATCTGCAACTTGCTTGCGTACGCGCTTACGAGCGCGAGTTGGTTGTTTAGCCATTGTACTCTACCTTCCCGATTATTTCTTGATCGGCTTACGCGGACCCTTACGGGTGCGAGCGTTGGTTTTAGTACGCTGTCCACGTAGTGGTAGACTGCGACGATGACGAAGACCACGGTAACAGCCAAGGTCCATAAGACGCTTGATGTTCATAGATACTTCACGACGTAGATCACCTTCTACAGTGTACTTAGCTACACCATCACGCAGTTGATCGATCTGCTCTTCAGTTAGTTCACTGATCTTAACATTTTCAGCAATACCCACTTCAGCTAGAATAGCTTGAGAACGAGTTTTACCGATGCCGAAAATCGCAGTTAGTGCGATTACAGCATGCTTCTGATCAGGAATGTTAATGCCTGCTATACGGGCCATTATTCACTCCTAAGTGTTTCTATAAAAGAATTAGCCGCAGCAAAGCCCGTTATGGATACGCTGCGGAGTACTACTTCTTTTGCACGCAAAAGGTAGGCCGAGGAATATACTCGACCTAACCTTCGTTTTCAAGTAAAAATTTCTGCTAATTAGCCTTGGCGCTGTTTGTGCTTTGGCTCACTGCAAATCACGCGAACGACACCGTTACGCTTGATTACTTTACAGTTACGGCAGATTTTTTTAACGGAAGCACGAACTTTCATTGCTAAACTCCGTAAATGAAACTGAGTCTACCACCGAATTAACGGCCGTAGCCTTTCAGATTCGCTTTCTTCAACACAGAATCATACTGTTGAGACATCATATGAGTCTGTACCTGTGCCATAAAGTCCATAATTACAACCACTACGATGAGTAGTGATGTACCGCCGAAGTAGAAACGTACGTTCCACGCGACCATCATGAACTCGGGAATCAGACAGATAAAGGTAATGTACAGTGCGCCCGCAAGGGTTAAACGTGTCATCACTTTATCAATGTATTTCGCTGTCTGCTCACCTGGGCGGATGCCGGGTACGAATGCACCTGACTTCTTCAAGTTATCTGCTGTTTCACGCGGGTTGAAAACCAACGCCGTGTAGAAGAAACAGAAGAAGATAATTGCTGCTGCATAAAGCATTACATACAGCGGTTGACCTGGGCTAAGAGCCAAAGACACGTCAGTTAACCAACCGAACGCGCTGCTCTCACCGTTCTGACCAAACCACTGAGCCAGTGTTCCTGGGAACAGGATAATACTTGATGCAAAAATCGCTGGAATAACACCTGCCATATTAATTTTTAGTGGCAGATGCGAGCTTTGTGCAGCAAATACTTTACGACCTTGTTGACGCTTCGCGTAGTTAACAACGATTCGACGTTGACCACGCTCCATGAAAACAACGAAGTAAATGACTGCAAAAGACAATACCGCGATTAGCAACAGAAGAAGTACATGCAATTCACCTTGACGCGCTTGCTCGATTGTTTGACCGATTGCAGAAGGCAATCCAGCAACAATACCTGCAAAAATCAGTAACGAAATACCGTTACCAATTCCACGCTCTGTAATTTGTTCACCTAACCACATTAGGAACATGGTGCCGGTTACTAAACTTACGGTAGCAATAAGCGTAAACATGGTTTGGTTGATAACAACCAGATTATCGACCATGTTTGGTAAGCCCGTTGCAATACCTATAGCCTGGAAGGTTGCAAGTACAAGCGTGCCGTAGCGTGTGTATTGGCTTATCTTACGACGGCCTGCTTCACCCTCTTTTTTGAGTTCAGCTAACGCTGGATGAACTACAGTTAGCAATTGGACAACAATAGATGCCGAAATATACGGCATGATGCCCAATGCTAATATAGATGCACGCTCAAGAGCACCACCGGAGAACATGTTAAACATTTCTACGATGGTACCTTTTTGCTGGTCGAACAACTCGGCAAGTACAGCAGCGTCAATACCAGGGATCGGCACAAAAGAGCCTGCTCGAAATACTAAAAGTGCACCAATTACGAATAATAAGCGCGACTTTAGTTCACTTAAGCCGCTCTGAGCACTACGAAAATCTTGTCCTGGTTTCTTAGCCATCTGTACCTCGTTCCTCGAGATTATTCCTCGATTTTACCGCCTGCAGCTTCGATTGCAGCTTTAGCGCCTTTAGTCACACGTAGACCTTTAACAGTCACTGCTTTGTTGATTTCACCAGAAAGAACAACTTTTACAAATTCGATGTTCTTAGTGATGATGTTAGCAGCTTTAAGGCTGTTAAGATCAACTACGTCACCAGAAACTTTCGCTAGCTCAGCTAGACGAACTTCAGCAGACACTAGGCTCTTACGAGAAGTGAAACCGAATTTTGGTAGACGTTGTTTCAGAGGCATCTGACCGCCTTCGAAACCTGGACGAACGCTGCCGCCAGAACGTGATTTTTGACCTTTGTGGCCACGGCCACCAGTTTTACCTAGGCCAGAACCGATACCACGACCTACTCGCTTCGCAGAAGTTTTCGCGCCAGTAGCCGGTGCTAGAGTATTCAAACGCATTCTGATTACTCCTCAACTTTAACCATGTAGTAAACCTTGTTGATCATACCGCGTACGCACGGAGTATCTTCAAGTTCTACTGTGTGGTTGATTTTACGAAGACCTAGACCGCGCAAAGTAGCTTTGTGCTTAGGTAGACGACCAATTGAGCTTTTAGTTTGAGTTACTTTAATAGTTGCCATGGTGTTCTTACTCCGAAATAGATTCAACAGTTAGACCACGTTTAGCAGCAACCATTTCTGGTGACTTCATGCTACCTAGTGCATCGATCGTTGCACGAACGATGTTGATAGGGTTCGTAGAACCGTATGCTTTAGATAGTACGTTGTGTACACCAGCAACTTCTAGTACTGCACGCATCGCACCACCTGCGATAACACCAGTACCTTCTGCAGCAGGCTGCATGTAAACTTTAGAGCCCGAATGGCGACCTTTCACTGGGTGGTGAAGAGTGCCTTCGTTTAGAGCGATCGTAGTCATGTTACGACGCGCTTTTTCCATTGCTTTTTGGATCGCTGCAGGTACTTCACGAGCTTTGCCGTAACCGAAACCTACACGACCATTACCGTCACCAACTACTGTTAGTGCAGTGAAGCTCATGATTCGACCACCTTTAACCGTTTTAGAAACACGGTTAACTGCGATTAATTTTTCTTGCAAATCATTCGCTTGAACTTGTTGTTCTTTAGCCATCTTCCAACCCTACCTTAGAATTTCAGACCAGCTTCGCGAGCAGATTCTGCTAGCGCCGCTACTCGACCGTGGTATTGGAAACCAGAACGATCAAATGCAACTGCAGTTACGCCTTTTTCAAGAGCGCGCTCAGCAACAGCTTTACCTACTGCTTTAGCTGCATCAACGTTACCAGTGTATTTCAATTGCTCACGGATCGCTTTTTCTACAGTAGAAGCTGCTGCGATAACCTCAGAGCCATTAGCCGCGATAACCTGTGCGTACACGTGACGAGGAGTACGGTGTACAACTAGGCGAGTCGCACCCAGTTCTGCAATCTTACGACGTGCACGTGTAGCACGACGGATGCGAGATGCTTTCTTATCCATAGTGTTACCTTACTTCTTCTTAGCTTCTTTAGTACGCACATTTTCATCTGCGTAACGAACACCTTTACCTTTGTAAGGCTCAGGTTGACGGTAAGAACGAATGTCAGCCGCAACTTGACCTACAAGTTGTTTGTCACAACCAGTGATCACAATTTCAGTTTGGCTTGGACATTCAGCTTTAATACCCGCTGGCAACTCGTGCTCAACTGGGTGAGAGAAGCCTAGTGTTAGACCTACAGCGTTGCCTTTGATAGCAGCACGGTAACCAACACCTTTAAGAGTTAGCTTCTTAGTAAAGCCTTCAGTAACACCAACAACCATGTTGTTTACTAGAGCACGAGCAGTACCTGCTTGAGCCCAAGCATTAGCAGCACCTTCAACAGGGCCGAACGTTAGGTTGTTTTCTTCCTGAGCGATAACTACAGCGTCGTTTAGTACGCGAGTTAGTTCGCCTTTAGCACCTTTTACAGTGATTTCTTGGCCGTTTAGTTTCACCTCTACGCCAGCTGGAATAGCGACAGGTGCTTTTGCAACACGAGACATAGTCTACTCCTTATTAAGCTACGTAGCAGATGATTTCACCACCAAGACCTGCTTTACGTGCAGCGCGGTCTGACATAAGACCCTTGGAAGTAGAAACGATAGCAATACCAAGACCACCCATTACAGAAGGAAGTTGATCTTTCTTCTTGTAAACACGTAGACCTGGACGAGAAACACGTTTAAGTTGCTCGATTACTGGTTTAGCTTGGAAGTACTTAAGTGTAACTTCTAGCTCAGGTTTTGCTTCGCCTTCAACAGCGAAGTCAACGATGTAACCTTCAGCTTTTAGTAGTGCAGCAATTGCAACTTTAAGCTTTGAAGAAGGCATTTTAACAGCAACTTTGTTTGCTGCCTGACCGTTACGAACACGGGTCAGCATATCCGAAATCGGATCTTGCATGCTCATATGATTTACTCCAAATGATTAAGTGGCAATTACCAGCTAGCCTTACGAAGTCCAGGAATCTCGCCTTTCATGCAAGCTTCACGAACTTTGATACGGCTTAGACCGAACTTACGTAGGTAACCGTGTGGACGACCAGTTTGGTTGCAACGGTTGCGCTGACGTGATGCACTTGAATCACGTGGAAGAGATTGCAATTTAAGAACTGCATTCCAACGATCTTCTTCAGATGCGTTTACATCGCTGATGATAGCTTTTAGCGCTGAACGCTTTTCAGCGAACTTAGCTACTAGCTTTGCACGTTTTGCTTCACGTGCTTTCATAGAATTTTTAGCCATAACAGTAACCCTTCACCTTACTTACGGAATGGGAAGTTAAAGGCAGCCAGCAGAGCACGGCCTTCCTCATCAGTACCAGCAGACGTCGTAATAGTGATGTCTAGACCGCGTACTCGATCAACTTTATCAAAGTCGATTTCCGGGAAGATGATTTGCTCGCGAACGCCCATGCTGTAGTTACCGCGTCCGTCAAAAGACTTAGCGCTAACACCACGGAAGTCACGTACACGTGGAAGAGCGATGTTAATCAAACGCTCAAGAAAATCCCACATACGTTCGCCACGCAAGGTTACTTTACAACCGATAGGGTAGCCTTCACGGATTTTGAAACCTGCAACAGATTTGCGCGCTTTTGTGATAAGTGGCTTTTGACCAGAGATCGTTGCCATATCAGACGCTGCGTTTTCTAGCAGTTTCTTATCGTTGATTGCTTCACCAACACCCATGTTTAGGGTGATTTTCTCGATTCTAGGGACTTGCATGACGCTTGTGTAGCTGAACTGTTTGGTCAGTTCAGCGACTACAGACGACTTGTAGTAATCATGCAGTTTCGCCATAGTAGAACTCCAAATTACTTCTAATTAGTTAGAAACGGTTTCGCCGTTAGACTTGAAGAAACGAACTTTCTTGCCGTCTTCAAAACGGAAACCGATACGGTCAGCTTTACCAGTAGCTGCGTTAAAGATTGCAACGTTAGAAGCGTCAATAGCTGCTTCTTGTTCAACGATGCCACCTTGTTGACCTAGAGCCGGAACCGGCTTTTGGTGTTTCTTAACAAGGTTGATGCCTTCAACGATAACTTTACCAGTTGCTAGAACCTTAGTTACTTTACCTTTCTTGCCTTTGTCTTTACCAGCAAGAACGATTACTTCGTCGTTACGACGGATTTTAGCTGCCATTTCTACGTGCTCCTTACAGAACTTCTGGAGCCAGTGAAACGATCTTCATGAACTTATCGCCACGAAGTTCGCGTGTCACAGGACCAAAGATACGTGTACCGATTGGTTGCTCAGTATTGTCATTCAACAATACGCAAGCATTTCGGTCGAAGCGAATGACAGAACCGTCAGGACGACGTACGCCTTTACGGGTGCGCACTACCACCGCCTTCAGAACATCACCTTTTTTTACTTTACCGCGAGGAATTGCTTCCTTCACAGTAACTTTGATGACGTCACCGATATGTGCATAACGGCGGTGAGAGCCACCCAGAACCTTAATACACATTACGCTGCGTGCGCCTGAGTTATCAGCTGCGTCCAGCATACTTTGCATTTGGATCATGTTAGTGCTCCGCTAAATATTAATAACTAGACCCATCACGGGTCGGGCTGCCTCTTTAAAAGGGACGCGAATTGTACCACCCTTTTTTGTGATTGGGTAGTCAAAAAATAAACGGCTCCAAAAATATTTTGGAGCCGCTTGAGTTTCATAGAATTAACGAGATTAAATCTTCGCCTTTTCTAGAACTTTTACCAAAGTCCAAGACTTAGTCTTAGACAGTGGACGACACTCAGCGATTTCAACTGTGTCGCCTAGGCCACACTCGTTGTTCTCGTCATGTGCGTGTACTTTAGTCGTACGTTTAACGAATTTCCCGTAGATTGGGTGTTTTACGAAACGTTCGATAGCAACAGTGATAGACTTGTCCATCTTGTCGCTAATAACACGACCTTGTTGAGTACGTTTTACTTCGCTCATTATGCGCCTGCCTTCTCAGTCAAAACAGTTTTCACACGTGCGATATCACGGCGTACAGCTTTCAGAGTATGAGTTTGCTGTAGTTGACCAGTTGCAGCTTGCATGCGCAAGTTGAACTGTTCACGTAGCAAATTCATTAGCTCAGCATTAAGCTCTTCAACGCTTTTTTCGCGTAGATCTTGTGCTTTCATCACATCACCTGCTTAGTTACAAATGTAGTTTTGAAAGGCAGTTTACGTGCCGCAAGACGGAACGCTTCACGTGCCAATTCTTCAGGTACACCACCCATTTCGTACATAACCTTACCAGGTTGGATTTGGGCTACCCAGTACTCAACGTTACCTTTACCCTTACCTTGACGAACTTCAAGTGGTTTTTCTGTGATTGGTTTGTCTGGGAACACACGGATCCAGATTTTACCTTGACGCTTAACGTGACGTGTCATTGCACGACGTGCCGCTTCGATTTGACGAGCAGTTAGACGACCACGGCCAACAGCTTTAAGACCGAATTCGCCGAAGCTTACATCAGTACCTTTAGCTAGACCACGGTTACGACCAGTCTGAACCTTACGGAACTTAGTACGTTTAGGTTGTAGCATCTGTCGACTCCTTACTTACGGCCTTTACGCTGCTTCTTAGGCTTGTCGCCTTTAGGCTCAACAGCGTTAGCTGCTGGCATACCACCTAGAATCTCACCTTTGAAGATCCAAGTTTTAATGCCGATCACACCGTATTGAGTGTGAGCCGAAGAAGTTGCGTAATCAATGTCAGCACGTAGAGTGTGTAGAGGCACACGGCCTTCACGGTACCACTCTGAACGTGCGATTTCAGCGCCGCCTAGACGACCGCTTACTTCCACTTTGATACCTTTAGCGCCTAGACGCATTGCATTTTGTACCGCGCGCTTCATAGCACGACGGAACATAACACGACGCTCTAGCTGAGACGCGATGCTGTCACCAACAAGTTGCGCATCTAGTTCAGGCTTACGTACTTCAGCGATGTTAATTTGCGCTGGTACACCTGCAATTTTAGCTACAGCTGCGCGTAGCTTCTCTACGTCTTCACCTTTCTTACCGATAACAACGCCTGGACGAGCAGTGTGAATAGTCACACGGATGCTCTTAGCAGGACGCTCGATAACGATGCGTGATAGAGACGCTTTTTTCAGTTCACCTGTAAGGAACTGACGTACCTTGAAGTCGCCGTCTAGGTTGTCAGCGAAATCTTTGGTGTTAGCAAACCATGTAGCATTCCAAGGCTTAACGATGCCTAGACGAATACCATTAGGATGTACTTTTTGACCCATTGCTTACTCTCCTAGTCTCTAGCGATCTGCTACAACAACAGTGATGTGGCTTGAACGCTTCAAGATACGATCCGCACGACCTTTAGCACGAGGCATAATACGCTTCATGGTTGGGCCTTCATCTACAAAGATTTTTGCGACATTCAGATCGTCAATATCTGCACCTTCGTTGTGCTCCGCGTTAGCGATAGCAGACTCAAGAACTTTCTTAACTAGTTCAGCAGCTTTTTTGTTGCTGAAAGTTAGGATTTCTAGAGCTTGGTCAACAGATTTACCACGGATTTGATCCGCAACTAAGCGAGCTTTCTGAGGCGAAATGCGAGCAAAGTTATGTTTAGCAAATGCTTCCATTATCTACTCCTTAGCGCTTCTTAGCTTTCTTATCCGCAGCGTGACCGCGGTAAGTACGTGTTGGTGCGAATTCACCCAGTTTGTGACCGATCATTTCATCAGTTACAAATACTGGTACGTGCTGACGACCATTATGGACAGCGATGGTCAAACCGATCATCGTAGGGATGATCATTGAACGACGGGACCAAGTCTTAATAGGCTTTTTGTCTCCGCTTTCCACCGCTTTCTCTACCTTCTTCAGCAAGTGTAGGTCAATAAAAGGACCTTTCTTGAGAGAACGTGGCATGGCGATTCCTCTTTATATAGATTACTTGTTACGACGACGTACGATGTACTTGTCAGTGCGTTTGTTCTTACGAGTCTTGTAGCCTTTAGTTGGCATACCCCAAGGAGATACTGGGTGACGGCCACCAGAAGTACGACCTTCACCACCACCGTGTGGGTGATCAACCGGGTTCATTACCACACCGCGAACGGTTGGACGAACACCGCGCCAACGAGTAGCACCAGCTTTACCAAGTTCACGTAGCATGTGCTCAGAGTTACCAACTTCACCGATCGTTGCACGACCTTCAGAAAGAACTTTGCGCATTTCGCCAGAACGTAGACGGATAGTTACGTATGAACCGTCGCGAGCAACGATTTGAGCGTAAGCACCAGCTGAACGAGCTAGCTGACCGCCTTTACCAGGCTTCAGTTCAACGTTGTGTACAGTTGAACCTACTGGGATGTTACGCATTGGTAGAGTGTTACCAGCTTTGATAGGTGCATCAACACCCGACTGAATAACATCACCAGCTACAACACCTTTAGGTGCTAGGATGTAGCGACGCTCACCGTCTTTGTAAAGAACTAGAGCAATATTTGCGCTACGGTTTGGATCGTATTCAAGACGCTCAACTGTCGCTGGGATACCGTCTTTAGTACGTTTGAAGTCAATCAAACGGTAGTGGTGCTTGTGACCACCGCCGACGTGACGTACTGTGATACGACCGTTGTTGTTACGACCGCCGTTCTTAGAGTTTTTCTCTAGAAGAGGTGCGTATGGCTTGCCCTTGTGTAGGTCAGCGTTAACAACTTTAACAACGTGACGACGACCAGGGGAAGTCGGCTTACATTTAACAATAGCCATTTTTAACTACTCCTGTTATTCCGCGCCGCCAACGAAGTCAAGATCTTGACCTTCTTTCAAAGTAACGTACGCTTTCTTAACGTCGCTGCGGCGACCTTGGCGTAGACCTTGACGTTTGGTCTTACCCTTAGTGATAAGAGTATTTACAGACTTAACTTCAACTTCAAATAGCTTTTCTACAGCTGCTTTGATCTCTTTTTTAGTTGCATCTTTAGCTACTTTGAAAACGATAGTGTTCGCTTTCTCAGCTGCCATAGTTGCTTTTTCAGAGATGTGCGGTGCACGTAGAACTTTTAGGATACGCTCTTCAGTGATCATGCTAGCATCTCCTCAACTTGTTTAACTGCTTCAGCAGTCATTACAACTTTGTCGAACGCGATTAGTGATACTGGATCAATACCAGCAACGTCACGTGCGTCAACTTTGTATAGGTTACGAGCCGCTAGGAATAGATTCTCATCTACTTCGCTAGTCACGATTAGAGCGTCAGTTAGCTCAAGCTCTTTAAGCTTAGCAACTAGCTCTTTAGTCTTTGGTGCTTCTACTGAGAAGTTATCAACAACGATTAGACGCTCTTGACGAACAAGCTCAGAAAGAATGCTCTTCATAGCACCGCGGTACATTTTCTTGTTTACTTTTTGGCTGTGATCTTGTGGTTTCGCAGCAAAAGTAACACCACCTGTACGCCAGATTGGGCTACGAATTGTACCAGCACGCGCACGGCCAGTACCTTTTTGACGCCATGGCTTAGCGCCACCGCCAGAAACTTCTGAACGTGTTTTTTGAGCACGAGTACCTTGACGAGCACCTGCTGCGTATGCAACAACTACTTGGTGTACAAGAGCTTCGTTAAACTCACGTCCGAAAGTAGTTTCGGAAACAGTTAGTGCATCAGCACCTTTAACCATTAGTTCCATTACTTACTCCTGAGACGTTATGCTTTAACAGCTGGTTTAACGATCACGTTGCCGCCAGTTGCGCCTGGGACTGCACCTTTAATAAGAAGCAGGTTGCGCTCAGCGTCAACACGTACGATCTCTAGGTTTTGAGTCGTTACACGCTCAGCACCCATGTGACCTGCCATTTTCTTGCCTTTAAATACGCGACCTGGAGTCTGACATTGACCGATAGAACCAGGAGCACGGTGAGACAATGAGTTACCGTGTGTCATATCTTGAGTACGGAAGTTCCAACGCTTAACAGCGCCTTGGAAGCCTTTACCCTTAGATGTACCAGTAACGTCTACTTTCTTAGTTTCGTTGAATAGTTCAACAGTTAGTTCTGAACCAACTTCGAACTCTTCGCCGTTTTCTAAACGGAATTCCCAAAGACCGCGACCCGCTTCAACGCCAGCTTTAGCAAAGTGACCTGCTTCAGCTTTGTTTACGCGGTTAGCTTTCTTCGCACCAGAAGTAACCTGGATAGCTGCGTAGCCGTCAGTTTCAAGAGTTTTCACTTGAGAAACGCGGTTAGCTTCAACTTCAACAACAGTTACTGGGATAGAAACGCCGTCTTCAGTAAATACGCGGGTCATGCCCACTTTACGACCGATTAGACCAATCATTCTTCTAATCTCCCTTAACCTAGGCTAATTTGAACGTCAACGCCCGCAGCAAGGTCTAGACGCATTAGAGCATCAACAGTTTTGTCTGTTGGCTCAACGATGTCGATTAGACGCTTGTGAGTACGGATTTCGTACTGGTCACGTGCTTTCTTGTTAACGTGTGGAGAGATAAGAACTGTGAAACGCTCTTTACGAGTTGGTAGTGGGATTGGACCACGAACCTGTGCGCCAGTGCGCTTAGCTGTTTCAACGATTTCCGCTGTAGAAGCATCGATTAATTTGTAATCGAAAGCTTTTAGGCGGATACGGATACGTTGGTTCTGCATGAGACAGAGCTCCAAAATTAGTAAATTACACAAACAATATCGCCACTCAAACTCGTCAAGACGAGAGAATGCCGATTGATTTATGTGAAACCGTAGCATCCAAGATTAGGACGCATTGTCAGTTAATTTTCGATTAACTATCCCTACATGCCAAAGTCACCTTTGGGGATAGTTTTTCCGAAGAAAAGATAGCTAATTGTATTAACCGCGAACATAAGCTGAGTCTACATTACCTAATAAATCCTTGGATTTATTAGCTCCTCACCGCTCATTGGTTCACAACTGGCTTAACCAGTGCGCTGCATTATACAGATCACGCTTTGGGTTGCAAGCATTGAGTGAAAAATAATCGAGACTATTTTTAACTCACTGTTTTTAATCCAACCACCAGATTCACCATAAACAAAAAGGACGCCGAAGCGTCCTTTTCTAAACTGTAATTGTAATAGCGTCTGCTATTATTTCTTACCGCTTGATAGTGCACCGAAACGCTTGTTGAAGCGATCAACACGGCCGCCTGTATCAACGATACGTTGCTTACCAGTGTAGAATGGGTGGCACTTGTCACATACGTCTAGGTGGATAGACTCTTTACCTAGAGTTGAGTTGAACTCAAAAGTGTTGCCGCAAGAACAAGTAGCAGATACTGCTTTGTATTCTGGATGGATACCAGCTTTCATGGGATAACCTCAATAGTAGGCCGTGTCGCTATACGAGTCTAAGCCGCACACCACACGCAATTAAAAATAAAAGTGCGATACCGCATCAGCTTAACGCCGAAGCCATATCTCAAGGCGCGATATAGTAATGAATCGCACTGATGGGATCAACACATTTGGCAATTTTTTCGCCACTTTTTTAGTCAGTCTATTGCTTGTCATCGGTTTACGAGGCGAGAAGTCAGCTTTACTCGAATTTTCACCCCAATTTTAATAGACTCTAAGCTCCTTTCCTTCTTTATATTACAGCAGAACTTTATGCGTCCATCCATTGCCAGAGTGGCACTACCTGTTCCACTCGACAAACAGTTTGATTATGCCATTCCGGGGCACCTGTTCCCGCTCATTGGTGGGCGTGTATCTGTACCTTTTGGACGTCAGACGTTGGTAGGAATTGTCACCGCGATGGTGAACCACTCAGATTTTCCTATCGAACAGCTCAAACCAATCAAAGCCGTTTTAGATTCGCAACCTATCTGGTCAGAAAAACTGTATTCATTGCTCACATGGTGTAGCCATTTTTATCAGTATCCATTGGGCGATACGCTTCACAATGCGATGCCAGCAGCGCTGAGAAAAGGAAAACCAGCTGATTTTGCCACCTTGCAGGAATGGCAGATCACCGAAGCGGGTAAAGACAAACTGATGCAAGGCCTCGACCGCCGGGCAGTGAAGCAACAAAAAGTTCTGCAAATCCTGGTAGACGGAGCCGTACCGCACCAAGAATTTGTAGAGCAAGAGATCGCCTCAACAGTGCTGAAATCGGTCGAAGAGAAAGGTTGGATTGAGCGAATTGAGAAAATGCCAACGATTTCTCAATGGCCCCAACAGGTCGAAAACGATGTCGACAAGCCGAAGCTTAACCATGAGCAAGCGCTCGCCATTGCCAGCGTGAACAGCCAAACGGGTTTTGCCTGCTATTTATTAGAGGGGGTAACAGGCTCCGGTAAGACCGAGGTTTACCTCAATCTGATCAAGCCTGTATTAGAAAAAGGTCGCCAAGCGTTAGTTCTGGTGCCAGAAATTGGCCTGACCCCACAAACCATCAATCGTTTTAAGCATCGCTTCAACGTACCTGTAGAAGTGATACATTCAGGTTTAAATGATACCGAACGTTTAAACTCGTGGTTATCTGCCCGAGATAAAGCGGCCGGAATCATCATTGGCACCCGCTCAGCTCTACTGACGCCATTCGCAGACCTTGGCATTATTATTGTTGATGAAGAACATGACGCTTCATACAAACAACAAGATAGTTTGCGCTACCACGCTCGTGACGTTGCCGTTATGCGTGCGCACAAAGAGCAAGTACCGATTGTGCTTGGCTCTGCAACTCCGGCATTAGAGACGCTGCATAATGCGTTATCGGGTAAATACCACCACCTCACACTAACTCAGCGTGCGGGCTCCGCAGTGCCAACCACCAATAAAGTACTCGATGTTAAAGGTCAATATTTAGAAAGTGGATTGTCTGCCCCACTGATTGCTGACATGCGTAAACACCTGAAAGCGGGTAATCAGGTGATGCTATTTCTTAACCGCCGAGGTTTCTCCCCTGCTCTGATGTGCCATGAATGTGGTTGGATTGCAGAATGTAAGCGCTGTGATGCCTATTACACCTTCCATCAATACAGCAATGAAATACGTTGCCATCATTGCGGCTCACAGCAACCCGTAATTCATCAGTGTCAGGGATGTGGTTCCACTCAGTTAGTAACGGTCGGTGTAGGCACAGAGCAGTTAGAACATCAGTTGGCGCAGCTCTTCCCTGAGTACAAAGCCATTCGTATCGACAGAGACAGTACCCGTCGTAAAGGCAGCTTGGAAGATGCCTTAGAATCGATTCGCAAAGGTGAATACCAGATTTTGATTGGTACGCAAATGCTTGCCAAAGGGCATCACTTTCCGAACGTAACATTGGTTGCACTATTGGATGTGGATGGTTCCTTATATAGCAGTGACTTTCGCGCTTCTGAACGCCTCGCTCAGCTTTTTATTCAGGTTGCGGGACGGGCTGGGCGTGCAAGTAAACCTGGCGAAGTGATTTTACAGACCCATCACCCAGAGCACAGCTTATTGCAGGCACTGCTGCAAAAAGATTATCGCCACTTTGCGATGACCGCCTTAGAAGAGCGAAAATTAGCACAGCTGCCCCCGTACAGTTACCTGACTCTGTTTAAGGCTGAAGCAAACCAAAGTGAAATAGTAGAAGACTTCCTGCGTCAGGTTCGTTTTACTCTTGAGTCACACCCATTATTTGACGACACCTGTATGGTGCTGGGTCCGACCCCTTCCCCACTGGCCAAACGCGCAGGTAAATATCGCTGGCAACTTTTGCTGCAAACTCAACATCGTTCATTGATGCAAAAGTTATTAACCAGTGCAAAGCCTGCTATTGAGTTGTTACCTAATGCCAAGAAAGTGCGTTGGAATTTAGACATAGAACCACAGGACCTGAGCTAGCAAACGTTTAGCTATGTAATGAATTACCTTTTAATGTGACAAAAATCACACTATCATTGTGGTTTTTGTTAAACAGACCGTAACTTTCACCATAGAAATGAATAGACTATCCCATTAAGTAAAGTCTTCGTTTCTTGTAACGAAATACTTTAAATTTACACTTTAACGTTTCCCCAACATTGAAATGTTGTTCTGGCAATGAAAAAGCACTTTACCCACTAAATAATCAACAACAATGTGATGGTAAAGCGAGCGTTTTCTGCACTCAATTACAACAATTTCACTCTGGGGGATTAACGTCATCTTGGCGAATTATTTGAGAGGTTTTAAAACTATGGCGACAATGAAGGATGTTGCCCAGCTTGCGGGAGTATCTACCGCGACGGTATCTCGAGCACTAATGAACCCGGAGAAAGTCTCAGCGTCTACGCGAAAACGAGTAGAAGACGCGGTACTTGAGGCGGGTTACTCACCAAACTCTTTAGCACGTAATTTACGCAGAAACGAATCGAAGACCATTGTTACGATCGTTCCTGACATCTGCGATCCCTACTTTTCTGAAATCATTCGTGGTATCGAAGATGCTGCAATGGAGCACGGCTATCTCGTATTGCTTGGCGATAGCGGTCAGCAAAAGAAACGCGAAAGTTCATTTGTGAACCTGGTCTTTACTAAGCAAGCTGACGGGATGCTGCTACTTGGTACCGACTTACCGTTTGATGTCAGCAAACCCGAACAAAAAAACCTGCCACCTATGGTCATGGCCTGTGAATTTGCTCCTGAACTGGAGCTACCAACCGTTCATATCGATAACCTGACATCAGCATTTGAAGCCGTCAATTACCTGACCCAGCTTGGTCATAAACGTATTGCGCAAATTTCAGGTCCCGATACAGCGGTATTGTGTCAATTCCGTCAACAAGGCTACCAACAAGCATTGCGTCGTGCTGGCATAAACAAAGAACCACAATACAGTATTGTCACCGAATTCTCTTTTGAAGGCGGAGCAAAAGCAGTACGTAAGTTGCTGGAGCTACACGAGCCACCAACCGCGATTTTCTGCCACTGTGACACGATGGCAATCGGTGCCATTCAAGAAGCGAAAAAGCTCGGTTTCCGCGTCCCACAAGATCTGTCGGTAGTCGGGTTTGATGACATCAATTTCGCTCAGTACTGTGATCCTCCGTTAACGACCATCTCTCAGCCTCGCTACGAGATTGGCCGACAAGCGATGCTAATGATGCTAGAGCTTCTAAAAGGGCACGATGTCCATTCAGGGTCTCGTCTTCTAGAAACAAACCTGATTGTTCGTGGAAGCGCTGCGCCACCAGCGAGATAGATTAAAGAGAAGATCCTAGGGTCTAGGTGACTAGGTCCTAGGTCCTCTCTTTCAAACCTTTCCCCTCCCACCTAACAAGATTCATTCAACAGGGTGTTTTCTCAACTCGTTCTGGATTAACATAATTGCAAGAATTCTTGATGATCAAAAATGACCGTGGCAAACAGAGATTATGTAAGAAGGGGGCGTGGAACCCCAAAAAAGTCGACAAAAAAACAACCTTCCAGAAAGAAGCCTTGGCGTAGTGGTCTACTGGCAATCGTGCTAGTGGGCGGCTTTGGCTATGGTCTTTACTTACTAAACAATGATCCAGAGCCCCAGCCACCGGTTGTGCAGCAACCAACAACTCCGGTAAGCAAACCTAAGGCAAAAACAGATTTACCTCCCCCACCCGAAGAAAAGTGGGAATATGTGGAATCTCTCCCTAATCGCGAAGTGGAAGTGGTCGCCAAAGAGATCCAAGTGTCGAAAATCCCTTACATCATGCAGTGTGGCGCTTATAAGACCCAGGCTCAGGCTGAAGAACGTAAACTTTCGATTGCTTTCCAGGGATTGACGAGCAAAATTGTCAAGAAAGAAGGCAGCTCTTGGTATCGCATTATTTTAGGTCCATACAAATTTAAGCGCGATGCTGAGAAAGATCGCCATAAATTGCAGCGAGCCAAAATCGAACCGTGTGCGATTTGGAAAGAGAATTATTAAAAATAGAAGACCTAGCTCCTAGGGGCTAGGTCCTAGGTTTCGGACTACCGAAAAAACCAACGACACCGTCATTCCGAGGAGCCTAGGCGACATCAGGAATCTACTAACAGCAACGATGTCAATCTAAGCGAGTACCTTTAATATCAAGGCACTGGATAAGTAGAGCCTGAATCACGCTCCTTCGTCGCTGTTCAGGATGACAAAGCGTTTAGTACCGAGGTCCTAGAACTCTAAAACCTAGTATCTCTTTAACCTAACACCTTTTTCTTCCCCCCTTGAATCCCCTTTTCCCCTACCCCATATACAGTATTACATCCAAAGAGAAATAATTAAGAGGTCGACTGTGACTACCATTGTATCTGTACGTCGAAATAATAAAGTCGTCATCGCGGGTGATGGCCAAGTATCTCTAGGCAATACCGTAATGAAAGGTAACGCGCGTAAAGTTCGCCGCCTATACAACAACAAAGTACTGGCTGGTTTTGCTGGCGGTACCGCGGATGCCTTCACCCTTTTCGAGCGTTTCGAAAGCAAACTGCAAATGCACCAAGGCCATTTGACCAAAGCGGCTGTAGAACTGGCAAAAGACTGGCGTAGTGATCGCGCACTTCGCAAACTGGAAGCACTGCTTGCTGTAGCAGACGAAACCGCTTCTTTAATCATCACGGGTAATGGTGATGTAGTGCAGCCTGAAAATGATCTAATTGCGATCGGTTCTGGTGGTGCATACGCGCAAGCAGCAGCAACGGCGCTATTAGAAAACACAGACCTGGACGCTCGTGAAATCGCGGAAAAAGCATTGAACATTGCGGGTGACATTTGTGTATTCACCAACCACAATCACACTGTAGAAGAGCTCGAGTCAACTGCAGAACTGGCAGCACCAGCTGAGTAATCGTAACGAAGTAAGGAAAGAATATGTCTGAAATGACCCCTCGCGAAATCGTTCATGAATTGAACCGCCATATCATTGGTCAAGACAAAGCAAAACGTTCGGTTGCGATTGCTCTTCGTAACCGCTGGCGTCGAATGCAGCTTGAAGAAAGCCTGCGTGTCGAAGTGACACCAAAAAACATTCTGATGATCGGTCCAACCGGTGTTGGTAAAACGGAAATCGCTCGTCGCCTTGCGAAGCTGGCCAATGCGCCGTTCATCAAAGTAGAAGCAACAAAATTCACCGAAGTGGGTTACGTTGGTAAAGAAGTAGAAACCATCATCCGTGATCTCACCGATGTTGCCGTGAAGCTCACTCATCAACAAGCGATGGAAAAAGTAAAATTCCGCGCTGAAGAGCAAGCTGAAGAGCGTGTTCTTGATGCACTATTGCCACCAGCACGAGATAACTGGGGACAAGCAGAACAGACCGAAGATTCCTCGCATACTCGTCAGATTTTCCGTAAAAAACTGCGTGAAGGTCAGCTAGACGATAAAGAGATTGAAATCGATGTCGCTGCACCACAAATGGGTGTAGAGATTATGGCGCCTCCTGGTATGGAAGAGATGACCAACCAGCTCCAAGGCATGTTCCAAAACCTGGCCGGCGATACCAAGAAGAAGCGTAAGCTGAAAATCAAAGACGCGATGAAAGCCCTTGCTGAAGAAGAAGCAGCGAAGCTTGTGAATCAGGAAGAGCTAAAAGAAGCGGCGATTTACAACGTTGAAAATAACGGCATCGTCTTCATCGATGAGATCGATAAAATCTGTAAACGTGGTGAAAGTTCTGGCCCTGACGTTTCACGTGAAGGTGTTCAACGTGACCTGCTACCACTGATTGAAGGCAGCACGGTTTCAACCAAACACGGTATGGTAAAAACAGACCACATCTTGTTTGTGGCTTCTGGTGCTTTCCAGGTCGCGAAGCCTTCTGACCTGATCCCGGAACTGCAAGGTCGTCTACCAATCCGTGTGGAACTTGAAGCTCTAAGCAGCAGTGACTTCAAACGCATTCTGACTGAGCCAAAAGCGTCATTGACTGAGCAATACATCGCGTTGATGAAAACAGAAGATGTCGACATTGAATTTACTCAAGACGGTATCACGCAAATTGCCGAAGCCGCATGGACAGTAAACGAAACCACCGAAAACATCGGTGCACGTCGTCTACATACCGTGATGGAACGCCTGATGGACGAAATCTCTTACGATGCGGCAGAACAATCTGGCGCTAAGTTTGTGATTGATGCAGCCTACGTGAAAGCGCGTCTGGGCGATACCATTGAAGATGAAGATCTAAGCCGCTTTATTCTGTAAAACATAGTTTCTAGGATCCTAGGTTCTAGGGTCCTAGATGTCATTCTAGAACGTCAACTCAAACCTTGATTTTCCTTTAAGCCGTCATTCCGAGGAGCCATAGCGACATCAGGAATCTAGCATCAGCGAGTTTTGAGTCACGTTAGAGAATCATACACTAGCTCGATCGATAAACAGACTTAGAACCTTCCTGTCTTCCATCTTCCATCTTCCATCTTCCATCTTCCATCTTCCAATACAGCAAATACAATACTTAAGCGGGCACAACAGTCCCAGCGAGTAATCCTAGAACCTAGGGCCTAGTCACCTAGCACCTTTCATTACCTGACTTGTTTCAGGTCAATAGCGCATCTGCTTCTTTATGCTTATACTGGACACATCGGTTACTAGCACGAAATATCCATGAAACAATCTCTACAGATCTGGCTCGACGCCGCTCGTCCCAAAACATTACCGCTGGCATTAGTCTCTATTCTTACCGGTAGTGTGCTCGCGTATGCAGCGGGTCAATTCTCAATGCCTATCTCCTTGATGGCTTTCATCACGGCAACGCTACTGCAGATCCTTTCTAATCTGGCCAACGATTATGGCGATGCGATAAAAGGCACCGACAATGAAAAACGTCTCGGTCCGCTGCGCGCCTTACAGTCTGGAGCCGTAACCACAAAACAAATGAAGCAGGCCATTATCTTCAACATCGTGCTTACTGTCATTTCTGGCCTAATTTTAGTCTTCTACTCGTTAAGCTCTCTGGAAAGCATTCTTACCTTCATCGGGTTAGGTATTCTTGCCATCCTCGCCGCCATTGCCTACACCATGGGCAGTAAACCTTATGGCTATGTTGGACTCGGTGATATCTCTGTGTTTCTGTTTTTTGGCTTGCTTGGCGTATCCGGCACTTATTTCCTACATACCGGACATGTCGATACCACCCTATTCTTACCTGCTTTAGGTTGTGGCTTACTGGCTGTTGCCGTACTGAATATCAACAACATGCGTGACATCGAAAATGATCGTGAGTGTGGTAAACGAACCGTTGCCGTGCGCTTGGGCCAACATAAGGCGAAGCAGTACCACTTCATCTTATTGGGCGGCGCCATTCTCGCTTTCGCCATTTACCTGCTTATTCAGGACAAACCGGTTTGGATCAGTCTGCCATTCTTGTTGAGCATTTATTTTGTCGCTCACCATGGTAAAGCCGTTTGGGATACCGAGAAGCCTGCACAGATCGCACCTATGATGCCAGTCATCGTAAAATGCTCGCTGGTTACCAACGTTTTATTTGCAACAATTGTGGTAGCTCAAACTCTGGTAAGTTAAAAAAGGATTGTCATTGCATTGACTTAATGCCCAGATATACTCAAAGACAACCAGTTTCTGTTTAGAAAGGTACGCTATGGAATACAATACCTCAGCACTCTGTGATATCTACCTCGATCAGGTAGATGTGGTTGAACCAATGTTCAGTAATTTTGGCGGTAGCGCTTCCTTTGCCGGACAAATCACCACCATCAAATGTTTTGAAGACAATTCTCTTATTCGCGAAACATTAGAGCAAGATGGTCTAGGACGCGTGTTGTTAGTTGACGGAGGTGGTTCCTTACGTAAAGCCCTTGTAGATGCAGAAATCGCCACCATCGCCGAAGAAAACGAGTGGGAAGGCATTGTCGTCTATGGCTGTGTCCGTGAAGTCGATGAGTTGGAAGATATGAGCCTTGGCATTCAGGCACTGGCTTCGATTCCTGTCGGCGCATCCAGCCAGGGTATTGGTGAGCTCGACGTGCCGGTGAACTTTGGCGGCGTTAGCTTTCTACCAGAAGACTACATTTACGCAGACAGCACTGGCATTATTCTGTCTCCAGAACCGCTCAATATCGACCTTGAGTTGGATGAGACGGAAGAAGAAGTTTTAGAGGTACTAGATCCTAGGGATTAGGTCCTAGGATCCTAAAAACCTAGGACCTTGGTTTATCCCATTCCCATAAAACTAAAACACCCGCTTATCGCGGGTGTTTTCAATTCTGAGCAGAAGATTGGGATTACTCCACTTCTTCCATTTTGCCAAGTAGTGCACGAATGCGCTCTTGCCATTGCGCGTGCTCTTGTTGAGCTTGCTGTGCTTTTTGCTCTAGCTCTTCGCGCTGAGTGCGCAGCTCGTTCGCTTCTGCTTCTAATTTTTCTTTATCACCTTTCAGTTCTTCCACTTCCATTTGAAGAAGAGTGATTGTGTCAACTGCAGTTTGAATTTTAGATTCTAATTGTGCTAATACTTCAAAAGACATCTTTGCCTACCTATGTTGTTCCGTTGGGATGATGCACGAGACAGGCGCGCACCTTACCTATATGAGGTTCATTCTACTCAGCGTTGCGACGAGAAACACTTACTATATTCGATATTTTGCATCATTCGGTTAAAAAACCGGCGCAATCTCACTAAATGCTGACTTTTCTGATCACCGAAGCATTTTTGAGCAAGATATTTGCCTCTCGCCACGAGAAAAACGCACTTAGTATTGATCAATTTCAACTTAACCAAAGTAAAAGCTCGGCAAAAACGCAAACGTTTCACTGCCGTTATGGTAAAATCGCCGCGCAAATTCTTCTTCCCTTTTGCTTATTTGGAGACATCATGAAACGTGATTTAGCAATGGCATTTTCCCGTGTTACTGAAGGTGCAGCACTGGCTGGTTACAAATGGCTTGGTCGCGGCGATAAAAACGCAGCGGACGGTGCAGCCGTTGAGGTTATGCGCACACTACTGAACAAAACAGAGATCAGCGGTGAAATTGTTATTGGCGAAGGTGAAATTGATGACGCACCGATGCTGTACATTGGTGAACAAGTAGGTATTGGTGGTGATGAAGTCGATATTGCAGTCGATCCTATCGAAGGCACACGCATGACCGCTATGGGCCAATCAAATGCTTTAGCCGTTCTCGCGGCTGGTGAAAAAGGTAGCTTCCTTAAAGCACCAGATATGTACATGGAAAAATTAGTGGTTGGCCCTGGAGCAAAAGGCGTAATCGATTTAGAAAAGCCATTAAAAGAAAACCTAGAAAACATCGCCAATGCGCTGAATAAAACTCTAGACACTTTAGTCGTGATCACGCTGGCTAAGCCTCGTCACGATAAAGTCATTGCAGAAATGCAGGCAATGGGCGTACGCGTATTCGCTGTGCCAGATGGTGACGTTGCCGCTTCAATCCTGACTTGTATGCCAGACAGCGAAGTGGACGTCATGTACTGCATTGGCGGTGCACCAGAAGGCGTAGTTTCTGCTGCGGTAATTCGTGCACTAGACGGTGACATGCATGGTCGACTACTTCCTCGCCATGAAGTGAAAGGTAATACAGAGGAAAACCGCATCTACGGCGCAGCAGAACTAAAACGCTGTGAAGAGATGGGTGTGAAAGCAAACGTCGTGTTGAAAATGGAAGACATGGCATGCAGCGACAACGTGGTTTTCTCTGCAACCGGCATTACCAAAGGTGATCTGTTAGAAGGTATTACTCGCCAGGGCAATATCGCGACAACAGAAACCCTGCTCATTCGTGGACGCTGCCGCACCATTCGCCGCATCAAGTCGATCCATTACTTAGAACGTAAAGACCAAGAAGTACGCGATATTATTTTATAAAAGATTAGGGCCTAGGGATTAGGATCCTAGGCCCTAGAACCTTCCTCCCCTAAGTCAACACTTTTCTTTATAAAACCTATCGCGCATAATATGTACTGACATATAAATGGTGGGAATATGAAGACCGTAGATAGGATATTGCAAATCGTTAAGCGTGACGGCTCTGTCACAGCAAAACAACTCTCTTCAGAGCTTGGAATGACAACCATGGGTGCGCGCCAGCACCTACAAGGCCTGGAAGACGATGGCATCCTGTCTATTTACGATGTAAAAGTCAAAGTCGGTCGCCCTACCAGGCACTGGGCTCTCACCCAAAAAGGCCATGAGCAGTTTGCGGATCGTCATGGTGAACTCACCGTGCAATTCATTGAAGCCGTCGAGCATATCTTTGGTAAAGATGGCCTGGAGAAAGTGACCTCTGAGCGCGAAAAACTCACGCTAGAAAGCTATCGCCAGCATCTAGAACAATGTGACACTCTGGAAAGCAAATTGAAAACACTCGTCTCACTGAGAGAGCAGGAAGGCTACATGGCTGAGCTTGAACAAGACGAGCACGGTTTTATCTTAATTGAGAACCACTGCCCTATATGCAAAGCCGCTACACGTTGCCCTAGTCTCTGCCAGTCAGAGTTAAGTGTCTTCCAAGCCCTACTTGGTGATCACACTCGAGTGGAACGTACAGAACATATCATTAGCGGCCAGCGACGCTGTGTATACCGCATTCAGGCGTAAAGACAACCAACCTTCGTACGCTCCTCTCCCCTCTCAGATAGCAAACGGCTCTCTTATATCTGAGACGAAAGAGTCATTTCGCCGCTCTCCTGTTATCCGTGATGTACGCTTTTATTATCGAAGCGTAACTATCCTTTTGGGAGACAAACGATGGCCAATCTGCGTACTCACAAACCGCAACCCCTGCCTTCTTTTGACGAACTAATGAAAATGGCTCAGGATGACCCGGAAGCTTTTGAGCAATTCCGCCAGGATAAAGCTCGAGAGATGATAGAGGGCGCATCGACAGACATGCAACCAAGGTTACGGGCACAACAAAGCCATATCGACAGGGTGATAAACAACTGCAAAAACCCAAATCATGTCAACGTGGTATTGATGAATGAATTACAGAAACAGCTGATGAAGTTTAGGGAAGTGTTGCAGGGAAAACCGCAACCTGAAAAGACACATAATGTGCTTCAGTTCAGGGGAGATTCAGGTCCTAGATCCTAGGGGGCTAGGTCCTAGGTGAGTTAGCTGAAAGGTTCGGCGTAGCTCTTTGCCGCTTGAGCTTGCTGTTTTGGAATACGGATTACAGAGTACTGAAAAGTAAATTTTTGTGTTCGTAATACCAGCAAGCTCCCTCTAGGGCCTGGGATCCTAGGACCTAGGACCTTCTACCGGATCAGGGCCGTACTTATTCGGGCCGATGGTCCCTTTCAGAAAGCCGCATTCAACTAAAATCCATACGCCACAAATTAGAGATATTGAAGCGATGAACAGCTGTGGGGTAGCAGACTCTTGCGAAACTGGACTCGTCATTGGGGTCGCGAGCCGGCCTAAAACTAAAGGGATATTCAGCGCTAACCAATAAATTGATTTATCACGGTCATGCCAGCGCTTCGTGGTTATCGCCAGATCAGGAATCAACAGAACCAAGAGAAATATAGGAAGCAGGAGGTGCGAAAGAGCCGGAAATAGCTGATTAAACCCTACTCCAAAACCTGCGATTGCAACGTAATAAATCACGTTCCAAATCCAGAAGGTTTTACGTCCAATACGCCCTTTAAAAGAAAACAGCAACTCTTTAGTTAGCATTAATATTTACCCTAAACATAAAAATAAACCCACGACCCAAATAGTATTGAAGCCTAAAGTCCAAAACCTTTCCTTTACTACTAAGATAGTTCAGTGGAGCCTTTATGCTTTAAAATACCGATAAAAATCAGCGATTAGTGATTGAAAAATACTTTTCCAAGGTTTTGATACAGACAAGGTCTTCCCTATTTTTATCTTGGAACTGCGCAACATGCTCATGAGCATTGTCCAAAATATTCTTGGCTTCAGCCGGGTTGTTTAAGTAGTAATTGACCTTTTCTTCAAAATCCGACCAATCATCTTTGACTTCTATATAGTGCACGCCTGGTTTAAGCGCCCCCTCCATAAACCAGGTTTCAAATCGCATTTTCGGCGTAATAACGACTGAGTTTGAAGACATCGCCCATTTTAAATTAGAAGCCACGTCATTCCCTTCCAGGCAAATGAGGAATTTATATTGCAGCTGGTCCTCTATAGACATAAATGGTTGCTGCCACTCTGGGTGCTCTTTAGACGGGTTCGATTGACCTGCATCCACCAACGGATGACCAAACATGGCGTTCATAAAACGAATGCGATGTTTTTGTTTAACAGCACCACGGAAAACCGCCATGTCTTTCTTACTTACATACTCAGTCGTGTCTTCAATGAAGCGAAAGTGGCGCTTTTTATCTAACTTAAACAGCACCGACGTTGAGTTGTCACCTTGTGTTGGTCTGGCTTTATACAGCGTTGGCTGAGGCTCAACTTTTACGTGGTCACCAAAGTAGTAGGCGAACTTAAGGTGTTTAGGAAAATAGTGCAGGTACTGCTTTAGGTCATAGAAGTAGGCACTCTTACCACGACGTCGATAGGTACGTTGCGTGATGGCATCACTCGGTAACTCATGCAGTTCGTTCGGCTTGCAGTAATAATCAACACGCGCCTGAATTGCTTCCTTTTCATTCTCAAATAATTGCTCTAATTGAGCTTTACGTCGTTGAAAAACAAAGGATGGAACGACGTTAAGTAGCAAGTTGTTCAGATAGTAGAAAAATTTCATTAAATAGACCTATAAGTCAATGCCGTGCAATAGGTTAGCAGAATCGTAAAACGAGAGGTAGATTAACCAAGACTTAAAGGCATCGCTGCGTGAGAGAGGTCACCACGCAACGAGTTAATAGAGAAAGATGGCCGCTAATTCACCACTCTTTGAAAGCATTCCACATCCATATCGCGAATGTTCACCGTTAAGCTGTGCACATGGCTGGCTTGTTCCTGAAGCACAGTTATTAGGTCTCGTGATAACGCTCGCTTCTGCTCTGGCGTTCTTCCGCTCAACAACTCAAAGTTAATATGAATAAAGTCGAGACTGTCTCCCTCTTCTCCTATCAGCCAATTGTGGCAGCGGAGTGTTCTCGATTTCACTGACGCCAATTCAAAAAGCCCACTATCCAGCGCCACTTTATGTAAATCCTCCAGCAAACCTTGAACGTTAACGCGCTCTTCCACTGAGTTCGAATACTCTAAAACCAAATTTGGCATTTTGATTCCTTTCGACAAGATGAAAATCCAGTGCGTAGTAATACCAATCCGGGCAGCAATTTCCGAGGAATGAACTATTATTCTGTCTACGTGATCACCAATCGATTGCTTTTGATAGAACTGACAGAAACTATTGCTACGCTGACCAGATAAACAAAGGCGTACAAGACATGATACCAATCATGATCTGTTCAAATTATTCTGTTATATTCTTTCGTAGATTTTTTACATTAGTCATTAATAGATAATATGGAGATATTCCTATGCGTCGTCCTGTAGTGATGGGTAACTGGAAACTAAACGGCAGCAAAGCAATGGTAAAAGAGCTGCTAACTGGTCTTAACGCTGAGCTTGAAGGCGTTGAAGGTGTTGACGTAGCAGTAGCTCCACCAGCACTTTACATCGATCTAGCAGAGCGCGTTATCGCAGAAGGCGGTAACAAGATCATTCTAGGTGCACAAAACACTGACCTAAACAACAGCGGTGCTTTCACTGGCGACATGTCTCCAGAAATGCTGAAAGACTTCGGTGCTACTCACATCATCATCGGCCACTCTGAGCGTCGTGACTACCACAACGAATCTGACGAGTTCATCGCTAAGAAATTCGCTTTCCTAAAAGAAAACGGTCTAACGCCAGTTTTCTGTATCGGTGAATCTGAAGCACAAAACGAAGCAGGCGAAACTGAAGCAGTATGTGCTCGTCAAATCAATGCTGTTATCGACGCTTACGGCGTTGAAGCGCTAAACGATGCAATCATCGCTTACGAACCAATCTGGGCTATCGGTACTGGTAAAGCAGCAACAGCTGAAGATGCACAACGCATTCACGCTTCTATCCGTGCACTAATCGCAGCGAAAGACGAAGCAGTTGCAGAGCAAGTAATCATCCAATACGGCGGCTCTGTTAAACCAGAAAACGCAGAAGCTTACTTCTCACAACCAGACATCGATGGTGCTCTAGTTGGTGGTGCATCTCTAGATGCTAAGAGCTTCGCAGCAATCGCTAAAGCAGCGGCAGCAGCAAAAGCGTAATCTTGTTTTTAAACAAGCAAAATAACAAAGGGATGCGCAGTGCATCCTTTTTTTGTACTGGTTTCTTTCCTGAACAGAACGTTTAGTGCGTAGATTCGCTAAAGGTACAAGGCCTCAAACTCATCAATCTTTTGATTGTACGATTCTAATTCCGCAGGGTTCTCTCTGAGCTTCATACTGAGATGCAAATTCTTTCTTAGGAACTTCTTAAACTTACGATTAATCTTTTTATGCATCAGATAAGGAATAAAGTCCGATACAGGGATAAACTCCGTATTGCCGAATCCGTCGATCAGATAAAGGGTTATCTCCTCTCCAGATTGCCTCACCAATATATTACTCATCACCAAATCACTTGGTATCACTCGGCTCTCAAGCAAATAATCTTTCAGAACTCGAACCGCTAACAGCAAGTGGTCGATATCAAGTTCATTCCCTTGCTGCACAATATATTGTGCGAGGTTTAATGAAACTGACAGATCCTCATCCAAAACGACTTGCTGCTTAAAGCCAACTTGAGTCTCTGTTGTCACCTTTCCCAGAAACTCTGGAATGTGCGTAAACTGGACGTTTTTCTTTTTCAATCGCTCAAAAAACTCAATTTCTCGATAAGTTTGCTTGGCGGTGCCTTTCTGACTCAACTTTACACACTGAGCCGGATTGGAAGGATTTTGGAAACAAACTCGCTCTGCGCCTTTACCGATGACAGTCCAGTTTTGGAACTCATGATCTGATTGCATCTTTAACCTTTACGTATTGTCTCTTGTAATCAATAGCAGAACAGCGCTTACGTTGTATTTACGAGAGGAACTCTTTGAACTTAATGCTAATTGTATCACGAACAGAGAAGACAGTGAGGCCCTAGGTTCTAGGTTCTAGGCCCTAGAGGGAGCTTGTTGGGATTACGAATACAAAAATATACTTTTCAGTACTCTGTAATCTGTATCCCAAAGCAGCAAACACCGGAGCTTACGTTTATCACTGAACTTACCGCAAACACACCTAGGGCCTAGGGTCTCGCCCCTAGGACCTTAACCTCTCTCGCATTTCCGCACTTTCCCAACCAATTACATCCAACCCACAGAGCCATAAGCCTTACTCTTCACTAACAGCTCGCCTATGCTGAATAAACAAGGAGAACTTTAAGCATGACGACACCAATCTCAGATATCGCCAGTGTTATCCATCATGGTGGCAAGCACACCGTTACTGGATCTTGTCATGAGCTTAAACTGAAAAATGGCAGTATTTTGATTGATTGTGGCCTGTTGCAGGGACAAGACCTTAGTTTTGGTGGGCGTGATGCTTCGCTTAACATTGAGTTTCCTATCGAACAGGTCAAAGCGCTGGTTCTTACTCACGCTCATATTGATCACATTGGCCGCCTGCCGTGGTTGCTGGCGGCTGGATTTAAAGGACCACTATATTGCACACGTGCGACCGCAGAGCTTGTCCCGCTAATGCTAGAAGACGGTCTAAAACTACAACTTGGTTTAAATTACCACCAGCGCCAGCAAGTACTTAATATCATCAAGAAACAGCTCAAACCTTGTGATTATCAGCAGTGGATAGAACTCCCTGATCTCGCAGATGCCCGCTTTCAACCTGCAGGGCATATACTGGGTTCCGCCTATGTTGAGTGTAAACTGTCAAATGGTGAAATCGTCGTTTTTTCTGGAGATTTAGGACCGTCAAATACGCCCCTTTTACCCGATCCACAACCTCCTCAAAGAGCTGATTACCTGTTTATAGAAGCAACCTACGGCGATAAACAACATGAAGACATTGCGACACGTACAAAGCGTTTAAACAACATCATTGATCATGCGTTAAAAGACGGTGGTGTAATTTTGATTCCTGCCTTTAGTGTCGGTCGCACGCAGGAGCTGCTATTTGATATTGAGCAACTGATTAACCAGCATGATTTGGCATCTTCCTTACCGATCATCTTAGACTCACCTCTCGCCAAAGAAGTCACCAAAACGTATCGCCGCTTCAAAATGTTATGGGGCCAGGAAGCTAAACAAAGGCTAGAGAATCAACGTCACCCACTCGCGTTTGAACAGTGTATTACTGTAGAGAGTCACACCGAGCATAAAGCCCTAGTCAACCGACTCGCTTCAACCGATGAACCCGCCATCGTCGTGGCCGCTTCTGGTATGTGTGAAGGTGGCAGAATCGTCAACTATTTAAAAGCACTACTCCCTGATAAGAAAAATGATGTGCTATTCGCAGGTTATCAAGCTCAAGGCACGTTAGGTGAGGAGATACAATCAGGCAATTCAGAGATTGAGATAGATGATCAAGAAGTCCAAGTTAATGCTCAGATTCATACTATTTCTGGTTATTCCGCCCATGCAGACAAGAGTGATTTACTGAAGTTTATTACTGGCATTCCAACAGCGCCAAAAGCCATTCATTTAATTCATGGAGAAGATGAAGCCCAACAAGTATTAGGGAAGGAATTAGAGAAGAAAGGATTTACGGTGGTTTATTGAGGGGGGAAGCTCAAGATCCTAGATTCTAGGCCCGAGAGGGAGCTTGTTGGGATTACGATTACAAAAATTTACTTTTCAGTACTCTGTAATCGGTATTCAAAAGCAACAAACACCGCAACTTACGTTTATTACTGAACTTACCGCGAATACACCTAGGACCTAGGATTCTAGTACCTAGGTCCTCTTAATCAGCGCATAACGCGCTTACGCCACTTTCACCTCTGGCACTTCTTCAACTTCGCTTTGAGATGGCTTGTTGTAAATATTCTCGAAGCAGTAGTTCGTCGCTTCAATATAACCTTCTACGCTACCACAATCGAAACGCTGGCCTTTGAATTTGTAAGCCAGTACGCAGCCGTCTTGTGCTTGCTGCATCAACGCATCGGTAATTTGAATCTCCCCACCTTTGCCAGGCTCAGTATTTTCAATTAACTCAAAAATATCGGGAGTCAATATATAGCGACCAATGATCGCCAGGTTGCTCGGTGCTGTGCCAGGCTCTGGCTTTTCAACCATATTGTCGATACGGAAGATGTCTTCTTTGAGCGCCTCACCAGCAATCACACCATATTTGTGCGTCTCTGATTCTGGGACCTCTTGTACTGCTACAATCGAACAACGGTATTGGTTATACAACTCAACCATTTGCGCCAGCACACCTTTATCTTCGTGAACACAAAGATCATCGGCCAATACCACAGCGAATGGTTCATCACCCACAAGCTCACGGCCAGTCAGAATTGCGTGACCTAAGCCTTTCATTTCACGCTGACGAATATAGGTGTAGCTCGCTGAATCAATCAAACTACGAATATCATCTAACAGCACTTCTTTACTGCTGCCACTAATTTGGTGCTCTAACTCGTAGTTTTTATCGAAATGGTCCATCAGTGAATGCTTGCCACGGCCAGTGACGATACACATACCGTTCATGCCAGCTTCAATCGCTTCTTCGACGCCATATTCAATTAATGGTTTGTTCACCACTGGCATCATTTCTTTCGGCATGGATTTAGTCGCAGGCAGGAAACGAGTACCGTAACCCGCTGCAGGGAATAGACATTTTTTTATCATTTTAATTACCAACTGAAAAAAAGGCTCCACACTAGGAGCCTATAGCTTTAAACAAAATTGAAATTAATCGCTACCAAAAAGATCGCGTGTATAGACTTTATCAACTACATCCGCTAGCTCATCCACCATACGGTTTGAAACGATCACATCGGCAGTCTGCTTAAACTCATTCAAGTCTTTCACAACACGAGAGTTGAAAAACTCTTCTTCTTGAAGAACTGGCTCATACACCACCACTTCAATGCCTTTGGCTTTAATGCGCTTCATGATGCCCTGAATAGAGGAGGCACGGAAGTTATCGGAACCTGCCTTCATGATCAGGCGATAAATACCGACGACTTTTGGCTGATGCTTGATGATCGACTCGGCAACGAAGTCTTTGCGTGTACGGTTCGCTTCTACAATCGCACCAATGATGTTGTTGGGCACATCTTGATAGTTCGCCAGCAGCTGCTTAGTATCTTTTGGCAGACAGTAACCGCCGTAACCAAACGATGGATTATTGTAGTGATTACCAATGCGAGGATCTAAACCAACGCCCTCGATGATTTGACGCGCGTCTAAGCCATGCGCTTCTGCATAAGAATCCAGCTCATTGAAATACGCAACACGCATTGCCAGGTAAGTATTAGAAAACAACTTAACCGCTTCTGCTTCTGTTGAATCAGTAAACAGGACTTGGATATCTTCCTTTACTGCGCCTTCAACTAACAAACCAGCAAAAGTCTCGGCACGTTCACTGCGCTCGCCGACAATGATACGAGATGGGTATAAGTTGTCGTAAAGTGCTTTGCCCTCACGTAAAAACTCTGGTGAGAAGATAATGTTCTCACAACCTAGCTCTTGCTTGACCCGAGCAGTGTAACCGACCGGTACTGTCGACTTAATGACCATCACGGCATCTGGATTAATTGACATCACGTCTTTAATCACCGCTTCTACCGAAGAGGTATTAAAGTAGTTCGTTGTCGGGTCGTAATCGGTCGGTGTCGCAATAACAACGTATTGAGCACCGCTGTAAGCTAGCTCTTTATCCGTCGTAGCAACAAAATTTAACGGCTTGTTTTTAAGGAAAGCTTCGATTTCCGCATCCACGATTGGAGATTGCTTGTTGTTTAGTAACTCAACCTTTTCAGCAATGATATCTAGCGCAACAACTTCATGGTTTTGCGCTAACAACATGGCGTTTGACAAGCCAACATAGCCTGTACCAGCAACTGCTATTTTCATTATTAAACCTTTCGTTTTATTTTTCCAAAGAATATCAGAAAATGAAATGATGGACTAGATAAGCTGTTAATCCTAAAAAGTATAAGTAAAGCCATCAAATCGTACTTTTTAAAAAAGACAACTTGATCTAAAATTAAGCGATAAAATCAAAATTAATGTTGGCTATATTATGTTTTTAGAACTGAGCTTTATCTTTTTTTCATCTTTTACCACCCTATTTGTGATGCGAAAAATTGCGAAAAGAATAGGTTTAGTAGATAAACCTAACGCTAGGAAGCTTCATGACGGAGCAATCCCCTTAGTTGGCGGCATCTCTATTTGTCTAGTTTTAGCGCAATACTTAACATTTAGACCTGAAGCACTTGAGTACAGCTGGCTTTATCTATTGTGTATTGCAGTACTTACAATAATTGGAGCAATAGACGATAAGATAGATTTGAGCTTCAAGATTCGTATGGGCATACAAGCAGCACTTTCCATCGTTATGATGAAAGTTGCGGGTATTGAACTACACAGCCTGGGTAATATGTTTGGTTTTGGAGATATCTCTTTAGGCTGGGGAGGAACACTGATCACCATTCTAGCTGTCATTGGCGCAATAAATGCTTTTAATATGGTGGATGGTATTGATGGTTTACTAGGAGGGCTCTCTATTGTTACTTTCGGAGCTTTAGCCTTTCTATTGCAAGTAGATAGTCAGCATGGCTTAGCTTATTTATGCGTAGTCATCATTACTGCTATGCTGCCATATATTTTCATGAACTTAGGTATACTAGGCCGTGAACGAAAAGTATTTATGGGTGATGCAGGTAGCATGATGATTGGCTTTACTGTCATCTGGTTATTACTGGGAGTCAGTCAAAGTGAAAGCACTTCTCTTATGCGACCAGTAACTGCACTATGGTTAATTGCTGTCCCTTTAATGGATATGGCAGCAATTATGATTCGCCGTATTCGAAGAGGTGACTCCCCATTCAAACCCGACCGCGAACACCTACATCATATTTTCCAACGAATGGGGTTAGGCCCAAGGCAAACACTAGTCGCTATATGTTTGATCGCGGCCATGTACGCCTCATTCGGTATCTATGGTGAAGCAACAAAAATTCCTGAAGTGACCATGTTCAGCTTGTTTCTCGCCTGCTTCATTATCTATTCGATTATCTTGGCATATATTTGGAAGATTACCACCATTGTGCGAAAAACTATGGGTAAAGGCGAATTAAAACAGATTACAAATAACTCTTAGTATCCGACATGTACTAGAATGCTGCTAGCTAGTTCTTAGACAACTCTAGCAGCCCTATTTAAAATATTTTTGATTATCGCATCGGATAGTATTTCAATCAAACTAGTTACTTTTTTATGAAGCTTTACAACTACAGATTGTAATAATCATTGCCAAGACAGAATGAGTCGTATGCAATATAGGTATATTAAGTATTTAAGTATTTAAGTATTTAAGTATTTAAGTATTTAAGTATTTAAGTATTTAAGTCATTTGACACTTCTTAGTAGATTGACGGTACAAATTTAGTCAAACTTCAACTAAAATTCAAATGTATCCAATATCCAAATAGCCACAAACAAACTGCCCTATCCTCAGAATATAAACGTCTTGATTAAGAAATCTAACATAAGCGTTTAATAGACATTCTACCACTTAATGAAATCTTTGATATTCATTGATACTTTAAACAGCCAGCAGTCTTAATTTATCAATAAAAGCTAGTCTAGCATTCTATCTACTTTCTAATAAAATGGACTAGACTGGATGTCATATAAGACACAATAAAAATAGGATAGTCCTTTAATATGCGCTTTCTGACATGTTTTTGTTCAATTGCTCGCTGAAGCCAACGAACACCAAACTTTTTTACTAAAGGATGATAAAAGTCACCTTTAGAAGCAGTTTGTGTTATGAAACCGCCACATGTGAACAATATACACTTTTTTTCTAACAACATTTTGACGCTTACGATGAACTCTTCCTGAAGTGGTGTTCCTAGCCCCGCAACTACATAATCCGGATTTACAAATGATATTTCTTTTGCAATTTTCAGCATTTCACTTTCAGAGAAATAACCGTTTCTCTTATATACGAAATTAACAGAAGGATATAGTGTAGATATATAGTTGATGGCTTTATTGATTTCATCGTCAGTGCCACCGATTATTGCGACTCTTTTACTTTCTTGATTTGCATACCTGAATACATCATGTGCTATAGAGGAAAAGTCAAAGCTAACGCGATTAATTTTGTCTTTTCTTCTAAAGATATTAGTCAAATGGCATAGCAAAGCTCCATCACTAAACCAAAAATCTATATCTTTAGCGCAATTAGTTATTGATGCGTGTTTATAAGAAAAAGGGTTTACAAAACTTATCGCAAGAGGAGAAACAATGGTAGGCTCGTTCAAAATAGAAAGGAGAAATTTCTTATCCTTCATTTTTAACTCTACCGTTGGGCTGTACATAAAAACTCCTATTTATAAGATCAAATAGACGACTTGATCAAACTTTTTGATGAAGAATTAACAAGATAAAAAGAAAAGGCGAAGAACACACTATTAAATGAAGACACCGATAGTCCATTAAGCAAAACAGTAAAAATAAATATCGAAGAAAACCTTTTATCAAAACCTTGGATAACCAACAATCTCCAAAACATAAACATTAATAAAGTAAGCCCTATAATACCATGGTCAAATATTGCTCTAAATATATACGAATGTAAAATTACAGAAAAGCAAACACTAGAATCTTTTGAACTGAATAGACTGCTGTAGAATTGTAATTGTGAACAAGATGCTGGTGATAATGGAGTAATAATATCTGTACCGAATAGAACATCTTGAAAATTTAAGTATTTTAACTCTTCGATAAAAATGATAAGAAATTTAACCCTATCTATCGAGTCTATTGAAACTCCTCCAAGCCTATTCATAAACAAAACTATAAAAATAAATAAAAGAAAAGAAACTATTCCATACTTTATGAGTTTTTTATTAAATGATATATCGTGATAAAGAAAAAAGTAGATAAAAACTAAGCAGGCCTGTGCAGACCTAGAGCCAGAAATAAACACCACAAATATAAAAGAAATTATCGCTAACTTATTCAATGCAATGTGATGGTAACTTAATGATAAAAATAATAAAAGAAGGAGCATTATCTCAAAGTTATTTTCAGTAAACAAACCTGGCCTAGGTATACTATAGATAAAATAACCAACTGAGTATTTAACAACAAAGAAAAACAATAAAACATAAAAAATATATTTTAGGTTATTTATTGTAAATGAATTTCTTGTTTGTAAACTTAACAAAAACAAATAGAAAATTGATTTGTAAATTAACACATAATCTATAACTGAGTAAGCATTATCTAACCCTCTATAAAAGAAAATCATAATAGTAGATAATAAGTAAACCCCAATAATATAGACTATATTAAACTCTTTCTTATTAATTGTTTTTTTCAATCCTAGAATTACTAATAAAATGAGCAAGAGTTCAATTAATAATTCTGCTGGCAAAAGGTTATACTGATAATATACATTAGATAGTTGTTTATAGGACAAACAACCTGTTATACCTAAAATTATTATAAAACACATTATGAGTTTCATTCTAATAGAATAACTCGAGCTCCCTCCTAACATGTTAAAAAATATTCCTTAAAATAAACTTGACTTTATCTCTTGAAATCCAAACACCTTTAATCCCTATTAATTTTAGGCTTGATAAAATATTTTTAATCAATGGTAACCAAGACCTTGCACAATACAATCGTCCGGAGATAAGAAAGAACTTATACCCTCCATAACCCAATTCTGACATATATAGTCGCATTTCATTTAGCCACCAATAACAATAATTTACATCTTCCAATTTAGACTTAAATACCTTGCCTTCTACATGATAAATGGTAAGTGACTTCTTGATAAAAATGAAAGGAATTTCCTTGTGATAAGCCCGTAAGCAGAAATCATAGTCCTGGTGTCTTCGAAATCTATCATCAAATCTCAAAGATTTCGCAAAGTCAGTGGGAACACATATAGTGCTTGTTTGAATAAATCCACCAGAAAGGAAAAGGTACTCGCTTATGTGTTGCTCTTTGTTTGGTCCTTTATTAGGCCTTGAGGAAGAAATATTACCATTGCTTGAAACACTGACTTGGCTAAATATAAGCGATGGACTTTCTAATAAATCAATCTTTTCTTTATAAACTTCAAGCTTCGTTTCTAACCATTCATCATCTGCATCAATAAAAACAATGTGATGTCCTTGAGCATGATCTATACCTGTATTTCTAGCGGCAGCTCCATTTCTGTTTACTTCATGAGAGATAAGTCTAATCTTCATTCCAAGCGCTAAGAATTTATCAACAATTAGAACCGTTTTTTCGAAGTCTTGAGAAGCGTCATCTACGACTATGACTTCGAAGTCCTGATAACTCTGATTATATATTGAATTAAGAGTTCTTTCTAAAGTTGATGAAGCATTGTAAGCAGCAATCACTACACTAAATTCCATTAACACCCCTTCATTATTAAACTATAATATATTACTTACATGGTGAATTTATTACTAGCCTAGAACCTGAGCTAGTATTAACTTTCATTTTATATTTAACAAACATACCTAAGACTTAAAAATAAACAAAAATACAAACAAATAACTTACATATTTACATTTAACATAAAGAACAATTTAATTAAAATCTACACTCTATATTTTGAATTATTAATCGAATTAGGAGATAGTATTTTCTTTATTAAAATCCTGGGATTTAATACAAGCCTCAAATAACTTTTTGGAATAAATGAAATATGACCTTTTATTAATAATTTAGTTCCATACTTTAATACATACAAAAAACCAATACTACGATAATTTTTTATAATTCTAATGAAAGCATTCGTATCTACATCTAAGTTATTCTCTTTAATAAACTTTATTCTATTCCTTTCCACTTTAAACCTTGCTGCAGTAACCTCTCTACTCTTATTTACAGTTAGTGAACCTGGTCTTCTAGTTACACAATAAATTATATCATTAAGAGCAACATTAGACTTACTATGGAAAGTAACTTTCATTGAAAACATTACATCATTAGAGGCAATCACTTGATCAAATTTGATATCGTTCGAAACTAATAAATCTCGCCTTATCACTTTACTCCAAGGTACAACATAGTTGTAAAGCTCGTTGACATCTTTATTTGCATTATAATTATCTATAATATCACAATACAAATTGTGGCGATCTGACAACTCTAAACTAAGACTACAAACACTGGTTGGTTTAAAAAGGAAAACATCACATTCCGTATGTTTAATAATAGCATCATCAATAATTTCAAAGGCATTCTCAGTAAAGTAATCATCTGAATCAGCAAAAACAACATACCTACCAGAAGCAATGTTAAGAGCAATATTTCGGCAAGTTCCGGCTCCTCTACCTTTATTATCATTGACGATTAGATTACAATGGGAATGGCTGAACATATCAAACATTTCATACTGTAAAGATATATCACTATTATCATCAACAACAATTATTTCAATATCTTCTCTATCTGGAATTGAATTGAGTAGACTTTTTAACCCAGTTATACAATTATAGTGAGGAATTATGATGGAATATAATTTATTTTTCACAATAAGTACCAAAAAATAAGAAAACTATCATTAGTTAAGCATTTAAAAACAAGATTAAACAAATTAAACACCTTAAATGTATAAGGTATTCATTAATAATGAATAACAATTAACAATTATAATAACATTTAAAGTCACTGTTATTTAAAGAGAAGTATTTCGTTAATAGCTAAAATTCCCTATTTTTTACTAATACCTAAGAAATCAAATCGATTAACGCTTTTACTTCCTTATCGTTATTGAATTGCTTCTCAATTTTTTGTCTAGCACTTACTGTTATTTTATTAAGTGATGATTGGTCGTATCTACTGACAGTGTATACCGTATTGGATAACGCCTCTACATCCCCCTCATTGACAAGGAATCCACTTACGCCATCATCAATAAGTTCCGGAATACCTGAGTGATAGGTAGAAATAACTGGAAGCCCAACAGCCATCGCTTCCATCAGCGCTACAGGAACCCCCTCCATATCACCATCATCAGCAACTTTGCTTGGCAATATATAGGCGTTGGATTGAAAAAGTAGTTTCTTCACCATCGTGTTTGGCAATGGTCCATGGAATTTTATTTTATTAAATAAACCAAGCTTTCTAACTAACTCTAGAGCTTCATTTTCTAGCTCACCAGATCCAACCACATCTAAATGAATATTGGAATCTTTTGGCAATAGAGCGATAGCATTAATAGTATCGAGAATCCCTTTCTTCTTCGTCAATCTACCGACCTGGATAAGCTTAAACACTTCACTATCTGAGTTGGCAGTTTTATATACGAAATCGTCTAAATCGATTCCCATACGAGAAACATACACTTTACGACTTGGACACCCCATTTTAATCAATTTCTCTTTCCAAAGCTTTGAAACAGGTAAAAACATATCACACGAATCAAAACAGGCACGGTAAGCATCGACATTATCTGATAGCACTTTTTTTCTGGATATCTCATAACCATGAAAAATGATTGCTACCTTACCTCTTAGAACACCACAGCTTTTAAGTGTTGAAATGTAGTAGCCGAAGTTTCCAAAGTGGACCAAGATAACATCGTAACTTAATTTTATACCTTTAGCTAAAGCGTAGACAATAGATAACTTTTGAGAAAAAGCTAGTTTGTCATCTTTTGATACAGAAAAAGCCAGGTTACCTTTCCCTTTCAATGAAGCTAAGACAAATAAAAAAAAGTAAACGAAAACTCGAGCTAAGTTACTATTGGCCTTTGGACTAAAATCAATAATGTCCAGATCGCTATTAACTATAGAAGGAGAGTTGGACTGTTTGTCTGTTAGGACAGTCACGTCACAACCATTCTCAACTAGAGCATTAATCTGCTTATCCACAAATGTTTGAGACAATTTAGGATAGCCATTTGAATAGACGCCTATTCTCATAAAAAAACCTACTTTGAGTAAAGATATATTTAATTTATTAAATTGAATATCGAGCCGACTCTATGTCTAGAGAGCTTAAGCCATAGTTACCTTTATCAACTAATTAACATTAACGCTTAATATATTTTCTTATTCGATAAAAAACATCAAGCACTTCAAAAACAATGACTCTTATTTTTGTTTCCACTTTACTTTCGGGATTATTATTATACTTTAATGATGAAGCATCATAATTAAAAGTTTCAAAATCTTTTTTATAAAATTCTTTTAATTTATGTATTGATTCATTAGATAAATTTAAACTTCTAGACTTGCTTTTTTTCTCATGTGAAATGTTTTTTACATTAGAAAATTGAAATTCTTCACTAAGTACGGAAGCTATGTTTGATAGTTCAGATTCAAACTTATATACTTTCGTATGTTCTAATAAGAAATCAACTTGAGGTCTAATATGATTATCAAAAACATTTGGGTTTTTATTGTACCTCTGTATCGATATGTCTAGAAATGAATTTACGTCTAATACTTTATAATGCCTTGCCCCAATAGACATTCGATACTTATACTCGCTAATAAACCTTTCAATCGGGTTTCTTACAATACAAAAAGATAAGGGACCTAATTTATCCAAACCCAATATATTTATTTTCTCTTTATCTAAATGTTGAGGTGTGACATTTAACACCCTATCATTCTTTGAAAAAAGCATCATGTCATAATCATCACTTAACATATATTCGACAGAAGTCCCTCCTGTTTTTGGTATATGTATAAAGTTGACCCAATTTTTATCATCATTTTTAAATAAAGGCATAGATAATTCACACTATTAAATTAACAATTTTTAATGAGTTTAATTCCAATCAATATAAAACTTTTATTTAAGCCCATAAAAGATCACACTTTATTTTATCCAGCATTTTAACTTGCAATTCTTATATACTTCTATATTCATCAAAATATTCCATAATATTAAACTAGTGGTTACAGAAATCGCTGCACCTACTCCTTGGTAATATGGAATAAGGACTACAAGTAGCAATATAGTAATAGCTAGTGTGATTATTAATATTCTCAGAGCTCTCTTCTCATTTCCAGTCATTTGGAGTACGAGTCCAACTGACCCCATAAGAACATTAGCAACCTGCCCTATGCATAAAATAGTTAGTAGCTTTGCCGCTGGGAGGTATTCTTGACCAAACAGTAAAACAACAACCCAATCACCAAAAAAGATAAGGAATAAGACAAATGGTATCGATGTCACAGCGCTTAACCTCACGCTTCGAGTAAGTAATTTCTGCATACCATTTAAATTACCTTGTTTATACATACGGGCAAAATTGGGGCCTGTCACCGAATTAATTGCAACTCGGCCAAGTGATAGTAATGCTACCCCCTGCATCGCTACTTTAAAGTATCCCACCGCTTCTTCAGAGCCTAAGATTCCTAACATTACGCTAGCCAATTCATTGTTTAAGTTACTGATTATAGCTAAAAGCGTAAAGGGTAAAAGTGCGGAGTGCCAATATTTAACTTTATATTTCCTTGAAGAATCGTTTAATTCACTAGGGGATTTTTTTAAAACCAAATATCCACTAAGTAATACAGCCCCTAAACTTGCTCCTATTTGAATGATTAAAACACTGCTTGCTTCTAGAACATGACTTGTTAATAAACACCCACTTAACGCAATTAAAACTAAAACAGAACTAATAACACCTTGTGGTAATTGAGCCAGTACGGGAAAGCGTAACCCATTGAGCACAGCATTTTGCTTTGCCAATAAACCGCGCATGGGAATAACGGCTAAACCCAACCAAAGATACTTGCCAATGCGGGGTTCAATCCACTCTAAGTAAATAGATATACTTAAAGCGCACATAACAATAAGGGATAAAGTGATCACATACAATGATGACCAACGTAACAACCCTTTTAGCTCACTCCAACGCTTTTCCATTTGTGCATTAGATACTTCGCGGATCATTAATTGTGACATTCCCGCAATAGTAGGAATCGTCGCCATTGCCACAATCGACATAATCAAGCCATATCGACCAAACTCTTCCGGCCCTAATACACGAGCTAAAATTATCCCGGTAACAACTGATAAGCCTTTACTTATAAGCTGAATACCCGCAGTCCCCATAAACTTTTTTATTAAACTACGGGTTTGCAAGTTATCTTCTAATGTCATTAGATTGATTCACAACCCCATTCTGGGTAATGCTTACGAACATAAGAATTCAATTCTTTCTCTGCTTGAGAATAAACTCGACTAGTTTCTTTTGAGTCTTGTGAAATTTTATTAACCATGCCCGAACCAACCGTTACATTGGTATGTCGATCGATAACAATAAATGCACCGGTTTGAGGAAGAGTCTTGTAGGTATCAACAGCAATTTTATTCGTCAATAAAATGCTAGATAACGCAATCTCATTTAGATCAAGTGTTTCACTATTTTCTGCATGCTGCTGTAGCGTATTCACGTCTACCTTATGCTCAATGTCAGTCACTTTACCTATGCATGATTTGGTTGCGAACTTGAAAATGTACTCTTTATGGGTTCGCATTGGGTTTTCACCCATCCATACCACATGCGCTGCAACTTTATTAGTTACAGTCGGCTCGTGGCCAACATGAACCAGCATATCTCCACGAGATACATCAATCTCATCTTCAAGAGTAATAGTAATTGCCTGACCAGGATAAGCGGTCTCTAACTCGCCGTCATGAGTGAAGATTGATTTAATACGAGATGTTTTACCTGAAGGCAAAGCTGTCACTTCGTCACCGACTTGAACAATACCTGACGCAAGGGTGCCACAGAACCCTCTAAAGTCTAGGTTAGGGCGATTGACATATTGAACAGGGAAACGCATGTGCTCAAGATCTTTGTCTTGGTCAACTTTTACTGTTTCCAGTAACTTCATCAATGTCGCACCAGGGTACCAATCCATGTTTTTACTCGGAGTGACCACGTTATCGCCTTTAAGCGCAGAGATTGGTACGAAGCGGATATCGTCAATATTGAAGTTCTTTGCCATCTCACGGTAATCTGCTTTGATTTTTTGGTAAACCTCTTGGCTATACTCCATCAAATCCATCTTGTTTATAGCAACAATGATGTGCTTAATACCTAACAGGCTACAGATGTAACTATGACGCTTAGTTTGTGTTTGAATACCATAGCGGGCGTCAACCATTACAATCGCAAGATCACACGTAGAAGCACCGGTAACCATGTTACGAGTGTACTGTTCATGCCCTGGAGTGTCTGCGATGATGAACTTGCGCTTATCAGTTGAGAAATAACGGTAAGCGACGTCAATTGTGATGCCCTGCTCACGCTCAGACTGAAGTCCATCTACGAGAAGCGCCAGATCAAATGCTTCGTCGGTTGTATTGAACTTTTGAGAGTCTTTTTCAATCGCCGCCATCTGATCTTCGTAGATAAGCTTACTATCAAAAAGCAGACGTCCAATCAGGGTAGATTTACCATCGTCAACGTTACCGCAGGTAAGAAAGCGAAGCAGATCTTTGTTTTCATGTACGTTTAGGTAGGCCTCGATATCTGTGGCAATTAAGTCAGAAGAGTGTGACATATTATCCTCGATTTATATACTCTTTAATTAATTTCTCATTACAATCTTTAAATTCAGCATCTATTTTAGGTTTTAGATAGTCATAACCTTTAATTTTACCTGTGAAAATACGAGTTATAATACGATTAATAATGATTGATCTAATGGTAGCTCTCCATTTATTCTTCAAGTGATAAGTTTGAAACTTAAAGATAGAATTAATAATAATCCCAATGTATATGCCAACATTATTTAATGATTCATTATAGGGGGTGTGTATTTTTAATAAAGTGAAACTTTCTTTTAAATTTAGTAGTGAGTAGAAATCTTCGACAACATCACCATTTAGTAGTTTTTCTTTTTTAAATTCTTTGACAATGATATTTTCCTTGCCAAAAAACCTTGACCAAATTTCAAGCATTATATAATGATTAAAAAATGGATTAGAAGAATTACACTGTTCCATATAATCTTCAACAGATAAAACTCTACCACTTTTTATTTTTGTGGAATAGCTGGAAAGAAAATAAGAATACTGTTCTCTTACATAGCAAACGACTTTCACTTCACTGAAGTATTTTTTAAGAAACAAGAAAAGTTGTTCAACTTCACTATCTGAGGTTAATCTTGATTGAAAATGCTCGCTAGATATAACAACCTGTTCAACATGTTTTGGTATTAAGTTAAACTCTTTATCAAAGCCTACTAGGACCTTCTCTTTAAACGCTATTCTTTCTTCTTCAGTATCAACACCTAAGTTAACGAAATAATTATCTTTTTTATTAAGCGCCATAAAAGAAGAAGGTAATTTCTGATTATTTTTCTCTCCCAAAGACTGCATAAAATACACTCCAGAATCTTCAATCAAACTATTTCTATTTGCATATAAAGATTCTTGAATGCTAGTCGTACCAGTTTTTTCCGTTCCTATGTGTAAGACTAATTTCTTTTTCATTAAACATTGTATCCTATATATAACAATAACAATCAAAGTTAGTACACTTACTATATAACTTTGATTGCTTAGAAATTTGGTACAAACTTCCCTCAGCGATGCGGACTGGTTGGTTCAACCTAGAGAGACTCTATTAATACAACAATCCCATCTTCATAATCATCAAATTCATCTCAGTACATTATTCGCTTCTCTCTAGTAGCAAATACCCTTTCACTGACAGCTTCTCCGCGATAAATTCAGCACACTCTTCAACGGATTTTCCCGCGGTTTTCACATGAATTTCTGGTGAGAGCGGCACTTCATATTTGGAGTCAATCCCAGTAAAGTTTTTGATTTCACCTGCACGAGCTTTTTTGTAAAGGCCTTTGGGATCGCGTTGCTCACATACTTCAAGCGGAGTATCAATAAACACTTCCAAAAATTGTTCTTCTGCCATTAAGTCGCGTACTTGTTCGCGATCAGCAATAAATGGAGAAATAAATGCGGTGAGCACTATCGCTCCCGAGTCTACAAATAGCTTTGCTACCTCACCTATTCGACGAATATTTTCTACACGATCATCATCGCTAAACCCGAGGTCTTTATTTAAACCATGACGAACATTGTCGCCATCAAGTAAATAGCTATGTTTTCCTAAACTCAGCAGCTTACTTTCAACCGCATTTGCAACCGTTGATTTTCCTGAGCCGCTTAGCCCCGTAAACCAAAGCACTACCGGCTTTTGCTGTTTTAATTGCATACGATCTTCATGAGTCACCGTCGTATTGTGCCAAACGACATCATTACTCACGGATTCATTGTCTTTTACTTCGTAGGGAGAGCTCATTTTAATTCAATTCACTGTTCTAAAAAGGAAATATTATCGGAATCAGCGTATACGCGATCCCGACATAAGTTAGCGTCATTAGCCAACCCACTTTTATAAAATCGACAAACTTATAACCACCAGCATTCATTACCATTAAATTCGTTTGGTATCCAAATGGGCTGATAAATGATGCGCTTGCTCCATAAGCTACCGCCATGACAAAAGGCATGTAATCAACTTGCAAATGAGATGACACACTAAGAGCGAGAGGTAAAACAATCGCGGCGGCGGCTGTATTTGTCATAATTTCGGTTAGCATAATAGTAAGCAATATGATCATCAGCAAAGCATGGTGGTGACTAACTGACTCAAGCAGAGCACTGGTGCTCATAACTAGTTGAGTAGATAAACCACTTTGACTGAACGCAGCTGCAATAGATAGCGCGCAAACCAAGATAGCCAATAATTCAAATGGGAAGCGTCTTCTTAATACCGAACCATCGATAAGCCCTAATGTAAGCGAACCCAACAAATATGTGCTTAAAGTTTCAACCAAACTGAGTGGCGTTGCACTAGCAATAACGACAGCTGTAATAAAGCCAATAATACCGAACACGTTTTGTTGCAATGATAAAGGCTTATTAACTTGTCTCTTGTTGAGAAAAAAGAAGTTTCTTGACAGATTAGGCCTCTTATCAAAGTCGCTGCCTGTTGCCAGCAACAGTTTGTCGCCAGCAAGAATAGTTAACTCACCCAACTTACCCGATATTGCCTGTCCTTGCCTCGAAATTGCTACCACTGCAGCATCAAACCGAGAACGAAATTCGACTTGCTTGATGGTCTTCCCTATCAATATAGATTCAGGACTCACTAACACTTCCTGAAGATTTTTTTCTAAGTCAAAATCGTCAGAACTAAAAAGTTCTAAACCATTCATATTGGACAACTGGCTTACTTCTCTCACGTCACCGACAAAAATCAGCTTGTCTCCCTCTTCCATTTTCTCATGAGGAGAAACCGGAGAGATCAATCTTCCCTGACGAACGATCTCTACCAAAAAGAGAGACTTAAGAGAGCGAAGACCATTTTTTAATACGGAATTACCAACTAGAGAGCTTCCCTTTAGTAGTTCTGCTTCAATAAAATACTCTTGGTGAGTTTGCGTTTTTTGAACCCCACCATTAGGTAACCAGCGAGTGATAGCAAATATAGCGATACCACATCCAAATAGTAGTACTAAGCCCACGGGTAAAAAGTCAAAAATAGCAAGAGAAGGCAAATCTTCTTCTTGTAATAAGCCATTCACCACCAGATTCGTTGCTGTCCCAACCAGTGTGAGCGTCCCCCCTAGAATAGAGAAGTAAGACAACGGGATAAGCAACTTCTTAGCAGAATGGAATGGGTTGTTGAGTAACGTCCCCATTAACGTTGCGACCACAGCCGTATTGTTGAGGAATGCAGAGCTTAAGGAGCTGGCTAACCCAAGCTTACATAACGTACGATAATAATTCTCATCAGCTATTTTGGTCGCCAACCAAAAAAGAATCGCCGTACGCTCTAGAACAAGCGCCGAGAGCATAAGCATGATCAATGTGATTACCGACATGTTGGTCACATTACCCAAAACTGTACTTTGGCCGATCACGCCCGTTACGTACAAAGCTGCGGTCACAATAATAAAACTGTAAACGACTCTTATACGCCCCCAAACCAACAATGTAATGAGGGCAATAAGAGCCCCACCGGTGACCCACTGCTCAAAAGGCACTTTATCCACTCTCTGCTGTTACTGCTGTTTTTAAAAAGCTTTCAGATTAGAAGTAGCCTTCGCGCTTTTTCTTCTCCATAGATCCAGAGCTATCGTGGTCAATTGCACGACCTTGACGCTCCGAGGTCGTGGTAAGCAGCATTTCTTGAATAATTTCTGGTAACGTCGTTGCTTCTGATTCAACAGCGCCAGTTAGCGGGTAACAACCTAGAGTACGGAAGCGAACCATTTTTTCTTCTACGGTTTCGCCTTCTTTAATTTCCATACGCTCATCATCTACCATGATCAACATACCATCACGCTCTACTACAGGGCGTTTCTTCGCCAGGTATAAAGATGGAATTTCAATACTTTCCAGGTAGATATATTGCCAGATATCTAACTCAGTCCAGTTTGAAAGTGGGAATACTCGAATGCTTTCCCCCTTATTAACTTTGCCATTGTAGATATTCCAAAGCTCTGGACGTTGGTTTTTAGGATCCCAACGATGGTGCTCATCTCGAAATGAGTACACACGCTCTTTTGCACGTGATTTTTCTTCATCACGACGTGCGCCACCAAAAGCCGCATCAAAACCATATTTATCTAGTGCCTGTTTAAGCCCTTGAGTTTTCATGATATCAGTATGTTTTGAGCTGCCATGAACAAATGGGTTGATGTTCATTTCCAGCCCTTCTGGGTTCTGATGGACAATCAGCTTCATACCTAACTTTTCTGCCATGTAATCACGAAACTCAATCATTTCCTTAAACTTCCACGTCGTATCAACGTGCATCAGTGGAAATGGTGGGATACCTGGAGCAAAAGCCTTTTTAGCTAGATGCAGCATTACGGATGAATCTTTACCTACAGAGTAAAGCATTACTGGATTATCAAATTCCGCAGCAACTTCGCGCATGATATGGATTGACTCGGCTTCAAGCTGCTTTAGGTGAGTCATTCTCTCTGGAGATATTTTCATCATTTCACACTTTTTAATTGTTTAAAATTTATCTATAAATTCAGTGGACTGAATAGCCCTGAGTAAGATGTTTGTTCTAGGTTCTAGGTTCTAGGTTCTAGGTTCTAGGTTCTAGGTTCTAGAGCCTCAACATCTTCCTTCCTAAATGCAAAGCGTACTAACACAATAGCGACACCTAGCATTCCGCCCAGCAGAGTGCCTAGAACACAAATTAGTGCTCGTTTAGGGTCGTCTTTTATTTCTGGAACAACGGCTGGATCTACTACTTTGAATACAAACTCTTCTTGAACTTCTGCCAGCATTAAGCTTTTTGTCTGTTCTTCTATTAGCTTGTAAAACATGCTTTGCATATCAGTTACGGCCGTTTTCTGTAGCTGAGTATTCAGATAAGCCAAGTTTTGAGAAGTTTCTGCGATGGTGCGCTCTCGCATCACTTTATTTATATCTTCAATCAGCCAATTAACCCATTGCTGAGCAACATAAGGAGAGTAATGCTTCACCGATACTGTATATAAACCACTCTCTTTATCTTGGTTTACACTTAACGTCTCTTTGCTGAATATTTCAAAAGCTTCTTGCGCCGTTGGTTTTGAGCCGCGAAGACCTTCCGGTTCACGTAACCATTCACCAGTATTTGGGTTATAAATGTCTTCATCTAAGTTCAGCTTGTTATTCGTTAGATCCCAGTCTTTTGCTGCCATCAACGGAACAAGTAATTCATGTTTGTTGATGAAAGCATCTATAAACTGGCGAGACTTCATCACTTGTACAGCAAGATCGGTTTGCGACGTTTCGCCGCCACCAAGATTAACACCAGCGAGTGCTGCTAACCCACCAAGCTGGCCAGCCATTTTTGATAAACCACCACCATTTGAACTTTCTGCAGGCGCTAATAAAGCATCGGCTTTGTATATGTTCGGTAGGCTTAGGGCATAAAGTACTGAAGCGACTGCAAATACAAACGTTGTAGCGATGATGATCCACTTACCCTTCCAAACTGCTTTAAACAGTTCGCGTAGGTCGATTTCGTCATCAGCGATCGCGGAGGTTTGCGGGGGGTAGGGTAAGTACTCGTGATGTTGAGGTTTATTTTGTTCCATGGATTGTTTAGGTCCTAGGGTCCTAGGTCCTAGGTCCTAGGGATTAAGCTAGGAGCTAGGGGTAGGATTGGGTTAAAAATGTTAGAGTCAGGAGCCTAGAATTCTAGAAAACACCCTGAGTTCATTTATTCGTATAGTGCTGAAGGTTCGCGGACTGAACCTTTTCTGCGCCTTATAAGGGCGGCTAGCATTGCTGATATTTCTTTGGTTTCGTTGATTAGGGCTAGGCCTTTTTGTTTTCTATAAAGCCTGCTTCTATACCGATATAAAGTTGGGTTATTGCTTTGCCAGCGGAGCCTTTTGCAATATAAAGAAACCTTGTGGACTCGTTTGCTGTTTCTCGCTCTTCCCCTTCAGCAATGTTAGATGCGATTGAAAGTGCGCTTCTTGTTAGTTGATCTTTAAAGCCGTAATTCTTACAACTATCTAGCTCTTGATATAACTGGCATGACAAGCGACAACTACGTTTCCAAACTTCGAGTTTTTCAAAAGCAAGTTGTCGCATCATCAACCTCCACCTAAGTTGGTAATTCCTAGTCCCTAGTATCCTAGGACCTAGGACCTACTTACTTAAGCGCATTAATCGCTACACCTGTTTGGTACAGGATTTGCGTTGCGGCAGTCCAGGTGCTTAGAGCATCGCGGTAGTCCGTATCGATAGGTACAACAATGGTATCGCCTGCACTTAGTTCTTCATTGTTATTACCAAACCAGTAGCCCGATGTTGGTTTGTACACAGAGCCATCAGCACGTACGACGAAGATACGGTCTTCATCCGCTTGTTTTTTAGCGCCACCCGCTTTGTTCAGGTAATCGTCCACATCCAGCTTACTATCTAGTAGATAAGTAATAGGAACCTGAACTTCGCCCATGATGGATACGGTATTGCGGAAGGTTGGAACGAATAGGAAGTCGCCATCTTCTAGCATAAAGTCGGTAGAACGCTCACCTTTAGTGATACGATCTAACTGAACCACCATACGGCCAAGTGCTTTACTGCGGCTTGCTTCTTCAACAAACTTCAGGGTTTTCTCTGGGTCAGAAATGACAGAGCCTAAGTTGCTGTCAGCACGGAAGGTTTTCTTCGCAGTCTCTGCACGCATATCAGCAGCGTACTCGTTTAACAGTTTCTGCTCTTGTAGGCGTAGTGCTTCACGAGTAAATATTGCACCTTGCGGATGCGCAAACTCTGTCAAACCGCCAGCTCTTTCCAGTAGTTGTCCTAGTGTCTCACCCTGACTCACTGTGTAGGTACCAGGGAATCGAACTTCACCTTGTAAAGTTACTGTGCTTTGCAACTTAACACTTGGCTTCTCTAAAATATTTAAACGGTCACGACCTGAGATAATCGCATCATCAGCAGTGCTGCCCTGAATCGCTTTGCGTAGGTCGATACGTTCTACATCAATAGAAGCGCGTTCATCAATACTGTTAACCACAGTACGGGCAAGTTCTGCATTGATAGTAAAGGCATTGTAAGTTAGACCGCCAGCAGCTTCTAATAGCGTAGAGACTGTCATTCGTGGCGTAATTGGATAACGACCTGGGTGTTTTACTTCGCCAAACACTTCTGCAATTTGTGGGGCTAACCCGAGTTTAGACTGCTGCTGAAGCTGTAGAAGCACAGGCGCAAGCAAAGTTCTGCGAGTGTTTTGCTTAAGTGCTTCAAAGTATTCCTTCGTGATCTCTTTACCGCGGAAAATAATCTTAGTTCTACGGTCGTTAGATTTTGACTTACTATCTACCGCAGTGACAGCAACCGAAGCGTTCAAGATTTCTTGTTCTTGCTTAAGATCCTGCTGTGCCTGTGATTGAGCTTCCTCAAGTGTTTTTGCCTTGGTGACAACATCTTCCTCAGCAAGGTTATCTAAGTCTTCGTTATTAAAACGGTTAAAGACCAGCACTCGGTCACGAGAATTAAGCTGTAAGTTGTCTTTACTGCCTGGCGACAGAATCGCTTTGGCAAGGTTAACTTGATGAACTTCTATATCTCGTTGAGGATTAATTTCTCGTACGACTACGGCGTAATTAACGTCTGCTGTTGAGTTAAAAGAAGAGTCAACGGAGTTAAAAAGGTCTGCGATACGTAACCCATTATTCCATTCAACAAAACCAGGATGGCGCACATCACCTTCTATTTGAACATAGCGAGTTAACTCTTCGCTTTTCTTTAGCACGTTGACTTCATCACCCACTTTGACTTTCGCTTGTTGGTCTTGAGAGTTAACAAAGTTCAGCGTTAATGCTTCTCGGCTACCTTCAGTGCCGTAGCGTTTTATATTGATTTGTTCAAAGAAGGCGTTGGCAGTAAAACCACCCGCCATTTGAATTAATTGTTTGTAGGTTTCACCCGGTTTTACTTCATAAATCGCAGGGCGGTTAACTTCACCATCAACTGAAACGGTTTGCGCCACCGAGCCAATAAATACTACGTCTCCAGGCATTAAGCGTACATCGTTACGAGCGTCACCTTTTAGCAGTAAGTCGTACATGTCTAGATTGCGAATTACTTGACCATCACGCTTCAACTGAATATTACGCAGAGCACCACTTTCGCTAAAGCCGCCACTGTAGTAAATCGCCTGAGAAATCGTCGACAGAGCACTCACGGTATACGCGCCCGGTTTGTACGCATCACCCATAACAAACACTTGCATGGTGCGCATTTCACCTAATGAAATGTCGCTGCGTACACCAATCATTTGTTCTTGTACACGCTGGTTTAGCGAGTCACGTACTTCAGAGAAACTCATGCCCGCCACTTGTACTGGGCCTAATGATGGGAAATTGATGATACCAGCACGATTAACACGTAAACGGTGAGTGGTGTTTTCTTTACCAAATAGCTGGATAACGATTTCATCACCTGCTCCAACCGTATAATCCGCTGGTACAGGAACATCACTAATTGGCGCGAAGGTCGTTGGTGACCCCGCAAACAGGTCCAGACCAAAACGTTTTAACTCTTCATCCTGATCTGGTTGGCCTTGCTGGTTTAATTGCCCATTTTGAGCGCTACTGTTTGCGGGGTTACGAGGCTCAATCACCTGAGGGTTTTGATAGTTCGTTGATTGGGAGGAGGCTGATGGGATGGAAATACCATATTTACTTGCCAATGCTTGTTGCTGATCGGCTGGTAAGCTCTTAAACATTTGTAGCTGTTCTGGGGTTGGGTTTTGCGCCAACGTGTATGGTGCAAACATACTGGCCAATAAACAAACCGCAATGGAGAAATATCCTTTAAGCATGATCAATCGCTATAAATATAATGAAGTGAAAAACCTAGACACAATGACCTAGGCGCTAGGTTTTTAATTAAAATCGATGCTGGAAGCCAAGAGAGATTCCGTTCAGGCGAACTTTATCTTCTGCGAGGCTATCAATAAATTCAAAGACAACCGCACTTTGCTTATCAAGGGCGTAGTGCGCCCCCATACCAAAGCTAAAGCCCTGGTCTTTACCAGAGCCAACATTCTGTTGATCGATTTGCACACTGGAATAGCCAGCCAATCCGTATAGGGCGACTCGGTCAGAGACTGGAATATTAAACTTGGCAAAGCCAGCGGCAATGCTATCGACAGCTAACCCACTATCGCGTTCGAGAGAGGTGCCATAACGGGCTTCGAATCCGAGGTAATCATTGAAGAAGTAGCCAGCTTGCGCTTGAAGAAGAAAAGGACTTCCTTCAGCTACTGAAGATGAGGAGGAGTGGTGATATTCGGCGTTAGAGTAGCTCAATAACGCACCGGAATAAAAATTAGCCGAGGCTGAAAAAGAGCACAAGCCTAAACTGATTGCGCTCAACACCCCTAGCCATGGTCGTTTATTAATCACGTAATTGTTCCCTAGGTATCGACCTACCGCAGCGCTAAAAAGGAGCAGTAAGGCATGTTAAATATCTCGCGTTCCACGCTACCGCCCTGCGGCATTTACGCGTTAGCCACTGTTCGCTGATTACCGATTCATTTCTCGGTTTATTTATATAACTATTTTTATTTAAGCCTTTAGCTTGTGACATTAAACCAAAAAATCATGATTTAAAGTGCCCTACAAAGCTGCCAAATTATGCATGGAATGACAGTAAACAGCAAGAGGGCGAATATGTCTAGAATGTAAGAATGGGATACTCGTTTTTAGAAAAGGTCTAGGTGGAGAGAGTTCTGGCTATCGAGGTAAACGTCAAGTTAGTAATTTGTCGCTTGGGATTACGGATTACGGATTACGGATTACGGATTACGGATTACGGATTACGGATTACGGATTACTTTTCAACCACCCAAACCTGATGTCAAGGGCTTACTAAGATCCAGGCTCTGGGGTCCTAGAGGGATCTTGTTGGTATTACAAATACAAAATTTACTTTTCAGTACTCTATAATCCGTATTCCAAACCAACAAATACAAATGGTTAATAAAGCGGATAAGTTTCAGCGAGTAATCCTAGGACCTAATCCCTAGGATCTAGGACCTTCCTGTATTCCTAGGTTCTTTATTTTCTTAAAATTAACAACCAAATAGATACGAAACTATTTACATGCTGATGATTTTTTAACTAGAATAGTTTGTGGGCATGATTTTATGCTCCAAAACATCGATGTTTTATATATACCGGATATAAAAAGGATAAATAATGAAGAATACAGCTCTGGCTATTCTGATGGCTCTTAGCGCATCAACAGCATTCGCAGCAACTGAAGCTGGTAACGCTAACGAAGCAGCTGCTCTTGCTAACGGTGAAGTTGCAGTAGGCGTAGGTGCAGCAGCAGCAGCAACTGTTGTAGCAGTAGCAGCGACAGATAGCGATACTACAACAACCACTGTTAATACTAATACTAACTAATTTTAGTTAAGTATTGAGTAGATAATCGCCCTGAATTATTCAGGGCGATTTTATTTTCAAGAGGGAACCATGAATATCTTTCGAGCAAAAAAGTGGAAGCACCTGCTACTAGTCCTACCTGCCGTCAGTCTTATGTTCGGATGTACTCAAAAATTCAATGATGTGTCTGCAACCGTTCAAGAAGCCTATGGTAATTATATCGATGTAGAACTGACACCTGAAGAAATTGAAACCATACCTTACGCCAGCGCCTACCTAAAGCTGGGTGACCAAAAGCAAGTTTTCGTCGTTTTAGCCTTCGCAGAGCAAAACCCTCTTACCGGTAAAACCCTATTGAAGTGGGTTAGTGCAGACAAAACGATGGTCGTAACAGAAAACGGCCATATAGTAAAAACACTGAATCTACAGAATAACAATATTGCTGGCGTCTATGGTCAAGTACCCGCTTATAGCCCATCAAATACTGAATATGATCTTTCTTATGATTGGGCTGAACAATATCGTTACGGCTTTCATGCTCACATCACGCGAACTTATCAAGGTAAAGAAGTGGTCACAACGCCAGTGTCTTCCTCTTCGGCCGATGTGTATCGTGAATCCGTTAAGTTCCCTAGCCTATCGGAAACCGTCGAAAACCTTTACTGGGTAAATGATGAAGGGCAAGTCGTGAAAACCCGCCAACATTTAGGGCCAAATATGGTGCCTATCGAGTTAACAATTCTGAAAGGATACAGCAAATGATGAGTAAACGACTGTTACCTTTATTGAGCTTTGCTCTGTTGGCAAGCACAAATATTGCTCCTGTTTCGGCTCAAGCTATCCCAGTTAACGCATCACCTTTAAACGTTGAATTAATTGGTGTGAACAAACAGTTACAATTCGAACAGCCAGCACGTTTATTGGATGCTCTAAAACAGGCACAACAGCAAAACTTAGTTTTACAATATCCTCTGGGAACAACGTTATTTGACGGCTCTGAACAAGCATTACGTCAATCGACTGCGCTGAAAAACTCGGTGTTAAACCAAATGATTCAGCATAACCTAGTCGCACACCCTTTTTATAAATACGTCACAAAGCATCAGTTTGCTCCGCGCGTATTTTCTGCTGTTGATCTAGATAACATTCGCTTGGATAAGTTTAAAAACCCTTTGATCGACGGTGAGTTCTCTCTTGTATCCATGCCACGAGAAGAAAAAGTCATTTATCTTGGTAACTTAGATAACGTTTTCTCGGTTAAAGAACAAGCGGGCATCCCGTTAAAACAACAGATTACCAACCTAAAAAACAAGGTTGGTGAACTGGCATACCCACCCATTTTGATTTATCCAGATGGTAACGTCGTTCAGCCACACCACGGTTCCTGGCTAACGACACAATATTACTTGCCACCATTGACTATGGTTTACATTCCGTTTGAGAACTTTGAAACCTCAGAAATGGATCAGGATATTGTTAAGTTGCTTACCCAACTGAAACCAACCTCAATCAAGAGCCCGCTATGACGCTGATTAGAAATACTTTAACCCTTTCTTTAATGGGTCCGGCATTAGCTTGGGCTCAAGATATGCCATTTGAAGCACCACCGTTACAACCATCACAGATGGATTTTGGCGGTGTAGGCCTGATGCAAATGCCGACTGGTCGTATGGCGCCAGAAGGTGAATTTAATTTTTCCGCCACCTTCAGTAATGAGTATCAGTTCTACAATGTCACTCTACAAGTGATGCCATGGCTGGAAACAACCCTACGTTACACCTTAGTCAATGACTTATTCTACAGTAGTGACCCTGATTTTTCTGGTGATACAAAATACACCGATAAAGGTGTCGACTTTAAAGTTCGTCTCATAGAGGAATCTCAGTATTTACCAGAGCTTTCTATCGGTGTGCGTGATTTTGCTGGCACTGGACTATTTGATGCTGAGTTTATTGCTGCAACCAAACGTTACTCTAACCCTAACTTAGGTACGTTCGACTTTACTTTAGGTATGGGCTGGGGTTACTTAGGCACTCGCGATAGTATCACTAACCCGGCTTGCAAAGTGTCTGACCGTTTCTGTGACCGCCCTTCTGACTACAAAGGCAATGGCGGTAGCGTAGATTTTGAGCGTTGGTTTAAAGGTCCTGCGGCTTTCTTCGGTGGTGTAGAATACCAAACCTTGTACGCTCCACTACGCTTTAAACTGGAATATGACAGCAACGACTACAGTGAAGACTTTCCTGTTGTTCGCGGTGGCGTAGACATGACTCCGCACACTCCATGGAACGTCGGTGTGTTATACCGCTTGGGCCATATGGCCGATCTACGCTTAAGTTATGAGCGTGGGGATACACTAGTAGCAGGCTTTAACCTATACACTAACTTCAATAACATGCCATCTTTCTGGCGTGATACGCCAACACCAAAAGTGGAAGATAACCAACCGGCAGAACTTTCTCAGGTGGATTGGGAGCGTGTTACTGAAGACTTAGATAAAATCGCGGGTTATCAAAATACCAAAATCTATGCGGAGGATGATACGGTATCGATTGTCGGTGAACAGAAAAAGTACCGCGACCGCAACGAAGCTCATGAAAAAGCGGCTGCCGTATTAGCCAACCAAATGCCAGAGAGTGTTGATACATTTACCATTAATGAGCGAAATGGTGGCTTAGTCACAAACCAAACGGTTATCTCTAAAGATAAATATCGCGATTACGCACAGGTAAACTACGTCGATGCAAAAATCGAGGATGCAGTTTCAACATCAAACCAAAAACTACAGGGTGAAGTGACTTATAATGGTTTTGAACGCTTCGATTGGGGGTTTGCACCTAATGTAACTCAAACACTAGGAAGTGCAGAAGACTTTTATCTGTTCAGCGTCGGTTTGACTGGCAGTGCCTCTTACTGGTTAACCGATAACCTAGAATTAGGCGGCTCGCTATACTGGGATTGGTATAACAACTACGACAAATTTAACTATATTACTCCGGAAGATGGCACAACGATTCCTCGTGTGCGCACCATGGTTCGTGCCTACAAAAACGAGCATGACGTGACCATGTCGAACCTGCAGTTAACCTGGTTCCAGGAATACTCAGATACACTAGATCAGCAGTTCTACGCCGGTTACCTAGAGAGTATGTTTGCTGGTGTTGGTACAGAGTTACTATATCGCCCTCAAGGTTCAAGTTGGGCCATTGGTGCTGACGTTAACTTAATCTCTCAACGTGACCCACAAAGTTACTTTGGCGTTTACACTGATAAATGGCAGAACGTTCCAAAATATGGTGATCCATTCCAAGTCATTGATAAAGGCTTCACTGGTTTTGTATCTGGCTACTACTACCCGCAATGGGAGTTCCTGTCTGATACAATGTTCCAGTTGGATGTTGGCCAATTCTTAGGTGGAGATAAAGGTGCTCAGCTGAATTTTGCCAAGCAATTCAAGAGCGGCGTAATCGCTGGCGTGTTTGCATCTGTGAGTGACTTGTCAGCTGATGAGTTTGGTGAAGGTAGCTTTACCAAAGGATTCTATATTTCGATTCCATACGACATCATGACAGTTAAGCCAAGTAACAACCGAGCAAACTTCAGTTGGCAGCCACTAACGCGTGATGGTGGTCAGAAAATGAATCGTAAATATAATTTGATAGAGCTGACTGATGAACGAAACCCTTGGTATCAAAGACCGAATAGGTCGGAGTAACCGGAGGTCCTAGGAAAAGCGTGCTGAAATATCTGTGTTTATTGGTGTTTTTGCATTCGTGGTTTTGGAATACAGAGCGCTTCGCTTACAGATTACGGAGGAGTTTGTTGTAAATTCCGTAATCTGTATTCCGTATTCCAAAAACCGCATTCTCCGACTTATCGTTTGTTCACCAAAACTTCCAACGATCTCCCCTAGGGCCTAGGATCCTCTAACCTAGGATCTTGTTTCCCTCTCCTCCCATTTCTTGCTAAAATTCCTGAGAAAATTTTAATCTATGGTGGAAGTTCTATGATCATCGTAACTGGTGGTGCTGGCATGATCGGCAGCAACATTGTTAAAGCTCTCAACGCAGCTGGTATGAACGATATTCTGGTTGTCGACAACCTAAAAAATGGTAAAAAGTTTAAGAACTTAGTTGATCTGGACATCACAGATTACATGGATCGTGACGACTTCCTTACCCAAATTATGGCGGGTGATGATTTCGGTCCGATCGAAGCAATTTTCCATGAAGGTGCTTGTTCTGCAACCACCGAGTGGGATGGTAAATACATGATGCTGAACAACTATGAGTACTCAAAAGAGCTACTGCATTACTGTTTAGATCGTGAAATTCCATTCCTTTATGCCTCTTCTGCAGCCACATACGGTGAAACAGATACCTTTGTTGAAGAGCGTGAATACGAAGGTGCTCTTAACGTCTACGGTTACTCAAAACAGCAGTTTGATAACTACGTTCGTCGCCTATGGCAAGACGCGGAAGCTCACGGCGAGACGCTATCTCAAATCACGGGTTTCCGTTACTTCAATGTCTACGGCCCTCGTGAAGATCATAAAGGCAGCATGGCATCGGTAGCCTTCCACCTAAACAACCAACTGAATGCAGGTGAAAACCCGAAACTCTTCGCAGGTAGCGAGACCTTTAAACGTGATTTCGTTTACGTCGGCGATGTATGCAAAGTAAACCTATGGTTCTTTGAAAACGGCGTATCAGGCATCTTTAACTGCGGAACTGGACGTGCAGAGTCGTTTGAAGAGGTCGCGAAAGGCGTGATCACTCACCACGGTAAAGGTGAAATCGAAACGATTCCTTTCCCTGAACACCTTAAAGGTGCGTATCAAGAGTTCACTCAAGCCGATCTGACTAAGCTACGCGCAGCAGGCTGTGACGTCGAGTTCAAGACGGTTGCTGAAGGTGTGGCCGAATACCTAGCCACCCAAAACCGCTAAGTATCTTTGTTTGCAATTATGGGGTGGCGGGTATTACGACCAGCCACCTTTACTCAGCCTCAATAGCCTGTATCATTTCCTGTATCTGCATTTAAATCACTCGTCCCCCTACGTATAGGTAATTAAACACCCCATGACCAATAAACGTGATGATTTCGATCCCAAAGCCTATAACCCTGAGTTTGAGCGTTCCTTTCTCAAACCCAAATACTGGGGAACCTGGCTCGCTGTTTTTAGCTCCGTCCTTATTGCATTGCTACCTCTCTCTTTTCACAAATGGTTGGCAAAAGTACTCGCATCACGTTTGGTTAACTCTAAAGCAAACTCAGTCAACAACGTAAAAACAAACTTAGCCTTGTGTTTCCCACATTTGAGTGAGCAGGAACGTGAGCAACTGGCTTACAAAACGCTTTACACCGCCGGTGTATTTACGCTTAGATTTGGCTTGGTCTCTTTACGCTCACCAGAGTGGCTGCAATCAAAGTGTGACTTCGTAAATTCAGAACAGTTGTTCGACCTCACTGCACAAAATCAAAAAGTGATTTTATTAGTGCCACACTCTTGGTCGATTGACATCCCTGCGGTACTACTTGCCTCAAAAGGCTTACCTGTTTCTGCAATGGCGAAAAGGCAGAAGAACCCTGTTACAGACTGGCTCATGCATCGCCAGCGCGTGCAATATGGCGGCCGTGTGTATGAGCGTTCAGGAGGGATCAAACCCTTCATCAAATCGATTAAAGACGGTTACTTAGGTTACTACCTGCCAGACCAGGATCATGGCGCAGAACTCAGCGAGTTTGTGGACTTTTTCGCGACGACAAAGGCGACCCTGCCAGGCCTGACAAAACTGGCCAAACTGTCAAAGTCCAAAGTAATCCCTACTTTTGCTTCACTTGATCCGAACACCGGTCGCTTTAGTATTGAGTTCATGCCTCCACTGAAGCTGCAGGAAACCGATAGCGACGATGCTCGCTCACTCAATGAAGCTGTTGAGTACTTTGTAACGAAAAAGCCAGAGCAATACATGTGGACCCTGCGTCTACTGCGTACTCAGGAAGATGGCAGCAATCCATACAGTGAAATGCGTGAGCATGGCTTTATTAAAGAGAAGTGATATCAACATGTCGAAAAACAAAATTCTAATTATTGGTCCTTCTTGGGTTGGCGATATGGTGATGTCGCAATCCCTGTACATCGTTTTAAAGCAACTGAACCCTGAAAGCGAAATTGATGTCATTGCTCCCGGATGGTGTAAACCAATCTTAGAGCGTATGCCTGAGGTAAACCAAGCGATACAAATGCCGATTGGTCATGGTGAGTTTAACCTTCTGGGACGACGTGAAATTGGTAAGACGCTACGCGAGAAGAAATACGACCACGCTTATATTCTGCCAAAATCAGCTAAATCAGCACTAATACCTTGGTTTGCTAACATACCTCGTCGCACCGGCTGGAAAGGCGAGATGCGCTATGGTTTGCTGAATGACATTCGTCCTAACATGAAGTCGTTCCAATACATGGTGGAACGTTATGTGGCATTGGCTTACCCACAATCGGAAATGGTCGACTCATCATCTCTCGGTGGATTAGAGACGCTGCCTCGCCCTCGCCTCGCTATCAACAATGAAGAGCAACAAGCCACGATCGAGAAGTTCAATCTGAATCAAGAACGCTCGATTATTGGCTTGTGTCCAGGCGCAGAGTTTGGCCCAGCGAAGAAGTGGCCAGAAACGCATTATGCGGAAGTTGCGACACAAATGTGTAAAGAAGGCCATCAAATCTGGCTATTCGGTTCGCAAAAAGATCTAGAGACATGTAACGGCATTCGAGCTCTGGTTCCGCCACAGCTCCAACAGCATATCCATGTTCTAGCCGGACAAACCAGTTTGATTGAAGCCGTTGATTTACTGGCTGCATGTAAAACGGTAGTGGCGAACGACTCAGGCTTGATGCACGTCGCGGCAGCCGTCGGTTGCAACGTAGTTGCTGTGTATGGTTCAACGTCACCAAAATACACGCCACCGCTTGCGGAGAAGGTTGAGATTGTTCATACCGATATCGATTGCCGTCCATGCTTTCAGCGTGAATGTCAGTATAACCACCTAAAATGCCTGACAGAGTTGTCTCCAAAACAAGTGTTGGACAGTATCCAGAAGCTCGAAGCGATTACTATTAGCTCATGTTAATTCGACTGATATACACGGTACTACTGGCACTTGCGTCGCCAATTCTTTTGTTTGGTTTGTATAAGAGTAAACCAAACAAACCTAAATTTGGTTCGCGCTGGAAAGAACACTTCGGTATCACGCCTAAGCTGAACACTGACCAGCGCCCAATATGGATCCATGCCGTATCTGTCGGAGAAAGCATCGCTGCCGCACCACTAATAAAAGCGTTAAAACAACAGAATCCTGAACAGGCGATTCTAGTTACCACGACAACCAGTACCGGGGCCGAGCAAGTAGAAAAGTTAGGTGATTTAGTCGAACACAGATACATGCCAATCGACTTTAGCTTTGCGGTAAAAGGTTTCTTAAAAGTAACAAAACCAAAGCAAATGCTGATCATTGAAACCGAGCTTTGGCCAAATACCCTGAATACTGTATATAACGCCGGAATACCGATAACTGTCGTTAATGCACGCCTTTCAGAAAAGTCATGCCGCAACTACGCCACAGTACAGCCTTTGTTTAACCTTTTGCATCCCAAAATTACTCAGGTATTGTGCCAAACCGAATCGGATGCTGAGCGTTTTTCTCGCTTAGGAGTTGATACTAATAAGCTATCAGTTACCGGTTCAATAAAGTTTGATATCCAGATCTCAGACGAAGTAAAAGCTAAGGGTAAAGAGCTGCGCTCTGCACTTGGCGAACACAGACCCGTATGGATAGCGGCCAGCACGCACAAAGGGGAAGACGAGCAAGTACTTAACGCCCATAAGAAAGTACTAGAATCATGTCCTGATGCTTTGCTGATCTTAGTCCCTCGACACCCGGAGCGTTTTGATAGCGTCTTTGAACTTTGTCAGCAACATAGCTTTGAAACCATTCGTCGTACCTCACAGTCACAGGTAGCTGAGTCAACTCAAGTTTACCTCGGCGATACCATGGGTGAAATGTTGGTATTGATCGGCGCAGCCGATGTCTGCTTTATGGGTGGAAGCCTAATTGGTGATAAAGTTGGCGGACACAACGTTCTGGAACCAGCCGCACTTGGCGTGCCAGTTATTACAGGGCCGAGTTACTTTAATTTCGTAGAGATAGTGAATAGCTTTCTGGCAGAAAACGGTTTACTAGTTATATCTAATGAATTGGAGTTAGCCGAGCGTGTCAATCAACTATTTAAGAGCTCTGAAACACGCCAACGATATACAACCAGAACTTCATGTATTTTAAACGATAACCGTGGAGCGCTAAATCGAACTATCAGCCTTATCAAGAGTTAATGTCGAGAAGATATAGAAAAGCGGCTAACAGCCGCTTTCTTGAAATGGATAGTTCTCGGTGCTAGTTGTTCGATGAGAAAAATTCTTCTATCGCGTTTGCAACCGCATCGACTTGCTGCTCTTCCATTCCATACCATAATGGTAGGCGAACGATTCTTTCACTTTCTTTAGTTGTGTAGTTATCTACACCAACAAACCGACTGAAGCACTCTCCTGCTGGAGCACTATGCAATGGCACATAATGAAAGACACTAGCAATGCCTCTTTCCTTTAAGAAGCTGATAAACCTGGTTCGCTCTTCAATATCGGACAGCTTAACATAGAACATATGCGCATTATGCGTGCACTCGTCAGGAATCGTCGGTAGCGATATTTTTCCTGCATTGGCAAGATCAGATAGCAAACGACGATACCTTTTCCAAGATGCTAAACGGTTATCGTTGATCCTATCGGCTGCTTCAAGCTGCCCCCATAAATAAGCCGCTTGAAGCTCACTAGGTAACATACTGCTGCCTAAATCAACCCAAGTGTACTTATCTACTATACCTCGTTTAAACTTACTACGGTCAGTGCCTTTTTCTCTCAATATTTCAGAGCGTTCTACAAACTCTGAATTATTAACAATCAGCAGACCACCTTCACCACCGCTGGTATAGTTTTTCGTATCATGGAAGCTAAAAGCACCAATATCCCCAATCGTGCCAAGTGGGCGACCTTTATAGCTAGACATTACACCTTGAGCCGCATCTTCAATCACATATAAGTGATGTTTCTTAGCGATACCCATAATGGTGTCCATTTCGCAAGCAACACCGGCATAATGAACAGGAACAATAGCGACAGTTCTATCTGTAATGGCTTGCTCAATGAGTGTTTCGTCAATATTCATCGTATCGGGACGAATATCAACAAAAACGATTTTAGCCCCTCTCAGAACAAAAGCATTTGCCGTACTCACGAAAGTATAGCTAGGCATGATCACCTCATCACCTGGCTTGACATCGATTAGAAGAGCAGCCAGCTCAAGCGCATGCGTACAAGACGGAGTTAACAGGCTTTTGGCACAGCCAAGGTGATTCTGGAACCACTGATGGCACCTCTGAGTAAACTCACCATCACCAGAAAGAATAGGCTTTTTCATTACTTCCGTAATGTACTTATCTTCATTTCCGGTATAAGGCTTGCGGTTAAATTCGATCATTTTTCTTTCTTCAGTAAACTTTTTATCCAGGTGAATATTCAGCTGAATTATTAACGATGTCCTGTCATACCAGCTTGCTCTACGGAGCCGAAACCCGAATTGGGATCATTATCTTTGATGATTTTAGCAGGGACACCACCTACAATGACACCGTCAGGAACATCACTATTGACTACAGATCCCGCAGCCACGATACAGCCTTCACCTATTTTAACACCAGCTAAAATCGAAGAGTGAGCACCGACCCAAGTTCCTTTGCCGATGGAAACTGGTTTATATTCGTAGCCACCAAACCTAACCGAGCCATTTTTGAATAAGTGGTTTCCACCTGTTATAGAAACGTAAGGTCCAATTACGACCTCATCCCCCAAAGTGATATCACCGTCCCCAACATAAGTACAGTAGCCAATATAGACATTGTCACCACACTTTAAACTATTAGGGTTGTATATATTAACAAGGCTGGATAAAGCTAGGTTATCACCACATCTACCAAGAATTCTCTTGTATATTCTACCTCTCAAACGAATTCCCCACCCGTAACTTGGAAGGGGGATAAGTATGAAAAGCAGGATACTGGATAAAAGCTTTTTATAGTTTTTGAACATTACTTTATATTCACCGCTATTTGGTTTGCGATTTCTTCAGCCAATCTTTCAGCGTCAATATACGTTTCCCCTCTGACCAATATTTCGCCTATTCTATCTGGGCCAACTTTAAACTCAGAGACTTGATCCCCCGTTTTTTTATCCAGTTTGAGTCGAATCAGGCTCTGATTTTCTTTGACTGAATTTGGGATTTCTATGGATAACAATTCCCCACTACTTTTAGCACACAGCAGTCTTGCAGCATTGGCTACCAGGCTTTCGGCTGGCTCGTAGTTTAGGTCGTTTCCTAAAGCAATATCGAGCAATAAGCCATAAATATCGATACCAAGGTAATACTCAACATTTTCCGGAAGACAAGTAGCTCCCATACGAGCACCAATTTCAATAATATATGGTTTATTATTCACAAGCATCAGATCAACATTCGATACCGTATCATCAATCTCTAATACTTCTATCGCACGCTTTACGACAGTTTCTGCTTCGTCTAAGGCAGATTTTGGTAGTGAACACGGAACAGAGTGACCTATAGGCGCATTATTCGGAGCAGGAGTAACTGTATCATTATGGAAGACAACATCGATCACCTGACCACGCGCGACGATGGCTTGAGCTCCAAACTCAACACCATCTAAGAACTCCTCGATAACTACTTTCTTATTACGAGAAACTTCAAAAGCGGCTTGCCAAGATTTATAGAATTCTTCTTTGCTTTCGACTTTATGAACCCCACGGCTCCCCGAACTATCGGATGCTTTAACCATTAAAGGGAAGCCTATAACGTCCGCAAGTCTCTCCGCATTAGCTAAAGATGTAGATATATCAAACTTAGCAGTTGGCACTCCTCCAGCTTGAAAAGCTTTTTTCATCAAACTCTTATCCATGCTCTTTAATGCACTCTGATAACTTGGCCCCTTTAAGCCCATGCAATCTACCACATACCCAATGCTGGGAACGGCTACATCTGTTCCTGTCGTCAGTATGGCATCTATTTGATGGTATTTCGCGGCATCGAGGATGCTATCTTTATCCGTGGTATTAATATCTAAATAAATATCCGCAAACTTTATACCTGGATAGTCTCCCATCGGACTAACGACGATCGTTTGATAGCCTCGTTCATTACTTTTTTTAATTAATGGCTCTTGGTACACTCCGGCTCCAAGAATCATGACCTTTCTATCCATATCACGTACCTTAAATAATGGAATGTATTTAACTTAAAGCTCGGATTCCTGTTAACTAAATATATTTTTCAGGTTACTAACTAACGTTTCTTTTGAGTAATAAGACTTCACTATATTAATATTGTTAGCACTCTCTTCCTCAGAAAGGCCCAAAGAAAAATCTTTGACATCAGTCACCTTTATACCAAGGTCTGTCAATGTTCTGTAAGATGAGATTTCTTTTCTCATATATACTTTCTTACCCATTCCCAGCAGCACCCTAATATTACTCATTGCCTGTTGCCTGTTGTGGTTAAAAATAGCAATATCTACAGTAGACAACAAAGAGATATAGTCATCATACTTCATATAATCTAGAATTGGTTCAAATGAAGTACCAAACAGTTTCGAACCAAGTTTAGTAATTTTATCAGCGTGTTTTTTACCACCATAATTTAATGGACAAATTACTCTTACCTTGTCATTAATATAAGGCTTAATGATATTGAACACTTCTTCATGATTGTTTGAAGGATCAGCTGAATTACCAACTAATATAGTTATTTTATCGTCTTTTTTCTCAGGGACATCTACATCGTGGTACAAGCTTGCTGGGTACATAAAATAAGATAAGTATGGAGCCTTAGTGCCATACCATTTAACTGCATTTTCATAGTCACCCTTAATACTGGTAATGATATACCCCATATCTTTGATGACTTTTTTTCTAAAAAACTCTCGATATCTACCTTTTCGCGTCAGTAAGTTTTCTTCTCTACGATAAAGGTCTCCTCCCCAAATAGCCCAATGACACTTAGGTAACAGGAATCTAAACACCCAAAGTAGTTGAACAACTTTGAACTTCACCAAACCATGAAGAATGATTTTTTTTGATTTACTGCCATGCTGAACCAATTTCTTTAAGAACACTAGGTAGTCAAAAAAGTTATTTTCTTTTTTACTATAACTATAAACATTCGGATGTGTCTTTATTGGAAACTTATGATGACTGCGAAATATAAAAAAAACATGCTCATCAAAATTTAGATTTTCTTCTACAAAATCTAAATAGTCGGCGGTGAATTTATCATCGTTCATGATGTTGACAAATTTCATTGCTACTTCACCAATGCTTTTAAATATTGACCATAAGGGTTTTTATCCAGTTGGCTTGCTAATTCTAGTAGCCGCTCCTGACTGAGCCAACCGTTCTTAAACGCAATTTCTTCTAAACACGCGATCTTCAGCCCCTGCACATTCTCAATGGTTTCAACAAAAGAAGAAGCTTCATGTAGACTGGCGTGGGTCCCGGTGTCTAACCAAGCAAAACCACGCCCGAGTAGTTTGACGTTTAGCTTACCGCGATCCAGATACATTTGATTCAGTGTAGAGATTTCCAGTTCACCTCGCTCAGATGGCTGCACTTGCTTTGCCAGCTCAACAACGTCGTTATCGTAAAAGTATAAGCCGGTAACCGCATAATTTGATTTTGGCACCTTAGGTTTTTCTTCAATAGAAATCGCTCGCATGTTGTCGTCAAACTCCACAACACCAAAACGCTCTGGGTCTTTCACTTGATAACCAAATACCGTCGCTCCTTCTAAAGAGCTCGCAGCATTTTTAAGGATCGGAGTAAAACCTTGGCCATAAAAGATATTATCCCCCAACACTAAGCAAACAGAATCGTCACCAATGAACTCTTCACCGATGACAAAAGCTTGTGCTAAACCTTCAGGCTTTTCTTGAACTGCATACGTAAGGGAGATACCAAAATCAGCCCCATCTCCAAGTAAACGCTTAAAGCCTTCTTGATCCTCTGGAGTCGTGATGATCAAAATCTCTTTAATACCAGACAGCATCAACACCGACAATGGGTAATAAATCATTGGCTTGTCGTACACTGGTAATAACTGTTTTGATACACCACGTGTAATTGGATAAAGTCGAGTCCCAGAGCCACCCGCAAGTACAATACCTTTCATTTTCAAACCTTTTTCAATTAGTTGCCGAGGCGCTCTAAGCTATACGAACCATCTAAAACACGCTGCCACCAATTTTCGTTATCTAAATACCACATAACGGTTTTACGCAGGCCTGTTTCAAACGTTTCTTGCGGAGTCCAACCTAAGTCAAGCTCAATCTTAGAGGCATCAATTGCGTAGCGGACATCATGTCCAGGGCGGTCTTTAACGAAGGTGATAAGATCTCGGTAATGTCCAATACCTTGAGGTTTTTCTGGTATTAACTCTTCCAACAATTCACATATAGTTTGTACGACATCTATATTAGCTTTTTCGTTATGCCCACCAATATTGTATGTTTCACCAATGACGCCTTCTGTCACGACTTTGTATAGCGCTCTTGCATGGTCTTCAACAAATAGCCAATCACGAATTTGCATACCATCACCATATACTGGTAACGGCTTTCCTTTTAGCGCATTCAAAATCATTAATGGGATCAGTTTTTCAGGAAAATGATACGGACCATAATTGTTAGAACAGTTAGTGACGATAGTCGGGAAGCCATACGTTCGTTGCCAAGCTCTCACTAGATGATCACTTGACGCTTTAGAGGCTGAGTATGGTGAAGATGGCGCGTAAGAAGTTTCCTCAGTGAACAAATCATCTGTTCCTTCTAGATCTCCATATACTTCATCTGTTGAAATATGATGGAAGCGAAACGCCGCCTTGCCATCTGCATCTAGCCGATTCCAATATGCACGAGCAACCTCTAAAAGGGTGTAGGTACCAACGATATTAGTTTCAATAAAAGCGGCAGGACCGTCAATTGAGCGATCAACATGAGATTCCGCTGCGAGGTGCATAACAGCATCAGGTTGATGTTCTGTAAAGACACGCTCTAGCTCGAAACGATCACAGATATCGACCTGTTCAAACGCATAACGCTTATTGTCAGACACTTCAGCCAAAGACTCCAAATTCCCGGCATAAGTTAGCTTGTCGAGATTAACAACAGAGTCTTGAGTATGATTGATGATATGACGCACAACTGCAGAGCCTATAAAGCCCGCACCGCCAGTAACTAATATCTTCATTTGAGTAATTTCCAACGTGAAGGTCTATCAGTCGTTTATTGTCCTAGTTAAAAATGAAGCCATAGAGTCCAACATTCTGCAACTCAGCGACCTAAAACATAAACACTGATTTACTATCTAAACCTGATGGGTGAGATTGTAGAGCAGTGAGTAATTACCGCAATTACTTTCTAAATGAACTTATATACCTAAGTATCTTCAAGTTGAAGGATTAAGAGCCTTATCATCAGCACAAGCTCAAGAAAAACAAAGTAATTATTGAGCATTTTAACAACTAGAGTAACCAATCATTGACTACGATTGGTATAATCTCATTATCCAACTCAGGGCCTGTTTTGTTTTTTCGGTTCCAAGATATTGCACCAGTTTTGGTCTATAAGTTCCCATATACCTTATATGAACAAGTGATGCTTTCATTTATACTATGAATTTCATCAAGAACTCACGAGTAATGATCTACTGCTAGGTAGCGTTAGATATACCTCAAACCTACCTGTAAAAGCTCATCAATGTAGTCCCAAGTCCAAAAATATGCAGTTTAGAAAAGATATCAATGCACTAAGAGCATTAGCTGTAATCTTAGTTGTCGTTTACCATTTTAATTCCACTTGGGTGCCTGGAGGTTTTGTTGGCGTTGATGTGTTCTTCGTCATTTCAGGTTTTTTAATGACCAAAATAATCCTCCAAAGAGAGGAGGTAAACCTATCATCATTAATCAATTTTTACATAGCACGATTAAACCGTATTGTACCTGCGCTCGCATTTCTCTGTATTGCATTATTAGCCTTAGGCTGGTTTTACTTTGCTGGAGAAGAGTATGAGACGCTAGCCAAGCATGCCAGATACAGCTTAACGTTCTTATCAAACCAAGTTTATTTAGGTGAAGCGGGATACTTTGCTGCTGCCTCGAGAGAAAAGTGGTTATTACACACATGGTCACTTTCTATCGAATGGCAGTTTTATTTACTTTACCCGATCTTCATTGGCATCGTATTGAAGCTATTTTCGAGGGCTCGTCTTTCAATCGCTATCAATACATTACTCCTAATCAGTTTATTTTACTGCGGATATGTGTCATCTAGTGGCGATACAAGTGGCTACTTTATGCTTTCAGCACGTGCTTGGGAGATGCTTTTAGGTTCTTGGGCGGTTCTTTACAAGCCGAGGAGACCTTACCCTGCGTATGTAGGTTGGCTGCTAGTTTTAAGCACTGCGTTGGTAATAAATAAAGATTACGTATGGCCTAGCTTAGTAACGTTGCTCCCCACACTCGGTGCACTCATTATTTTATGGGCAAACCAAAACAACAGAGTAAATGACTCTTATGTAGTCCAAAAGATAGGTTTATATTCGTATTCCATCTACTTGTGGCACTGGCCTGTCGTGGTTCTTTTCTACAAACTGAACTTAAACACTCCGCTCTGGTTGTTTGCTGGAATCGCACTGAGTCTATTATTAGGTGGGCTCAGTTACCATACCGTGGAACAAGTCCGATTTACTAAAAACATACATTCTGCTAAACGCCTCCTTCTTCAGTGTAAACCTTTGTGGATAATTCTAATTTTGGTCGGTACAACCAAGTTCATCGCAGAAGAAAATGGCTTTCCAACAAGAGGCACTTTAGAGCCGGAACTCGTAGAGCTATATGGAAAGTTAAGCAAAAAAACACAAATGAGTCCGTTCCGATCCAAATGTCATATCGTTAAATATACAGGGCAACAACCGAAGGATGCCTGTACTTTTTCTTCTGGGGTACCAGAATGGGCCATCATAGGTGATAGTCATGCTTCAGAGCTAGCATTCTCGTTATCTGAACCATTAAAAAAAGAGAGTAAAAATCTTATCCAGCTCACAATGTCAGGGTGTCCGCCATCGTATATGCAAAGCGAAGAATTTAGTGATTGTGTGAATTGGACTAACGATGTCGTAAGTTTTGTTTCATCATCTGATGAAATCAAAAATGTTGTTATTGCCTACCGATACTCGGCTCACTTATTCGGTGGTAATGAACACTCTTATCCTGACCTACCCAATGACTATTCTGACGAAAGAAAAGAACAAGTGTTACAATCACTAAAACTCACGGTAAATACTCTTCTTGAACAGGGAAAGGAAGTGTATTTAATGATGCCTGTGCCAGAAATGGGGATTAGTATAAAAACCCTGGTGGACCAGGCATACATGCAGAAAAAAGACCTAACAAATATTCCGTCTGTCGACGTCTCGTACTACGAAAAGCGAAATCAACTGTTTTATTCTTTTATGTCTAAATCAACTTTTAAACCGGGATTACACCCTGTTGAGATAAGAGACTTCTTCTGTGATGAGAGTCAGTGCTACGCCGTTAGAGACAAGGTACCACTCTACTTTGATGATGATCATCCAGGTTTATCCATTACCAACGATATAGCCGCTAGGATTCTTAATAGCAAGAGTTAGTCTACGGGTGGGCTCATTGGCTCATGTTGTGGGAAAAATATCAGGGAAACCATAAACATGAGGTGCGAGGTAAAATAAGAACGAAAGCGCAGACTGGTTTTTATTTCGATTGTCGTACCATTCAGCCAATCATCTGTTACTTATATCCAGCAAGAAGATGATTAAACTCATCTTCTTGCCAATGAATTGAGCGTTTTTGGCGCTCTTTACGAAAGGAACGCAACAATCTGTCTAAATTGTGTTTTTGCCACTCTGAACCTGCTTGTTGACAACACTTATCAAAATCAATAATCCACACTTGCTCATCGACATCAATCAGAATGTTGTGGATATTCAAATCGGTATGGTTAACGCCAGCGTTGTGCATTTTGGCAATTTCTTGTCCAATCTTCTGGTACATTTCGGCTGGTAAAGCCTGCTCTTGGAGGATACTTACTAAATCCTTGGCATTTGGTATACGCTGGCTGAGTAAGTCCGCCTGGTAGGTTAAGCCTGTCTTGACCGCTCTTGCTGCTATGGGCTTAGGTACGTTCACACCCGCTTCCGTTAACGTAAGTAAGAGCTGAAACTCCGCCGCACTACGAGTCTTTTCCCAACTAGAAAACCAGTAATTATCTTTAACTAACTTTCCAAACAAACCACCACGTCGATAATGACGCAGCGCGGCTTGCATGGTATCAAGTTGGACAAACCAAGTGGTTCCACGCCCAGTTGCACTACCAACAACGGCGTTCAGACTCTGCCAGTATTCAATATCAAACAGCGCTTTTTCCGGCTCTGAAATTACCGACTCGTCATACCAAACTCGAGTATTGCCGTGCTTAAAAAGTTTCATTCTGTTCCTTAAAAGAAGAGGATCGTTAACCAAGTGAACCCGGCTAGCATTAGCGCTACCATTACGGCAGCCGAGCCAATGTCTTTTGCTCTGCCGCTCAATTCATGTCTCTCAACGCCGATACGATCAACCACGGCTTCGATAGCTGAATTAAGTAACTCGACAATCAGCACCAATACGACACTTCCAAACATCAAAACACGCTCTATCGCAGACAAATCCAACAAAAATACGATGATGGCAGCGCAGACTAATAAGCCAACTTCTTGTCTGATGGCCGCTTCATGTTTGAATGCCGCTTTTATCCCTTGAGCGGAATAAAAAGTCGCATTGTAGATGCGCCTTAACCCTGTTTGACCAGGCTTTCCGGTAGCCTTTTCGCTATTTTTGTTCATGTCGCCCCATGATTGAATGTTCGCCTAAACCTTCACGCGACGTATTCTACATGAGTACCAATGAAGCTGAAACGGGAACAAGCTAGCTGTTTGGCTTAAAAATAAACCCGGAACAGCATCTTTAATGAAGGACCTTTGGTAAACTTGGGTTTAAGCTAACATAAACACCATTTTCTGCTTTAGGGTTCATAATGAAGATTGCACTGATTCACATGCGTCACGCTAAGGTTGGCGGTACAGAACTGTTCTTAAATCAATTGTCCAAATACCTGTGCGAACAAGGTGAAGACGTCACCATTATTTGCCGTTCCCACGAAGAGCCAAGTCACCCAAAGATTAAATTTGTCAAACTAAAACCGATAAGCATTGGTAAAGCGCATCGAGCCTATCGATTCGCAAAAGAGGTTGAAAAACACGTCAATGAAAATGACTATGACATTGTTTATGCGTTGGGGAAAACCTGGACACACGATCTTATTCGCGTTGGCGGCGGCACACGCAAGCATATCGTCGATCTGAGAAAAGACAAGAAGCCGACACCAAGGGATCGCGTCTCCATGTATATCGAGCGTAAAGCACTGACGTCTGACGATAACCTTTTCGTGGTATCGAACTCGCATAAAAGCAGTACCGAAATCATGGAAGACTACGGGGTCTCTCCGGATAAAATCGCCACGATTCATAACGCGGTGGATCTGAACCGTTTCTCTCGTGAAAACTGCGCTCCACAAGTCGCTGAACTAAAACAGAAACTTCAAATAAACGACAAGCACCCTATCTTTCTGTTTCTTGGATCGGGCTATCACCGCAAAGGATTGGAGCCGACACTCAGGGCATTTAGCTTGCTGAAAGAAGAGGCAAGCTTAGTCATTGTAGGGAATGAACAGCACCCTCAACAGTACCAAGACCTAGCAAAAGAACTTGGTATTGAAGATAAATGCTACTTCTTAGGGAAACAAAGCAATCCGGAAGTTTTCTTTAGCATGGCTTCTTGTTATGTCTTTCCGACGAAGTACGAGCCATTTGGGTTTACTGCCATTGAAGCGTTGTCGAGCGGCTGTCCGGTGATTACCACCGTCGACTGTGGCGCAAAAGAGGTGATGAACGACGAAGTGAGCTCGATACTTGAATCTGACTTTTCGACTGAAAAACTCGCACAGGAAATGAGCCATTGGGCAGACAAAGCTAAATCCGACGAATTCAGAGCGGCCTGTCGTGAGTCAGTCGCACCGCTGGACGTGAATAACATTATGGAAATGAACTATCAGTTGATCAAACAAGCGTGGGAAAAGAAACAGCAAAAATAATATCACTCACATAATTCGATAAAATACAAAAGGCTTCGCACAACGGTGCGAAGCCTTTTAACATATAAAGTTACGCGCTGAATCCATCGCCCCCGCGTAGCCTGAGCAAAACTATGCGGTTTCTAAGACCTGAGCCTGCCGATTCAACTCCATCAAAGATAAGCTACTTACCCTTTCTACAGATATAGATTCTATAGACTTACTACACTCAGACGGAAACACGCACCAAGAATTATTAGTGCTGTGATACCAATCTGGTAGTACATAATAGGGGGATGTTGGAGACGCAGCTCTGGTATCCCACCCCCAGATCATCACCATTGGAACCTTCATCATTTGAAATATATGGCATGGACCACAGTCATTCGATAACGTAAGTGCAGACTCATGGGCAATATCGACCAGCTCAGAAATAGAGGGAGAATGTTTTATTTCGTATGGGATGTCTTGTAATAAGTTATCTACAATTGCTGACTTCGAGTTTTCTTGAGGACCAAGAATAACAGTCACTTTTTCAATCTTTTCTGACTTAAGATAGATCTCTTTCGCAGCTTCACAGTACTTTTCAATTGGCCAGACTTTAAAAGCACCAGCGCCACCGGCTGGCACCAACGTTAATGAGCTTTTCTTTGTCGCGATTCCTGACCCCAGCATCCCTATAATGGTGGTGTCGTAGTTGGTACCAAAAACAGCATTAGCTAAACCTAAGTTGTTCTTTGCGATGTATTGCTTCCCTTTTTTAGTGAACACATGCTTGCTGTATAAACCACATTTATTCAAAAACTTGGAGTTACTAAATGCGTATGTTTCTTTTGTTTTCGCCAGCAGCAGTGCCGCATGAACACGTTCTGAACCCGAGTAAATATTGAATACTTTATCAAATCTATTCGCATTGATACTCGATACTATTTTTAAAATATTCCAGCCTTTGTAATTGATAACGTTATCTGCAAGTCCATTACAAACAAGAAGCTGACTGCTTTTGGCCTTGGTATAAATCGTAATGTTTGCGTCTTTTATTTCTTTCCTTATGGCGCAAAGCAATGGAATTTGCGTTGTGATGTTGCCAAATTGTGCTCTGTGTGGAACAAATACAGCCACGTTTGTCATTTATATATCCACCAATTACGATAAGTATCAATCACTTTCCTTATAGCAAAGACCAAAATATGACTCTACGCACATAAGGTTAAGTAATGTTTAGATTTTCTCTAATAATAAAAAAAATAATAATAGCAAAACATGACCTAATTTTTACAACTAACACTCCGTTTTGTGCTTTTGAAACCAAAAATTCGCCCTAGTTCAACTTTTTGACCAAACCCTGTGTTTAGATCAATCAAAATTAATAAAGTCCCCAACCAATACTCAACGATTGGACCACATGAAACTAAAATTGTTGCATAACCAATCTAAAATACCGGCTCGCCGAATCACGCAACTCAGGGTTATTTGGGTATACATTCTTTTGATGCAACTGCATAATTCAGAGATAAATAACAAACCTCTTCTGAGTCATGAGCCTTTTTAATAAACCACCACAGAAAATTTGTATCCTACGACTCTCAGCGATTGGCGACGTGTGTAATACCATCGCAGTTGTACAAGCGATTCAAAAGCACTGGCCTACAACAGAGATCACGTGGATTACTGGTGCCCTAGAAGCTGAGCTGCTTAAATCGATTCCAAATATCAACGTCGTGGTGTTTAACAAAAAGAATGGCTTTTCCGAATATCTAAGGGTCTGGAAGCTGCTTAAAGGCACACATTTTGATGCCTTATTACACATGCAGTATGCCATCAGAGCCAGTCTCCTAACGGTAGGAATCAAAGCCAAATACAAGCTTGGGTTTGATGCTAAGCGAAGCCAGGATGGGCAACGCTTGTTCACAAACGTTAAAGTCCCGTCTCCTGAGTCTAATCATGTTTTAGATGGCTTACGCCAATTTGCGATTACGCTTGGTGTGCCTGAATTTACCCCATCATGGTCGCTGGAATATAATGATGACGCACGAAACTGGGCGACGAAGCATCTATCCAACGAAAAAACAAACGTAGTCATTGTTCCTGGTGCAAGTAAGGCCTACAAAAATTGGACCGCTAAAGGGTATGCAGATGTGATTCATCATGCCATGGCGAATAATCTCAATGTCATTCTTGCCGGAAGTCCTGCGCAAGTTGAAAAAGATCTTGGTCGTGATATTGAGAACGCGCTTGATGTGCCAGTTACCAATCTCATTGGTCAAAGTTCGCTGCAGCAAATGCTGGCGTTACTCGATAAAGCGGATGTTGTCATAGCGCCAGACACTGGGCCAACACATATGGCCAATGCCATGGGTACTCCTGTTATTGGACTTTATGCGCATCATAATCCAGAACGCACTGGGCCTTACAATTATCGTCCGTACGTCGTTTCTGCTTACACTGAAGCGCTTTGGTCGGAAACCCAAAAACAGCCTTCTCAGGTCGACTGGCGTACCAGAGTCCAAGACGAAAAAGCGATGGAAAGAATTACCAGCGAGTCTGTCATTGCCATGTTGGATAAGGTGCTAACTAACCTTCAGAGCGAAAAGGTCAAAGCATGAATATCTGCCACGTGAATTTAGCGTCGGGCTACCACGGTGGTGAAAACCAGACGCTTCAGCTTATCAAACAGCAAGTTAAGTTAGGCTATGACCTCACTGTTGTCGCCAACCCTAAAAGCCCTTTCGCTGACTCCGTCCGTCAACTAGACGTAAAGCTGGTGCTCGCGACACACTTTACGAAAGCTCATGCAAAGCCAATAACTCAACATTGTGCATTGGTCCATGTACATGAAGGCAGAGCGATTTACTGGGCCTTGATTCAACATATGTTGTATGGCACGCCATATATTGTCACTCGCCGTATAGACAACGCTCTAAAAAAGAAATGGTTAGCAAATCTAGCCTATTCCAAAGCAGCAGCAGTGGTCGGTTTAAGTACCGAGATTGTTCAGCGTGTTAATGATGCCTATCCCGCATTACAGACACATAAAATCCCGAGCTCTCCTGTCCAGTACCCTAGTGACGAGAAAACGGTTCAATCGATTAAAAAAAGGTTCGCAGGCAAGTTTTTGGTTATTCAGGCCGCGAATATGCTTAAACATAAAGGGTTTGATGTCACCATTTCAGCGGCAAAAAAACTCGAAGAATCCAGCCTGCCCATACAGTTCTGTTTACTCGGCGATGGTCCAGAGAGACCTGCTCTTGAGCAACAAGCTAGCGGACTTAATAACGTTAGCTTTGAAGGTAAACAAATGAATATGGGTGACTGGTTTAGCGCCGCCGATCTGCAAATTCACCCGTCATACACAGAAGGACTGGGCTCAGTGATCTTAGAAGGGATGTCTGCGGGCTTACCTGTGATTGGTGCGAACACAGGCGGAATCCCGGATATTATTGAACATGACTACAACGGTTTTTTAATCGAACCCGGAAACGGCGATGCATTAACCGATGCAATCGTGAAACTCTATGAAGACGAACAAAAACGAGCCAGCTTCATACAAAATGGGGTTAAAAAGCTCGAAAAGTTCGATATTAGTTATACTTCCCAGCAGTACCTTGAGCTTTATAAGAAAATAGAAAAATGAAAAGAGTAATCTACCCAGGCACCTTTGATCCAATCACCAATGGCCATCTCGACCTGATCGAACGTGCGGCTGATATGTTTGATGAAGTCATTGTCGCGGTCGCCGAAAGTCCAAGTAAAAACACCATGTTTACCCTGGAAGAGCGAGTCAGCTTTGTAAAAGATGTCACCGCACATCTAGACAATGTTACTGCCCAAGGCTTTTCCGGACTCATGGTGGACTTTGCACGCGATGTTAATGCGAACGTGCTAATACGCGGCCTGAGAACGACAGTAGACTTTGAATACGAATTCGGTTTAACCAATATGTATCGACGTTTATTACCTGGCTTAGAGAGTGTGTTTCTCACCCCGGCCGAAGAGTATGCGTTTATCTCATCGACAATCGTCCGCGAAGTGGCTATTCATGGTGGAGACGTCAGTGCATTCGTGCCAAAAATCGTTGCGGACGCGATGCACAGCAAAAAACGCAATTAATGAACAAGCCTGACTTAACCATGTTTGGTTACTTCAGGCTTCAGCTTCTCTGTTATCCGCTCATTTCAAAGCACTTTTAGCGAAAACTATTACTTCTGGCATTCATCACAGAAAAACGTATTACGCTGTCCAATCTTCTGCTCTTGCAGTGGTTCTCCGCATTCAGGGCAAGGCTCTCCTGCTTTACCATATACCAACAGTTCCTGAGCAAAGTATCCAGGTTTACCATCTGCCTGAGCAAAATCCTTGAGCGTAGTACCACCTTGATTTATTGCGATTTCTAGAGTGGCTTTGATGTTGCTAACCAGTAACTTCCACTCTTCTACCGTTACTTGACCTGCGGGTCTGGTTGGATGAATCCGAGATTTAAACAGGGATTCATTCGCATAGATATTACCAACGCCGACAACAACTTTGTTGTCCATAATGAACGACTTTACAGCGACACGCTTGCCTTGCGCTTTTTCTGCCACATATTCAGCATTGAATTCGTCAGTTAACGGCTCAGGTCCCATATGATCAAGCACTGTGTGAGACTCACCCGGCGCGCACCATAACCACGCTCCAAATCGACGCGGGTCGTTATAGCGCAGTACTTTGCCATTAGTCAGCTTCAGATCCACATGATCATGTTTAGCCGGAGGAAAATCGGCATCAAGCACACGTAGCGAGCCCGACATACCCAGATGCACAATCGCGGTTCCCTTATCAGTATCAATCAACAGGTACTTGGCACGGCGACGGATAGCGCGAATAACCTGCCCTTCAAGCTGTTTCAGTTCCTGAGGGATATCCCAGCGTAGCTTAGGGGTACGAATCACAAACGCCTGGATCGTTTGATCGAGCATATGTGGCGTAATTCCCATACGGCTGACTTCGACTTCAGGTAATTCAGGCATTGTTCGCTCCATTCATTTGGCTATTCTTATTAATCTGCTCGGCTAGCATAATCGAAAACAAGTGAATAAATACAGAGATGATTCAAGCAGTCATATTACTCAGGAAGGAGGTAACCATCATCCAATGAAATCGCAATCCATTTCTCTTGCCAGTTTTTAAATAACCAAAAGTCCGTAAGGCGGTAGAAGGTGATACGCTGTGGTTCATCGATCCCCTGATACCAAACTTCAATCGTTTCAGGTTTATCAAGCCGTGACTTTAGTGTTTCGTATTGCTGTTCGGATAGCTCGGTGCCTTCAAGTGACTGCCAGCGAGCCACAAGTTCTTCAGAGGGAATGCTAACGTGAATATTGGATTGCCACTGACCATTTTTAAGATCCAATTCCCAACCGCTATAGTAAATCGCACTTACCTCGTGATCAGAGCGCAGCAAATTTGGATAAGGATCTACCTCTTGCGGTAATAAGTAGGTTTTGATCCACATCGGCGCATTTAAGATCACGATAAAAGCGATAACACCTAGGATAAGAATATTGTTCCATCGGCGGCGACGAGCTGGACTAATACGCATAGTTTAAGATCTTAGGTTGAGAGATCTTAGGATTATAAGGTCCTAGGGCCCTAGGTTCTAGGTGCTAGAGCAAACAATTGGGATTACGGATTACGGATTACGGATTACGGATTACGGATTACGGATTACGGATTACGGATTACGGATTACGGATTAC